>DATMFV010000019.1:0-9844 GCA_035555975.1 Chthoniobacteraceae bacterium
CCAGCCTCCCGAAAGGGTTCCGCTCCGTCGGCCACACCACCGGCTCCCCCTTTGCCGCGATCGAGCATACCGAAAAACAGATCTTCGGCCTCCAGTTTCACCCGGAAGTCGCCCACACCCCGCGCGGTCGTGAAATCCTCGAAAACTTTGTCCACCGCATCTGCGGCTGCCGCCCCGACTGGACGATGGGTTCCTTCATCGAACAGACCTGCGCCGACATCCGCGAACAGGTCGGCGACGACCACGTCGTCCTCGGCTTGAGCGGCGGGGTTGACTCCTCGGTCTCCGCCGCCCTCCTGCACAAGGCGATCGGCGACCAGTTGACCTGCGTCTTTGTCAACAACGGCCTGCTCCGCGCCAACGAAGCCGAGACCGTGCAACGCCTCTACGGCGAACATTTCCACCTCCGCCTCAAATACGTCGACGCGACGGAGCGTTTCCTGACCAAACTCGAAGGGGTGACTGATCCCGAAACCAAGCGGAAGATCATCGGCAACGAGTTCATCCGCGTTTTTGAGGGAGCCGTGCGGGAACTGACCACCTCGGACGAAAACTTCCGCTTTCTGGCGCAGGGGACGCTTTACCCCGACGTTATCGAAAGCATCTCCATCTCCGGCAACCCCTCGGCGCTCATCAAGAGCCACCACAACGTCGGCGGCCTGCCTGACGACATGCAGTTCGAACTGGTCGAACCGCTCCGCCAGCTTTTCAAGGACGAGGTGCGCCAGGTCGGGCTCCAGCTCGGGCTGCCGAAGGAGGTCGTCCACCGCCAGCCGTTCCCCGGCCCCGGTCTCGCCGTCCGCATCCTGGGCGAAATCACGCCGGAACGCCTCCGCATCCTGCGCGAGGCCGATGCCATCGTCGTCAACGAAATGAAGGCGAGCGAATGGTACTACCGCGTCTGGCAGTCGTTCGCCGTCCTCCTGCCGGTCCGCTCCGTCGGGGTGATGGGGGACGAACGGACCTACGACAGCACCATCGCGCTGCGCGTCGTCGAAAGCCAGGATGGCATGACCGCCGACTGGGTCCGCCTGCCGTACGAACTCCTCGCCCAGATCTCCAGCCGGATCATGAACGAGGTCAAAGGGGTCAACCGCGTCTGCCTCGACATCTCCAGCAAACCGCCGGCGACGATCGAGTGGGAGTAAGCCCCCGCGCCCCCGTGCAGCCATCGCGGAGGGTCGCCGCGCCCGTTACGGACGAAGCATCCGCTCCATCAGCTCAAAGATTTCCTCTTCATTGAGCGCCTGACCGGAAAGAAACAGGCCGGTCATGCGCCCCGCAAAAGGATAGCTGGCCAGCGGACTGTCGGACCCCGCCTTGACGTAAGGGTGCGCCCCGATCCGGAGCGACGTGCCGGTGCCAAAGGCAATCTCTCCAAGCCCGGTCTCGCTCTTCCCGATGAGGATGCCGTTTTTATAGAAGCGAAGCGTCCCTTGATCAAAAACCACCGCAAGGTGTTGCCAGCAATCCAGATCAAGGGCTACCTCGCTCCGGCCCCGGTGCTGCACCGTCGTCACGGAGTTGATCGCTCCATCACCAAACTCAAAAACAGGGATGCGCCATGAGTTCCGGAGCGAGAAGCCGGTACGCCCCTCCGGCCCGATCGCGCTCACCAGCTCTTCCCGGGTACGGCCGCGCGTCGGGTAGAGATAGCAGGCCACAGTGAAGCGATCCAGCGAAGCGCCGCCGGGCAGAAGCAGGTCGAGGTATTGCCTCCCCTGGGGAGCCTCTTGCGGTTCAACCTCGAAAACAAGCTCGTCATACGGCCCCAGCGTCCCGGAAACCGTCTGCGGAACCAACTGGCCGGGGCGCGGATCGCCATGAGCCAGTTCGTTGATGTCCGTGCGCCCCTGCCATTGCAGGATGATCTCGCCCTCCCGGATCTCCCCCCAAACGGGGAAAAGCCAGATCAGGTAAACCAGCGCCAGCAAAGCCGCCTTATTCATAGACCTCGATCTCGGCGATTTTCACCTGACTTGAAAAAAGAGCGTGATGAGGCGCCATCTCCTGCCCCAGGAAACGGAGCTGCCTCGTCGCTTCGCCGGGAAGCGTCATCTCCAGAGGTTCGTCCGACAGGGGACGATCAAAAGAGGCGACTTTTTTCCATTCCCCGCCCTCCCTGATCTCGATCCGGCCTTTGGTAAAGTTGGTTCCATGGATGACCACGCGCCGGGGCCGCTTCGGGGCGGTAAACCGCAGTTCGACCCCCTCCCCGCCCTTGAACGGACGCCAGGCATAGCCGTTTGCACGCGGCGATTTCATGCCGTCGACCACTGCCATCGCCACGTCGGGATAAGTGGCCGCCTCCGGGAACGGGACCGCCACCGTCCCCGTGGAGCGATGGGCCACATTCCCTTCGACCATCGCCCCGGCATTGATGCGCGCCTCCGCCTGCTCCACGGCAGGCCAGTCAAGGTCGGGCATCTCCATGGAATCGGGGATCAGGATGGTGGCTTCGTGAGCTTCCAGGCGGAAGGAGAGCGCCCCCTCCTGAGTGGCCAGAGCATTGCCGCTCCCGACCTGCTTCCAGCGGGCGATGGTTTTCAGCAAGGGATCGCCGATCCGCGCCTGAACCTGCTTCCACTCGGAGTTGACGACGAGGATCATCGGCCCGGCAGCCCCTTCAAGGATGGCGCACTGAAGCCCGGGATGTTCCGCTGCGGCCCTCGGAAGCACCTGCTGGCGCGTTTCAAAGACCCAGCGAAACTCCTTCTCCAGATAGACGAGACTCGAAAGGACGCCGGGAAGATCATAGACATTCTTCTGCGGGTACCAGGTAATCCCGGTGGCTCCCCCGATGAGGGCGCTGACCTGCTGGGCGCGCATTTCCCGCGCCGTCGGCCCGCGGGCGTCAGGGATGTTGACCATTGAATAGTCAAAGGCCTGGAGCGTGGCCCAGCGCGCGCGATACGAGCTTCTGCCCAGCGGGACGGCGACGAGATGAAGCTCGATCGCCCCGATCGACGCGGAGGAGCCGCTGTTCTTCCGAAAGACAGGGTAGCGGTCCGGCATCGAAATGTCGCTCGTTTCAAGATAATCGATCAATCCATTGTAAGTATTGTTGACGATGACCACCGGCTTGTAAGGGTCGCCCTGCCGGT
This sequence comes from Chthoniobacteraceae bacterium, assembly GCA_035555975.1. Lineage (GTDB taxonomy): Bacteria > Verrucomicrobiota > Verrucomicrobiia > Chthoniobacterales > Chthoniobacteraceae > DATMFV01. The sequence continues at coordinate 3,105 of DATMFV010000019.1, forward strand.
AAAGATCAGCCACCTGCCGCAGGCGGCGCGGGTTTTGTTGATTGAGTTCGGGTTCGTCGGCAAGGTAATAGGCAATCACCCCCGGGTTCCCCTTCATTCGCCGGATCGAGGCCCGGTATTCGTCCTTCTCACTCTCTCCCAGGGGGGACAAAGGATACGTTCTCCGGCGTTCACCACCGTCACGCCAGGCGGCGGTGGCGGTCGGCACATCCAGAATGGAATAGATGCCCAGGCTTTTCAGATGGGAGATGGCTTTGAGTTGACTTTCAAAACGTTTCTCTCCCGCGCCCCATGCGGCGACCGGACCGGCGAGGTTCGGCTCAAAACCGGGAAGCCACTCTTTCTCAAGAGAAGTCCAGTTTCCAAAAGAATAACCATAGAAAGGGATGGCAACCCCTTCACGGCGGACGATGCCAAGCGCGTCGATCCAGACTTCACCTTTCTGGTAGGGAAGCTTGGTCATCTCACGCTCCAGAGAAAATCGCTCTTCCCCCTCACCAATGGTCACGCTGAAGCGGTGCCTGCCGTCGGCGAGATTCTCAATCCCGGCGACGGAAACCTCCCAGTCGTTCTCTCCTGCCGGGGTGAACGTTGCCGGAAGTTCGTTCCCTTCGTCGCTGATCAGCCTGCCGCTCAGGTGGGCCGCGTCGGCCTCCGGGTCGGTCCGCACCAGGCGGGCGCGCAAATGCGTCAGCTTCTGGGTGGCAAAGATCGTCTGCCGGTAGCCGGGGTCGATCAGTTCCAGTTCCCACGGGGTATAATGCAGTTCCACGGGAGCGGCGATCTGCTTGAGAAGCCCCTTGCCCGGAGCCCGCTCGGCGAGGCGGTAGATGAGCTGTCCCGAAAGGCGATCGACCGCACCAAGAGGAGCCTCGATACTCATGCGGGAACGCTTGCCGGGAGCCAGCGCCACCTTCCTCACCGCGGGCGCTTCGATACCGGGCAGTTGGATGCCAAGATCAAGGATACGGTACTGCGGCGTACCATTTTCGATCTCCACGCGATTCTGGAAAAAGAAACGCCCCCCTCGCTCAACCATAACGGGCGCTTCAGGGTAAACCCTCCAGGCGAAGCGGCTGAAGTCCGCATGATCGGGCAGCGCCAAGGTGCCAAACGCCTGAAAACTCCGCAGCGAATGAGCCACGGGAGACCACGACTGAAACCGGACGGTTTTCCCGTCTCTGGGTGCCTGGTTGGTAGCCAGTTGCAGGCCCCAGCTTTTCCGCGACGGATCGATTTCAAGTTGAGCGAGAGGGATGGCCATCTCAAACTGCCACCCCTTTTGGGTCGGTCGGGCGGCGATCCCGACATCGGCATTATAGCTGGCAGCGCCGAGCAACCCTCCCTGGACCAACTGATAATCGGCGACACTCCCCAGGGCGTTCACAATCAACTGATACCCCTCAGAGGGGTCGGCCCCGCATTGGAGGAACCACTCGACGGAATCCTCCTTGGATAGCCCGCCATCCCGTTCGGTCAGCTTTGCCACCGCGCGCCCATCGGAGGTGATCACCGTGGCGCTCAGGTAAAGGTGGGAATCATCCAGGTGCAGGGAAAAGCGGGTCGATGCCCCTCCGGCTTCCTGTTGCTGCGCCGCATCGGGGTAAGTCTGCCAGTGAGCCTTGGCATAGAACGGTTCGTCAAACCTTCCATCGACCGTGATCGCTCCCGCCGGGATCCCCGCAAGGGTAGCTTCCCGCCCCTCTCCCGCCATGGATGAGGAAAGACCCGCGCAGACGGCCCATGCGGTCGTAATCAGGCCGCAAAAGAGAGACCGGACATGAGCGACGCGAAAACGCGTCATGGCGGAGGACGCGGCAGGCTTCACCGCACTGGAAAGTTTCAGAGATGGCTTCATCGGTTGTTCAGAACACGGAGGCATGAGTCAGGCTGCATTCCCGGAAACGCGCCGGCGGCGACGCAGCCGATCACCGGCGAGACAAAGCCCGGCCGCGGTCAGCAACGCCACCAGGGAAGGCTCCGGGATGACCGCCAGTTGCCAGCCGCCATCTTCATTAAACCGGGAAGTATCCCAGATGGCGGGGTTCAAGGCATCAAGATGAAAGAGAGCATTGATTCGGGAAGTGTCCCCTGTAAAAACGACCCAGGAACCGGCTACGGGCGCACTCTGGTCGAGGACAAGATTCACTTCGCCCGTCAGGGAAGCGTTGTTCAAAAAGTGAATGGCATCCATCGAGCCATCCTCGAAAAGCGAGAGTTCCAGCGCGCTTCCCGCAGAGAACTGGAGGCCGGAGTCGAGCGTCAGTTGCGACGCCGTCGTCGCCCCTTCGAGCCCGACGGCAAAACGGCCGCCGCTGGCGACGTGGGTGGTCACCGTGCTGCCCAGCCCGCTGCCGGCCGCCTCGAAACGCGCCCCGTCTTCAACAGCAACCGTGAGAGCGGTCGCATCGCCCGCGATTGTTTTCCCTTCGAGAACGCCTCCCTCGGCAAGCTGAAGCAACCCGTGGTTGGTGATCGTGGATGACGAGGTAAAGGAACCGCCTGCCGCGATGACGAGACGATTGGCGCCGTCGTGATCGCCGCCATTGAACGCATAGCCATTGATCTGGGTCGCACTCCCGGTTCTCACCAGGCCGCCCAGGCTGATCTCGACAGCGTTTCCGCCAAAGTTGGTGGCAGTGCCATTGCCTATATTCAAAGCGCCCGCCTGCACTTCCAGCACCGCATTGAGGCCCGAGACCGTCAGGGAATTGGAGCGGTGGTTTGCCGCGCTGCCGATCGTCGCACCTCCCGAAGTCAGTTTAAGGGTCGAGTCGGCTTCCACCTTGACCTGATTGCCTTTCGTGCCAAGGCCGTTGCTGGCGTGGCCGAAACCAATTCCCGCCGCTGCCAGCTCCGCCCCGCCGGTTACCGTCAGGATATTATCGTTGCCTATATTCCCCAGCGTGATGTTGCTGGTAGCTGCAACCTTCAGGTTGCTCCCTGAAAAGATGGCCGAGGAGCCGTTCTGAACAAACAGCTCACGGAAATTAAGCGTTCCCGAACCTGTGGCCGGGCCGTTCACCGTCAGGATACCCGGACCCGAACCATAAGCAACGGCGGTATCCCCCACCCGCGAGATGCTGCCCAGCGTCAGCCCCCCTCCGGTCCCGATGTTGAATTCCACGCTTTGCCCCAGACCGACACGAAGAAGGGTCGCCGTAGCGTCGGGGATATTGAGATTCACCGTCACGGCGGGGTACGTGCCATTGTAGTTAAAATCGGCGTTATCGGCGACGTTGCCCGAATCACCAGGCACCGTGCCGCCCACCCAACTCGCCGTGTCGTCCCAATCCCCGTCGACGACAGCGGCTCTCCAGGTCTTCGCTGCCAGCGGGCCGGAGGCAGCAAGGGAAAGGGCTCCGGCCAGCATGGCCACGTGAAGCCCTCTTAAACGACGCACAGGGGCACGCAACCGTTGGCGACAGGTGAAAGGGATGGGGGTGTTCTTTGATTTCATGGTCAGCAGTTGGGTTGAAGGGTTGATTGGGATGGCATGGCGGGCAGGCGATGTCGCTGCCGTGTCGGAAAGGGAACGTGCGGAGGCCACCCGGGCCAAAATGGAAAAGGCCCGGGCGAACACAACAGGGGGCATCAAGGCGTCCAGACATCCTGCTCCCGGCCGACTCCGTAAGGAATCTTCTTGAGCCGTGTGACATCCTCGAAAAACTCAATGTGCCCGTCGGCAAACATCACGTTCTGAAAAGCACGGTCGCGATGTCTCCCCCACTGGGTCGGATTGCCGTTGATGTCAATGGGAGTGATCGCTTCCTTGGGCAGCCCGTTCGGGCTGATGATGGTTTCCGTCGCAAAGAAGAGTCCCGCAGGGCGTCGGATGCTGCTCACGGGAATGCCCCGTTTTTTCGGTTCAGCCGGATCGGCCAGGTAGGTATTCAGCCCAAAGGAACAAATCCCCTTGAAAGCTTCCTTGAGATCCTCGCGCCGGCTGAAGGAAGGGCAGATCAGCTTTGATTTATAGACATCCATATCCATCCCGGAGCCCCCGGGATCAAGCCCCATGTAGGGGAGAATGGCCCGTCGCCAATGGAGGGTCACGTCGCCGGTCGGATCTGCCGAGATCGGCGGAAAGCGGCCGTTGTGGTCAGCCACGAACGATTGGACAAGCAGGTAAACCTGCCGCAGGTGAGAGGCACAAACCCGGGCATCGCGCTGTTCACCCAGCCCCCTCATCCCGAACAGGGCGAGCGCCACCACCGTGGCTGCCACGGCGAGCGAGACCAGAAGCTCAACAAGCGTGAACCCGGAGGCTTTCAACCGCGGCGTGAATGGGGAAACTGGCATGAGTGCAGAAAAGGGGATTGGGGATTCCGGATGACTCCGGCAGGGGGCGGCCCTGACATGCCGAAGACACCTGTAAAGTCTCCACTTCTCTGCTGCAACGCGCAAGCGACGCCGCTTTCAGGATTGAAACAAAGGCTTTTATAAAGTCACCACGCACCGGGCGTTTCAGGTCGCGGCGGCATGATACTTTCCGGAGAACAGAGAGCTAGTAGCCGCGAATCTCGCTGGGCGAATGCCGAAAGCATTTCGCAAACCAGGTCGAAAAGTGCGAGGGGGAGCTAAACCCCAGGTCGTAGGCAATTTCCTTGAAGGCGTCTCTTGAGCTTTGCACCCGCGTGAAGGCTTCCCGCCCGCGCCTCTGGTCGAAGTAGGCGGCGGGGGTCATCCGGAACTGGCCCTTGAAGAGGCGGGTCAACTGGTTGGTGCTCAGGTTGACCTGCGCAGCCAGCTCCGCTTGCGAAAGCGGGACATGAAACGGATGGCGGTCGAGAAGCTGCACCACCTTCAGGAGGCGCGGGTCGATCTTTCCCTGGGGAATGGGACCGACGCCACGCGAGGCCAACACCTGCCCGAAGGTTTCCAGCCATTGGTAGAAATGCCGATAAATATGAAGATAGCCGAACAGGGAGCTTCTGCTATGGCGCAGACGCCTCCCGCCGCCCGGCGTTTCATTCGCGATGACCGTTTCGAGACGCTTGCCCCTCTCCTCCAGTTCAGGCACTTCGGCAGAAGGGATCACCAGCGTGGAATTCCAGTCGTAGACCGGCATACCGCCGGGCCACGAAAGCAGAAAATGGATCGAGAGGATGCGCGAGCCGGGCGTGAAAACCTGGAAACGGTTCCTTCCCCTCGGAAGCACCCACTCCCCCGCCAAGGCTTCGACGCGCCCCTCTTCACCTTCAATGGTACACCGCCCTTCGCGGATCAGGATCGCCGCATAATCATCCAGATGCTGCCTGTGCCACAGGTACTGGGCATCGATCTCATCGTCATAGATGAACATCAGTTCCGCCGACATGCGGCTCCAGTTGCGAATCTCCATCCCCTCCAGCAGCGACGAGGGCTGTTCTTCGGTTGGCGGCATCTGGGAATCGGATGGTGACAGAACGAAAGAAAATGTCCAGCCCCGCCCTCCTGGAGGCACCGTTCGTGGTCAGTTTCTGAAACATCGCGATTGCCGATCGGGAACCCCGCCATACAAAAAGGCGAAGCCCCGTGATGGAACTTCGCCTTTTGTAAAATAAGGAAACGGCAGAAAAGAACGCGGCTTACACCAGCTCGCTCACCAGGCTTCTTTCTTCCTTCAATTCATTGACCGTCGCGTCGATCTTGCCCTGCGAAAAGGCATTGACCGGCACGCCCTGGACGATTTCGTATTCGCTGCCGTTGCTGCGGATCGGGAACGAGGAGAGAATGCCCGGCTTGACACCATAGGAACCGTCGGTCGGCACCGCCACGCTGAACCAGTCGCCCTGCGCCGTCGGCGTGGTGAGCGAACGGACCGTATCGACCACCGCATTGGCTGCCGAAGCTGCGGAGGAAAGCCCGCGTGCCTTGATGATCGCCGCCCCGCGCTGCTGGACGGTCGAAATAAAGTCCCCCTGGAGCCAGGCTTCGTCGCTGATCACATCGGTGACCGCCTTGCCGTCGATCTTCGCATTGTAAAAATCCGGGTACTGGGTGGAGGAGTGGTTCCCCCAGATCGCGAGATTGCTCACCTGCGAAACATGCACGCCAGCCTTCTGGGCGAGCTGCGTCTTCGCGCGGTTTTCGTCGAGGCGGGTCATGGCAAACCACCGGTTCGCCGGAATCCCCTTCGCGTTTTCCTTGGCGATGAGCGCGTTGGTGTTGCACGGGTTGCCGACCACGAGCACGCGGACATCCGAAGCCGCGTTGCCTTCGATCGCCTTGCCCTGGCCGATGAAAATCTTGCCGTTGATCTTGAGCAGGTCCTTGCGTTCCATCCCCGCCTTGCGCGGCACGGAGCCGACCAGCAGCGCCCAGTTGACCCCGCGGAAACCTTCGTTGAGGTCGGCCGTGGCGACGATCCGGTTGACCAGCGGAAAAGCGCAGTCGTCGATCTCCATCACCACCCCCGCAAGAGCCCCGAGCGCAGGCTCGATCTCAATGAGGTGAAGATCGACAGGTTGGTCGGGTCCGAACATGGAACCCGAAGCGATGCGGAAAAGCAGGGAATAACCGATCTGGCCAGCAGCACCGGTTACGGCAACTTTGATGGGAGTTTTCATAAACTGCCTCAAATTAAAGACGGAGGAACGCCTCCGGGAAAGAGGAAAAAAAATTCTCTTTCACCCCATCGCTTTGCGCCGCGAAATCAATAAAGCATCGACTCGTCCGGAGCCTGCGTCGGCTCCATTCCTTCGACCTTGATGACCGCGAGATTGCGCCCTCCCTCCATCGGAAAGCTCGGGACGCCA
>DATMFV010000020.1:0-64406 GCA_035555975.1 Chthoniobacteraceae bacterium
TGTCGGCGACGGTTCAAAACTGGAATTTTTGCCGGTTCAAAATTTGACAGAGGCTCAGAGGCTGAAAGCCCCTAAAATAAAGGGCCAAACGTCGGTTGGAGGGTGGTCGAGGACCCAAAATTTACGGTTGGGATGATGCACGATGGTGACCGACTTGCGGTCAGATGGAGAGATTTCGTAATTTTGTCCCTCAAAGTCGATGGTTTGGTCGTTGTTGACACGGCGCGTCGTGCGAAGGGAGAGATGAAGATCAAGGAGGCGGGAAGGAGGCGTTGCGCGTAATCGGGCCTTGTTTTCCGAGAGGGCTTTTTCCCATACATCAAGAGGAATGAAGCCTGTGCTGCGCTGGCGGGTTCTATTCTGGCGTTTGATCTCCATCTGGAGGACTTCGTCGGCGTGCTCCCATGTCCGGGTCTTGGCATGGGCCAAAAGCGTGACCAGACGCCTCTGGAAGGTGCCAAAACGGCGTTCTATTTTGCCTTTGGCTTGAGGAGTCGGTGCGACCAGATGGGCGACACCGAGGCCGAGTAAAGCGCGCTGGAATTGGCTTTTTGGATCGCAATGATCGCTGCTGGAGCTTGGGCCAAAAAGACTCAATCCGTCGGTATAAATGGCATCAGGCAAGCCGTAGGTTTCAAAGGCGTGCCGGAAATGGCAGAAATGGTTCCATGTCGTTTCGGCAGCGACAAAACGGGCGGCCACATTGAAGCCGGAGTGGTCATCGACGGTCAGCAGCAGGATTTGCTTGGAGGCAGAGGGCCACCATTGATGGACGGAGCTATCGTGCTGATAAAGTTCGCCGACACGGGCGCGTCGGAAGCGTCGATAAGTCCGCTTTCTACGTAGTGGAGCGGGAATAAGATGGGAGAAATGGGCTTTAACGTAGGCCTCGACCGAGGAGCGAGCACGCTTGAAGGCGCAGAGTCGTTGAAGTTCATCGGCGACAAGCTGGTAATTTGGCGGGTTTTGTAACGGGAGAAAACCTTCAAGAAAATCATGAATCTGAGCGGGCCAGAGACCGCTGCGGGCACCTCCGCTGGGCTTTGGCTCAAAGGACTTCCCGTTGCTTAGAAATTCGGTACGCAGTTGGTAGAGCCGGGATCTGGTAACGCCGAGATGAGCCGCAGCGCTTAAAGCGTCCAGTTTGCGGTCATTAAAATCGGCAAGGATGCGCCGGACAAAATCGGGCGGCAACCGGTGGATGATCTGTTTCTTTTCAAGGCAGTAATTTGCCTCAGGAAATAGGCCCGGTGCGACCAAAAATAACCTCTGCTGATGGAGGGGGGAGGATCGCCAGCCTCTCAGGAGGCCTCCGCTACGCTCCGGCCTCCTGAGAGGCTGAATGGGTGCGGGAATCAATCAGAAAAAGCGCTTCCATTCAAAAATTCCAGTTTTGAACCGTCTCTGTCCAATTTTGCTCCGTCTCTGTCAAATTTTGAACCGGCCCCGACAGTGGTTTCCGCTTTTGCCAAAAATCCGCAAGGTTTCCACCTTTGAAAATCTGGCAGAATTAAAGACAAGACCGAAATATTTGAAGGTTACTCTTCACTACACCTATTATGATCCTCACGGTGAAGAATTTCCCAATATCGTGACCCAAAAAGCAAGTATCGTCGTCACACCAGAGGCCAATCCCTGAACTCCGGCCAATCCATCCGAGGTTTACCCCGCCGGATCGGGCCAGAAATCCTGCACATAGATCACGCCGATCAGCGCCCGCGTGATCGCCGTCTTGTCCAGAAGGTGGCGCATGTCGACAAAATCGCCCGCTTCGACCACGGCGGCGATCTCTTTTTCCAGCGAGCCGGGCGTCTCGGCGAAAGGGAGCGGGCTGAAGAAGACCCCATGGTTGTGAAGCTGCTCGTCGGCGCTCCCGGCGGTGTTGGCCGGGTTGATGTAAAATGTAGCGTTGAGCGAAGCCTGCGAAAAGGCCGAGAGATCGCGCCGGAGATCGACGCCGACGCCGGAGATCAACCCGGTGACCCCGCGCAGGCGCGGTTCCGCGTCGAACTCGAACCATTGCTTGAAGTTGGAGGGATCAGTGATCCACCTCCCGTTCTCCGGCGCATGGGCCGCAATGGGCGATTTGACCACTCCTGCGCCGTAGACGGCACTGACTTCGGCACGCATGGCGAGGCCGATCGCCCCCTTGTAATCGGGCCGTCGCCCGGCGGCGAGATCGAAAAGGCTCCGGTAAAGCTCCGACATCGTGCTCCCTTCCGGAGAGGCCGAGCGGAAATGGAAAAACTCGTTGAAGGGACCGCGCAGCGACGCGTTGAACCCGGTGCGGATCGTCACGAGATCGCTGTCGACCTTGGGGATGAGAAAGTCGGGCGTGTCGTAGCCGTCGGTCGGCAGCCAGACCATCGTGCCGCCGATGGTGATCATCTCTCCCATGACCGGCAGCGCTTCTTCCACGCTCGCCCCCATCCCGCCCAGGCCAAGCGAATACTCCTTGGCAAAGAAGTGTTTGGAGCGGACATGCGCCTCGCTCACCCGCGACGCCAGCACATCCTCGATATGGCCGAGGATCTCGATCCCGCCCGGCTCGTCGCTGCCGGGAATCGGCTCGAAGGTCCCGTGTTCGGTCCGCAGGAGTCCGGCCTTTTTCCGGACCGCCGCCTGCACGTCTTCCATCCCTTCATAAAGGGCAAAAAGAGCGTCGAGCCCCCCGACGCGCAAGACTTCCCGGCAGTACGGCTGCACCCCGACCAGCGCGAACACCCCGTTGCGGACCAGGCACTCCTTGTGAAAAAGAAGAAAGAGGCGCAACCCGGCGCTGCTGAGGTACGGGACATCGCCCAGATCAAGCACCAGATGACGCGCGGCGTCGCTGGAAAAGTCGAGTTCCTTCTGGAGCACGGCGGTCCCATGAGCGTCAAGCCGCCCGCTTAGATCGGCAGTGAGAAGTTCCCCTTCCCGTCGGGTTTGAATCTGCATGGCGCACACGATGGCAGAAACCGGGCGCAAAGCCCAAGCCGGTTTTTCAAAAGAACGGCATTGCCCCGCCCGAGAGGAGAAAAAGTCCCGCAGAAATGATGGACGATCACGGACGTGTTCCCGTTTTTGTTCTCACTTTGCCCCAAATCAAGGCCGCATCCGTCGTAAGTCGTTGATACTGAGGGATGGAGCGGGTAGCGGGAATCGAACCCGCATAGCCAGTTTGGAAGACTGGAGCTTTACCACTAAGCTATACCCGCCTTGATCATCCGGTGAGTGGAAGGGACCGGAAAACCGCCGCTTCGAAAAAGGTTTTTCGAAAGTGGCGCGCTGGTGGTTTTTAGAGGAAAGAGCAGGCGCACGCAAGACCTCTTTTTCTAAAAAACAACCGTTCCTCCCCGGGATCTTCAATCCTGAAGGGACCGCTCCACCCCTTTGGCAACGGCGGCCAACAGGCCGACAACTTCGGATTGGACGAAGGAAACGAACTTTGCGCTCCCCTCGTTCGTCGCTGACAGGTGGCCCATCCCCCGTCCACGGTAAGCCTCTCGCGCTTCGAGCAGGACGGCCCGGCGTTCGAATGGAAGGCGCTCCATCACCCCAGAAGGTCCTTCCGCAGCCATTCCCCGAATTGCAGTTCGCGTCGCGCCGGGTAACGCCATGGCACCACCTCGCGGCGGACCAAAAGGGTCACCTCCAACGCCCGGAGAGCCTTCTCTTCCCCCGGCGGCTTCAGCAGATCCTTTGCCCGCTTTCAAATTCTGCCGCATCGTTTTTGGAGGGGAACCTTATCGGGTCTGCCGTCACGGTCAAGACGGCTAACTAACCCGGAGAGGAATCCCGGCTGCTCCCCGTGCGCGTGAAAATGCATCGGCTCCATCGTGCGGGGATTGAGCCCCGCCCAGGCCTGGAGCGGCCCCGGCCATGGCGGTTCGAGCCGCGGCACATACCCGTGCCAGAAGGCGTACCTCTCCGGCTCGGGGATGACGTGGTTCTCCCCTGCCCGTTCTTCGAGAAGGAGACAGACGGAGAATGCCTGCACGTTGCGCGGATTGGCCTCCGGCGACGCACTTGGCTCGCCGGTCTGCGAGCGGGCTTCGGCTCCCGTTATCCACTCGGCCCCTGCCAGCGGGAGGAGATCGCCATTTTCGGTGGCGTCCAGATAACAGGAAGCCTTGATGGCAGATTTCCCGTCGGCTCCCCGGATGATGACGCGTCCGATCCGCTCCGGGCTCTCCAACTCCGCCGCCACCGGGACGCACCCGCGCCTGATGAGCAGACGGCCCGAGCTGACGTGCGGGGCGAGCCTCGCCATGCAGCGCTGGTTTGCCCGGAGCGGCGTCCCTGCGGTGATGGCAGGCGGGGCGCACCCGGGCATCCCCCTTTCCAGCGTGGATATGGACCACCGCGCGCTCGGTCGCCATGCGGCGGGAGTGCTCGCGCGGCGCGGTTGCCGCCGGGCGGTCCTCTTTCTCGGCCCGACGCGGCAGATGGGCGACGCGGAGTGCGAGGCGGGCCTTGCCGAAGCGGGGTCGCCATTGGTTCACTCGGTCTACCGCGCCATCCGCCAGCGGCTCGCAGGCGCAGTTCCCCGGGCCACCCGGCTGATGCCCGAGTTCCGCGAAGGGTGACGGGTGGTGCTGAAACCCAGGCCTTCAGGCGAGGCGTTGCGCTCAAGATTCATACGATAGGTCGCCTTCCAGCTTTGGCCGGAGGCCAGCTCCACCGGGCGGTACATCCACTCGATCGTTCCAATGCGGCGGTCTTCGGAGATCCCATGGAGCAATCGCGGGAGCTTCACTTCATGGCGGGAAGCCCGGGTTCAATGGCGAGCAGGGGAGGAATTTCGCCCTTGCCAAATTTGAGCGAAGCAAGACTCTGAAGCGAGTCATCGGGAGCAAGGACGCTTTCGTAGCAGGTTGTGTAGAACTTGTGTTCATCCAGCCAGAGACTGAAGTAACAGTACGCCTTTTCATCGGATTCGAGCTGCCCGATCCGCTGCCATGTCCGCCCGGCGTCGTCGGAGATGGCAACGGAGTGAGGCGTACGCCGGGCGAACTCCGGAGTGCCGAAAGGGATGGCGCCCCGGTCGTTATAGAACATCAGGAGGCGATTGCTTCCGGGGATGGAGCGTATCACCGGCGCGCTCAGGCAGACGTGCAACCCGGGGATCGGCGCACACGATTCCCAGGAGGCCTCGACTCCCTGAGAGAAACAGCGGTAGATAGAGGTCAGGGAGCGCATGTAGAGCATCAGTGAGCCACCCTCAAGCTCCTGAACGCCCGGTTCCTGAACAATCCCCAACCCGAGAGCGAACTCCCGGTTGACGTTCTCGGGCAGGTCGGCGATACGGTGGAGCGGCTCGTGAAAAATGTCCGGCGTGTGCGTGATCGTATGCGCGGAGCGCTGCCAGTTCCTGCCTCCGTCCTTGGAGTAGAAGAGGCCGCAGCGAGCGTTCCAGCATGGCTCCCATTCGCCTTCGGAGGTCCTGGTGCCTATGCCCTCGTGGAGTGCATAAGGGAGGATAAGCAGCCCGTCCCGCGTTTGAATGAGCCGGTCATTGTTGATCACGAAGTAACCAGACTCTGCGGTGACGGCTTGAGGCGGAGTCCAGCTTTCGCCATTGTCACTGGAGAAGCAGCAGTAAGGCGTAAGCCGGAGCAGGGAGTATTTGATGGCGAAGGTGCAGGCGATCCGTCCGTCGTGCAAACGCAGCAGAGAGGCTCCCATGGCGTTGCAGGCATCAGGAGGTGGCTGGAAGAAGAGCTTGGGGACACTCCAGCTTTCGCCCTCGTCATGGGAGATGGTGAGGACCAGATGGGCGCGGCTGTCATCGCTCCTCCCTCCGGTAAATTCGGTATAGACGAGGGCAAGCTTTCTGGGAGAGAGGGGAAGGAGCGATCCTTCACCCGAGCGGAGCTGATCGGAAGAATGGTCCCGGATCAGGGAGGAGCGATAGCGGCAAACCACTGAAAGCGGCTCTGGGGAAGCAGGAAGATTCATGGAAGGCAATGGTACCGGAATTTCGCTATAGACCTTTGGCTTCTTCCGGACGGATCGGTCCCCTACTCCGCTGGAAGCTGCCGGAGCCGCCATCGCTGGCCCGGCCTGCGGCCGGTGTGACGCCGGCGTTCAGACGATTGGCTTCAGAGATTTTCCTGATCAGAAGCTGGTAGACGAGATCGTGGCCTGCGCTGTTGGGGTGCATCCCGTCCGGGAGCAAGGTGTCAATCGAGGTGGACGTCAATTTGCGATATTCAGATTCAATGTCGATAAGCTGCACCTGCTTTTGCTTCGCGATTTCGCGGACCGCTTCGGCATAGTCGCTTAAGATGACATTCAGGCCGTTCTCATCCTCCGGCTGATACGGAGGACGGCCATACATCTCCTTGAGCTTTGGCGTCCACCGCAACCGGTTGGGGGTCATAAGGATGACGCTGCTGCCGACCCGCTGAACTTCGTCGATAAAGTGGCGCAGATGGCTGCGATACTCCGGGAGTGAAACACGGGGAGCGGTGGCGGGCGGGGTTTGCCACACGTCGATGGCGGAATCGTTGATGCCAAACTGGATGATGACCAGTGAAGGCTTCCGGCTCAGGACATCCCGCGCGAAGCGCTGTCGGGCAGCGGCGGTGGTGTTTCCGCCCACTCCGGCATTGATGACTTCGACCTTCCAGCCCTTCTCTGCAAACGCTTTGGTGAGTTTTTCAGAGTAGGTTTCAACGCCTTTACGAAGGGCTGTAGTGGAGTCTCCAAAGCAGACAACAGGGCCGGAAGGTCTTCGCGTTGCTTTTGGCGCTTCATTGGCATCAAGGGTAACTTTGCCGCGGCCCTGGAGTTCCATCGTGGCGCGGGGGTGACTGAAGTGTACGAGAGTGTCAAATTGCACTGAAGCCTGCGCTTCACGGGTCTGAACGATTGGGTGCCGGGCTTCGAGGGTCAGCGTGCTCAGGCGGCTGCTGTCCGCGTCGATGCCGCCATCGGGGTCCGGAGGGGTTCCGATCAGGTAGGTATTCCGGGGATCTGCTGCCGTAATCCGGATCTGATCAACGGTTACATCCTGAACCAGATGAAGCTGCTGCGGGCCGGACCGGGCCACGTGATCGCCAAGCTCCACCATCGCGGTGGTACCGGGAGGCTCGGGAACGGCGACCCACTCTGAGTCGCCAGTCACTGCCTCCCAGTTGGCCCGGTTTTGCCATAGAAAATCGCCGGCTGCTCCGGTCCAGCGGAAATGCGGTGTATCGCCGAAGGGATGCTTTCTTTGCGGGGCGGCGGCTTCATCGACGCGGGGCGGAAGATAGCGTTTCCCGCTTTTCCGGAACTCTGCTGCGGCTTGCAGGTAGGTGTCCCTCACCGGGCCCAGCCAGTTCTCCAGTTTGCGGGTAAGAATCCAGGTATTTCTCAACCGGTGCGGCCAGACAACCGGGGGGCGGCGGTTCCCCCTGGCAATGGCCTCTTCTTCGAGGAGAAAGGCATCGCGGGTTTTTACAAGAGCGACCGCTTTTTCCACCGCTTCGTAGTCTTTTCCCTCACTTTCACGGACTGCGTTCATCGTGGTGATGATGTCAACGGTGAGGCGGACGAACTGCTGGCTGCGCTCGATCAGGGCGAGGCGCTCAAGATAGATCGGGGGCGAGGTTTGCAGCGTTTCGCTGGCTTCGGTGAGAAGTTGATCAGCCTTTGCCAGAACGTCGGGAGCGTACGCGATGGGAATCAGCTTCGAGAGCAGGTTGCGGGTGGTTCGCATCCCGGGGAACCACTCGGGATCTTTCATGACGTTCATCTGAGCCTCCTCCAGCAGCCGGTAGTAAGCGCGAATCGATCCCGCTGCTGGGCCGAATGCCCGCTGGCAGAAATCCTCCGCCAGGGCCTCAACGTCCTGGTAGGGATTCCACATCAGTTGCGCCATGATGTAATACTGAAAACCTTCCAACCCGAAGTGGCCCGGGGTGCCATCCACGCCGATCCCGATGCAGCGGTTTTCAGCGAGAAAGCGAAAATCTTCGGCGGTATTACTGAGGGCGATTCCAGGGACGCCGTGCCAGCTTCCCGAGTAGTAGAAAAGATTCGGACGGAAGGCGAGGGCATCTGCCTTTTGAGACCATGCCTGATACTGTGCCTTCTCCACCTTGCGCCATTTTTCAGAGGAGGTGGGAAACTGGCCGACATAGCTTACGATCACATTTTTCCGGGCGACAGCTTCAATCGGGCCGGGTTTCGAGGGGCCGTACGCCATGATAATGAGGCGAAGGTCATCCTGCGGAAAGCGCTCTTCGAGCATTTCGCCCAGTTGATTTGCGAAGCGGACGGTGCGGTCGGAAAGGGCGACATCGCGTCCGACTTTATCCTTCCACTCGTATTGCTGAAGCTCGCCATCGGGATGATCCCATGCGCGGCTCCGCGGATCGACGCAAACTCCGGCGTTCGAGCCGTCGTTCTGGCTGGCTTCGAAAATGGTCCTCTCCGGGTGCTTCCCGTGCTCTTCGGCGGCGTTCTCCAACCATTGATTCCAGACGCCCGGCTCTCCTTCACTGACCTTGACAAGGTTAGGGGAAGGAAATGGGCTTCGGGTGTGATCCGGCTGAAGGGCAAAGTATTCCGGGTGTGTCTGGTGATACTTTTCCCACCAGTCACTGAAAGCGTGCCCCAGCGGAAGGTGGAGAGAATCGTAGGTCACGCGCTGTCTGATACCCCACTGAAGCCCCGATGGCCCATAAAAGCGGTTGCGATAGAACAATGCCCGCTGGCGAAAAGGGGGAACATAGCGGAACTGCTGCACCGGAACGCGAAGGGTGGCAGACTGAGGAATATCCTCGCCGAGCGTGCCCGGCCAGAGCCAGCGCACGCCAAGCTGCTGCTGCGCGAAGGTGTAGACGGCATTTGCCGTGCCGGACATCACCTGTTGGCCGCCTGCCATTTTGTCGTTGCCAAGAATGGCGACGTGACCGGGAACGCATGCAATGATGATCTCTTCCGGCTCGCTGAAGGTGAGATCG
Organism: Chthoniobacteraceae bacterium; assembly: GCA_035555975.1. GTDB lineage: Bacteria > Verrucomicrobiota > Verrucomicrobiia > Chthoniobacterales > Chthoniobacteraceae > DATMFV01. Next base: position 8,940 of record DATMFV010000020.1, read on the forward strand.
ACCTCCGGCATGGCGGCGGCCAGAGCCGGATGGGGACCGACCCAGAGAACCATTTCAGGCATCGGCTCCGGAGGGGTGCTGACGATCTCCGGTTTCTGGCCGGTAATGCGGTGTATCAACCGGGCAAGCTCTCCAGCCGCTTCCACGGTGTGCGGCGGGGCGTCTTCCGAAATGATAAGCGGAGGGGCACCCTTCTCCGGAGAGACAAGGCGGAGATCAGGCGATGAGGGTTTACAAACAGTGGAAGAGAACAGAAGCAGGAGGAGCGCAAACTTTAGCATCCGGAAAAAGGACATGTTAAAGGAGTTGTTTGATCACAGGCGGTGGCGGCAGAAGGCCGTCAGGCCCAACGCGCCGAGAAGCAGCGCAAGCGTGGAGGGCTCCGGAACGGCTTTGACCTCAAGGTAGAGAGCGGTTTCGCTCTCGTTGAAAGCGAAGCTTCCTTCAAGGCCGGGAGCGAGTTGGGCGAGTTGGAAGTCGCTCAGGTCAAAAGTAGTGGTGCCAGACCAGGTGGCAAGTTCGTACCAGCCGATCTGGCCGGTGCCGCTCAGGTCGAAAGTCCAGCCCGAGCCGCTTCCCTTCAGAAAACTGCCGGCGCTGATGATGAGGCGATCCTGGGTGCTCCCGCCCGAAGCGGCATTTGCGAGGGAATCAGCCGCGGTGCCCAGTTCAAAAAGCCAGGCGTCTCCGGCATTCCATGTTACGTCATTAGCAACTGTGATCTCGCCAATGCTCTCGCCGGGGCGGAGGGAGCCCGAAAGAGTAAGCGGGCCGCCGATACGGCCATTTCCGGCGAGAGTTGCTCCGGCGGTGATGGTCACTGCGCCGCTGCCGGTCGCGGAGCCGCTGCTGTTCCGGATCAGAAGCGTTCCTGCCTCAACGGTGCTGCCACCAGTGTAGGTGTTGCCGGTCGAGTACTCCAGAGTGAGGGTGCCTGCGCCGCTTTTCGTCAGTGCAGCGGCTCCCGCAAGCCGGAGACTGACGGTTGCGCTATTGGTAAAGGCAAGACTCGAGGCGGTAAGGGTGTGGGCGCCGGAAGCTGCCGTCAAAGAGCCGCTGCTGACGGAGAGGGCTCCGATGGTTTGCTGAAAGGCAACGAGGCTTAGGGTGCCTCCGGAGATGCGAACTTCCGAAGCGGTTGTGAGGACATTGTTGCCGAAGAGATTGAGCACCCCTGCTTCGACTTCCGTCACACCGGTATAGCTGTTGGTACCGCGGATTGAGAGGTCGCCTGTACCGCGCTTGATGAGGCCTCCATCTCCGGTGATATCCCCCTGCAGCGTGACGCCTCCTGTGTTATTGACGGTGAGAGCGGTATCCTGAAGCAGGGTGGTGCTCCCGGAGAAAGTCATCGAACGGGTGCCTGCGAGAGTAAGATTGCCGTTGAGTTGCAGGACGTTCGTAAAGGTGGCAGTGGTATTTTCGTTAGAAAGGGTGCCCCCATTGAGCCGCAGGGTGCCGGTGCCAAAAGCGGTGTTAATCTGTGCAAGGACCGTACCTTCATTGAGAGTAAAGCCTCCACTATAGGTTTTGGCGCTACCGTAGAAATTGAGAATGTTCGCGCCATTCTTTGTCAGGGAATGAGCGCCACTCAGGCTGCCCGAGATATCTGTACGGGCGGCAGTGGTAAGAGTGGTGTCTGCCGCGAGAGTTACAGCATTACTAAAAGTGAGGATGCCGGTTCCTGTGCGGCTGATGTTGCCGCTGGCCTCCACCTGATTCGTAATGGCAGCACTTCCTTCGCGGTGAACGATGCCGCCACTCCACACCAGTGAACCTGTGCCAAACCAGTTGCTGGTACCGTTGAGCGATACCGTCCCTCCCTGCAAAGCGTAGCCCCCGGAGAAGGTGTTCGTACTTGCGCTCAAGGCGACCGTTCCCGTGCCACTCTGGGTAATTCCGCCGGTTCCCGTGATGCTTCCTGCCAGCGTTAAACCGTACGCCGTCTGGTGATTGATGGTGAGATTGGAATGGAGCGTAATGCCGGTGTTGATCTGATTTGCGCCGCCCTTTGTGATATTCAGGGCGGCCCCTCCGCTTCGCTCAAAAGTGATCCCCCCGGTGCCTTCGAGAACCATGGCAAAGGTGCCAGCGGTGTCTCCCATGTCGAGAATGCCAACCGTGCGTCCGCCCGCGCCAACGCCAATGCGCTGAAGACCGCTCAAGGCGCTCTCCAGCCGGACATGGGAGCCGATTCCGCCAGGAATTAGGGGGGCTGAACCCCAGTTCTCCGGAGTCTCCCAAAGATAATTGCCGGGTGCCGTCTGGACCCAGTCGCCATTGACCTGTGCTGCGAGCGGTGAAAGTGCAAACACAGAGAAAAGAATGACAGGCAGGGTGGAGTGAAGCAGGCGTGGATTCGGTTTCATTGGGCAGCGAGGTGGAGGCTCAGTGAAGAGGGCCAATTTGGGGGCAAAAGAAGGACAAAGGAGTTTGATCAATCGCAAAATCCGCGGAAAGGGTCAACAGAAAATGGAACGTTCAATAAAATGACTGAAAAGAGACTTGGTTCGGGGGCGCAACGATTATCGGGTGTGATCCCAGCGGTCGACCGTTGTGGGAACTTCGTCAGCGTCCCACACCTCCGCCTGACCGGAGACCGTGATGGTATGGATGCGTCGCCCGTGACGTCCCTCAATGGCATCAATCCGGTTTTCGGCAACCCACGACACGTCACGATTTACGCTGCGGCCCGGGAGATAGAGATTGGTATTGGGGTAGCTGACCTGATGGACATTCATGGTGTAGCTGCCCGAGCAGAAAAGGAGAAACTTCTGCTCCGGTTGACGAATGGAGATGATGGAAGTGCGCTCGCTGATGCCGCAAATGGTGCGATTGAGCCCATAGGCTCCGTACAGATAGCTCCTCAGGTCTGCGCGGCTGCCCGGATCAAAGAGGGGGTGGGGATGGATCGGCCTGCCGGCGACAATGGGGGGCACCTTGGGGAGATATTGGCCTTCCACCAATTGATAGCCCCAACTGGCATTCCGGTCGTTCGGGTCGTACATTAACGGGAGCTTCCCGCCGTCATCGGTGGCTTTCTGCACCATCGCAACGTGCAACTGTCGCAGGTGCGAAATGCAGGCGATCCCCTTGGCGCGTTCGCGAAAGCGACTGCTGGCTTGCAGGAGAAGAACGGCCACCACGGCAAGGAGGACCATGGCTATCAGCAGTTCGGCCAAGGTGGCGGCGGCTGCTCTGCCCGAGGGCGGAGAAGGGGGATGTGTCAGCATGGACGAGAGACGGTTAGGGAGGAGTCACCCTCTGGATTCCACTGGAGTGGTGACGAACGGAAGAAGCGCGAACGACGATCTGCCCCGGCAGAGTAACGACCTTGCCGGGTTCATTCTGCTTGTCCCTCCTGATCTGTGCCGTGACGTCTGCGACGGCCTGCCGTGCAATTTTGGCGTAAGGCTGTACAAGAGTGGTCAGGGGAGGGGCCCCCGCAGAACTGGAGGGTTCATCGTTAAAACCGGTCAAAAGCAGGTCATCCGGAACGCGTACGCCCGCTTCATGACAGGCACGGAGGGCACCGTGCGCCCAACTGTCGGCCTGACAAAGAAGGGCGTCCGGGATTCCCGACGAAATCACTTCCTGCATCCCGGTGTAGCCGGTACGGTGAACGGGGTGAATGGGGCGGTCCTCCGTTTCCTCCCAATCAAGGCCGAAATTTATCGGATGGATGCGGGCGCTGATGGGACCGAAGGACTCCCGGGCTTCTTCAGCAGCCTCCTCGAAGCCGGTCATCATGTCACCCACGAATCGCTCGAAGTGGGTCTGGTAGCGCTCTGAACGTTCCACGCAGAGCAGCACCAGCGAACGGCAACCGGATCGGATCAGATGTCGGGTTAAATCCCGGTAGCCCTGCCTGCGGTCAGCCTGATAAGAGGTGACACAACTCCACTGATGAGAGCCAATGGAGACGACAGGGATCTGTCGATCGAGCATCTCCCTGATGGGCGTTTCACAGGGAAAACCAATCGGATCAACCAGCAGTACACCTTCGACTTGCGCATCGAGCATGGTGAGACAGCCCTCCAGGGCACCGGAGTTTGGGCGAGTGTCGGCGAGGTGAACGAAAGGCCGGTAGCCTGCGGCGTGAATTTCGGCCAGGATGTGATGCAGGCGGTGGTGCATCACCTGATGAGGGTGATCAAAGATCAATACGCCAAGCAGACCGCTCTTTCCCGAGCGCAGCGTCTTCGCCGCCCGATGGCTTCGGTAGCCGAGGCGCTCCGCTGTTTCCTTAATGCGCTGCCGTGTGCTCTGACTGACCTGAGAGGTGTTCTGATCGCTTGGATTGAGAGCCTGCGAGACTGCTTGAAAACTGAGCCCCAACTCGGCGGCGATGTCCTTGATGGTGACGCCGGATTTTCGGGAAGGCGAGATGCTTTTCTTAGGAGAAGTCATGAGCAGCTTGTGAGTCGGGCGAATATAGTGCCCGGCAAAAAGCGAAGCAAGCGTTTTTACTAGAACGTTCCATGTAGCTTTTGAAAAGCGGTACTTTTTTGGTAACGACCACCGGTCGGTTCTTGAGAAGTGGTGCTCTCCCTGTTGTGTAAGTCGTTGACTCAGAGAGTGCCGATGGCGGGACTCGAACCCGCACGGGGCGTTAACCCCAACGGATTTTAAGAACTTTAGGTGTATTACGGCGATTTTCATGATCGCCCTGGGAAAATAAGTCTGGAAGAAGGCATTTCTTTGTTTTTCAAGAATTTAGATACAAAGAAAAGCAAAGAAAAACAAAACGAGTTATTGAAAAATCTGGCGATTCTGGCGATTCTCGTTTTGTGGAATATCGAGCCCATAAATCGAAGTTGAGAAAGTACCGCGCCTTTGTCGATTGGACCATCGGCGGGGAGCGGAAACGGAAATACTTCACGTCGCACGAGACGGCAAAGGGTTGGGCCGCCGACAAGAACCGGCATGTCTTGAACGTCGGCATCAACTCCGCCGTCTTGTCGGATCGGCTCCGGGTTCAAGCGCAAGAAGCCGACGTGATGCTCCAACCCTACGGGAAGAGCATCATCGACGCCGTGAAATTTGCGGTCAGCCATTGGGAGGTTGCGAAGAACTCGCAGAAGGTGAGTCACGTCATTAAAAAGCTCCTTGAAGAGAAGGAGAAGATGCGGAAGCAGGGGCTCCGGGGTGGAAGCGAGCGGTATTGCATCGACTTGAAATTGCGGCTCGGTCGGTTTGCGAAGACGTACGGCGGTGCGAAGATTTCTGAAATTACGAGATCCCAGATTCGCGAATGGCTCGAAGGACTCTCCGGCGGCCCAGCCAACCGGAACAACTGCCAAAGGGCGTTGTCGGTCTTGTGGGAGTACGCCCGGCATCGGGATTGGTGCAAAGGCAATCCCGTCAAGGAAATCAAGAAAAGCGAGACCCCGGCGTCGAAGATTGAAATCTTGACCGTGCTGCAAACGGCCAAGCTGCTCGCGGGTGCGCCCCCGCATATTGTGCCGCATCTCGCCATCGGCCTATTTTGCGGATTGCGCCGGTCGGAATTGGCGAGAGTGGGGCCGACAAGCGTCAAACTTGAATCCGGCTTGGTGGAAGTGAGCGTGACGAAAACGAAGGGGGCCGCCCGGCGCTTCGTCCGCATCCGGCAGAACCTCCGCGCGTGGCTCCTGGGGTGCGGGCCCGTTGTTGACCTGACGCCGAACCAGTTCCGGGAAGGGCTCGACTCCGCCATCAAAGAATCGGGAATCAAGCGGTGGCCGAACAATGCCATGCGCCATTCTTTTTGCTCCTACGCCCTTGCCCATGATCGAAATCTCAACGACTTGACCCTCGAAATGGGCCACACCAACCCGCATACGATCTTCGCGCATTACCGGGAGCTTGTGACGCCCGCTGACGCCGCGGCTTATTGGCGGCTGACTCCGGCTAGGGCCGCCGCGCTTTCGGGCCGTCCGTAGACTCACGTTTCGGCCCCGCTTTTTCTGGCATCAAAAAGACCCATTTCATTCTCATTCTCACGCCCCCTAAAGGGATGCGTGTGAGAATGAGAATTTCATAGGGTCTTTGCAGCCGTGGCTTTGATCTTTTGGGAAACCTCGCAGAATTCCGAGGCGGTAGAATGTCAGTTGTTATGAACACTCTCAAAAGCTCGGAGATTGGCGAAAGCCTTGCGACCATCGGAGTTGACCTTGTGCCCATTGGTGGCACACCAGGCCGGAAAAGTTGCCGGATCAATTTCAGCACGAACAATTCGAAGGCCGTCACCCGTGAGTTTCTTGAATCCTCTTTCGGCGGCTGCAAGCCAATCGTCGTAAACTGGCGGGAGGGCTTTGCCGTCGTCCATGATTTGCCGGATTGAGTCGTAGTCTTCCCTACGATACCACGCCATTCCTACTACTTGAATTTTCATAGCGGGGGGTCACTCTTCCATTTTCCAAGAGCCATCTGGTTGCCTGACGGCTTTGTCGCCGAAATCGAGTTCCTTTCTTTTCGGACCGTGCAGCTCAAGCCATGATTTAACCTCTTGGTCGATCATCATCTTTTGCATTCTGTAGCTCTCTGGGAACATTTCCGCCATATTCGCTTTGATCTTTTTCAAAACAGCGGGAGGCACGCCGGTATCATCTTCGTTGTTGGCGACGGCTTCGGCTTTTGCCAACAGTTTCTCAAGAGCGGCTACCCGCTTTTCGAGATCGGCGAGCCGCTTTTCCTGACTGTCGGCTAGGGCTGGCATGGAGAGTGCAGCGAGGGCGAGGGCGGCAAATAAAATCCTTTTCATGGTGAGCAATGCCTTTAGCGGGGATTCTCCCGTAGGTCGAGCAGGAAAAAATCGCAACGTCCCGTATTTTTTCCTTGTAAAAAACTAGGGCGTCCCCCATGCTGCTTTCAGTTCCGAGGGTAACCGATCTTTACGAAGACGCGCCAACCTCCCGAATGTGACGAAGAAAAAAGCGAATCCGATGAAGGGGGGGAGAAAACCGATTCCGAAAGAAGATCGGGTGGTGCCTCTCAACCTATCGGTAAAACCAGCAACCAGAGATCGCTTCAAGGGACTGGCGAAAGAGCTAAAGCTCTCAATGCCAAAGACCTTGGAGCATTTGATGGACGAAAACGAAAAGCGGTAAACAAAGACCCCGTAGGCGTGTACTAGACGCCTACGGGGCAGATACGAACGATGACGCGCAAAACCCCATCGTCCGCAAGGGCAATCCTTACGCCCGAAACCGGGCAAAACGCAAGCACGAAAACCCCGCAGAAGAACCCTTTCGCCAGAATGGACATTCTTCCCGGCGTGAAATACTTCCATGCTTTCGCGGGGGGTGCGGCATGAGCGCCCTCCTTTCCCTTCAAGACTTTGCCGGAAACCCGATCAGGGTCTACGGATCGCCCGACTCTCCGCTCTTCGTCGCCGCTGATGTTTGCCGGGTGTTGGAAATCCAGAACGTCACCCAGGCCGTTGATCGTCTCGATGAAGATGAACGGTCTATGTTGAGCATAGGGCGTCAGGGTGAAGCCAACGTCGTCACAGAATCGGGCCTCTATGCCCTCATTCTTCGATGCCGGGACGCGATGACGCCGGGAACTAACGCCCACCGCTTCCGCAAATGGGTCACGTCCGAAGTTCTCCCGGCGATCCGGCAGACGGGCCGTTACCAAGCCCAGCAAGCGCTTCCCGCCCCGCAACAGGCATTACCGGCCCCTCAACCGTCTATCGTCGATAGCGAACCCGTCAAGGAACTCTTCGCGCTCATGGCGAAGCTTCGGAAGGGCGGCGTGTCCCATGATGCCGCCGCCCAGGTCGCAAGCGAGATGGTCCGGTCAATGGCAAATCGTCGAGCGCAACAGGGGCGTGCGCCAAAGCCTCCGATGCTTCCGAAGCCGAAGCCGAAGCCTGACTATGCCGCGCCGATGATCGAGATCGTTCGGGAGGCCGTACATATTACGTCGCTCGACCTGCTCGGTCTTTGGTGTCTGAAAACCGGTCGCGCTCGCTCGATGGGTTACCGCACGATCCAACAGCTACTCAAAGCTGGTCGGCTCAAGGTTACCGACGAGCACGGCCCCGGCTCGACCCGCATCATCGCCCTTCCGTAAGCCCCTCCTCTGAAAACCGTTCCCCGCGAGCAACAAGGCTCCCCCTCGCCCTGATCCCGCCATGAATGACCATGCACGTGCACTATTGCAGGTAGCCAAGGAAAACCCGTGGCTGCAATTCAGCATGGCTGATCTCTCGGCTCTAATGGGCATCCCGAAGACAACCCTTGAGATGATGAACAAGACCGAAGACTCCCCCTTCGTTTCCGGGCGCTCTCGGCCTGAACGGGTGTCGGCATGGTTGGACAATCACCTTGGATGGAAGCCATCCGCAGAAAAGTAAGTCAACCCCTATTTCCACCGATATTCACCCTATTTCCACCGATATTCACCCGTTTTTGCCTGATTTAGAAAAACAGCGAAAAAACCGGGCCTATAACAGAACCCAACGAAACGCAAACCGCGCCAATGAACGTAAAGAATTACCTGACAAAAAAAGATGTAGCCGCCCGCTTCGGCGTCTCTCTTCCAACGCTTGATAGCTGGATGAAGGCGCGAAGGATCGGACATCTCCGCATTGGCGGGCGCATCTACTTCACTGAACGCCATGTAGCTAACTTTGAGAAGCGCTGCGAAGTCGAACCCATTGCACTATGAACACAATCGAAACCGAAGAACTTAAATCAGTGTTCGCCGACCTGCTCGGCGAACCAAACGCAGAATGGAGGCTGGTCGAGCTTGTGACCGCATGGTCGAAGCGCACCGGCAAGCCCTTCCGTGATGGAAGCGCCCTTATCAACGGGATGTGGCGAAGCGGCGAGGTAGCAATCATCGGCCAGCGCGTCGAACTCATTAAGGGGGGAATCATCTGATGCCTCACGAAGTTACCCTTCGCGCTCCTGTCTACGCCTTCCAGTGTTACGGCGTCCACGAAGCCAAGCAACTCGGGTTGATCGACTCATGGGAGAGGCCAGGCACCCACGCGCCGGTGTCGACACAGTTCGAGCACGGCGAGGGCAAGCTCCTTCATGACTGGATTGCCAACATGCCGGACGCGATCCTTGTTGCGACGGCCCGCTACGGAATCACCGTCTATCGCCCGAAGAGCCGACTTTTGTCGGTTCCCGAAGAAGAGGAGGAAGGCAATGAATAGTCAGGAGTTCGCCCTCTTCCGTTGGCACGGTAAAGACGATGGATTCGTTGAGTTCTTCGCGCCGATCACCCGCGACAACGGAATCACCTGGATTCATATTTCACGCGCCTTCGACTCCACCTTTGAAAGCATGAAGTCGCAAGCGACTCGAATCTATGAAGTCACGGGCTCTCTGGTCAGCCCAAAATCTTTCAAGCTTATCTATGATTGTTCCCCTTCTCTTTAGCGCCTTCGCTTGGACCGCAATCGTGTTTTCCATTGGCTATTCAACCGGCAAGGGAAAGCGTCCCGCACAAAGGAAAATCTTCGAACCCTACTACTTCCGGGGCTAACAACCCAAACATCTCCCATGTCTACACCTACCCCAATCAACCGCGCCCTTGCCTACTTGGATAGCTTGCCGGTGGATCATGAGCTTGAAAAGGCCCGTGCTCTCATGGTCGGCTACGACCTTCGATGGTACAAAAAGTATCGCTTCTATAAGGTGATCGCGGTCGAGGAAGAATTTCGTTTTCCACTCCTCAACCCCGAAACCGAAGGGATGTCGAAGACCTTCGACGAGGGCGGGAAGATCGACGCGATCTTGCAGCACGAAGACAGCGGTCGCTACCTTGTGCTTGAGCATAAGACAACCGCCGAATCTGTCGCGCCCGATAGCGACTACTGGCACCGCTTGGCGATGGACACGCAAAGCAGCAAGTACATTCTCGCCCTCAAGCAAAGGGGGCTGGACGTCGGCAACCTGCTTCACGACGTCATTAAAAAGCCAGGATCGCGGCCCCGTCAAATTCCAATCCTCGATAGCGACGGCGTCAAGATCGTGCTCGATGCCAACGGCGAGCGCGTGAAAACGAAGGACGGCAAGAAGTGGCGTGAGAGCGCCAGCACAGGCGACGGTTACGTTTTGCAGACCCGACAGGAAACCCCGGAAGAATACGGCGCACGGCTCGAAGAGGAAATCACCAGCAATCTCGACGACTACTTCGCGCAACGCGAGGTTCCCCGGCTCGACGCCGACTTGCTCGAATACATGGGCGACGCCTGGGCGCAGTCGCAACAGATTCTTCACTACCGGAGATTCAACCTCTGGCCCAGGAACCCGAGCGCGTGCTCTCTCTTTGGTCAGTGTGAGTTTTACGACCTTTGCACCGGGCGGGCGTCGGTCGACGGCATCCGCTTCCGCGAAAAGGGCCGCAAGCATAGTGAACTTGAAATGGAAGAGGGCGAAAGGGAACTGTTGACGAACTCCCGTTTGACGGCTCTCCGCAAATGCGCTCGTTACCATTACCACCGCTACGAAAAGCCGATTGAGCCGACGAAGGAAGAGAGCGAAGCGCTTCGGTTCGGAACGCTCATGCACAAGGCTTTTGAGATTTACTTTAAGTCGATGATGGTCGGCTAAAGCTTTGATCCGGTCACGGGGTAAATAGTGCGCCGCTCGAAACGGTAGTCAACTCCATCGCCCGCCTCCGTAACCAAATAAAAGCGGGGCACCGGATCAATCTCTCATGGGTTAAGAAAGGAGGGTTATCTATATGTAAACTCAAATCGTGTCGGTGTTTTTCATGCTCCATAGCCTTTCCGGTGGGTGGTTAAACCGGACCTTTTTCCAATCTCTAAACGGCGTCCCTCGCGCCTGGCCCCCCGGCCCCTGCTTTACTGTTATGTTTTCGGACCCAAACCCCGCACAATACGAAGTGCTTAAACCCTACATCACGCCGCGCGTTCAAGAGCTTGTTCGCGGTCGGCTCCTGGAGGGGCTGCGGTTCTTCGACAAGCGCGTTCTCCGACCGGAGTACAGCCGCGCGGAGGTGAAGCTCGCGCTTCTCTTGATCCGAATCGCCAACCCTCAAGAAACACTGGTCACCGAAGAGTTCCGCATCTTGGAGCGCCTTCCCCAGATCAACCCCACATCAAAACCAGCCCGGTCAACGGGCCGCAAGAACGTCAAATCACCTACCGAGGAACGGTAGCATCTTTGCTCCCTATGTCGGGGCGCAGAAACCCACACTAACAAAGAACAATATGAACATCACAGCAACACAGCTCAAATACGCCAGGGAACGAATCTACCAGATCGCGGAGACGAAGACCCGGCGCTTCGTCAAGGCGCTCCCAACGGTCCCCGATTTCGACAGCGAAATTGAAAAGCTCATCGACTCCGGCACGGCGAAGCTTCGCGCCAAAGAGGCCATTCTTCGCGCCTATCAGCAGTCGGGCCGTCGCTATATCGAGATTGAAAAGGTGTTCGATTTCGGCGACCTCAAAGAGCGATGCCAGGCCGCCGCCGACCTGCATCAATCGCAGAGGGAGCAGATCAAGCGGAAGGTCAACCGGTACGCAAACCGGATTATCGACGACCTCGTCACCGGCAAGCAAGCCGAACTGGACGTTGCTATTGAAGCAATGCTCAAGCTGAACAGCGTCGACGTGACCAGCGAAGGGAGCGAAGAATAATGAGCTACCTTTCAAAGATCAAGAAGGGCGCTGTCGACCTTCCCCCGCGCGTGGTCCTTTCCGGGCCGGAGGGAATCGGGAAATCTACCTTCGGAGCGAACGCGCCCGATCCCCTGTTCATCGCCGCCGAAGACGGCTTGACGGGTCTTGAACACATCAACCGGTTCACGCCGACCGACTACAAGGAACTTCTCGGGTTCCTTGACGACATGGAGGCAGACGCGAACGTCCCGTTTAAGACGCTGGTCCTCGATACTGTCGACTGGCTCGAACGTCTGATTCAGGGCCATTGTTGCAAGCGCGACAAGAAAGCCAACATCGAAGCCTACGGCTACGGGAAAGGCTATAAAATCGTCGAGCCCGAACTGGTTGCTTTGCTGGCTCAACTCGACCGCATCCGGCACAAGCACAAGGTAGCGATCATTATCCTTTCGCACGTCCACATCAAAAACCACACGCCTCCCGGCGGTGAGCCGTTCGACCGCTACGAAATGAAGGGGCACAAGGGCTTCACCGGCATCTTGCGCGAATGGCCCGACGCTTGCCTTTTCGCCGTCTACGAAACCTTCAAGACCGAAGACGACGACGGCCACAAGAAGGTGATCGGCGGTGATCGCATCATGCATACCAGTTGGGCTCCCGGCTGGGACGCGAAGAATCGCTACAACCTGCCGGAAATCCTCCCGCTCGACAAGGATCGCGGTTTCTTCGCCTTCCTGGAAGCGGTTGACGAGCATCGCAACCAGCCGGTCGTCAAGCCGACGAAGGAAGAGCTTTGCGACCAGATCAAGAACCTTCTCCCCCTCGCCACCTTCGCCAGCGAGGAAGACAAAGCCAAGGCAATCGCCTGGGCGGAAACCCTCGACAGTCAGCCAGTCGAGAAACTCGAAAGCGGGCTTAAATGGCTGCAAGCCCAGGTCGATAAAGAAGAAGAATCATGAGCAAATACATTGATGCAGTCGGTAGCTTTCGCTGCCGCGTAGTTGAGCCGGAAGCAGGTTGGCTCGGGGAAACCGAAAAGGGAACGCCCTTTATTCGTATCCCGCTGACGGTTTCCGATGAAGAGAGCGACCAGAACGGAAACACGATCATCTACCAAGCCTACCTTTCCGACGCGGCTATCGACCGCACGGTCAAAGACTTGACGGAGGTCTTCGGATGGGACGGCGATCTGCAAGCGCTGGTGTCGGGCAACGCAACCTTTACCGACATGGAATGTGTGATCGTCACGGAAAGCGAGACCTACGAAGGGAAAGAGCGCATCCGCGTCAAGTTCCTCAACTCGATTCACCGGACGGCCCCGAAGCTTGATCAAGCGAAGGTTAATAGCCTTCTCGCCAAGCTGAACAGCCGCACGAAGGCTGTTGCAAAAGCGGCGGGCGGTTCGTCACCAGCGAAGCCCGCCGCGAAAGCTCCACCGAAGCCAGCGCCCGAGAAAGTCGACGCGCCCTTCTAACCAACAACCAGAAAACCAGCATAGCAATATGAACGCTGAATTGCCTACAAGCACGATTGAAAGGAAGAACCTTGAATACAGGTTCACAAACGACGAACTTCTCGGGATCGCGAAGAAGGCCGCCGAAGAGCAGACCCGCCTCAAGTCTCTTGAGGAGTCAAAGAAGATGGTCATGGACGAATGGAAGGCGAAGCTTTCCGCGTGCCAAGCCGAAATCACCAACCTTTCCAACAAGGTTTCTTCCGGCATTGAATACCGGGACTACGATTGCCCGGTCGTCTACAACGAACCCCGCAAGGGCTTCAAGACCTGCTACCACCCGGAGACCCGCGAAGTCGTCTATGTCAAGGAAATGACCCAGGGCGAAGTTGATAAGACTTCCCAGGCCGTCCTGGACTTTGACGCCGATTCCGAAGCCACCCAAACGCCGAGCGACGGCGACGCCGAGAGCGGTTCCGGTGCTTCATTCGACGTGCTGGCAGGTCCGCCCGAAGAGCCAGCGCAAGAAGAGGCCGAAGCCAAAGCCGAACCCGACCAGGCTCCCGAGCCGGAACCGGAACCGGAGGCCCCGGCGGAAGAGCCTGAATCGAAGCCGACGCCGAAGAAGCCGAAGCGCACGCGCAAGCCGAAGGCGAAGCCCGACGCTGCCCCCGCTCCGGAGGAAGAGCCCGAAGAGGAGCAGGAAGAGATTCCCGGCGCTCCCTAGGGTGTCGAGGTCATCGACGAAGAACCCGAAGACCTCGACGAGAACCCGGCCCCTCCGTTCGCCTAACCATCCACCCCGGCAAGGTCCGATCCCTTGTCACTTCCTTTCCTATTTATGATTCAATTTTTCATTCCCGGCCACCCTCCCCGCGTCACGAAGCAAATGAAGAAGATCATCTTCTCCCGTGGCCGCGTCATGCACATCGACACCCCTGAACTCAAGGAAGCGACCGCCTTCCTCCAAGAAAAGATGCTACCCTTTCGCCCCAGGACTCCGCTTGTCGGGCCGTTGAAGCTCATCGCCGTTTGGGTCTTCCCGCACCTCAAGGGCGCTGGCAAGTCCACTCGCGAAAGCATCATCTACAAAGACACCGCGCCTGACCTGGGCAACATGGAAAAGCTCTTCGCTGACGTCATGCAGCGCATGGGATTCTTTGCGAACGACGGCCAGATTGCTTGTGAGCCGCTGGTGAAGGTCTGGGGGCCGAAGCCAGGGATCGCGGTCTCTGTCAGCGAAATGACCGGCCCGGTCGAAGAATGGGTGACTGATCTGATTGAGGAGGTTGTACGATGAAACTTTCCGTTCCCTACCGCTACCTTAACGCGCTGGCCCGATTCTGCCGGGACGGTCGGAGCCGACCGGTTCTTTCCGGGATTCTTGTCGAGGCAACCGACACCGATGTTTTCCTTGTCTCCACCGATGGCATTAGGCTCGGAGTCATTTCGATGCCGGTCGAAGAAGCCCTTTGCGACGACACCGACGAAACGGGGAGCTTCATTATTCCGAAGTTGCTTGTCGAACAGCTTCGGTCACTCGATGGAGACGCAGCTACCGCCAAGCTGAAGATCAAGGGAGACAAGGTCTCCATCACGATGACGTTGCCTTACGATCATTTTGGCTGCACTAGCTTTGGGAAATTGATCAACGGGAACTTTCCGGCATGGCGTGGCGTGTTTACTCCCTTTTCAACCGAGCCCATCGGCACCACTGTTGTTGATCCGGTCTATATGAGGAGCTTCGGCAAGGTCGGGGCGATCCTGCAAGCCAAAGGGCAATGCCGGGGGATGGTTGTCTCCAGGCTCAAGCCTGACGCCTATTGGGACAAGGGCGAATCGCCGGTGGTGTTCCGGTTTACGCATACCCCCAGCTTCGTCGGGTTGCTCATGCCGATGAAGAGCGATAGCCCAGACATCAACGTCAATGCGGTCGCTACCCTGCCGGGTTGGGTCAGGCCAGAAGTCGCCGAGCGCTGGGGTGATCGAGTCTGGATCGTTCCGCCGGGCGCTCGCATCTTCCATCTCAAGCGGCAAGAGTGGATCGACGCCCCCGGCGTCGGCGAGCCATCGGGTCGGGGGATTCTCTACCGGGTTCCCGTTGGCGTGGAAAGCGAGGCGGCGAAATGAGCGCGTCGCATACACCGGGGCCGTTGGAGATTCGGCCATCGCTAACCGGAAGCGGAAGAAGCTTTGCTATCACCTCAAACGGGGTGCGCGTAGCCCTATTTGAGAATAAGGCCGACGCCGCCCTCTTCGTCGCCGCGCCGGAGTTGCTGGAAGCATTGAAAGAGCTTGAGGGTATTCAGACCGGGCCTCCCCCGGATAGGTATTACCGAGAAGATTGGCGTCAGGTCATGCGCAAAGTGAGCGCCGCCATCGCCAAAGCAGAAGGAGGCCAGCCTTGAGCGCCTTTACCGATCAATCGCCGATGCCGTTCGGAAAGCACAAAGGAGAGAAGATGGAAAACGTTCCGGCTGATTACCTCCTTTGGCTATACGATCAGCGCCCGAGTCATGCAGGGGTTACAGCATACATCGAGCAATCATACACCGCTTTGATTAAAGAGTGTCGGGACTACATCCCGAAGCGGTCACCGAAAGGGGAAAGCTCGACGTGAGCGAAGAGGTCAAACCGACGATGCCCCCGAAATCCCGCTTGCACAAACTCACAGCGGGAGTTCCCAGGCGGGCAAACTGGGACAACTACGGCGATGTTCTGGCCGCGTGCGACCGATGGCTAGCAAAGCGCGGCATCCTGAACAATCTACCCAAAAACAACAACTGGCTTTTTGAACGTGGGAAAAACAGCAAGAGACTACCAAAACGAGGGGATTGACTGGCTCGCGCAAACCTTTCGCGGAATCCTTAAGTGTCCGGCAGGGGGCGGGAAGACCTTTATCGCGACATCTGCCATTGATCGGGTTGCGCGAGGCCACCAGCGGGCCGCCAAGGCGCGGATCACCTGGCTTGCGAACACGCGGGAGCAGGTCGAGCAAGCGGAAGAAGCTTTCTCTTTCTTCCCGGCGATCAATCAGCTTTGCCGGGTCCGCGTAGCGTGCTGGCAAGGCGGCTCAGATTGCAGCGAGGAAGACCTCGTCGTCGTCGACGAGTGTCACCATGCCGGAGCGCCGACCCTTGGCGCACTGGTGGCGACCGCGCCGCGTGCTCGATGGGGCCTGTCTGCTACCCCGTTCGGCGGCGATCCCGAAAAGAACCTGGCGTTGATGGCGCTCTTTGATCACCAGATGTTCGAGATTGATCGGGCGCGGATCGTCGACGGCGGCCACCTGACGAAGGCGCGGGTGCATCTCCATAGCGACACGGACCCCGGCATCGCGGAGATCATCGAGGACGCGCTTCCGAAGCTGCTAGAAGAACGCATGAAGCGTTTCCGTCACCTGGACGAAGTCGAACAGCGCCAGCGGATCACGTGGCAACTCTGCCAGACGCACGGGATCGTTCGGAACTATGTCCGCAACCGGCGGGTAATCTCGCTCGCCAGCCAGAACGACGCCGCGCTTGTTCTTGTCGGCACGGTCGACCACGGCGCGATGCTCGCAGAAGAGATCGAGGGCGCGGTTGTCTGTCACTCAAAGATGGGAGTCAAACGCCGCCGTGAAGCCATCGCAGCGTTCCGGGACGGCTCCCTTCGCTGCATGATCGCGACTTCCCTTGCCGACGAGGGGTTAGACGTTCCACGCGCTTCGACGCTGATCCTCGCTTGCGCCGGTCGGTCGGCGGCCAAGGTCGAGCAACGGACGGGGCGCGTGCTTCGGACCTTTGCAGGAAAAGAACACGGCATCATTCACGACTTCGTGGACCGGCAACATCCGATGCTTCATTCACAGCACAAGAGCCGTTTAAGGCTATACAAAAAACTAGGTTACGAAATTTCGCAATGAACCTTTCAGAAGAACAAACCAACGTCATCGACGACATCAAGGCCGGAAAGAACATCCTCGTCACCGGATCGGCGGGAACCGGCAAGTCAACTCTCTTGCGAGTCGTCAGAGACGAACTTGAAATCCCTGTCACCGCTTCGACCGGCATTGCCGCGGTCAACGTAGGCGGGCGCACGATCCATTCCTGGGCGGGTCTTGGGCTCGCTCGGGACAACGTTAAAGACCTCGTGACGAACATGGGCAGCCAACCCTTTCAGCGCATCCGCGAAGCAAAGGTGTTGGCTATTGACGAAGTGTCAATGATAAGCGCCGAACTTTTCGAGAAGATCGACCATGTCTTTCGGATGGTGCGCCGTGACACGTTTCCCTTTGGCGGGATGCAGATCATCCTTTTCGGCGATTTCTTGCAGTTGCCGCCGGTTCAGAAGGGCGCGGAAGACCTGATTAAACGGGGCGTGTTCCCGTTTGAAACAGATTCGTGGCATCAGGCCAAGTTCAAAACGCATTTTCTGTCAAAGGTGTTTCGCCAGGCTGACGCGAAGTTTTCGTCGGTCTTGAACAAGATTCGTTTCGGCGAGATCACCGGCGACGTGTCGGCGCTCCTGAACGAACGCTACCAGGCCAAAGACGAAAACCCGAACCTTGAGCCGGTTGTTGTCCACACGCACAATCTGAACGTCGATGCGATCAATGAGCGGCGGCTTGCCACGGTCGACGGAGAGCCCCGCACCTTCATCGCCGACGACTACGGCGAGCCCGGCGCGGTGAAGATGCTCGATAAAAATTGCCTTGCGCCGAAGATTTTGAAATTGAAGGTCGGCGCTCAAGTGATGCTCTTGACCAACATCAACACAGAAGCCGGGCTTGCGAATGGTAGCGTCGGGACCGTGGTCGAGTTCCGTGACGGGCTCAACGGGCCGCTGGTGAAGGTGTTCTTCAACAACGGCGAGACGTACAGCGTTGGGCTGAATAAGTGGGAGATCAAAGAGGGAAAGGATGTCATCGCCACGCGCTCCCAGATCCCGCTACGGCTGGCCTGGGCGATCACCGCACACAAGAGCCAGGGGATGACGCTCGACAAGATTCAGGTTCATCTCGGCAAATGCTTTGAGTACGGGCAAGCGTACGTCGCGTTAAGCCGCGCCCGGACCACCGAAGGCTTGTTCATTGCGGACGGGACAAGAGACTCGATCAAGGCGCATCCAAGCGCCGTTGAGTTTTACCGTTCCAGCTTATGAGTGACTTTTCTGCAAAACTGGCCGACGCAAGAGCGCGGGGGTTCACGCTCGATCGTGTCATGCGGGAGCTTGGTCACGGTGATTTCGTCAAGCGGTCGTGCAAGAGTCCTTTCCGTGAGGAGAGAACGCCGTCCTTTGGCGTCTGGCATGATAGCGCGGGCGTGATGAAGTGGAAGGACTTCACCACCGGCGAAAGCGGCGATGAAATCGACTTCATCGCGATGGCGAACGGCTTTTCGTCGAAAGAGGCCACCGACTTCTATTTCAGCATGGCGGGCGTCGAGACACCTTCCGGGGATCGGCCCCCGGCCCCGAAAAAGAAGAAGCCGACGCCAGCGCCTCCGAAACCTGCGTCGCCCCTTCGTGTTTACGAGCCGGAACTTGCGCCCTTCGACTGGAAAGCGTGCGTTGCAGCCCTGACCCCGGAAAAGATTGAAGGCTTCGCCGGATGGCGCGGCTACTCAACAGAATTTGTTCAATGGCTCAAATCGCAAGAACTGATCGGGATGCACGGCATTTACCCGGCAACGCCAGTAGTCAAAGACGGCGTTGTGATCGGTTGCCAGTACCGCACAACAGACGGCGACCGGTACGTCAATGCCACCAGAGGCGAGAAGACCCCGGCCATGCCGTTGATCATCGGCAAGCCGGATGCTCAAATCCTTCTGGCGATGGAAAGCCCATGGGATGCTTTTGCCTTCATGGAAGGACTCGGCTTTCACAAGACCAACGGAAATGACGTGGTTTGCCTGGCCGTGACCCGATCCGCCAGCAATTACAAACGGTTGAAGGGCATCCTCGAAGAGCGCGCGAAATCGAAGGCACCGGGCGACGTGATCCTTGTCGGCCAGAATGACCCGCCCAGAAAGGACGGGAAGCCGACCGGGCATGACACGCTTGAAAAGGGGTTGCGCGAACTTTGCGAGGAAACCGGACTGACGCTCAAGCTGTCGATGCCGCCGGAGCACGTCAAAGATTATAATGATTGGTGGCGTGAAGCGCCAGACATCGGCGATTTCATTGCTCCCATTGAAGAAGCGAAAACCAAAACGAACAGCAGCCTTTCAAATCAGGAACTCAAAATCATCATGAAATCTACCTTCGACGATAACGACAATTTCTTCGGCGACCGCGTCCTTGCGGAAGGCCAGCCAGCAACGATTCTTGGACCGGGCGGCGTCGGCAAGTCGCGGCTCGTGATGCAAATGGCGATCTGCATGATCCTGGGTAAGCCGTTCCTGGGCATCAAGACGCACGCGACGCACAAGCATTGGCTTTTCCTTCAAACCGAAAACAGCACGCGCCGGTTGCAACACGATCTGAAAGGCATCATCAAAGGCCTTGGCATCACGGAAAAGGAAATCGACGTGCTCAACGATCACATGGTTTTTCATACCATCGAGCACGATCACGATTGCTTCCTCGCCTTGAACAACCCGGAGGAATTCAAGCAGGTTCAACTTTTCATCACGGACTTTAACCCTGACTTCGTGGTGTTCGACCCCTTGAATACCTTCACGACCGGCGATCTGAACAGCGATGCCGACATGCGGGAAGTTTGCTCGCTCATCACAAAGGCCACGAAGCGCGGCAAGGCAAAGCGGGTGCCAATCGTGGTGCATCACTCCCTTACCGGCAAAGCAGGCGCTCAAAAGGCAACCGGCTGGGATAAGGCCAGCTACGGGCGCAACTCCAAGGCGTTGCAGGCGTGGACGCGCTCCCAGATCAATATCGCCCCGCGCGATCCCGACGACAACACGAAGCTTCTGATCACGTGCGGCAAGAACAACAACGGCGCGCCGTTCCCTGACATTGGCGTTTACTTCGATGAAGAAGAGTGGATTTACAAAATTGATGAAGATTACGATCCCCAGGAGTTTCAGGAGAGTGTCGGCAATGTCAAGAAGAGCAAAAAACCGAAGCAGGAACCCGCTGAAGTGATTCGTTTGTTTGATGATAAGATATATGGCGTTGATCTTATACCATTGGTTCGGGAGCACTATAAGTGCAGTCAAGCAACGGCTTATAGAACTCTAAAACAGGCCATAGCAGATGGGTTTATCAGTAGCGAAGGCGATGGAAAGACCACTCTTTACCGAAAGGTCAGATGACAAAAAATCAATCATTTAATCTGTCGTTCTCATTCTCATTCTCAAAAAAACAATGAGAATGAGAAGTGATAACCGTCGCCGTATCCCGTTCAAATTCTCATTCTCACACGCATCCCTTTAGGGGGCGTGAGAATGAGAATCGAACGGGGCGTTCCGGCAACCAGAATTCAAGCTGATCCGAGAGATTCCACGCAACGGCTTCAACAGGCGCTTGTCAGTTGACAGATGGGGCGAATGATGGCGACAAATGCCTTCGCTTCCGCTACCTCCCACCGCTCAACTGATCGCTGATTGCATCGGCAGAAATGCAACTCTCAAGCTGGTCAGGTGCAACCCATATTGCAAACATCGTTGCATCTATGTTCCGAAGGAGATGCCCGATGACTATTGGATTGTTAATGCCATAGGCAAGCGGCTCGCTATGATATTACAGAGGGAGTTCGGTGGCGAGTTATTGCCATTGGCTAAATGCACAGCGCTAGAGCATGAGCAGCGCAACCGGGAGATTCAAGCGGGCATCAGGCGCGGGCAATCCATTCGAGCGCTGGCCCAGCGCTACGAACTGACGTCGAGCCGAGTGCATCAAATCATCATGGGCGACTACGGGCGTTTCCGGCGCACCGGCAACGGAGCCAGAGGGCGGCGACCGGCGGCGACCCGGCTACCCGAAAAGCAGGGGGTTTTTTCATGGCTCTCATAAATGAGAAATCTCGGGATTTTCTCATTTATGAGAAAATTACAGGGCGAGGGCTTATTCTCAAAGGTGAGAGAGTCGCAAGGATGAGAAAAGGTACTTCCGTAGGGGGGTGGGGGCGGGTGGATAGTCGGGCACCGGTTTTCTGTAGCCGGTGAGTTTGAAACGACGGTTTTGTTTTTGAAAGAAAAAATGGACTTTGACCAGAAAATTGAAGTGACCGGGCCGGAGCTCGCGGCGGTCATCGCGCTCACCCCGACGCGGGTGCAACAGTTGAGCCGGGAGGGGATCATCAGAAAGGCGAGTCGCGGGAAATATCTGCTCTGGCCTTCGATTTCCAATTACGTCGCCTACCTGCAAGAGCGCGCCCAAGGCAAGCGCGGAAACGACGGCGAGCCGGTCGATGCTGGCTCTTACGAGGCGCACCGGGCGCGGCTCTACAAAGAGCGAGCCGACCGGGAGGAAATGGAAAATGCTGTCCGGCGCGGAGAGTTGCACGCCGCCGAAGCTGTCGTCGCCCATATCGGCCCGATGCTGGCCGCTTTCAAAGCAAAAGTGCTGTCGATCCCGAACGCGACGGCGGCGATTGTGGCCGACCTCGACACGCCCGACGCATGTCAGGCCGCGCTCGAAGAGCATTGCCGGGAGGCGTGCGAAGAGTTGAGCGAATACGACCCGCAAGCCATTGCTGGCCAAGGGGCCGAAGTGCCGACCGATGACGAGGAAGAGGAGGTCGATGATTGAGCAAGGAAGCTCTCACGTTTGAACTACGATCTTTGATTCGTTCCCTCGCGTCAGGGATGCGCCCGCCGCCGAAGCTCACGATCTCGGAATGGGCCGACCGGGAGCGCCGTCTTTCGTCGGACACGTCCGCCGAGCCGGGCCGGTGGCGAACCTCGCGCTTTGAGCCGCTGCGCGGGATCATGGATAGCGTCACGGAGAACGAGCGAACGGTCGTCATGAAGGCCGCCCAGCTTGGCTTGACCGAAGTCGGCCTGAACACAGTCGGCTATTTCATGGAGCAAGATCCATCGTCGATCCTCTACGTCATGCCGAACGTGCAGCCGATGGGCCGCGACTTTTCAGTTGACCGGCTCGCGCCGATGATCCGCGACACGCCTTGCCTACGCGGAAAACTGTCGACCGACACCCGCGACACGACGAACACGCTGTTGAACAAAACCTTCATTGGCGGGAACATCTCGATCACCGGCGCGAACGCTCCTTCTGGTCTTCGCTCGAAGCCGAAGCGCGTTGTCTTCTTTGACGAGGTCGACGGCTACCCGGTCAGCGCCGGGAACGAAGGCGACCCGGTGAATCTCGGGATCAAGCGGACGGCGAACTTTTGGAACCGGCGGATCGCCATGATTTCAACGCCGACAGTTAAAGGGCTGTCTCGGATCGAAATCGAGTTCGAGAAATCTGACAAGCGCTATTTCAACATCCGTTGCCCTCATTGTGACGAACTCCATGTTTTGCGGTGGCAAAACGTCACCTGGAAAGACGGCGATCCGAAGACGGCGAAGTTCCAGTGTCCCCATTGCGAGGGATACTACAACAACGCGCAGAAAAATGCGGCGGTGCGTAAAGGGCACTGGATAGCGACCGCTCCCTTCAAGGGGATCGCTGGCTTCCATATCAGCGAACTTTATTCATCCTGGCGAAGCATCTCGGAAATCGTCACTGACTTCCTGGCGGCGAAAGACAACCCAGAGCAGTTGCAGGTTTTCATCAACACCGTGCTTGGCGAGCTTTGGGTCGATGGCGGCGTCCCGCTCGATGCACACGCGCTCTTGAACCGGTGCGAGCCCTACGAAAACGAGGTGCCCGACCGTTGCTTGATCTTGACGGCTGGGGTCGACACTCACCCCGACCGGTTGCAGGTCGAGGTTGTCGGATGGGCGGGCGGTGAAGAGTCATGGAGCCTTTCTTACCATACGATCTACGGCGATCCCGAGATTCCAGAAGGCCAGCCAAAAAGCCCGTGGACATCATTGACGGACTACCTTCGGCGCACCTGGCAGCATCCGATCTACGGCGACATGATCGTCGAATGGGCGTGCATTGACACCGGCGGCCAGAACACCCAGGCCGTTTACGACTACGTTCGACGACACAAGGGCGACCGGTTCTTTGGGATCAAGGGGCGCGGCGGCGAAGGCGTGCCGATCATCGGAAAGCCAACCAGGGGCCGAACCGGGAAAAAGGCCCGCGCATTGATTGACCTCTACACCGTAGGGACCGACCAGGCGAAGAACATCATTTACCGCCGGTTGCGAATCGAAGACCCCGGCCCCGGCTACTGTCACTTCCCGCAAGGAAGATCGCTAGAGTATTTCGAAGAACTCACCGTTGAAAAGATCGTGACGACGTACGTCAAAGGCTACCCGGTGCGCTCTTTCGTATGCCCGAAAGGGAAGCGAAACGAAGCTCTTGACTTGCGGGTTTACGCCTTCGCCGCTCTCACGCTGGCGGGCGTGCAATGGGATCGCCTTGCCTACCGGATGAAACAGCGATCCAGAAAGATCACCGCCGGGCCAGCAAAACCACGAACGAAGGCCGTCGAAGAAAAGAAGGAGCTTATGCAAGAGTCAGCCGAACAAGACAAGGAAGCCGATCTGTCGGCGGAGGAAACCGACGAAGAGGTCATCATCATCCACGGCGACGACGACCCGCCAAACGTCGCAGAAGATAAGGGCGCGGCCATCGGCCATGCTTTGAGGCGAAAACACCGCCGAAAGGGGCGGTTGAAGATCAGCCTCAAAAGCAAATGGTGACCCCAACTGAAATTGTTTCCGGCGAAAACATACGGTTTGAATACCGGGACAATGGCTATTCATCTGTTTCCGTCATCCTTCGGGGAAGCGCAACGAAGACACTGACTCTCTTGCTGGCTTCGGGCCGATGGTCCATTGACGTAACCGAAACTGACAACTGGTCAGCCGGGCGTTGCTATTTCGAAGCCTGGGCGACCCTTCCCGCTGGCGGCAAGAAGCTTCTGGAACGCGCCCGGTTCAATGTCGTCGGCTCCATTGAATCAGCCGAAAGCGGGCAAGACCTCCGGTCAATCGCGGCCAGGAACGTCGAAAACCTTGAAGCCTACCTTGGTAGCATTGGCAATCCCGACTCTGACCAAAGCGTCAAACGCTACCGCATCAACAACCGTGAGCTCGAAAACTATTCGATCAACGAAATCTTGAAATTGCTGGACTTCTGGAAAAGCCGCCTTGCCAGCGAAGAACGGGAAGCGCTCGGCTTGCCGAAGCGTAGCAGCATCAAATTTTACGTATGAATTTCCTTTCGTTCTTCAAACGGGCGCAGCCCGAAAAAGGCCCGGCCAAGGAATCCCGCGACCGGAAGCGCCCCGTCAGCTTGAGAAGCCTTCTGGGCGCGGCCCGAACTGGTCGCCTTGAAAGCTCATGGGATACCAACCCGGTTACGGCTGATGCCTATATCTTCCAGCATTGGAAAACGCTTGTGGCGCGGGCGCGGAACGGGTGCGAAAGCTACGACCACGGCAGGAAGTACCTCCAACTTGTCAGGGACAACGTCGTCGGCGAAGGCTTTGTGTTGTCGTCGACCCCCCGCGACTTTGACGGGAAGAAGGACAAGGTTGCAGAAAACGCTATCGAAAGGGCGTTCAAAAAATGGAGCCGGAAGAAGAACTTTGACTACACCGGCGCGAACTGCCGCGCCGACTTCGAGCGCCTTGTCGCCGCTTCAATAGCCAAGGATGGCGAGGTGATTATCTTGAAGCATTACGGCAAGTCTGCCGGGCCTTGGGGCTTTAGCGTTGAGCTTATCGACCCGTTCCTTCTCGATCCCACCCATTATGAAAAGCTTCCGAACGGCAACATTGTCCGGCACGGAATCGAATTCGGCCCCGATGGAGGCCGCCCGCTCGCTTACTGGTTCATCGAGCAACAGGAATGGCAGGTAGGCTATACCTACACGAAAGAGCGGAAGAGGATCGAGGCAAAGAACGTCATTCACTGGTTCATGACGGAAATGCCGGGACAGAAACGGGGACTCCCTTGGACCCGCACCGCTCTTTGGAGGATGCGAATGGCATCCGGCTTCGAGGATGCCGCCCTTACAAATGCGCGTGTTTCGGCTGGCAAGATGGGCTTCTTCAAGGGCGGCGACGATGACATTGAAGACTTGGAAATCGACGCGGAGCCGGGGACGTTCGAGGACATTGGCGACCGGGAGTTGCAGGAATGGAACCCGCAGTTTCCTAACGGGGAGACGGAACCCTTTCTTCGCGCAATGCACCGATCAATCGCTGCGAGCCTCCATGTCAGCTATCACAATCTTTCCGGCGACCTGACCAGCGTCAACTTTTCGAGCATCCGCCAGGGGGCGCTCGACGAGCGCGGAACGTGGCGAGCCCTTCAAAACAGCATGATCGAAAACGTCGTCGTTCCGATCTTTGAAGACTGGCTTGAGTATTCGCTTTTGAAGGGGGCGATCACGCTCCCCAACGGGCGAGCCTTGCCATTTGAGAAGATCGACAAGTTTCAAGAGTGCAGCTTTACCGGCAAGCGTTGGGCGTGGATCGACCCCCGGTCGGAGGCCGCCGCCGCACAAATCTTGATCGACCAGAAAATTCGATCCCGGTCCGAAGTCATCAGGGAACTCACCAACCGCGACCCTTCCGAAACCTGGGAAGAGATCGCCGCCGAGAACCTGGAGATTGAAGGGCTGGGTCTGATTATCCCGCGACCAGCGGGCCAGAAGCCGGAACCCGAAGGCAAGGAAAGCAAAGATGAAAACTCCGCAGAAGATGAAGAATAAAGGAATGTCTATGCTGGCGAATATGGCAAACGGCCCTGTTCCATTCTATCGCACGCGAGACCAGCAAGCCCCGGCAATCTTTGGTCGTCGGGATGCTACCTTCCTGCTCGACACCGTCGATGAAGAGAACCGGACGATTGAGCTTTCCTTTTCGTCCGATGCAGAGATTGAAATCTATCCGGGCTGCATCGAAATCCTGTCTCATGAAGACGGAGCTTGTGACCTTAGCCGCATGGAAGCGGGCGCAAATGCGTTGTTCAATCATGATCGGGATAAACCCATCGGCGTCGTTGAGAAGGCATGGATCGCCTCCGCCGCCGGTGGGGGACGAAAGGGCCGCGCCTTGGTCCGCTTCGGAACAAGCAACTTCGCCGAAGAAATCTGGAAAGACGTAAAGTCGGGCGTCTTGCGCAACACGTCGGTTGGTTACCGCGTGCTGAAATACAAGCTTTTCGAAGAAAGGGAGGGCGTTGATGTCTACATCGTTACCCTTTGGCAACCGACTGAACTTTCTATTGTCACCGTCCCGGCTGACATTTCAACCGGCGTTGGCCGAGATGATAACAACCAAGAAAAAAACATGAATCCGCGTTACGCAAAACTCTACACTCCGCGCCAGTTTTTTGAACCCGACAAGGGCGACAATCCCCAAGGGGGTACGTCACCAAAGGGAACCGATGCCCCGCCTTCGCCGACGAAGGTGAACGTCGTGGAAGAACGGCAACAGGCCGCAACCGCTGAACGTCAGCGCGTGTCAGCCATTCTCGAAGCTTGTCGGCGTTACGAGGCACCGGAGATCGCAGAGCGCGCCATCTCCGAAGGGCTCGACATTCACGCGGTGCGGGAGTCGCTTCTTGAGCACGTGGAAAAGCGGAACGCAAACATCGTGCAGGGCTCGAAGCCCATCGGCATGAGCGAACGGGAAGTCAAAAGCTTTTCGTTCGTCAACCTGATCCGTGCGATTACCTACCCGACCGAACGGTCGTTCCAGGAAGACGCCGCCGCCGAACTCCGCGCTTGCGAGGCCGCCGCGAATCAGATGACGCACCGGGCAGCCAAGGGAATCATGGTTCCGATTGACGTCCTTTCCGCGCCGATCAGCCGGGGCGCTCGCGCCGACATCATCAGCGTCATGGAGAGCGCTGGTTACACTGGTACCGGCGGCGCGACCATCGAAACGAAACTCCTGGCGTCGAGCTTCATCGACCTGCTTCGGAATCGTTGCGTGTTCATGTCGCTTTGCACCCAGCTTTCCGGGCTTGTCGGTCAGATCGACATTCCGAAGCAGACCAGCGGCGCAAACGCTGGCTGGATCGGGGAAGACGATGAAGCGCCGGACACCGACGTTGATTTCGGTCTGGTTCAGCTTCGTCCGAAGACCGTGGCCGCGCACGCGCAGATTACCCGGAAGATGCTCATGCAACCGGCGATCAGCGTTGAGGCGCTTGTCCGGCTCGACATCGCCCGCGCACTCGCCCAGGCAATCGACACCGCCGGTTTCTACGCCGATGGCCTGAACGACAAGCCGACCGGCTTGCTGCATACGGACGGCATCAATACCGTTCCGTTCGCAGACGACAATCCGACCTACAAGGAACTTGTCGAAATGGAGACCCGGATTGCTTCGGACAACGCCGACGTCGCGAGTATGAAGTACGTCGCAAACGCGATCTTCCGGGGCTACGCCAAGACAGAGCTCAAATTCACCGGCGTCGCGGGAACCATCTGGGAGCCTGGCAACACGGTCAACGGCTACGGTGCGGAGATCACCAACCAGGTTACCACGGGCGATATTTTCTTCGGCAACTGGGCTGACATGCTCATTGGCATGTGGGGCGGCCTCGAACTCGCCTCCGATCCCTACACGCAATCGCGCCGGGGCCGCATCCGATTGACGGCCTTTCAGGACGTCGACCTCGCAGTTCGCCGCCCTGAATCCTTCTGCTACGGCGTCAAGGATGACGAGGGCGAAGGCGGCGGTGACGAAGGAGGCGGCGGAACCGAGTAAAGCTTTCGGAGCCAGGATAGGCAAGAGGTAGCCAAAGGATTGGCTTGTAGGCATGGAAGCAAAAAGGGGCCGCCTGGGAAATCTTTCCAGGCGGCCCTATTTTTAGAAAAGATTATGTATATTCAAATTCGGATTCTGAAACCCGTCTTGCTTGGCGGTCGTCGAATCGGGGCTGGCAAGGCGGTGCGAGTGACGAAGGCGGTTGGCCTGTCTCTTATCGCCCGCGAGATTGCCATCCCTTATGTCCCTGCGAAGCAGGGGCGGTCAAAGGCGGTGAAATCAAAAGGAGGGAGCGGTGAGGAATGAAAGCCAACATCAGGACCATTCAAGCCACGCTGAACGTTGCGGTCGACGGGATCGCGGGGCCGATTACCTGGGCGGCAATCCAGCAACGGTTGTTGGGCGAGATCGCCAGCAGCACGGTTGCACTTGCCATCAAGGCCGTGCAGAAGAAAATCGGGGTCTCCGTCGATGGCATTGCCGGTCCGGTGACGTGGGGTCGTCTTGTTGACCTGATCGCGCCTCCATCTCCGCACGCATCAGCGACCGACCGCGTCGACGATCGGTCAGAGGGGAATATCGCCACCCTTCTGCCGGAGGTTCGCCCTTACGCCAGGTCGCTCGTCAAGGAAGCCGAGAAGGTCGGGATCACGATCAAGGTGATCGGCGGAACGCGAACCTATGCTGAACAGAACGCGCTCTACGCAAAGGGGCGCACCGCCCCCGGCAGCGTCGTGACCAACGCGCGCGGCGGGTATAGCAACCACAACTTCGGAATCGCCTTTGACATCGGCGTGTTCGAGGGTGCGGCCTATATCACGAGCGGGCGTCAATATGCTGCTGTCGGAGCGCTCGGGCGAGCCATTGGCCTTGAGTGGGGCGGCGACTGGAAGTCGTTCAAAGACGAGCCGCATTTTCAGCTTCGCCCCCGCTGGGCGGCTGGCTGGTCAGAATCTGCAATGCTGGCGGAATTGCGGCGTCGAAATGAAGTGAAGCAGCCGGTCTTTTCCTGATGTTTGGCGAACGCTCATTCTTTACCGCTGGGAGGTTTTCAAGCGTCTTCACGTTCAAGCTTCCAGGCGGCGACCTATCGTTGAAGGGCAACTTCGACAATGCGTTCTATTCGGCTGACCTCGGGGAGAGCGAGCTTGAGTCAAGCAAGCCTAGAGCGATGTTTCGATTCGATGAAGTCGAATCCATTCCGCGCGGAACGCTTGCGATCCACCAAGGGGCGCTTTACTCTGTCATCAGGATCGAGCCTGACGGAACCGGGTTCGCTACCGTTGTCTTCGCCCATGAAGTTGAAGAGGAAGACGACGACGAAGACGAGGAAGAAGAGGAATGAGCGTCTGGGTAAATAAAGATCGCAAGGGCATCAGCCTCAAGATTACCGACGCCGGTTTCGTAGACCTGGCTGTCGCTCTCGACGCTACGCCGGAACAGATCGACAAGGCCGCCAAGATCGCGGTTTCAAACGTCACCCGATGGGCGCATCGGCGGGTTGCATCTTTGCTTTCGAGCGTCGCGAAGTTTCCGCAAGACGCTATCCTTCGACGGACGAAGACCAGTATTCAGACAGGTTACAAAAAAGGCGCTTACGGTAGCGTTTGGATTGGCCTGTTCCCTATGTCGGTCGCTTGGCTGAATCCTGTTCAAACACCGACCGGCGTTCAAGCGGGGGGGCGATTCTTTCGAAGCGCCTTCATTGTCGACTCGCTTCATGGCAATGTCTTTAAGCGACGCACCGCCAGCCGGTTGCCCATCGATAAGCAGAAGATCGAGTTCAAGGATTCGCTCGACCCTATCTTCGAGCAAGTCAGCAAAGAGGCTGCTGAACGCTTCAAAAAGGAACTCTCCCAACAACTGAAATGGCTGACGAACTAAATTTAGAATCGCTGTTTGCGGAAATGGTCGCGAGGATCAAGGCGAAGTTTGCCGGATTGAAAACGGTCGAAGAGTTCGCTCTCTTGCAAGACCGTGCCATCGCCTTGCCCGCCGTCGCTATTGATCTGAACGCCATTGACGAAACAGAGGATGAACCAGGCACGGAACAGTTTTCTTGCCGGTTGACTTTCTCCGCTTACTGCATTGTTTCCTACAAGGTCAAGGATGGAAGGAAGCCGAAGGTCCGTGCGATGTCGATTGCGACTTCGCTCATTTCATTCATCAAAAACGAAACCTGGGGACACCCGGTCAGCCTTGCGAAAAGGCTATCGGCCTATCCTGACAACTTCGCGCCCGGCGACCTTAGCAAAGAGGTCTGGCGGGTGGATTGGGAACACAGCGCCCTTATGGGGAATAGCGTCTGGACCGATGACGGGGAGCCGCCGACGCGGGTTTTCCTTGGCATCTCGCCGTTGATCGGGCCGGAACACGAAGAGCACTACCGGGAAATCAAGCCATGATCGCGGAACGCATCGGAGAACTTGAGCGGCGACTAGGGAACATAGTCCGGCCCGGCAAGGTGGTCGAGGCCGACTACCCGAAGGCGCGGGTTAAGGTTCAGATTGGCGCGAACGTAACCGCCTGGCTTCCTTGGATAACATCCCGCGCTGGCGGTGACCAGTCATGGCACGCGCCGGAGGTCGGTGAGCAGGTCGTCGTCATTTCTCCGGTGGGAGAGTTTTCGACGGGCTACGTCTTGCCGGGCGTCTATCAGAACGACTACCCGGCCCCGGCTGATGCGGAGACCGTCAGCCGGATCAAGTATGCTGACGGCGCGGTCATCGAGTACAACCGCGCGGATCACGTGTTAAGCGCCAATCTGACCGACGACGGAAAGGCCGTTGTCATCACTGGCGACAATACCAGCGAACAGACAAAGGACCGCACGCTCTTGAAGTTGGGAGAATCGGCGAGCATTGAAATGACTGCCGACACAATCGCCGCAAAGCTGGGCGATGCCGCAAGCGTGGAACTGACCGAAACAGCGGTCACGGCGAAGTTGGGCGCGTCGGCAAGCGTCGACATCACTGGAAGCGCCATCACGCTAAAGCTGGGCGGCACGACCTTTGAAATCGGGGCGGGCGGGATCACGGCGAACCAGACGATCACCGTCACCGGCGGCGACGTGGTGGCAGATACGACCAGCCTTCGGACGCACGTTCACGGCGGGGTTGAATCTGGATCATCGGTTTCAGGTCCACCGGTCACCTAAAACATCGCAGAAGATAGCAGGGAAAGGGTTGGGTACGCTTTGAGGAAATGCGCGGCGTTGACTCTACCACCGGAAAGCACTTGGCGGGCATTGCTCACCTACGGCAATCCATTCGCGACATTCTGACGACCCCCGTCGGATCGCGGGTTATGCGTCGCGATTACGGGTCGCGCCTGTTTGAGCTCGTCGATGCGCCGACCAACCGGGAAACGCTCCTCAACATCTACTACGCAACGGCAGAAGCCCTTATGCGATGGGAGCCCCGCCTTGCCATTGAGAGCGTGACCGCATCCTCTCTTGAGGCTGGCCGGGTAGAATTGACGATGCGGGGGATTTACCTTCCCACAGGCGAGCCGGTCGCTATCGACGGAATTGTTGTGCAATGAGCTTCGCTACCATCGACTTTTCTACCATCGCGCCGCCCGACATCGTCGAGCCGCTGAACTATGAAGTGATCCTTGGCGAGATGATCGCCGACCTTCAAGCGCGCGATCCCGCTTTCACGGCGCTCGTCGAATCCGATCCCGCCTTCAAGATTCTTGAGGTGGCCGCGTACCGGGAGCTTCTTTTACGTCAGCGCGTCAATGATGCCGCTCGCGGCGTGATGCTTGCCTATGCAGCCAGGGCAGACCTCGATCAACTCGGCGCAAATATGGGGCTGATCCGCAATGTCATCGACCTTGGCAATCCCGATGCTTTCCCGCCGGTCGCGCCGACGATGGAAAGCGACGAAGAGTTTCGCAAGCGCATCCAGCTTGCGCCGGAGGCGCTGTCTGTTGCTGGCCCCACGGGAGCCTATGTCTTTCACGCCTTGGCGGTCCCGGACGTTGCCGACGTGTCGGTCGTTGGCCCGCCGACCGTCGACCCTGGCGAAGTGCTTGTGACCGTGCTTGGGAGATCGGGTGACGGCGTGCCAAGCCAGGCGACGCTCGACGCGGTGAGCGCTGCCCTTGAGGATGTTCGCCCGCTGACGGACCAAGTCACGATTCAGGGGGCCGCGCTCGTCGATTACGCCATTTCCGCGACGATCTACACCTATGCCGGGCCAGACCCGGAAACCGTGCTTGCCGCCGCCCAGGAAGCCGCTGATGCCTACGTGGTGACCCAGCGGAGACTCGGGCACGATGTCACCCTTTCTGGGGTTTACGCGGCCTTGCACCGGCCCGGCGTGCAGCGGGTTGAACTATCATCCCCGGTTGCTGACGTCGTCATCACTCATGAGGAGGTTGCAAACTGCACCGGCATCACGTTGACGATTGGAGGCGTCGGCGAATGAGTGACCTGACGCCGCCGAACTGGACGCTTCAAGAGCGTGCGCTGGCCGCTTCAACGGCGCGGGCCACGGTCGTTCCCGTTCGCGTCCGCGAGGTATGGAGCCCGCAGACTTGCCCGCTCGATCTTTTGCCGTGGCTGGCTTGGGCGTTGCATGTCGACTCTTGGGATGCCGCTTGGCCGGAGCAAATCAAACGGAACGTTGTGGCCGCCAGCATCGAAATCCACCGAAGGAAAGGGACGATTGGCGCTTTGAAGCGGGCGCTCCAAGCTGTCGGCTACGAGGTGCATATCGACGAGGCGACCGGGGTTCCCTACACCTTTCGGTTGCAAGTGGACGTGACCGGAGGCGGTGGCAGCGAAGAGCTATACAGCCGCGTTGAAAAGATCGCCTTGGAAAACAAGAACGTCCGCTCTCATTTGTTGGGGGTCGATGCCTTGATGAAGGCGGAAGGCAATGCCTACGTTTCTTCGGCGGTTGTCACCGGCGAAGACACTTCAGTTTACCCCTTGCTCGTTCGCGAGCTTTCCGCAATGCCGGGGCTTTACGTTGCGGCTGTCGAGCATACTCAAGACTTCCTCCGCGTCTTCCCGCTGTTCTCGTCAATGCTTGAGGCGAGCGCCAACGCCAGTGTCTCCGGTTTAGTCAGAATCGAAATTACGCTATGAGCTTCAAAACTATCATCACAAATCTGGGCGCTGCAAAAATCGCCGCCGCAATCCAGGGGGGCGGTACGGTCAACCTTTCTCACATGGCACTTGGAGACGGGGGCGGCCACCTTGTCGAGCCGAACGCAGACCAGACCAGCCTTGTCAGAGAGGTCTATCGCGCCGAGCTTAATCTACTGGCACGCGACCAGAAGAACCCGAACTACGTGATCGCTGAAATGGTCGTTCCCTCGACCGTTGGCGGGTGGTCCGTCCGGGAGGTCGCGCTCTATGACAACTCCGGTTCAATGATCGCGGTTGGCAGCTTCCCTGAAACCTACAAGCCTGAACTTTCGGAGGGATCGGCCCGCGACCTGATCGTTCGCTTCATCATGGAGGTTTCGACAAATGCGTCGGTTGCCTTGCAGATCGACCCAACCGTTGTGCTTGCTACCCGGCAATGGGTTTCGGATAACTTCGCGCTTGCGTTCGTTCTCCCTGGCGGAACCACCGGCCAGGTTTTGCGAAAGAGGTCCAACGATGACGGGGACTTTGAATGGTACGATCCCGCCAGCGGCCTGAACCTACTGGTGGACATCGTTGAGGAGAATCAAGACCTTGCCGAATCGCAAACGGTCGTGAACCTTTCCGTGGCTACGATGGAAAGCACGGCTGTCTACATTGACGGCGTCCGATTGCGGGGCGACGGCACCGAGTACACCATCGACAGCACGACCAAGATCACGCTGGCCGAACCTGCAACGTCGGGCCAGAAGATCACGTTCGTTCAGAATGAACCGGCTGGCGCAGCGGAGTTCCTTCGCACCGGCAACAATCTGTCGGAATTGGCGGAGCCAGACAAGGCCGCCGCCGCACGGGGGCACCTTGGCGTTGGCACGGTGGCCCAGACGTTGAACGCCGTCCTGCAAATGATGTACCCAGTTGGGGAAATCTGGATGACCAACCGCCAGGGCAACCCTGCTGACCTGCTCGGCTTTGGTGTCTGGGAGCGTCACGCGAAAGGCCGGATGCCAGTTTCCTTGAATCCTGATGATGCTACCTTTAGCGTCCTGGGGGCGACCGGGGGCAGCAAAACGCATACCCTGACGGTCAACGAACTACCCACCCACGCGCATGGCATTGCGAAGGTTGATGTTACGACATCGACATCAGGCGGTCACGTCCACGTTGTCAATCCTGGCACGATCACAACCGGGACCGGCGGGGCGCACGTCCATCAGATCACCATTGACGACGATCCTGGGAGTAGCACCAACTCCCTTTGTGGCACCGATGGTTCGCCGCTCGGGGGCGGGTCCGTCAAGTACACCATTGCTTCGAGCGGTGCGCACGCCCATACGTTTACCATCAATGCGTTTAACACCGGGTCTTCTGGATCGCACGCTCACGTGTTTACGATCCCGGCACGAAGCACAGAAACGATAGGGTCGGGGCAGCCGCACAACAACTTGCCGCCTTACTTTGTCGTCAACATTTGGAGGCGCGTTGCGTGAATAAGCTAACCCTTACCACCATTGGCGAGGCCAAGCTCGCGGCGGCGGTAGCAAGCGGCGAAAAGCTGATGCTTTCTCAACTTGCTATCGGGTCCGCGTCGAGTGAATTGCTCACGCCGGAATCCACCACCATCGGCCCGGAGCTCTTCCGGTTCGCTGTTACCGGGCAGTCAACAGACGGGAACCGGGTAGTGATCGAGGGCACCATCAGCGAAGACCACGGACCATTCACGATCCGGTGCGTCGGG
The DNA here is from genome assembly GCA_035555975.1 of Chthoniobacteraceae bacterium. Lineage (GTDB taxonomy): Bacteria > Verrucomicrobiota > Verrucomicrobiia > Chthoniobacterales > Chthoniobacteraceae > DATMFV01. The sequence continues at coordinate 43,577 of DATMFV010000020.1, forward strand.
CTCTTTGACAACCTCGGCGCATTGATTGGATACGCTGGCGTTCCCGAAACCGTCAAGCCCGGCATGATGGACGGCTTTGGCGTGTCGATGCGGGTGCGCGTCTATCTTGCCTTCACGACCGTGGAGGAAGTGATGTCAATCGAGATCGTCAGCACGGTGGCGTGGGCTGACGAACAGGCGGCGCGGTCCGGCGAGGCATCCAATCTTGTCATGTCGCCGCTTCACACTTGGAGCGCCGTTGAAGCGCAGTCACTTATCAACGGGGCCGCCTACGGGGTAACCCGCCTGACCGAAGAGATCGGCGTTAGCGTGGTTGGGTACGGCTCGCTTGACAAAGTCCCTACCGTGGGAAAATCAACGGCTCTTTGGTCGGTCGCTGATTCCGAACACGGCTGGGGCATCTGGGAACTCGTAGAAGGAAGCAATGCCGCTTCGCCGGGGGCCGTGGTCCGCCCTTCTGATTTCGACCTTTCAGACAACGCAAAAGTATGGATAAGACGTTCTTAATTCTGACGGCCTTGTTGGTCTGGGCAATCTCTGCTTTCGCGCAGGATCGCCAGGTAACCGCCGAACCCGGAACGGGGGTTCTTCGCTGGCCTTCTGCAAGCAGCTTCCGTTCAGCAAATGCGATCCCTGAAAAGCCGATCTATGCGGTTTTCCATATCCCGATGCCGAAGGGCTTCACTGACTTTGAGCTCAAGGCATCGACAGACAACTACGCGACGATGGTTTTCTTCTATCACAGCCCCGATCCTGGGAAGATGTTCATCCCGTCGCAGATATGGACCAACCGCCCCGACGTTTACTTTACAGACTCCCAACTCGCCGACCGGCGTCAGTGGATCAAGCAAAGCGCCTCGCAGTCAATCACAGCTATGCGCGTCAATTCGTCGAGCGAGATCGGCGGGGTCATCCTGGTTGTTAAGGACACCGGGGGCGCGATCACTCCCGACAACGGAAACCTTGTCTGGACCTATTGCCTGATGACGCCAACCGGCACCGAAGACGACTCATCGGGTCGCTCGATCTGGCGGCCCATCATTCCAACCTGGACAACGCAACCATTCAATCCATGAGAGTAAAACGACTCATTCTGACGACACTGGCCTTTTCATTATTGTCGGGCTCCCTATTCTCCATCGACTACGACGCGACGCTTCAATCAGCGTGGGCCGACGTCGTCGAAAGGCCGCCGTCTGGGGAGATCACAGAAGCCGCGCTTCGCGACACGATTGAATGGCAAGTTTTCAACGGCCCGATTCCGAAGGTCAACAGCGCAACGCACTATGGGCTTAGGCTCAAGTGGTGGAACCGCATTATCAAACGGTTCGGCATTGCGATTGTTGCAAAAGACTATTCAAATTTCCTTATCGAGCTAAAGGCCGCGCTCGCCAAGGATCAACAACAACCAGGCCAATCAGTTCAATAAAGCATACATGAAGAAAATCATCACTACCCTCGCCCTGATGCTCGTCGCCGCTGTCTCCGTCTTTGCGGAAACTCCGCAGAGCGTTGATGCTCTGGTCGCGAGCCTTCCGGAGAATTACAGCCAAGGGCTTCGTGTCACCGCTGTTCGCGTGGAGGCTCGCAAGAACAATGAGTTCTACAACGCCCTGAAGTCCGCTGGCTTCGTCTTCCAGGACGTGAAGCTTTCGCGGGCTCATGTCGTCGGCCTCGCCTTTCCGCGCGGAGACTACGACGCCTTCGACGAGAAGGACGCGGCGAAGTATCTGGCGCTTGCCAATTACAAAAGCTACATCGCGGCCAGGTTGAAGGCGTTCGACAACGCGCTCGCTTCATACGACTGGCTTCAACAGCAACGCTATACCGTCGCCGAAGCCGCGCCGACCGACCTTACGAAGAAGGATGAATTTCTTTCGGTAATCGCCGAACAGATCCTTGCCGTCGACAAGGCAAAGCGGTAAGGTCTGGTCTTCAACCTTGGTTTCCTTTCGAGTGCCCGCTCCTCTTTATGGGGAGCGGGCTTTTCTATCCCTGCAAATATCGCAGAAGAATATCATGGCGGGCCACTGCTAACGTGCGATCATGTCTTTGCTCTCAAGAATTACAACGCTGTTCAGGGGTGAGCCCCGGCAGGTTTACGAATGGCCGATGGTAGTTGCCGGGCGGACCGAAGAGGACACCGTCGTTATTCTTAAAGTCAACTCCGACGGAACCCTAAGCGGCGGCGGCGGCGACGCCAGCGCGTCGAATCAGTTGGCCGCAATCGCCGCAATCGAAGGCTTCCACGGGCAAGCCTTTGGCGCTCATGGCGCGAAGGTCGTCACCGACACGAACGAAGCTACCGGCCCGTTCTACGCGCTGACCGCCCTGGATGACTCCGTTGTCGCTTCGGCGACATCGTCGAACGTCTCGGGCAACTTGACGGACCTTCCCTTGCCCGCCGGAACCACGATCTACGGGACGTTCACCGCTTTCACGCTGACGAGCGGGAAGGTGATTGCCTACCTCAACGCCTAGCAAACGTCGCAGAAGTAAAGCGGCGGCATGACGCTTACACTATTAGCTTTTAGGAGAAATTACCCTTATGAAATGGAAAACTACTATTGCGGGAGTTCTGACTATCGTGATCGCTGTTGCCAATGCAGCCCTGGCGGTTCTCAACGGCGACGCATTTGACATCGCCGCCACGATCACCGCAGTCACGGCGGGCGCTGGCGTCATCGGTGCCGGAAAGATCGTCTCCGACAACGCGACTGCAAAAAAGGAGGAAGAGGAATGAAATCGCTTGCAATGGCAATTCTCTTCGCCGCCCTCGCTGGCATCGTCGGTTCGCTCTCCGGGTGCGCCACGATTGAGAGGGACACCTTCACCGCCAACTATCATGACGGCATTTTCGAGTTCGGCTACAAGTTGCCGGAACCGAAAGCACACAGCAAGTAAACCCCTATGCTGGATCGCGTGCAGCTTATCGGCTCTTGCTTCGGCGTGGCGATTGCGTCAACAGCGACCGGCGCAATCGCCAACGTCATCAGCCGGTCAACACAGGTTTCACTTGCCGACGTCATAACGGTCGGGGCCGTCATCGTGCTTGGCACCTGGCGAATGTCGGCTCAACTGTCGAGCATCAAAAATGAGCTTCGCACGTTGAACCGTCGGATTGAACAGATCGAAAAGAAAGAACAGGAATAAACATGGCAGAACAATTTTTACACGGCGTCGAACTGATCGAGGTCCAATCTGGACCGCGTCCGATCCGGACGGTTAAAAGCTCGGTGATCGGGATCGTTGGAACGGCTCCCGATGCTGAACCAGCGCGGGCCGCAAGCGCAACCATTGGCGGGTTGATCTTTACGGCAAAGGAGCCCGGCATTGCCGGCAATCAGGTTTCGGTTGCGCTCGTCGATCCCGGCGAAAACAGCGCGTCCCTTTCCGTGGATACGGAAGGCTCTCGCGTTGCCGTGAGCCTGGCAACCAACGAAGAGGGGGAAATCACTACCACGGAAGCGCAGGTTGCTACCGCTTTGACCGCGAATGATCTCGTCGCCGCTTCGGCGTCGGGGGCCGGCGCGGCTATTGTCAACCCTACGCCTTCCCGGCTCCTTTCCGGCGGGGCCGATGAGGCTTTTCCGATTGGTAGGCCGACGCTGATTGCCGGGAGCCGCCAGGAAGCGGCACGGCTCGGGGAAACCGGAACTCTCCCAAGCGCCATTGACGCCATTTTCGACCAGGTCGGCGCGGCTGTCGTTGTTGTGCGGGTCGAGGAAGACAACGACATCGAAGGCACCGTGACCGACGTCATTGGAGAAGATGGCATTCAGGCGCTGATTGGCGCGGAGTCGATCCTTGGTGTCTCTCCGCGCATTCTGATCGCGCCCGGCTTCTCTGACCGCCAGGAGGTCGCCGGCGAGCTTTTGGCGGTGGCGAACCGTTTGCGAGCGGTTGTCATTGCCGATGGCCCGAACACCACGGACGCCGAAGCCGTTTCCCATGCCGGCGACTACGGGTCGGACCGCCTCTATATCGTCGACCCTTCGGTCAAGGTCTTTCGCGCCGGCGCTGTCGTCTTCGAGCCGGCCAGCCCCCGCGTAGCTGGTTTGATCGCCCTTTCCGACAATGAGCGCGGTTTCTGGTGGTCGCCTTCAAATCAGGAGGTTCGGGGCATCCTCGGAACGACTCGCCCGATTGACTTCACCTTCGGCGATCCGAACAGTCGCGCCAACCTGCTCAACGAAGCGAACGTCGCCACCATCATCCGGCAAGACGGTTATCGGCTTTGGGGGAATCGCACCACGTCGAGCGATCCGAAGTTTGCCTTCCTGTCGGTGCGCCGCACGGCTGACATGATCAACGATTCGATTCTTCGCGGCCACTTGTGGGCGGTCGACCGGAACATCACGAAGACTTACCTCGAAGATGTTTCGGAGAGCGTCAATGCCTACCTCGCCGGCTTGAAGAATCAAGGCGCGATCCTCGGCGGGCGTTGCTGGCCTGACCCGGACCTGAATAGCCCGGCGAACATTGCGCAAGGCAAGGTCTACGTCAACTTCGAGTTCACGCCGCCTTACCCGGCGGAACACATCACGTTCAAATCTATCATCGTCAACGACTACCTGGAGGAACTTGTCTAATGTCCGCCGCTGATCAAATCCTGAAAAATTTCAATCTCTTCGTCGACGGGCGAGGCTACGCCGGGAACTGCCCAACGTTCCGCCCGCCTGCTCTTCAAGTTCTCGAAGAGGAGTTTCGCGCCGGGGGCCTGGACGCGCCCATCAAGGTTGATATGGGCATGGAAGCCCTGGAAGCGAGCTTCACCCTTACCAAGTTCGCGCCGGAGGTATTGGCTTTGTGGGGGCTCTCCGATGGCACCGGCAAGCAGATCACCGCACGCGGAGCCGTTCAGAATCTCAACGGCACTGTCGAGCCGGTTATTGTCAATCTCGCCGGGAACATCCGCGCGGTTGAGTCCGGCGATTGGGTGGCCGGTGAGAAGGTTGAAAACGAGTTCACTGTTTCGGTGGTCTCGTACAAGTACACGCAAGCCGGGCGCTTGATCCATCACATCGACGTTCCGAACATGATCCGGATCGTCAACGGTGTCGATCATCTGGCCGCGATCCGCGACGCAATCGGTCTGTAACACTGAACAATTCTATGTCGAACAAGAACACGATCAACTTGGAATATCCCATCGACGTTGATGGGGCAAAGCTCAAATCTATTACGCTTCGCCGACCCTCTGTCGGCGACATGAGGGCCGCAAAGAAAGCTGGCGATGGCGACGACGAGGTTGAAATCATCCTCTTCGCCAATCTCGCCGGACTGACTCCTGACGACATCGGGAAGCTTGACCTTGCAGATTATCAGAAGGTTCAGGAGGTGTTCCGCGGTTTTTTGGGGCAAGGCAAGTAGCGGGGCTGACCGACCGCAGCTTGTTGCGTTGCATGATGGCCCTCGCCGAACTCGTCGGCGGGGGCCTTGAGCCAATAGGTCGAATGGATTGCGACGATTTCGTGATCTGTCTGGATGAATTACCCAAAACGAAATGAGCAAATTTAAGGCAGTCATCGGCATCAGCGCAGAGCTTGGCGCTTCCGTCAAAGAGGCGTTCAAGGCTACGTCGAAAGAAGCAAAGCGGCTCGGCGTAGAGATCGCCCGAGCCGAGAAGAATCTTTCCTTGGCGGGCGCTCTTCGGTCGCAGGAAGCTACCGTCGCCAAGCTGTCGCGTGCTCACGGGGAAGCAATCAAGCGCCAGCGCCAGGCTTACGACATCGAGAAAAAGAAGGTCGCCCTTGCGCGGAAGTATCCTCACGAGAAGGAAGCCCAGAAGGAAGCCGCCGCCGCCACTAAAGAACGGCTACGGTTGACCAAGGCTCTTGAGCAGTCAGCCGCCGCCCTCAAGAAAGAGCGGGCCGAACTTGATCGGGTCAACAACGCCTTGAAGCAAGGCGGCATTAACACGAAGAATCTTTCGGAAGAGACCCGGCGTCTCTCTCAAGAGTCAGCAAAACAGGAGCGCCAGCTTGAGAGGACAAACCGAAAGACGGCTCAAATTGCCCGCATTGGCGAGGCTTACGGCAAAGTACGAAGCCGGGCGTTGATGGCGTCGGCGGCGATTGCGGCTGTTGGCACGGCGGCGTTGCTTGCTTCTCGTCGGGTGTTCTCTTTTGAGCGCGGCTATTCTGACCGGATGGCTAACCTTTCGGTTGCTGCCGATGCGATGAACACGTCGCCGAAGATGCTGGCAGGAATGGAGATTGCAGCCGCAAGGTCCGGCATCAGCCTGGAACGGCTTCAAACACACATGGAGCGCCTTCGGGCCAGCATGAACGATGAAGGCGTGCTCAAAGGCAAGGGCAAGCTATTCGAGGCATTCAAAGACTTGGGCGTTGATCCGCGCAAATACGCCAACATGCAAGCGCATGAAATCTTTCAGCGTTTGGCTTATGCCGTCCAGAATTACAAGGGCGGCAAGGGCAAGTTGCCGATTGAAGAAATCTTGCGGCGGCTCGGCGGCGAAGGCATGAGCAAGGTTGTCGGCGTGTTCAAAGAAGGTCAGTACGCGCTCGAAGGTTTCTCAAAAGAGGCGGAAGCTTTGGGCATTGTTCCCACGAAGGAGATGGCAGAGCGGGCGCTTGAGCTTGAGAAAGCTTTCCTTCATTTCGATCTGGCAAAGCGGGGCTTCTCAAACAAGATCGGCGATGCCATTGCGCCGGTCTTCATTAAGTACCTGAACGAATTCACCACCTGGGTAAAGGAGAACCCGAAACGCATTGAAGAGCTTGGCAAGTCGCTTGGCGAAGCACTGGAAACGGGCGTCGAATGGGTAAAGAAGCTCAAGAGAGAGTTTCGGTTGGTCCTTGATGCCATCGAGCCGGTAACGGGAAAGTTGACAGATACAGAGATTGCGCTGACTGGAATCGGTGCGGTTACGCTCGGTCCTGTTATCGGCACTTTGGGGCTTCTGGCGGGATCAGCGGTCAAACTTGCCAATGCGCTTGTTCGGGCGGAGGTTTCACTAGCTTCCATCGGTAGAATGACAGGCATTGCAGCTTTGGGGGGGATGATCTCAAGGCGACAAGACGTTATGGCGAGCGATCTTTACAAGGCAAATTTGAAAAACACACTTGAAGGAAAGCCGCGTTTTGGTGAAACCTCGCTTCCGACTCCATCGCAACAGGAAGACGCCGGATTGACTCTCAAGAAAGTAGAAGAAATTGATCTTAAGAAGAAGGGATTCTTTGGAAGATTCTTTGATGGGGATTTCGGAAAAGACCTCTTGGATACGGTCATCAACAAGATTGGCTCAACTGTCGGCGGAAGAGCTAAAGGCGCAGATTCTGACATGGGTCCGACGAGGCAGCTAGAAAGCATTGATAAGAAAATTTCGCTTATCAAGAAGCCGAACAACAACACGTTCAACAATACTTTTCACTTCACTATTCAGCCGCACCCTACTCAAGACCCAAGGTCGATAGCGGAAGCGGTAGTTGAGCAAACCAGGCTTCGCTTAATGAACCCAGCGCTCGCCGCTGGATCGCTCTCTGACTAAAGACTATGCAAACCATGATGGCACTAGGACCGTTCCGGTTCGGCATTGATTCGATGGCATACGGCGAACTTGTGCGCTCCCGTGGCTGGGTCTGGGCGGAACAAGAGGTTGTCGGCAAAGCGCCGGTTCTTCAATTCACCGGCGAGAAAGCCGAGACGATTGAATTGAAGGGCACCATCTATTCAAGCATCAGCGTGCTAGGCAAGCCGCAACTCGAAGCTATGGCGCAACTGGCTGGCCGTGGCAAGCCGATGCTTATGGTATCGGGGCCGGGGCTGGTCTTTGGGTTTTACGTAATCGAGCACATCAGCCAAAACGAATTTCACTTCACCAGCCTCGGGAGCGCTCGGAAGGTTGAGTTTCATGTCTCTTTGAAAAGGTACACTGACACGGCGGGGGCCATCGCGATGATGAAGAGCGACCCCCAAAGCATCATAGGGTTTTGACGATGAAGCAAGCGCAACAATACCAGACGAAAGAGGGCGAAGCCGTTGACGCCATCTGTTACCGCTACTACGGCCAGACCAGCAACGGCGAGGTTGAAGCCACGTACGAAGCCAACAGAGAGCTTGACCTTGCCTCCTACGGCCCGACGCTTCCTGCCGGGCTCGTCATCACGTTGCCGGTCGTCGAGCCCGCGCGAAAGGACGTTATACGACTTTTTTCATGATCCCGGTTTATCGCATCACGTCAAAAGGGGCCAACGTCACCGACCGTTACGCCGGTCGGCTGCTTTCGTTGTCGGTCACCGACCAGACGGACGGCAACAGCGATTCGTTGCAGATCGAGCTCGAAGATACCGGTTGGCAAACGGAGTTGCCGAAGCAGGGAGAGATTTTAGAAATCGAACTCTGGTATCAGGGGCAAAAGCCGGTCAGCGTCGGCTCTTACGTCGTCGACGAGATGAGTATCGAGGGCGACCCGGACCGGATCATTATCTCCGGCAAGGCGTGTCCGTTTGAGAACGCCGAACAACTCAAAGCGATGCAAGCCAGGAAGTCGCGGAGCTTTGACGCCGTGACCATCGGCGACCTGGTCAAGACGATTGCCGGAGAGAACGGCCTTGTGGCCGCCGTAGACCCGCAGCTTGCCGCAACGGAGATCGCCCATATCGACCAGACGCGGGAGAGCGACAACAATCTCCTTTCCCGGCTGGCGCGTCAACACGGTGCGGTTTACAAGCCGGTCTCCGGTCGGCTGGTGTTCGCGCGCGCGGGCGCTACGGAGACCGTCACCGGCAAGCAGTTGCCCGACGTCACCATTTCCCGCGGCGAGGTCGCGCCGGGCTGGAAGTTCACGCTCTCCCGCCGGATGGAGTACGAAGCGGTTAAGGTGGCGCATCACGACGTCGACTTCGGCGATACCGTCGAGATCGTCGCCGGAGAGGGCGACAAGATTCACTTCGTTCACGGCCTAGCCCAAAACGAGCCGGAAGCCAAGGCGCAAGCGGAAGCGACCTTGAAGGACATCCAAAGGGGATCGAAGACGTTTTCGATCCAATGCGCGGGCCGGTTTGACGTGACCGCTGAACAGCGGATTACCCTTGCCGGGTTCCATCCCCGCGCGGATGGCGTTTGGCTCGCCAAGCGGATCACTCACACTTTCCGTAAGAGCGAGGGCTTGCGGACCGTGATCGAGGGCGAATCTCTGGATGGCTCGAAAAAAACACCGTCGACCAGCGGGAAGAAATCCGGGGGCGCGAACCTCGACTTCGGCGATACAGCGGTGCGCCAACCGGATGGATACTGGCGATGATTTTTCAAATCTGGCGATTTTCTGGCGACACCACTTTTTGAAAATCGCCCTTTTTCGTTCCATTGAACTTTTGTAAGTCGTTGAAACTGAAGGTGCCGATGGCCGGACTCGAACCGGCACGCCGCTTTCGCGGCAACGGATTTTAAGTCCGGTGCGTCTGCCATTTCGCCACATCGGCTTTCAGGAATGAAGTGGAGCGCCCTCCGCGCCTTTTTGCGGAACGCGCCCGACATCATGCGCCCCGGCGGAGCGGGCTGCAAATAAAAAACCCGACAATAAAAAAACCGGCTGGCGGTGGCGGAGGTGGAAAGGAAGGGAGCGGGCCGGTCAGGCGGCTACTTCTTCCCTTCCTTCAACATCTCCTGAAACCGCCGTGCGATCTCTTCGTGGGAGACATCTTCCACATGGGTCGCCACGATCCAGGTGTAGCCGAACGGGTCCTTGACGGAGCCCATCCGGTCGCCCCAGAACTGATCTGCGACCGCCATCACCTGCTCTGCCCCGGCATCGAGCGCTTTTTGAAAGGTGGCGTCCGCATCGGACACGTAGAGGCAGATCTTGGTTGGAGCACCGCCGACCGATTCCGGCGAGAGGCTCCCCCATTCCGGACATTCGTCGCTCAACATGATCATCGAATCGCCGATCCGGATTTCGGCGTGACCGATCTTTCCGTCCGGCATGTCGAGCCGGTAGACCTCCTCGGCGCCAAAGGCGCGCTGGTAGAAATCAATGGCCTTCGCTGCGCCGCGGATGGGAAGGGAGGGAATGACGGACGGGTGTCCTTCGGGAATCGGTTTGACGTCGGTACTCATGACCAGAAGAATCGCACGAACCGGTCCCGCGACGCTGCAAAAAAAAACGCCGGGTCACCCGTTTTTTCGCCCCCGGCCGCCGCTGACGTGCGGACTGCCCGCCAGGCTGAATCGCCACGGCAGATCGACTGCCCGGCTGATGCCGATCCGTGGCGACGCCTCGACGCTCACCGCCGCTTCCCCGGCGGCATCAAACCTGTGGGCCGGATCGGCACAAAGGTCGAAGCCGTGATGCGCCCCGGTGATGCCGAGCGCCTGCGTCAACTTGCCGGGGCCCGAGCAAAGGTGCGTCGGGTCCGCCTTGCCGCGCGCTTTCCGCATCATCTCCAGCCCGTGCAACGGCTCCAACGCCCGGAAAAGCACGAACCCGTCCCGGTGCCCCTTCACGAGGACGTTGAAGAGCCAGTGGACCCCATAGTTGAAATAAACATACGCGGTCCCGGCGGGGTGCGCCTCCACAAAAGCGCGGGCGCTCGGCCGGAAGAAGGTGTGGCACGCCTCGTCGCCGTGGGCGTCGTACGCTTCGGTCTCGACCACCCGCGTCAGAAACGGTCCCCAGTGAAACCGGCACCCGATCAACTCCCGGGCGCAGACCAGCGGGTCCTGCCGGAAAAAAGCCTTGCCGAGCCGCCGCCGGGTGTCGTCCATGTGGGGGACCGCAGGGTCAATAAACGTCGCGCTTGTAACGTTTGATCTTCTTGAGTTCTTCGATGTAAACCGCGGCTTCGTCGCTTGATTTTCCGCCCTGTTCGCAAACAATGGCGTGGAGCGTGGCGTCGACATCCTTGGCCATCCGCGCCGCGTCGCCGCAGACGTAGAGGTGAGCCCCTTCGTCGATCCAGCGCCAAAGCTCGGCGGCGTGCTCCTGCATCCGGTGCTGCACATAGACCTTCTGCGCCTGGTCGCGCGAAAAGGCGGTGTCGAAGCGGGTCAGGATGCCGTCGCCCTGGAACGCTTCGAATTCCTCGCGGTAAAGGAAGTCCTCCGTATGGCGTTGTTCGCCGAAGAAAAGCCAGTTGCGCCCGGTGGCCCCGGTGGCCTGGCGCTCCTGAAGGTAGGCGCGGAACGGGGCGACCCCGGTTCCCGGCCCGACCATGATGATCGGCGTCGACGGGTCTTCAGGCAGGCGGAACCCCTTGGCGGTATGAATAAAAACGGGGACCGGCGAGCCGATCGCCACCCGCTCCGCCAGGAAGGTGGAAGCCACCCCCTTGCGGGTCCGCCCGTGGCTTTCATAAACGACCGTCGCCACTGTGAGGTCGACCTGTTCGGGCCGCGCCTTCAGGCTGGAGGCAATCGAGTAAAGCCGGGGAATCTGCTTGCGCAGCGTCTTGATGAAGGCGTCGAGCGGAAACTCCACCGACGGGTGATCGCTCAAAAAGTCGATGATCTCCATCCCCCAGAGGTATTCGTCGAGATCGCCCTTGCGCTCGGGCTGGAGGAGTTCGCGAAGGAGCGGCGCGTTGTCGCCCGCCCGTTCCGAAAGCGCGGCGAGGAACTGCTTGGAAGGCTGCTTGATCGCGTAATCGTTCAAAAGCGCCTCGCGCAACGGCTTGGGCTGGCCGTCGCTTCCGGCGACCTCCTCGTCGCCGGTGGCTTTGAGCGCCCGCACGATGTCGTCCACCAGTTCGGGTTCGTTGGAAGCGAACACCCCGAGCGAATCGCCCACTTCGTAGTTCAACCCGGACCCGGCCAGTGAAAGTTCAAAATGGCGGGTGTCCTTTTCCGAACCGGGGCCGGTCAGTTTCCGGTTCACACGGAGAGGGGCGGGGAAAGGGTTTTTACGCGACCAGGTGGAGAGGGTGGTGGACATAGGCGGTGTGAAAAGCATTCAAAAAAACAGACCCTTTCGCGTCATGCAAGCCAAGCGTGTCGCCGCGCGGGGACAAAACGGGCTTTTATAGCACAGAAACGACTTTTTCTTGGCGCATTCTCAGGAGAAACCGGCGGTCAGGCGCGGATCGCCGCCAGCAGCGGCTTCAACGCCTCCCGGCAGGTTGCCGGAAAATCGTCCACCGCCTCGATAAACGCCTGGGTGACCAGCCCGTCGATCACCGCGAAGAAGCTGATCGTCGTCAGTTCGGCGTTCACCTCCCGCCGGAACGCGCCGGTTTGTTTCCCCCGGTTGATCACCTCGACGAGGAGTTGCTCGCGCCGAAGCTGGTGGCAGCGTACGATTTCCAGAATATCGGTCCGGTAACGCGGCGACATTGCCAGCGCCAGAAACTGGTACCAGATCCCCCACATCGCGCGATGCCGGTGGACTTCGCCGATCACAAAATCGAGCGTCTGCTCGAGAAGCTGCGGCGGCGGCACCTCCCGGTGTGCTTCAAGGAAGGAGAGGAGTTCGCCCCGCCCCTTGCTGATGCAGTCGCGGAACATCTCGATCATCAACTCGTCGCGGCTCTTGAAGTAGAGGTAGACCGTCCCCTTGCCCAGCCCGGCTTCCCGGGAAACGTCGTCGATCGTCACCTCCATCGGGCTTTTCTGGCTGAAAAGCGTGTTGGCGGCCTCGATCAGGCGCTGGCGTTTCCCTTTTTCTTCCGGTTTTCTGGACATGATACTTCAAACACTCCACTTCCGCGCGGTTGACTCCCAAAAGCCTGCCATGGCGCACCGCATCCTCTCCTCCTCCCCCCGCTTATCCGATCCTTTTACACTTTGAGAGAACTTTCGGCTTCCTTCGCCGCCAAAGCCGGTTCCGGGCCGTGCCGTTCCTCCACGGGATCGACCGACGGGTCCTTCAACTTCCCGAACTTCATGATCACAACATAAAAGATCGGTGTAAAAAAGATCCCGAAAAAAGTGACCCCGAGCATCCCGAAAAAGACCGCTGTCCCGAGCGCCTGCCGCATTTCGGCACCGGCCCCGGTCGCCGTCGCCAGCGGCACCACGCCGAGGATGAAGGCAAAGCTGGTCATCAGGATCGGCCGCAACCGCAGGCGGCTCGCCTCCACGGCGGCAGAGAAGCGGTCGCGCCCCTCCACCTGGAGCTGTTTGGCGAATTCCACGATCAATACCGCGTTTTTACACGCCAGCCCGACGAGCACCACCAGCCCGATCTGCGTAAAGATGTTGTTGTCGAAATCACGGAACGCCACCCCCCAGATGGCGCTCAAAAGACACATCGGCACAATCAGGATGATCGCCAGAGGAAGGCTCCAGCTTTCATACTGCGCGGCGAGCGTCAGAAAGACAAAGAGCACGCAGAGCGGAAAGACAAAGATCGCCGTATTGCCGGCCAGAATCTGCTGGTAGGTCAGGTCGGTCCACTCGAAGCCGAAGCTGGAGGGGAGGTAGGTCTCGGCAAGCTCCTTCATCAGGTCGATCCCCTGCCCCGAGCTGTAACCCGGCGCGGCGCTCCCGCTGATCTCCGCCGCAGGGTACATGTTGTAGCGGATCACGCGATCGGGCCCCGTGGTTTCACGGAAATGCACCGCCGTGCCGAGCGGCACCATCTGCCCCTCGGCGTTGCGGATCTTGAAGTTCTTGATCTGGTCAAGCTCCACGCGCTGCTCCTCGCGGGCCTGCGCGGTCACGCGGTAGGTCCGGTCAAAGAGGGTGATGTCGTTGACATAGAGCGAGCCCATGTAGATCTGAAGCGTCTGGAAAATATCGGTCAACGAAACGCCCATCTGCTTGAGCTTGGGGCGGTCGATGTCGATATGCACCTGCGGCGTGTTGGCGCGGAAGGTGGTAAAGAGCGAGGTCAACCCCTCGGAAGCGTTCCCCTTCTGGATGAGCTGGTCGGTCTGGTGCTGCAACTCGCTCAACCCGGCGGCCCCGCGATCCTGGATCATCATCTTGAACCCGCCGACCGAGCCAAGCCCGCGCACCGGCGGCGGCGGAAAGGCGAGCGTGATCCCGTCGGTGATCTTGCCGAGCCGCTGGCTCAAGGCCCCGATCACCTGCACATCCTTCTGCCCGGCCTTGTTGCGCTTGTGAAACTCGTCGAGGATGATGAAGACCGCTCCGCCGTTGGAAGCGTTCCCGCCCAGCGGCGAGAAACCGGGGATTTCGATCGTATGCGCCACACCCGGGGTCTCCCGCGCGGCGTCGGCCATCTGTTTGACCACCTCGTCGGTCCGTTCCAGCGAAGCGCCGTCGGGGAGTTGGACGATCCCGATCAGATAACCGTTGTCCTGCGCCGGGATGAACCCGCTGGGCACTTTCTGGAAGCCCCACCACGCCAGCCCGAGCAGGCCGCCGTAGAGCATCATGGCGATCACCGTATGGCGGACCACTTTGCCGACGGCGGCGGTGTAACGCCGGGTCACCACGGCAAAGACCGCCTCAAACCCCCGGAAAAACCAGCCGAAAACCGTATCGATAAGCCGCTGGAAACGATCCTTGGGCGCGTGGTGCGGCTGGAGCATCAAGGCGCAGAGTGCGGGGCTCAAGGTCAGCGAGTTGAACGCGGAGATGATCGTCGAAACGGCCACCGTCAACGCGAACTGCCGGTAAAACTGCCCGGTGATGCCGGAGATGAACGCCGTCGGGATGAAAACCGCCGAAAGCACGACGGCGATCGCGATCAACGCGCCGGAAACCTCGCGCATCGCCCGGCGGGTCGCCTGCAACGGGGGGTAGCCGAGCGCCATGTTCCGCTCGACGTTCTCGACGACGACGATCGCGTCATCGACGACGATCCCGATTGCCAGCACCAGCCCGAAGAGCGAAAGGTTGTTGAGCGAAAAGCCGAAAAGCGCCATCACCCCGAGCGTCCCGATCAAGGAAACCGGCACGGCAAGAAGCGGGATGATCGTCGTCCGCCAGTTCTGGAGGAAGACGAGGACCACGATGATGACCAGGATGAACGCCTCAATGAGCGTATGCATCACCGCCGAGACCGATTCGCTGATGAAGATCGTCGTATCGTAGACGATCTTGTGCTCCACCCCTTCCGGGAAGCGGGTGCTCAGTTCGTCCATCGTCGCGCGGATCGCCTTCGCCGTTTCGAGCGCGTTGGAGCCGGGGAGCTGGAAAATCCCGATCCCCGCCGACTGCATCCCGTCGAGGCGGTTGCCCTGGGCATACGACTGCGCGCCGAGTTCCACCGTGGCGACATCGGCCAGCTTGGTCACCTGGCCGTTCTCGCCGGTCTTGATGATGATCTCCTTGAACGAGTCAACATCCTTGAGCCGACCCGTCGCCGTCAGCGGGCGCTGGAACGCGGTCCCGGAGGGGATCGGCTCCTTGCCGATCGTCCCGGCGGCCACCTGGATATTCTGCTCGCGGATGGCGTTGATCACATCCCCGGCGGTCATGTTGCGCGCGGCGATCTGCTCGCTGTCGAGCCAGACGCGCACGCTGTATTCCCCTGACCCGAAAACGCGCACGTTCCCCACCCCGTCCACGCGGGAGAGGACATCCTTTACCTGCAGAACGGCGTAGTTGGAGAGGTAGAGATTGTCGTAGCGGCCATCCGGCGAAACCAGGTTGACCACCATCATGAAGTCGGGCGACTGCTTGACCGTCGTCACCCCGAGGCGGCGGACTTCCTCCGGCAGCTTCGGCTCGGCGATCGCGACGCGGTTCTGCACCAGCACCTGCGCTTCGTCGAGGTTGGTCCCGAGCTTGAAGGTAATGGTGAGGGTCATCGCCCCGTCGTTCGTGCTCGTCGAAGACATGTAGAGCATGTTTTCGACGCCGTTGACCTCCTGCTCGATCGGCGCGGCCACCGTCAGCGCCACCGTGGCGGCGTCCGCCCCCGGGTAGGTTGCGGAAACCTGCACTGTCGGCGGCACGATCTCGGGGTATTGCGCGATCGGCAGCCCGAGGTAGGCAAGCCCCCCGGCGATCACGATCAGGATCGAGAGGACCGCCGCAAAAATCGGTCGCGTGACAAAAAACTGTGCGAAATTCACAAGCGCTCCTTATTCTTTGGTGGATGCCGTGGCGGGAGGGGCGGGAGGGGCGGGAGCCTTCGGGGCGGTCGCCCCGGGGGTGAGCGATGTCAGCTTCGGAATGATCTTGTCGCCGGAACTGATCAGTTGCAGCCCGGTCGTGGCGATCTTCTCACCGGCGGAAAGCCCGGTGCGGATCACCCGCAATCCGTTGCGCAGCGGACCGAGCGTAACGGAGCGGTACTCCACGACATCCCCCTCGCCCACCACGAGGACGAACCGGTTCCCCTGATCGGTGCCGATCGCGGCGTCGGGCACCAGGAAGGCTTCATACGCCTCGCCGCCCGGCACCCGCACCCGGGCGAAAAGACCGGGGGTCAACCGTCCGCTCTTGTTGTCGAAGACCCCGCGCAGGCGGATCGTCCCGGTGCCGGGGTCGACCCGGTTGTCAATGAAGTCGAGCTTCCCCTTGTGCGGAAAGCCGGTTTCGTCCGCCAGTTCCAGTTCCACGGGGACCGTGCCCTCGCTCTCGATCGACCAGCTTGCAGAGACCTTCTGGTAACGCAACAGCGCGTTTTCGTCGGCATCAAAGTAGACATACATCGGGTCCTGCGACACCAGCGTGGTCAGGATCTCCTTGCCGCTTTCGACCAGGTTGCCCTGCGTGACCCGGCGCTGGCCGACCCGTCCGTCGATCGGCGATTTGATGTGGCAAAACTCCAGGTTCAGCTTCGCGAGATCGACCGCCGCACGGCTCGACTCCACCTGCGCTTTCGCCTGGTGAAATGCCGTGACCTTGGCGTCGTAGTCCGCCGTGGCGATCGCACGGCTTTTACGGAGCGACTCCGCCCGCTCGTGCTCCTGCTCCGCAAGGGAAAGCTGCGCCTTCGCCCGTTCCAGTTCCGCCGTGCTCTTGCGGACCTCCGCTTCATAGGGACGGGGGTCGATCACGAAGAGGAGATCGCCCTTCTTGACGAGATCGCCCTCGGAAAAGCTGACATCGGTCAGGTAACCGTCGACGCGCGCGCGGATCTCGACATTCTCGATCGCCTCCACCCGGCCCGTGTATTCATCCCAGTCCACCCCCTCGCTCCGGAGCGGCTCGGCCACGGTGATTTCGCGTGGCGGCGGGGCGGGACGCTCCGCCGGCCCCTGCTTTCCGCACGCAGCCAGAAACAGGGAACCCAGAAACAGAAATGGCAAAAAAGAAGTTCGCGACATGGTAAAAAGAGAAAGAGGAAAGTGACTGACCAGCCAGTCAGCGTCAAGCGACTTCCTGGTTTTTTCTCGATCTGGCGCACGACCTCCCGTTTCCGAACCTTGCTTTCAAGGGGCCGGAGCCGATAAACTGCCGCCGAACCACCGCAGTCCCCCTTCCACATCATCACTTCCATAAAGAAAGCCCCATGACCATGATCATCGACCTTGCAGGAAAAAGCGCCATCGTCACCGGTTCGACCGGCGGCATCGGACTCGCCATCGCCACCGGGTTGGCGCAGTCCGGAGCCTTTGTCACCCTTGTTGGCCGTACGCAGGAACGCGTCGATGCTGCGCTTGCGAAGCTGCGCGAGGCGACGATGGATGACACCCTTCTCGGCGTCGTTGCCGACCTGGGCAACGCCGACGGCTGCCGCAAACTGATTGCCGAGATCCCGACGACCGATATCCTGATCAACAACCTCGGCATCTACGGCGCGCGTGAGTTCTTCGACATCGACGACGCGCTCTGGGAGGAATATTTTCAGGTCAATGTGATGAGCGGCGTACGCCTCGCCCGGCATTATGCCAAAGGGATGCGGGAACGCGGCTGGGGGCGCATCCAGTTCATCTCCAGCGAATCGGCGGTGAACATCCCGACCGAGATGGTCCACTACGGGGTGAGCAAGTCGGCGTTGCAGGGCCTCTCGCGCGGGCTGGCCAAGGTGCTTGCCGGGACCGGCGTTACCGTCAACACCATCCTGCCGGGGCCGACGCGCACCGAAGGCGGGCTGAAGATGATGGCCGACCTCGCTGCCGAGCGCGGCGTCTCGCCCACGGAGATGGAGGCGCTTTTCCTCGCCGAAAACCGGCCTTCGACCCTCCTGAAGCGCTTTGCCACTCCGGAAGAGGTCGCCAGCCTCTGCGTCTACGCGGCATCGCCGCAGGCCAGCGCCACCACGGGTGCGGCATTGCGGGTCGAAGGGGGTATTGTCGAAAGCATCGCTTAAGGTCAAGCTCACTTTTCCGCGGCGTTTGCGGCGCTGGACATGGGTTCACCCGGTTTCTCCCGGCAAGCTCAAATGCCGCAGCGGACGCGGACGCCCGCCGCGTTCACCTTGCCAGATAGCCGCGCGCCACTTCTTCAAACGCTTCCACCTGCGCCTGCTGCCATACGGCATCGCGACCGAGTTCAGCCGCGAGCAGTTCCGCCACTTTCGGGGCCATGCGAAGGGCGGCCCGGGCGTTGAGCAGGAGCGCGCGGGTGCGGCGGGAGAGGAAATCCTCCACGGTACGTGCCATTTCGTGCCGGGCGGCCCAGACCGCTTCCACGGCGAGGTACGGCAGGGCCGGGTCGAGCGGCTCGGCAAGCGCAGGTTCCTTCCCGCACCATTGCCGCAGGAGCGCCGCGTCGGTGCCGTAGACGGCGAGGTGGCCCAGCGAGGCGCTGTTTTGCAGGTAGCCGTAGAGATTCAATGTTTTGGTCACGCAATCGCGCTCCGGCAGGTCGCCGAGCACGGCCGCCTGGTCGACGGCATCCTGCGCCATGTTGCGGTAGGTCGTCCACTTCCCACCGGCGATGTTGAGGAGTCCGTTCTGGTCGATGTGAATCGTGTGATCCCGTGAAAGCGCCGCCGTGTTTTTGCTTCCGGCGACCCGGGCCAGCGGCCGGATTCCGGCGAAGACCGAGAGGATATCGCTCCGCTCCGGCTTTTTCTCCAGGTAAAGGGCGGCGGTGGAGAGGATGAAATCGATCTCCTGCTCCATCGGTACCGGTTCGAGCACCGGTTTTTTGATCGCGATATCGGTCGTCCCGACCAGCGTATGCCCGTGCCACGGGATCGCAAAGAGCACCCGCCCGTCGCTGGTGTGCGGCACCATGATCGCATCGCGCCCCGCCAGAAAGGAGCGGTCGAGAACGAGGTGCGCCCCCTGGCTCGGGACGATCATCGGCTCCGCCCCGGGGGTGCCCATCCGCCGGACGGCGTCGGTCAGCGGCCCGGTGGCGTTGACCACGACGCGGGTGCGCGAAACGGTGCGCCGCCCGCTTTCCCCATCCTCCCACTCCACGGCATTGAGCACGCCATCCTCCCCGGTGAGAAGCCGGGTCGCCTTCGCGTAGTTGAGGACCACCGCCCCCTGCTCCGCCGCGGTCATGGCGAGGTGGAGCAGAAACCGGGTGTCGTCAAACTGGCCGTCGTAGTAAACCACGCCGCCGTTGAGCCCGTCGGTGTTGACATTGGGAAGCCGCCGCAGGGTCTCCTCCCGGGAGATCCTCTGCGAAGGGCCAAAGCCGTACTTACCCGAAAGCATCTGGTAAAGTTTCAGGCCGATCCCGAAAAACGGCCCTTCCCACCAGGTGTAGCTCGGCACCACAAAGGGAAGCTCATGAACCAGGTGCGGCGCGTTCTGGCGCATGATGCCCCGCTCCCGCAGCGCCTCCATCACGAGCGAGACATTCCCCTGTTCCAGATAGCGCACCCCGCCGTGCACCAGCTTCGTGCTTCGCCCGGAAGTTCCCTTGCCGAAATCGCACCCCTCCAGCAGCAGCGTCCGGTAACCGCGCGTCGCCGCGTCGACCGCCACCCCGGTTCCCGTCGCGCCGCCGCCGATCACCACGAGGTCCCACGGCGTCGTCGCTTCAGTCGCTTGCTTGAGCATGGTTTCCCGGTTCATTTTGCCCCCTCCCGGTCAGGTTCCTCCCAGCCGCGCGCCCGTTCCACCGCTTTTTTCCATCGCGCCCGGCGCGCCTCCGCTTCACTGCGCCCCATCTGCGGTTCGTACCGCCGGGCCGCCTTCCAGCCGCGGGTCACTTCATCAAGCCCCTTCCAGAAACCGACCGCCAGCCCGGCCAGCATCGCCGCGCCGAGCGCCGTGGTCTCGCGGCTCTGTGAAGCGACCACCGACACGCCGAGCAGGTCGGCCTGAAATTGCATGAGCGGTTCGCTCTGCGAAGCCCCGCCGTCCACGCGCAGTTCCGGCAGGGGCGTCCCGGTATCGCGCTGCATTGCTTCGAGCAGATCGGCCACCTGAAACGCCACCCCCTCCAGCGCCGCCCGCGCGAGGTGCGCCGCCGTGGTGTCGCGCGTCAACCCGAGGAGCGCCCCGCGTGCGTATGGGTCCCAATGAGGCGCGCCGAGGCCCGCAAAGGCCGGGACGAGGACCACACCGCCGCTGTCGGGCACGGTCGCCGCCAGTTCATCGACTTCCCACGAGGTTTTCACGATCCCGAGCCCGTCGCGCAACCACTGGAAGACCGCGCCGCCCATGAAGACGCTCCCTTCGAGCGCATAATCAAAGCGTTCCCCGATCTGCCACGCCGCCGTGGTCAAAAGCCGCTGCCGCGAGGCGACCGGACGCTGCCCGATGTTCTGCAACAGGAAACAGCCGGTCCCGTAGGTGCATTTCGCCATGCCGGGGGAAACGCACGCCTGCCCGAAAAGGGCCGCCTGCTGGTCGCCCGCGATACCCGCCACCGGCACGCCCGCCAGCACCGGCAACCCGCTGACGACGCCATAGACTTCGCTCGAGGAACGGACCTCCGGCAAAAGCCCTGCCGGGATGCCGAGCCACGCGAGCAGTTCCGGGTCCCACTCCCGCGTCTCCAGGTTGTAGAGCAGCGTGCGCGAGGCGTTGCTGACGTCGGTGAGATGCCGCCGCTCCTCCCCGGTCAGCTTCCAGACGAGCCACGCGTCGATCGTCCCGCA
>DATMFV010000021.1:0-56162 GCA_035555975.1 Chthoniobacteraceae bacterium
GCCGGGGGTCGAGCGAAGCGACACCCCCGGGCTATTGGATTCCCCCATCATCGACCCCGAACGGGGTCGCAGAAAAAGGGACCTTACCCCAAGACGATCCGCTGCGACCCTTTCAGGGTCGATTTCTCTCCCACCGGGTTCTCCGAGGGTGGCGCGCTCTCGCGCTTACCCCCGGCTGCCCCGCTTGAGCAACCCTTCAGGTTGCTTCTTATCTGCACCACTTTTAATCACACCCGCGGCCCCACGCCGGTGCTTTTTTAAGTTGAACAAAGCGATTTTGGGGCGATAGTGCCCATTTGACCTCAAAATGAACCATTACCAGACGTTGGGGGTTTCCCCGAGCGCCTCAGCGGAGGAGATCAAGGTTGCGCACCGGAAGCTGGCGCGCCGACACCACCCGGACGCCGGGGGAGACGCCACCCTCTTTCAGGCGATCCAGGCTGCCGCCGAGGTTCTGGGTGATCCCGAAAAACGCCGGGATTACGACCACGCCCTGCGCAATCAACCGGTGGAGTCGCTCCCTCAGGCCGCGGCGGAAGTGGTCCGCGAATATATCGGCTCCTGCTGACGGTTTTTTTTGATTTCCCGCTTTTTCCCAATGGCCCTCACACCCGAAGCCCTGAGCGATTTCGACGAACAGATTGCCGCCTTTTACCAGCGGGCCCCTTCCCGGGCCGAAGCGGAAAAGGAACTGGCGGCGCATTGCAGCGACCTGCTGGGGCAACTGCCGCAGATGGCCGAAATCCTCAACGATTACCCCGCCTACGCCGCGATGGCGTTCCACGGAAAATTGCAGATCGTCGACCGCCCGTTGATCGTCCGCCTCAGCCACGCCTGCACCCCGGCGCAGACGGCGATCGACGCGATCCGCGCCCACAAGGCGTTGCGGGTCGCCGCCTCGGCCAAGAGCGGCTGGGACTTCCTGCTGGAACACAACCTCCCGGCGCTCTGGCGCGCCATCCAGCTCCATGCGCTGGCCAAACCAGCGGACGGCGGGCGCGGGAGTGAGGATGAAGACGATGACGAGGATGACGAAGACGACCCGTGTGAAGACGAAGACGCCTGGAACGACGAAGACGAAGAAGACGAAGATTAAGTTATGAGCAACACCTTAGCCGTTCGCGCCGCGCTCAAATCCGGAGCCGGTGCCGCCGAAAACCAGCTTGCGCTGATCGCCGCCGAACAGGGCGACCGCCAGATCGCGGCGATCGTCGCCGAATTTGAACCAACGGAGATCGCCGTCATGGTGAGCGATACCGACATGAGCAAGCCGTCGCTGGTCCACGCTTTTGTCTCGCCCGAACAGTTCATCGCCGCCTTCAGCCGCCTCGGCGCGCGCTGGGGACAGATCGACGGCGGGATCGACTACGTCTCCTTTCAGCGCGACGTGGAGGATTTCCTCTGCCCGATGATTCTTTCGAGCGACTCGACCGAGCGCCGCACCGCCATGCTCTCCGCCTTCATGGAGCATGAACTCGCGAATGAAACGCTCCTTTTCCTGACGCTCGGCTCGAAGGAAGCCGCCGACCTCCTCGCGCGGCCGCACGGTTACCCGTTTGTCCGCAACACCTGGCAGGAACTTCTCGCTCTGGTCTACGAACACCACGCGGCGGCGTTCCACGAAATCACCGCCCTCGCGCGCGAACTCGAACCGGCGGGAGCCGAAGGGGCCCACCGCTTCGCCCATTCGCTCCTGACCGCGCTCTACGCCGAAGCGAGCGAGCACCAGACCACCGAAACGGTGGAAGAAGAAGAATTTGTCGATATTTAAGGCGTGAATCTCCAGGTAGCCGACCAGCGCCCCGCCCTGACGATGGCCATCGCCCTCGCCAAGGAGGAACACGACCCGCAGCTTCCCCAGTGGGAGACCGACCTCGCCCGGATGGTGGCGGAAATCACCCGCAAGTTCCACGCCTCGCTGACGATGGAGGGGGTCCGGCAGGGCCTCACCACCACCATCGGCATTCTCGACCTCGGCCTTTACCACGCCAGCGACGGGGCGGTCGATCCCGCGATCTTTCTCGCCACCCTGCGCCGCGACGGCATCAAGGGCTTGAGCAAGGCGGGCATCGACCTCGCCAAACTCTGCGCCTCCCTCCCGGCGACCGACTTTTTCCCGATCCAGGGGGAACCGGTGCCCGAAGGCGACTCGGCGCGCGACCTCCTTCTCGGCGCGATCCACGGCGGCGGCGGTTACCCGTCGCTTGCGACCAAGATCGGACAACGCCGCCAGGTGCGCCGGGAGATCGAACTGGCGCAATGGATGCTGGCCCACTCCTCGGTCGGCCGGGTCATCCAGCGGAACGTGGAGGGAACCGTCGGCGAACTCCCGACGGCGGAAGACCTCCATTGGTACGTGCTCACCCGCGAAGCCGGCATCCCCGAACGGCGGCTCCCCAAGGGCCTGGAACGGCTCATCCACCTGCCGCCGAAGGTCTGGAGCGAAGCGAAGGAACGCTACGACGCCTTTGTCGCCAGAATCCCGCCGACCCTGCAAGGGGGGCTGCTTTACCGGGGCGAAAGCTGGTTTGAGCGCTTTGTGCTCCGCGTTGAACCGATTGCGAAGGCGAAAGAGAAAAAGACGCGCACCGCCACCACCGCCTGATCCAGCGCGTTAACCTGCGGGCCAGAAATACCAGAGCAAAACACCGCCGGCCACCACCCGGTAGATGGCAAACCCGTCAAAGGTGTGGCTCTGGACAAAACGGATCAACCACCGCACCACGACGAACGAAACCACGGCGGAAACGATCGTTCCCAACGCGAGCAGGCCCCAATCCTCGTGGACTGCGCCGCCCCCTTTCTTGACCTCGCCGTAAAGTTCCAGCGCCCCGGCGGCGAGCAGGGTCGGAATCCCGAGGAGGAATGAAAACTCGGTGGCGCGGGAACGGTTGAGCCCGAGCGCCAGCGCCAGGACGATCGTCGTCCCCGAACGGGAAGCCCCGGGAAAAACCGCCGCCAGAAGCTGCGCGACACCGACCGCGATCGCCACCAGCCAGCTTACCTCGACCGTCATCGGCCGGTGGCGAATCCACCGTTCCACCGCCAGCATCACCACGCCTCCCAGAAAGACCGCCCAGGCGACCGGCATCGGGTCGCTCGGGAGCTTCAGGCCCGCTTTTTTCAACGCAAGCCCGCCGACGCCGGTAATGACAAAGGCCACGATCAGCTTGAAAAGAAAATCGCGAACCTTCGGGTCGTCGAGGTTGAAGAGGAGCTGCTTGATCTGCCGGGAAAAAAGCGGGATCAACGCCACTGCCGCCCCGCATTGGATGACGATGTTGAACACCTCGCTCTGGCCGGGCAGCCATTGCTGGGCGAGGAGGAGGTGCCCGGTCGAGGAGACCGGGATGAACTCGGTGATCCCTTCAATGATCCCGAGAAGAATGACAGCCAGCCAGGAGTCCAAGGGAAGGAAGCTTTGAAGTCAGGAAACCGGACCGGGTGGTTGTGGAACGCCTGGCACTCTTGGAAAAAGACCTTGGGGAGAGCTTAAAGGGCGTTGTCGCCCCGCTCTTCGGTACGAATCCGGATCGCTTCCTCGATCGGCAGGACGAAGACCTTGCCATCGCCGATCTTGCCCGTCTTGGCAGCCTGAACGATGACATCAACCGCCTTTTCAACGCGATCTTCGCTGATGACGATTTCAAATTTCACCTTGGGGAGAAAGTCGACGGTGTATTCGCTGCCGCGGTAGATTTCGGTATGGCCTTTCTGACGCCCGAAGCCCTTGACTTCGGTGACCGTCATGCCCTCAATGCCGATCTCGGCGAGAGCTTCCTTCACATCTTCCATTTTAAACGGCTTGATGATCGCCTCGATTTTTTTCATGCGTCTTCTTGATTAAAGCGACTCCCTCGAAATGGCAAGCCCGAGCTTGGAAAAAGCCCAAAACAATCGTCGCGGGCGGGCCGGGCACGCCCGCCTGTCACCCCTTTTGCGGCAGGGCCACCGGCTCGACTTCCCTGCGGCCGATCCAGCCGGTGGTGGCATCGGGAAGGGTCACCAGCAGCCATTCCCCCCGGTCGAGCAGGAGGTGGACCCGGCTCCCCATCGGCAGGGTGGCGGCGACCTTGGAAGTGTCGGCGGGGGCGACCCTCGCGGTGATCTTTTTCCCGGTCACCAGCCAGAGCGGGCCTCGCCGCGCTTCAGCAACCAGGGCCGTCACGCACCAGGCCAGCACCAGCCCCGCGACCACCCCGGTCAGCGGGGCGCACCGCCCTTTCCAGAGACGCGGCGCGAACGCCAGCAGCAGCACCCAGAACGCCCCGGCGGCGATCCACGAAGCCCGGTGAGCCGTCGCGGTCAACGGCCAGAGAAGCGCCCGTTCCTTCAACCCGGGGGTCACCACCCGCGCCCCGGTTTCGCTCCGCAGCAACGCCAGGTTGGCCGCCGCCTCCGGGTGCGACGGATCAAGCGCCAGCGCCCGTTCGTAGGCGAGAAACGCGGCGGGCTGGTCGCCCAGGCGGTATTCGGCATTCCCCAGGTTGTAGAAAAGATTGGCGCTCCAGCCCCCCTCCGCCACGATGGAGCGGTATTGATCGCGCGCGGCTTCGTACCCGCCCTTGGCGTAAGCCTGGTTGGCCGCCTCGAAGCGTTGCTCAAACCCCGCCGGGGAAGCACCTGCCGGGAGCAGCAGCGCCGCCACCAGCCAGAAGGCGGCGAGGATCGCCAGCCGGCGGCCCGCATCCCCTCCCCTTCGGCGCGGCAGCGCCTTGAGCGGACCTCCACGGTCGAAATGAACGGCATCGGTTTCAGACATGGCGCACAAAACGTTGGAAAAGGGTTTCGACCCGCGCCCGTTCCTCCGGGGTGACCGGTTGCCCCTCGCCTGCCCCGCCGCCCGCGTAGCGGAGCCGGTCGTGGGCGGCAAAAAGCTGGCGCAACTCCGCAGCGGTCTCTTCGTCGAGCGGATGAACCCGGCAGACCGCCTCGACATCGAGCGTTTCCGGCTCCCTCGCCGCTGCAAGCAGGGCGGGGGCCAGGGCGGCTTCGATCTGAAAACGGCGCACGGCGGCATCGTAAAACTCACCCGCCGGGGTCGCCCGGTGGTTCACCACGCGCTCTGCATCGCAGCGGAGCCGCTGGAGCGCGGCCACCCGCCGGGCGCGGCTGTCGCTCATCCGGTACCGGCGCACTTTCCAGAAGGCAAACCCGGTCAGCGCCGCGAGCGGAAGAAGCTGGCTCCACCAGAAAAGCGGCTGCCGCCAGGCCGGGCCGAAGGCACTCCGCCGGGTCCCGGCGTCGGTCCTGATGAAGAGGAGTTCATCTCCGCCCGCCGGTGCGGGTTGCGCGGCGGAAGGCGACGGGGAAGGAGCGTTGGCCAGCGCGGGGGTCGGCGACGGGACGAGCGTCCCCTCCACCGCGACGGTGATCGGCTTGCCGTGAAGGGTGACATACTTCGCCTTCGACGGGTCAAAGTAGGAGAACTCGACCCCGGGGAGCTTCTCCTTCCCGGCCTCGGGGATGAGCGCCATCTCGAAGGTCTTCGTTCCGGAGTGCCCCGCCTCGTCGCTCTTCTCAAACCGGCTGCTCGGCGGGTAGGAACGCCAACCCGGTTCGTCCGCCACGCGCGGCGGCCCCATCCGTTCGAAGTTGCCGATGCCGGAGACCTTCGCCCGTAGCGTCACCGGATCGCCCGCGCGCAGCTTCAGCGGGGAAGCCTCGGTTTCAAAGGTAAACTGCCCGATCGCCCCGGAAAAACCGGCCGGTTTGCCTTCCTCGGGGAGCGGATTGACTTTCAAGGTCAGCGCATCGGTATGGATGGCGATCTGTTCACGCCGTGCGGTTGAAAAGAAGTTGTCGAAAAACGGGTCGTCGAAAAAATCGTTCGACCGGGACCGGTTGCGGGGCTGGCGGATCTCGGCAATGACCGAAAACTCGGTCGGTTCCAGGGTGATCTCTCCTGTTTTCACCGGCGTGATCGAGGTTTCAAAAACGAGCAGGTCGTAGCGGCGGCCATCGCGGGTCACCGTCTTGCGCCCCGGCTCCTCGGGCAGTTTCTGGACGGTGAAGCCGTCGCCCTCCACCACCGGATATTGCTGCAAGCCCCAGCGGATTTCCGACGCGACATAGAGCCGAAGCTCCGCCGGAACGCTTTCGCCGACGTACGCTTCGGTTTTCGGAAGCACCCATTCGGCAAACGCCAGCTTCCCCGCAGCACCGTCGCCCCCGGTTTGCCCGCCGTTCCCCCCGGCCACCAGCGTCAGCGGGCGGCTCGCGTAAGGCTTCCCGTCGACGTAAACGGTGATGGCGGGAATGGTGAACGCCCCCGGTTTGACCGGGACCAGCGCATACTGGTAGATGACGCTCTGGGAGACGGAAAAGTTCCGCGATTCGAAGCGCTTCTGGCTTCCGAAATAGCGGACATCGACCCCGTCGACCGCGACCGTCGGCGGTTCTCCCGCGCGGCCGCTCCCCTGGACGGTCAACTCGAGCACCACCCGCTCGCCGACGTTGACCGAGTCGGCCGAAAGCCGCGCGGTGACCGAGACCTCATCGGCGGCCCAGGCGCAAGGAAGGGCCAGAAACCAGAGGAGGAGCACCCACCAGCGTTGTAAGTTTTCAATCCGAAAAGCCATTTACCAATTCTTCCCGTGGGGAACCTGGCTCCCCTTTGTTGCTTTAAAAGGTTGATCGTCCTCACCTCGTAAAGAGTCAAGAACTGCTTTTGCCTGGTCCTCGGACATCTCGCCCGGGACCGGTTGCGGCGGAGCGGCTCCCGCGCCTCCCTGCTGAGGCTGGGAAGGCTCCTCTTTCATGTCGCCCGAAGGAGTCGGCGTCGGGGAAGGCGTTCCCGCGGGAGGCTTCTGCTGGTCGTCCTTCTGCTGGTCGTCCTTCTGCTGATCGTCCTTCTGCTGATCGTCCTTCTGTTGATCGTCCTTCTGCTGGTCGTCCTTCTGCTGGTCGTCCTTCTGCTGGTCGTCCTTCTTTTGATCGTCCTTCTTCTGGTCCGGCGGCGTTGGCGATGGGGTCGGCGTCGGCGGGGTGGGCGTCGGCGTTGCCTCCAGCGCTTTCCGGGCGATTTCGCGGTTGACCTCTGCCGCCTTGTGTTGGGCGTTGAGCTTCAAGGCTTCGTCAAGGTGCTGCACCGCGTTTTTCAGGTCGGCTTCACGCTCGTTACGGTTTTCGCGTTGCCGGGCCCGCTCCAGAAGTGTCGTGCCGAGGTTGTACTCCGCCTTGGCGCGCAGCTTCGGGTCGGAAGCGGCCAACGCCTTCGAAAAGGCTTCGATCGCCGCGTCATACTCTCCCTTCGCGTGCCGGAGCGTCCCTTCGTTGAACCGGAGTTGCGGATCGCCCGGCTGAAGTTTGAGCTTCTCCTCCACTTTCCCCAGCGCGGCATCCCACTCCCCCTTCCCGTAAAGTTCCTGCACGCTCTGCGCCCGAAGCGCTCCCGTGCCGATGCCGAGCAGCGCGATCGCCAGTACCGCCGCCGGGGCTGCCCCGCGCCGTTTTCCGGAACGGGTGCGACGCCGTTCGTTGAGCAAAAGGGAGATCATCATCAACACAATCCCGGCCCCGAGCGGCCATTGGTAACGCTCGATCGGCGTCCGCGCCATCCGTTCGTCGCGCTCCACTTCGGCCATCTGCCCGATGCCGGTCTCAAAAATCCGCTTCATCTCCGCGGGGCCGTCGTTCAACCGGACGTAAAAGCCGTTGCCCGCTCCGGCCACCTGCCGCAGTTTCTCCTCGTCGAGTCGCGACTTCACGTAGTTGCCCTGCGGGTCGCGCACAAACTCGGTGCCGCCCCCTTCCTTGGGCACCGGAATCAGCGAACCGTCGGCGGAACCGATCCCGACGGTAAAGATGCGCACGCCGGCCTGCGCCGCCTGTCGCGCCGCGGTCAGCACATCGTCGTCCAGTTCCTCCCCGTCGGTGAAAAGCACCAGCGCCCGGCTGTCGCTCTCCCCCTTGCCAAAGGCTTTCAGGGAGACGCGGATCGCCTCCGCCAGATTGCTCCCGCCGAGCGGGATCACGTCGGTATCCAACTCGCGCAACGACGCCAGCACGGCGCTTTCGTCGACCGTCAGCGGTGCCTGAAGAAAGGCCGATCCGGCAAACGCCACCAGCCCGACGCGGTCGCCCTGAAGCTCCGCGATGAGATCCTGCGCGGCGAGCTTGGCGCGGGTGAGGCGATCGGGCGAAACATCGGTCGCCAGCATGGAGCGGGAGGTGTCGATCGCGAGCATCAGGTCGCGCCCCCGCCGTTTCGCTTCCTGGAAGGTGTAGCCGTAGCGCGGAGCCGCAAGCGCCGCGATCAACGCCGCGAACGCCCCGAGCATCAGGAAAAATTTCAGGCGGCGACGGGTCGGGCTGATGCTCCCCGCCAGCGATGCCATCAGCCGCGAGGCGACCAGCCGCTCCAGCAGTTGGCGGCGGCGACGTTCCGCCCAGACAAACAGGACCGCCAGCAGCGGCAGCGCCGCCCACCCCCAGAGCCAGACCGGAGCGCCAAAGGAAAAGTCGGACAGGTTCACGGCAGTTTCCTCCAGAGGGTTAAAGAGAGGACCATCTGGAGCAGGAGCAACCCGCCCCCCGCCCCGACAAACCACGGGAAGAGATCCTTGTACTGACTGTATTTCTTGACTTCAAAGGTGGTTTTCTCCAGCCGGTCGATCTCCTCGTAGATCCCTTCGAGTGATTTCGCATCGGTCGCCCGGTAAAAGACCCCCTGGCCGATTTCGGCGATCTGCTTCAGGCTCGCCACGTCGAGCGGAAAGCTGACCATCCGGTACGAGGTCCGGCCAAAAAGATCCTTGCCGACCGGGAACGGCGCGGGCGCTTCGGTCCCCGCGCCGATCGTGTAAATCTTGATCCCGAGCGCCCGGGCTGCTTCCGCCGCGGTGGCGGGGGCGATCCGTCCCGCGTTGTTGTCGCCATCAGTCAGGACGATCATGATCCGGCTCGTCGCCGAATGCTCGCCGCGCAGGCGGTTCGCCCCGGAAGCGATCGCGGAGCCGATGGCGGTCCCATCCTCCACGAGACCGATCTCCACGCGCTCCATGTTTTTGAGCAGCCAGTCGTGATCGAGCGTCAACGGGCTGACCAGATAGGGCCGCCCGGCAAAGGCGGTGATGCCGATCCGGTCGTTGGGGCGGCTTTCGATGAATTTCTCGGTCACCTGCTTGACGACGGTCAGCCGGTTGGTCCGTTCACCGCCGATGGAAAAATCCTCCGCCAGCATGGAACGCGAAACGTCGAGCACGAGCATGATGTCGATCCCGCTCGCCTCCACGGTGCTCATCGTCTTACCCTTCTGCGGACGCGCCACGCCGACGATCAGAAGCGCCAGCGCGAGGTAAAGGAGGCTGGTCAGGAAATTGCCCGCGCGGCTCACCACCTGGTCGCCGAGCGAACGGAGCCGCTGCGTGGAGGAAAAAACCACCGTGGCCGAACCGCCGTAGTACCCCTTGAGGATCGAAAGGAGCGGGATGAGCAGCAGCCCGAGCAGGAGCCACGGCCAGGCAAAGGTGATGCCGAAATCAGCAAACGGGTTCATGCCACCTCCCCCGG
Organism: Chthoniobacteraceae bacterium; assembly: GCA_035555975.1. Taxonomy (GTDB): domain Bacteria; phylum Verrucomicrobiota; class Verrucomicrobiia; order Chthoniobacterales; family Chthoniobacteraceae; genus DATMFV01. The sequence goes on from DATMFV010000021.1 coordinate 9,514, forward strand.
TTGAGCCACCGGCGTCTCTTCACGCCGCACCAGCGCCTCGGCCTGTTCGATCAACTCCCGGCTGTCGGCGGCGGTCGCGGCCAGTCGGGCGAACTTGATCAGGTCCGCCTTTTCCAGAAACCGGGCGAGGAGCGTCTTGTCGGCGTCGCTGAAGTGCGGGTCGCGCGCGATCGTGGCGAGAAACTCGGGCGAAGTCTGTTCCGTGGCGGCGAGCCCGTGCGCTTGCGTCAGGTAATGCCGCAGCACGTCGGAAGCCTTGACGCTCATCGCGTACGGCGCGAGCGCTTCCACCTCCCCGTGAAGGGCTCCCAGCGAAGCAAGCGCCTTTTCCTTCGGCGTCGGCGGCGGCGGACCGGGCCGCCGGGCGATGAAACGCCAGATCGCCCAGATGATCAGTCCGAGAACGATGGCCAGAAGCACCCCGGCGACAATCATCATCCAGAGCGGGTAGGGCCAGGTCGCCACCGGCGGGTCGATCGGCTGGATCTCCGGCAGCGGGGTTTCCCCCGGCGCGGCGGGCGAATTCGGGTTGGGCGCGGTTTGCGCCATCAGGCGTTGCGTCGCCAGAAGAAGCGCGGGGTAGATCAAACGCTTCATCGCAACCTCCTTTCCCGGGTCCGGAAAAAAACCTGCAACGCCGGAAGGTAATCGCGGTCGGTCTCCAGCCAGACGGCGTCGATCCGCTTGCGGCGGAACTCCCGCGCCAGCGCATCGCGCCGCTTTTCGGCAAGATGCCCGTAGGCGGAGCGGACCGAAGGGTTGCTCGTGTTGACCTCGATCTGCTCACCCGTTTCGGCGTCTTCGAAAGTGACGATGCCGACATCGGGCAGTTCCTCCTCCGCGGGATCACTGACCGGCATGGCGATCAGGTCATGACGCCGGGCGGTGATCGCCAGTTCGCGTTCGAAGTCGTCCGCCTCGAAGTCGGAAATCAGGAAAACAACCGCCTTGCGGGTCAACACCCGGTTGACGTAATGAAGCGCCTCGGCGGGCTGCGTCCCCTTGCCGACCGGCTGGAAGTAGAGGATCTCGCGGATGATCCGCAGCGTGTGGTGGCGCCCCTTTTTCGGCGGGATGTACAGCTCCACGTGGTCGGAAAAAAGAAGCAGGCCGACCTTGTCGTTGTTGCGGATCGCGCTAAAGGCGATGACGCACGCCACTTCCGCCGCGAGTTCGCGCTTGGAGAGATTGACGCTCCCGTACCCGCCCGAGGCGCTGACATCGACCATCAGCATGACGGTCAGTTCGCGCTCTTCGGTGAATTTCTTGATGTGCGGCACCCCGAGCCGCGCGGTGACGTTCCAGTCGATCGTCCGCACTTCATCGCCCGGCTGGTATTCGCGCACCTCCTCGAAATTCATCCCGCGCCCCTTGAAGACACTCCGGTACTGCCCTGCGAACGAGGCTTCGACCAGCCCCCGGGTCCGGATCTCCAGGCGGCGGATTTTGGAAAGGATGCGGTTGGCGTCCTGCATGAAAAAGAAAGGTGCTTTTGTCCCCGAGAGGGGATAAACCGGCTAGGGAACCGGCAGACCGGCGAAGATGCGGTCGATGATCTTTTCGCTCGTCACCTCCTCGGCTTCCGCTTCGTAGCTGACCATCACGCGGTGCCGCAGCACATCGTGCCCGATGTTCTTGACATCCTGCGGCGTGACGTAGCCGCGCCCTTCGAGAAATGCCTTCGCGCGGGCGGCGAGGATCAGGGCGATCGTCGCACGCGGGCTCGCGCCGTAGCGGATCATCCCCTCCAGCGGGAGCTTGTAGCGCGCCGGTTCGCGCGTGGCCCAGACGACATCGACGATGTAATCCTTCACGCGGTCATCGACATAGATCGAGTTGACCACCGAACGGGCCTGGATGATGTCAGCCGGTTCGACGATCGGGTTGACCTCCAGCCTCGGCGCGGAAGTCCCCATCAGGTCGAGGATCTGCCGCTCCTCCGCGCGGGAGGGGTAGCCGATCTTGAGCTTGAGGGTGAAACGGTCGAGTTGCGCTTCGGGGAGCGGGTAGGTCCCCTCCTGTTCGAGCGGGTTTTGCGTGGCGAGGACGAGAAAAGGATCAGGGAGCGGGTAGGTGGTATCGCCGATGGTCACCTGGCGCTCCTGCATCGCTTCGAGCAGCGCGCTCTGCACCTTGGCCGGGGCGCGGTTGATTTCGTCGGCCAAAATCAGGTTCGAAAAAAGCGGCCCCTGCTTGACGGTGAATTCCCCCGAGCGGGGGTTGTAGATGAGCGTGCCGATCAGGTCGGCGGGAAGGAGGTCGGGGGTGAACTGGAGGCGGGAAAACCCGGTCCGCACCACCGAGGCGAGCGTCTTGACCGTCAAGGTCTTTGCCAGCCCCGGCACCCCTTCGAGCAGCACATGGCCGTTGGTCAGCAGCCCGATGAGCAACCCCTCCACCAGGTATTCCTGCCCGACGACGACCCGCGCCACCTCGGCCTGCAAGGGGGCCACCCACGCTCCGGCATGCCGGACCTCCGCCGTAATTTCTTCAGTTGTCTTGGTCATGAAAGTTGATAACGAACCCGTGCAGAAGCGATTTTTTCTCTCCTACCGGCTCAACTTGAGACACCCGGGCACGCCCGACGTTCGAACATTTTCAAAACGTCCCGGCAAAGGTTCCCAAGAAGAGGCGTGGTTTTGGGGCGCTCCCGTTCAGGCGTTGCCGATCGCCCGCTTGCGATGGCTCTTGGCGCCGGGCCGCACCGCCGGACGGACCAGGACGCGCCGGGTCGGCAGGTACGGTTTGACAAAGGCTTCGTGAAAGTCGAAGCCGTCGCGGAAGTCGTCCATGGAATCGTTCTCCGTCTTGCCGAAGATGCCGACGCGGATCAGGTTGAAGACCATCCGCCCCACGTCGAGGCTTTCGTGAATGTTCCACGCCTCGAACACCGTCGGGACCATCGGCCCGAACTGCTCGATCGCGTACCGGCGCACCCCTTCGAGGAGTTCCTGCCCGGTGACGTGCCGGGAGATGTCCGATTTCTGCCGTTTGCGCAGCTTGATCGTGTAGTCGAGGGCGTCCCTCAGAAAAAGGTACGCCTCGCGGTCGTAACGTGGGTCTTCCTTGAGAACCTTTTCAAGGGATTCGGTGAAACCAATCTTCTGCATATAAAACGTGGCGTTGGCGAGCGGGACAATCAATGGCCGGAGGCGACGCCCGCGGAAACCTCCGCTGCGCGCACCGCCTGCCGGTATTGCCTCACTGTGACCCCGATCAGAACGAAAATCAACACCACGACCAACACCACGCGTTCGCGGCGGGTCAGGGGGATCATCAGGCTCATCTTCGCTCGTTACGGGAAAAAAGGAGCGTAGGCAATCAGCACCCCCTTTTTCAAGCCTCTTTCCGCCCGCGGATTCGGGAGACCCCCGCCGGTTCGAACAAAAAAACTGCGATTCCCGGTTGACGAATGCGGGCCGGTCACCTACTTTCCACTCCGCGCCAGATTTCGCGAGGGGTCTGGGAGGCTTGGTGTTGTGTTTTTTCGACGGAGGGAAGCGTGGAGCGGAGGCTCGAACGCATTTCCGGCGAACCAAAAACAGGCCCGGGACCGATTTGCTCAGACCGCCTGACTTTACCTGATCGTCAGGTCAAAACCACCGGGTCGAACGAATCTTTATCGCAAACCGCAGTTTAGAAGCTTTATTTCCGAAAGAAGGAGAACAACATGCCAGAAGTCCTAGTCCGCAAGGGGGAACCGATTGACCGCGCGCTCAAGCGCCTGAAAAACAAGCTCGACGCCGAGGGCCTGATGGAGGAAGTCCGTCGCCTCCGCGCTTTCGAGACCCCCACGCAGAAGACCAAGCGCAAGGCGCGTGCCAACGCCAAGCGGATGAAGATGAAGTTCCGCTACAACAACTAAGCGCTTGCTTTTGTTGCGGATCGGGGGTTTATTCCTCCGTACCAATCCGGTTTTGTTCTTTTTGGGTTTTTCTTTTTAGGAAAAGTTTAACCAGAAATTCTCTGGAGGGTCGACGATGAAACGTTGGCCCGTGGGTCTTCCGGAAATCCGGTCGATCAACGAGTCAACCTCCTGAATTTGGCGATACCCCCCTAAAACAGCCACTGCTACGCGGATTCTGCGGGCAGTGGCTGTTTGACTTTCCGGCAACGCTCCCCGCTTTTTCAAGCGCCGCATCGCTCCAGCAGCGTTTCGCGCATCACTTCCAGAAAGGCTGCCTCCACCGGGGCGAGCAAGACGCCTCGCAGCCGGTAATAACCGCACTCGATTGGCAGCGGCGGGTCGAGTTCGCGCAGCACGAGGCCGGGGTAGTCGAGCAGCCGCACCATGTAACGCGGCACCACCGCCACCCCCAGCCCGTGGGCAACGAGGGCGATCATCGTGCTGGTATGGGTCGTGCGGGGGCCGGCGCCCTCCTCGTTCATCAACAACCGGCGGGGGACGCCCGCGCTGCGCAAAAGGGCCTCCGCCCCTCCGGCGTAGTAATGGGCGATCAACGATTCCTGGCGGGTGATCTCCGCCACCGGAAGCCGTTCCTCCCCCGTGGCCAGTTCGTGATTTTCGGGGACGATCAACACCAGTTCATCCTCCAGAAAGGGAATGAACTCCAGGGCGGCGTCCTTCGCGTAACCGGTGCCGAACGCGATGCGGAACTCCCCCTTGCGCAGCCGCTGGAGCTGGTCGCGCATCGACGCCTCAAAAAGGATCACCTGCATGTTCGGGTGCCGCTCGCGACAGAGCGCGATGACCGGAGCCACGATGGTCTGTGCAAAAATGGAACTGCAACCGACCAACACCACGCCGTCGATCTCCGCCTCCTTGCGCGCATGGCGGATCTTCTTCAACCCTTCCATGCCGCGGATCAGTTTCTCGACGCGCGGCAGGAGATCGTGGGCGGCGGTGGTCGGCAGCAGGCGTTTGCCGGAACGCTCGAAAAGCAGGAGGTTCAACTCCTCCTCCAGCGCGCGGACCTGCTTGGTCACGGCCGGTTGCGTCAGGTAGAGCTTGCGCGCCGCCAGGGAGACCGAGCCGGTGGCCATCACCTCCGAGAACGCCTTTAATTGCGCCAGGGTCATTCCCGAACATGATCCATCGCGCCCGCATCTTCAAGGTTTTCATTCCGTCTTCGACTGCTTATAAGCTGCGTCTATTTATTCCAAAACGTTATATTACATTAAAAAAAGTTTCAGTAACGGCGATCGGGGCGAAGGGGGTATATCCAGAAACCATGTCATGGGATTTCGCAAAAAACTTCGAACCACTGAGCGTGCCGGTTTTTACAGGGGGAGCGTATGAACGGGGCCGGAAACTGGTGGAACACTTTACCGCCGCGCGGGAACGGCTGCTCAAACAACTCGCAAAAGGCGTCCGCCTGCGCGAACAGAATGGCGAAGGCGACTGGCTGAAGGAAAACTGGCTGCGGCTGCAAGCGATCTTTCCCGAAGGGGCGCTTTACATGAGGGGACAGGCGGACGGCCTCGGCGTACCGGTCGAGGATCTGCTCGCCTCCAGCCATGCCGACCTGCTCAATGACCGGGAGAAGGCGCGGCGCGCGCGGGAGGAGGGCGACGGCATCTGGGACGAGGAGTGCTCCACCTTCGCCTTCCCCGTTTCCGAAGGGGGCGCGCTGGTGGCCAAAAACCGGGACAATCCCCCCGGGGCGAGCGACCGCCATACACTGGCGCTTCATCGCGATCCTTCGTGGGAGGTCGGCTGGGTGCTGGCGATTTCCTCGGTCGGCAGCGCGATGGTGGCCTCCAGCGGCATCAACGGGCATGGGCTGGTGATGGTCTGCAACGCGGTGCGGCCCCGGGCGGTCGGAAACGGGTTTCACAAGGCGGCGGTGGCGGATGCGTTCCTGAGCCGTTGCCGTACGGTCGACGAAGCGCTCGCCCTGATTCGTTCCATCCGCCATGTCGGCGAGGGGCATCTCCTTCTCGCAGACCGGACCGGCAGGGTGGCGGCGGTCGCCATGGTGGGTGAAGCGCCCGACATCGAAGTGCCGCAGGGGCCCGGCTGGGTCGCCAAGACCAACCATTTCGTGGGAGAGGCGTTCGCGCATCTCAACCAGCGGCAGGCCGATGATCCGAAGATCCACCGCAACTCCCGCGGACGGCTCCGTTACCTGCGGGAAGCGCTCTCCACCCTGGAGATGCCGTGGTGCCGGGGGTGGGATGAAGCGGCCAGGTGGAGCATGGAAAAACTGGCGCACCACGACGAAACCGGGGCGACCACCCTCTCCTTCGACAACGACCGGGCCTATACCGCGTGCGGGACGGTTTTTCGCACCGATCCCCCGGCGCTCCTGATTTCCGACGGGCCTCCCACGCGCGGGCGCTGGCGTTACTGGCAGCCCGAGGCCGTCTGATGATTTTGAAGCCGCTCATCCCGAAAACCGCCGCCATTCCCGATGCCCGCCCCGCGCGGCGTCCGCCCCCCGCCCGGATCTCGCTGCTGGAACCGCTGCGGGGGCCGGTGTTCCGCTCGCTTTGGATCGCCTCGATGGCTTCCAACATCGGCACGCAGATGCACAACGCCGGGGCAGGTTGGCAGATGACGCTTCTGACCTCGTCGCCGCTCCTTCTCGGGCTGGTCTCCGTCATGGCGAATGCGCCGGTCCTGTTTCTCTCTCCCCTCGCGGGAGCGGTGACCGATGTCTCCGACCGGCGGCATCTCCTGTTGACCACGCAGAGCCTGCTCGCGGTGGCGGCGGGCCTGCTGGCGCTCTCCGCCTTCGGCGGGTGGCTCAATCCCAAGGGGTTGCTGGTCCTGATCGGCATGATGGGGATCGCGTCGGTCTTCAACCAGAACTGCTGGTCGACCGTGGTGCAGGACTCGGTGCCGCGCCATCATCTCCCGCCTGCGGTTTCGCTCAACTCCATCAGCGTCAACTCGGCACGCAGCCTCGGCCCGGCGTTGGCCGGGCTGCTCATCGCGTGGATCGGCACCGGGATGGTCTTTCTCCTCAACGCCCTCTCCTTTCTCGGCGTCATCTTTGTCATCAACCGCTGGCGGGAACCGCAGGAGCCGGCGCGCAGGAAAGCTTCCTCCATCGGCAGGGCCATGAAGGAAGGCTTCCTTTACCTCCGCTCCCAGCGGCTTCTGGCGCTCCTTCTCATAAGGCATCTGCTCTTCATCACGGCGGGGGTCTCCGTCGTCGCCCTCCTTCCGCTGCTGGCCAAAACGCGCCTCGGCCTTGATGCCAAGGGGTTCGGCCTGCTCTCCTCCTGTTTTGGCATGGGGGCGATCGTCGCTTCCATGACCGCCCACTCCCTTGCGGCGCGCTTCGGCATCCGCCATTCCACCCGCGCCGGCATGGCCCTCTCCATGAGCATGCTGCTCGCCATTGCCCATGTCTCCAACCCGGTCGTGGCGGGCGGCCTGATGCTCCTGAAAGGATTTTCGTGGACCTTTATCTCCCTGAACCACAACGTCCGCGTCCGGATGACCGCCGCCCCCGCCTTTGTCGGCCGGGTCTATTCCTACTACTCCATGTGTGCCACGGGCGGGATGGCGCTCGGCGGGTTCCTCTTTGGCTGGCTCGCCTCCCTCTGGGGGCTGACCGGGGCCATCACGGCAGCCGCCTTCCTTTCGCTGATCGCCCTCCTGCTCGCCCTTCGCCACCCGATGCCGCAGATCTACCGCGAAATCGAAACGGCTCCCGAGGCTCCCCTGCCGTAAGAGGCTGTGAAAAAATGATTTTAATGGCCTCGGAGCCCCTATTTTTAGCCTATAACGAAATTCCGACGACCGCCTGTATTCAGGGAATACAGAAGGGAGGAAGAATGCAGTTAGAGGCAAAAAGAGGTGTTCCATGGCCTTTGAAGGCCTTTTTTCATAGCCTCTAAGGTTCACTCCACCGGTTCGACCCGCACGTCGCCAAACCACACCACTCCCTTGGCGGCGCGGAGGCCGAGCGAAAGGTAGCTGCGCGAAGCGACATTCGCCCCCGGGCCGGTGCGGAAGGTGAAGGCTTGCCGAAGCCACGGCTGCGTGCCGGTATAGGGAACGGTCGGGTAGGAATGGCTCTTTCCATCACGTACGCTCACCTGCGCGCCGCCCTTCCGGCCCGCTGGCACCAGCCCTTCCGTGCGGACGTGGAAGCTGACCCGGTACTCACGCTCCGGCTTCAGGCCGGGGAGGTATTGGCGGACCGAGATCGCCCCCTCCCCGTCGGGGCACTCCAGTTGCAGGGCGTTCCGTGCGGGAAATGAAGCCGCTTCGACCGTACCGACCCCGACGCGGGAACCGTCGCTCGCGCGCACCCACCACGACCGGCCCGGCCCGCCTTCCTCCCCGGATTCGGCAAAATCGCCATCCATCAGCAGGTTTTCGCTCGTAAGTGGCCCGAACCGCAGGCGCCCGAAGTTTTCCGGTTCGTGAAAACTCCTCTGAAGAAAAGGGCTCCAGCTCAGGCGAATGATCGGCTCTCCCTTGACCACCCGGTTGCGGACAAAGTTGATCGGGAAACCGCCGGGAAGGTGCGGCTCCAGGTCGCGGAACGGGATCGCCATCTCCACCGTCCACGATGAAGCGTTCCGACGGACCGCGTATTTCACGCCGCTCTGCCACGCGGGATCGAGCGTCCGGGAAGCCCCCTCTTTCCTTCCCGAAAGATCGCTGACCGACCCGGCGGCGTTCACACTCCATTGCCGGTAATGCTTTCGGTCGCCCGAGGGATTGATCAGCACCTCCACCGACGATTCGTTATGGATCGCGTTGGCGTCGCGCGGCAGGTCGCTCGCGACGATCCGCGCCATCTCCGGCTCCGCGCAGTCAAAGGCGATGAAGAGATCGGTTTCGTTGCGCCCTACTTTCACCGTGGTCAACGGCTCCTTGCGGTCGGGATGGCCGAGATGGGTCAGGGTCACTTCTTCGGCCTGCTGCCAGGCGGCTTCATCCGGCACCCCGTCGATCCGGAGCGTCGACCCGGCCTCAAGTTCCGGAACATGGAGCTGCAACGCATCAATTCCCTTGAGCGTTCGCTGGTAGCGTTCCTTCGCAGCCACCAGCGGGTCGAAAAGATTGCGACGCATGAAGGCGACCCGTTCGCGGTACTCCGGGCGGTCGGCACACGCCCGCTCGGCCTGCGCAAACCGTTCGCCGATCGACGCCACCTCGCTCTCCGAATAGATCACGTTCCAGAGTTGATGCTCCGAAGGCGGCACGGCGGTTTCTCCAATGGAAGTCTCGATCGTGTTGCCGCGGATCTGCTCCAGCCAGATCTCCTCAAACCGGTCGTAAATCTTTTCCATGACGCCCGCCGCAGGCCCGAACATCACCCGATAGTGTTCCTCCAGCAAGGCATCGACATCGACCTGCGGGTCCCACATCACCTTGTTGGCGATATAGGCATTGAGGTACTTGTAGAGGTAGGCATCGTTCATGATCAACGTGAAGTACGCCCCGGAGATATAGGGAGCCAGCTCCTTGAAGTAACGCCCCGTCGCCCGGGGAATCATGAACGGCACGCCGGGCACCGCCAGTTGGCTGAATTTTCCGACGTTGATCCAGAGCCAGAGTTTCCGCTTCCCCGTCTTTTCATACCAGCCGCGCACATGGTCGCGAACCTTGCCAAAATCGCGCACGGCATCCGGCCCCACAGGGCAGAGCGCCACTTCCAGGTTGTCCGGGATCTCCCGTTCGGGGATTTCGCTATAGGGCGAGTAGGCCATCGTTGTCACCTTCCCCGGGACACCCTCCTTCTTCAACCGCTCCGCGACATCGCAGAAGAAGTCCCAGAGAAACTTTGAAGTCGTCGTGCGATTGATCTCGCGGTAGCGAAAGCCCTGAAAATGTTTCTGGCACGGCTCACAATGGCACGGGTAAAACCCATCCTGCGGCATGATGTCAAAATACCCCGGCTGACACGCGGCGGGCGACCAGGCGTACCGGCCATCGCCACGGGGGGACACCTCCCGGCTTTCGGCGCTCTGCCCGGTCAGGTAAGCCTTGGCATCCAGAAAAATTTCCTCCGTAATCCCGCTGCTGAAACAGAGCTGGCCCGCCTGCGGAAGGCTGGCATTGCTGTGCCGGCGTCCGTTCCCCATCAGCGCAAAGTATTCCGGGTGCGACTCACCAAACCGCCCGATATAGCCATAACTCCTCAAACCATGACAGTGCGGCACATAGTCGGTCTGCAATCGCAGGCGCAGAGCATCGAGCGTTTTATAATACCAGGTTTGCGCCTCCCGGTTCTTCCCCGGGTAGCCTTCCTCCTCAAACCCTTCATACAGCGCACCGGAATACCCCATGGAACGCGCCGTCATGGCCGGGGCGACCTCGACCTTCAACGCCGGAAGGGCCACTTCCGCGTGTTCCGGAACGATCGTCCCGAACCGCCCGGGAAAATAGAACCGGACACCGAGGTAGCGTTCAAGAAACTCGTAAACCCCGTTGAGGGTGCCGCGCTGCGGATGCTTGCCGCGCCGGTGCCAGGCGCTGGAGGCGATCTGCCCCTCAACACCATCGGGGTTGTCATCGTTGCCAGCAATATGGATAACCTTCCCCGAAGAGCGGATCACGAAGCCGTCCCTCGGTAGCGATGCGAGGTCGGCCTCCAGCGCTTCAAGGGAGGGATCGCTGCCGAGCACGATGGAGGTCGCCGCTTTTCCCCCGGGGACTTTCACCAACGGCACCTCGCCCCCCAGCGAGCGGGAAAGGAGTTGCTGCAACTCCTTTCCGGCAAACTGTGTCATCGTCGGCGCATCCCCGGCGACAACGATTTCACAGGCAATCCCGTCGGGACCGGCCAGCAAGTGAACCGGCTCCGCGCCCCGGGCTGTTGCGATCAAACCGCCCCCGGCTGCCAGCAGCGCACTGGCAGCCACCATGGCAAAGGCGATATTTCGGACGGAGGAAACAAGATTGATCATGAAAGATGGCAGCGGTTCTATTCCCCGAACAACCAGGCGCGATCCCCATCCAGCGGCCGCCTTCCCCAGCGGGAGAAACGGAAGTATTCACGCGGGGCCGAGTCGTCGAGCCCGAAGCGTTCGTTGATATGGGTATGCCGCAGGCGGAAGCCCGTCTCAAACTCTTTTTCGCTCGGAGCCGCCTGCCGCCGGTTGAACGGCAACCATTCGTAGATTTGCGAGCGGTGGCATTTCGCCATCGCCACCTTGGTCCCGTAGGTCTCGGCGATATCACAGGCGACATGATACTCCTTCTCATAGCTATAGACATCATCGCAAAGCACGATCACCGGTGCACGGTAGTGAATATCGGCCGCCGTGGCGGTCAATGCCGGGTAGGCACGCGGCACGCCCAACTGGTAGCCGACCAGCCGCACCGCGCGCGCCGTCTCCTCGTGGTCCACGTGGACGGCAGCCAAGGGGTCGGAGACCACGGGGGGACAGAACAGGTAGTCGGCCTGAAAATCGCGGATGGCGTTCCAGATGCCTCCCAGCAGATTGCGCGTCACCAGCACCTGCGCGGCCACGTGCGTGCCGTCGAGCTGGGTCAGGCACTCCGCCTCCGCTCCGATCAGCGCCGCGCTCTCCCGCGCCTCCTCCATGCGGCGCATGAAGAGGGCGTCGGGCTCCATCTCGTGGTGGCCGGAAGCGCCGCGCGAGGTGATGATGACCTTCATCCGGACCGCGTCGCCGTAGCGTTGCCGCAGCCGGGCAAAGGTTCCCCCGGCGTTGAATTCAAAGTCGTCCTGATGCGGGACGATGGCAAGAAGTCTCGCCGGTTTATCGGCGGTAAAAACAGGTTGGTTCATTTTGTGTGGATTAAAAAAATTTAGAGCCACGTCCGTTGGGCGATGGCGATCGACTCGCGCAGGTAGGCAAAAGATTGCGTCACCCCTTCCCGTTCGGGGACGATGCGGGCCGCTTCATACTCCAGACTGCAAAAACCGGGGTAGCGATCGGCGGCGAGTTGCGCGATCACCTGCCGCAGCGGGGTCATCCCCTTGCCCGCCACGCATGGTTCGCGGCGGCGCTTCAAATCGAGCTTTGCTGGCCAGACATCCTTGAGATGCACATGGGCGATGCTGTCGCGTAGCGTTTCGTACGCCCGCAGCGGGTCTTCATCCTCGTCCATGCTATTGCCGTGGCAGTTGGCGGGATCGTACGTCACCTTCAGCCACGGCGAAGCAAAGTGATCCACGATCGCCCGGCTTTCATGGGAATGCCCGGGAAGCCGCCCGTGGTTTTCAAGCGCCAGCACCACCTGGCACGACTCGGCCAGCGGCAGGCATTGCGCGATTCCTTCGACCACCCGTGCCAGACCGCGCGTGGTCGTCATTTCCGGCTCGCCGTTCGCTTCGCAATGGTAGCCACCGAAGATCCGCACCACCGGCGCGCCGCAGTCGCGCGCCCGCGTGATCACCCGCCGGACCGCCTCCACCTCGTTTCGCCACGCGGTTTCATCGCTCTTCGCGAAGTTGTTCCCCGCAGCATAGACCGCGATCGCCACCCCTTCCCGGCACGTCCATTCCGGGACCTTTGCCAGCTCTTCCTTCGCCGACCAGAGCCATGGGTAGTGATCGACATCGAGCAGGTCGATCCCCTGCAACCCCTGTTCGGCGCAAAAGCGGATGAACCCGGGCAGGGTCATCGTCCCTTCCCGAAACGAATGGTGAAAACTGATGGGTGTACAGGAAAGTTTCATGCTCCGACCAGGGACGGCTCACCCGCCGGGGAGACGATTTCTTCCAGTTTTTCAAGAAAGGCGGCGCTCTCCAGCGGCAACGCGACGGTCGAGTCGGTCCAGGTGGAGTATTGCATCGCGTTGGCCAGTTCGACCCCGAGCATCCCTTCGTGTGCCGGGGCGATCAGTTCCTCCCCGTAAAGAATGGCGCGCGCGAAGTTTTCGAAAATCTGCATATGTCCGCTATCCTTCTGCGGCTCCAGCGGCACCTCGAATGACTCGCATTCGGGCCGGTCCATCAAGGTTTCGGTGGTCCTGCTGAAGTCGGTCATCGCGACACGGTTGCGATCCCAGTGAAGCCGCCCGCCTTCGGCGATCAAGCGGCCCATTTCGCCGACGATCTCGAGCCGGTCGGTGCCGGGCGATTCCCCGGTCGAAGCCACAAAGACCGCCTTCATCCCGTCGGGATAATGCAGCACCGCCGTCACGTCATCTTCCGCCTCGATGTCATGGTAGCGACCGAAGCCGCAAAAGGCGGTCACCTTCTCCGGCTGCCCCATAAACCACGAGAAGAGATCAAGCTGATGCGGGCATTGGTTGAGCAACACCCCGCCCCCTTCCCCTTTCCAGCTTCCGCGCCACGAGGAGGAGGCATAGTATTTCTGCGTCCGAAACCAGTTGGAAGCGATCCAGTGGACCCGCCGGACGGTGCCAAGCGCGCCGGTATCGAGCAGTTCCTTGACCTTCCGGTAGACCGGCTTGGTGCGCATGCTTAACATCACCGAAAGAACCTTTCCGGAACGCTTCTGCGCCTCCAACAGACGCTCGCACCCTTCCTTGTTGGCGGCCATCGGTTTTTCCACCAGCGTATGCAGGCCGTGTTCCAGAGCCGCCACGCCGAGGTTGGCATGCAGGTAGTGCGGGGTCGCGATAAAGACCGCGTCGAGCGTTTCCCGGGCGAAAAGCTCCTCCACGGAGGTATAAAACGGCAGGCCCGAAAAGAGTTCATCCTCCCGCACATGGGTATCGCAGAGGGCGGTCAGTTCCATCGACGGGGCCAACCCCTCCAGCAATCGTTTGGCGTGAACCTTTCCCATCGTCCCGACCCCGATCAGGGCCAGCCGAATCTTGTCTTTTTTGTGTGTCATGGCTTGAAAAACTTGGAAACATCATCTTCTCCGCACGGTGGCGGTCGTGGAAACCGAAAGTCACTTTATCCGTAAAGGCACGCTTTCCGCCGTCACCTGGTCTCGACCAACGCACCGTGCCGGTCCAGCGCCTCGTCGATCCCGACCTCATGGAGATCACTCCGCGTCAGTGCGCGGACGTGCCCGTCGAGAAAAAGTACATTGGCGCGGTCGCTGTGGCGAAGATGAATCCCCGCATGGCTGTTATAGAGTTTGGGCGGCACGATCCTGAAGATCTGGGTAAAATCGCGCAGTGAATAGGTATCGGCAGCCAGAAGAACCTTCGAAGGATTCTCCACGGCGGGGATCGTCAGTTGATAGATTTTTCCGCCGCCTTTCAGCACCTCCCCCGGAGGCCCCCCGACCCGGAAACCGTAACACTTCCAGTTCGTCACCTCGTCGGCAGGCAGGGCGGGACATCCGAAACACTCCCGGGCCCGCTCGTCGGAAAGGGAAGCATACGCTTGCAGCAGGTCGTACCACTTCTTTGCCTGTGTCGTGGTTCCTTCCTGAAAAAGCCGGACCACCCGGTTGGGCTGTTCGCTGACATAGCCATGAAACAGGACCCCGATCTGTCGCAACCGGTGGGCACACTTGATCTCCACCGCTTGCTTGCCCGCCCGTTGCACCTGCAAGGCCGCAATGACGGCGAGAGCCGCCAGCAATGCCAGCACCAGCAGGAGTTCCGGCACTGAAAAACCTCCACCCGGTCGGCCCCGCCCGCCGCAACGCGAAAATATGCCTTGATCAGACATCGTTCTTTCGACGGCAAACCAGGCGACCGGTCAACCAAAGCGTCCCCGCCCCCAGCAGCAGGGCGGTCACTCCCGGTTCGGGGATGATCAGGATGGAGTCGAGATCATACGTCACGGAATGAATCGGCGCTTCGCCGTCGGGCCGGTCGGTCAGGGTCATGCTCCATTGCAACTGCCCGCCGACCGCATCCCTGGCGGTTTCTCCATAAAAATCGCTACCGAAGAAACCGAGTGAGTCGATCGAAAAGGAGAAATCGGCATCATCAAGGTTGATCACACTGAAACCCCAAAGCTTCGTCACCGGATCGAGCTGAATCGTAAAAGCATAGGTATCGCCAAAGATCATCGGAACCTCCGTGCCGACCCAGCTTCCCGGCGCGGTATAGTACCCCCATTCACTCCCGCTCACCCGCAGGTAAAAGGCGGAGGTTTCGTTGCCTTCGCTGGCATTTCTGGCGCTGTCAAAAATGCCGGGAGTCGCTCCTCCCACCGGTTGGTTGATCCGATAAAGAAAGCTGATGGTATGCGGAGCGTTCAGGGAGACCAGCCCCTCGTCCTCATAGGTACGACGAACCAGTTCCGTCCGCCTGGCGGTGGCTGAAACCGTGGAATTGGTCATCGTCACCGAAAGGTAGTTACCGCTCCCCACCTTCAGGGGATCGGTATTAACTACCGTCCGGGTCAAGGTTCTTCCCGAACCCGGGTTTGGGTTACCCCATGGACCGGCCCACCCCTCTCCCGCCATGCCGGGGTTTCCATCGACCGCCGTACTGGTGTTTCCGGCGTCAAAGTTGGCCACGATCTGCGCCGATGTCGTCGCGCTCCATCCGGAGAGAAGAAGGGCGATGCCAAGCGCGGCGGAGGGGAATCGATTCCGGGTAAAAAAAGGGAACATTTTCATGGTGCTGGACGGGGGTTGAAGGATTGGGCGGATGATCCTTCTCCAGCGTCGGCGCGACAACGAAAAGTTCACTTTAACGTAAAGCGCCCCTTCAACCGGCCCGTTTACCCCGAGACTTTACCCGGGGCCGACGCCCCATCCACCCACGAACCGCTGACCAGCGTAAACTTCTGGATGTCGGGAATGCCGCTCTCCTTGAAATTGATCTGGTTGACGAGAAGATCGACCGCTGTCGCGCCGATCCGGTCGCTGTTCTGGTTGACGCCCGCCAATCCCTCCAGCCGGTCATGCCAGTTGAAGGTGACATAACCCATGTCGCGCGGAAACCCGACGCCGATCTGCTGCAACGCCCTCATGAACCGCCCCTGCCCTGCGGCGTCGATAAAGAGATCCGGCTGCGCCTTGGCGATCTTCTTTCCGAAGACCTTGCCGTTGAAAGTGTAGCGGGAGACATAGAACGGGGCGATCCGCCTCGACGCCGGGAGGTCCCGCTGGAAGAGGTGGAGCGCCATCAGGTAATTGTCCGTCAGCCTCCACCGGCTCAGAAGGCCGAGCGCGATCCTTTGATACCCCATCGCCGCCACCCGCCGCAGGGTTTCGTCCATCGTCTGGAAATGGTTCAGCATCACGCGATGAACCGGCGGCACCTGCTCGGTATAACCGATCGAAACGCATGGAAACCGATCCCACGCAAAGGCGTACGGCATCGACGCGGGCCCCACCCCGACGATGACGCCGACCACATTGCGGTAGCTAAGGATGTCGTATAGCCGCTTGGGCGACATCCTTTGCGCATTCGGCTCGAAAACCTCCATCGCAAAGCCGAGTTCCTCGCACCGTTGCCGCGCCCCTTCGTAGTAGGAACGGAGAATGCCGTAGCTGTTCCACCAGCGGCTGCGTTCCGCGTAAAAGGAGAGGTAGGCAACCAGCGGCGGAGCGACCGATTTCCGGCGGGAGCGGAGTTCGCCAAACAGGGCGGAAACCAGCGGATTGGGGACATACCCCATCTCGCCCGCCAGCTTCCGAAGGCGCTCCGCCGTCGCCTCGGGAATGCTCGGGTGATGCCGGAGCGCATAGGAAACCGACATGACGGAGACCCCGGCCGCCGCCGCCACATCCCGCATGGTCGCCTTCTTTTTCATGTGAAAGCTGCCAAAGGGACCCCCCTTACGGCTTCGCCAGAACCCGGTTCGGCCCGGCGAGGTATTGGAGCACCTGCGTCGCGATAAAACGGTTCCCCTCCACGGTCAGGTGGACCCCATCCTTCGGGTTGAAAAGACTTGCCTTGTCAGGATGGTTTTTGGTCGGGGTATAGACATCCACATAGTCAAACCCGTATTCGCCCGCAATGCGTTGAAGCTGTTCGTTATAGCGTTCCATCAACGCGGGAACCCCATGCCGGTTGGTGGCGTGCCCTTCGGCCAGGCGCTTTTCCGAACGGGCGCGGGCGATCTCCTCCACCGGCGAGACCGACGAGATGAGCACCACCTTCGCCTCCGGGTTTTTCTCCTTGAGCAGGTCGATCACCGAATGGAAGCATTGGTCCTGCACCTCAAAGGGAATGCTCGGTTCCTTGAAGTCCGACTTACTGGTCGCCTTGTTATCGTTGTGCCCCAGGAAGATGAAGATGACATCCGGCTTGAACCCGAAAATGTCGTCGTACCGCTCCTGGCGAAACTGCGCCTTCTTCGCCGGGTCGAGCACGTGCTCAAACCGTCGCCAGACGGTGCGGATCGAGTCGCCCCCGACCGCGGCGTTGCGAAACGTCGTTTTCCCCGGGTGCTGTTTCTCCAGCCAGAACCGCACCTTGTCAACGTGATTGCTACCCTCCTGCTGGGCCGTCAGGCTGTCGCCCAGATAGAGGACCCGCAACGGCCCGGCAAGCGGGATCGAAGCCGCCAGCGCGTCGAGTTCGTCATAACGCGCCTTCTCCAGGACATCCATCTGCGCCACCACCTTCTGTTGGAAGGAAGCCGCCTCCAGCTTCAGTTCCGCATGCCCCGTCGGCATGACCCTGGGCACGGCGATCTCGTAACGCGCCGTGCCGCCCGCCTCCGTTTCCTGCTTGAGCGACAGGGTCGAACCGTCCGGCCAGGTCACGGAAAGGGCCGCCTGCGTCGAAGCCACCGGCGCGCCCGCCTCCTCCAGCGCCACCACGACGCTCTCGGTCAAGCCGGGAGCGCTCACCGGGTGGGGCGGCGCAAGCGTCACCTCGACCGCACCGGAGACCGGAGTCAAAAGGGTCGCACCGGCCAAGAGCAGCAGCCGACGCAGGGGGAACCAGGGGGACAAGAAACATTTCTCCATGAAAGAACCTCCTACCACCCCGCCCGCTTCAAGGCAAAGCGTTTGAGCGCTTTACCCGTAAAGCCACCGCGATTTTCGCTCAGAAAAACTCCCGGATCGAACCGATCGTCCGCTTCACGGTATAGGCATCGACCCGCACCGCGCCGCTCGAAGGACGGCACGCCGCGTCGGCGGCTTCCAGCCGTTTGTAGCGGACTTCCACCTCCAGGGGAGCCGCGAAGCCAAACGGCTGCATCCGCCCGCGCCCGGCAACGGCTTCCCTTGCCGCCGCCTCGATCTCCGCCAGAACCCGCCGGGGATGCTTGCTCAACGCCGCATTCCAGCTATAGCCGACCTTGGTCTGCACCGAGCAGATGCCGGGAAAAAACTCGCACGCTTCAGCCACCATCTTGTCGTCGCCAACCACCATCAGCGGCGGCACGCCGAGGCTGCCGGCGACGGCGGCGTCGATCGCCAGTTCGCCGACTTCGCGTCCGTTGATCTTCATCCACTGGTAGGCGGAACTGTTGTAGGTATGGGCCAGCGGCGCGCCGCAGACGTTGTCGCGCGAATGGTAGCCGACAAAGACCACCCCGGAAAAGCTTTCATCCATCATGGCGAAACGGCCCGCTCCCGCGCCGTTGAAAATATCGCAACGCTCGTCGAGTTCATCGTAAACCAGGTTCACCCCGCCGCCGTGGTTGTCCCAGACGATCACCTGCTGCGCTCCCGCTTCGAAGAGCCCCCTTGCGGCGGCGCTCGCCTCGGCGGTCGCCTGCCTGCGCGCAAACTCGTACTGGGCCGGGGCGGAGTTGAGGCCGCCGCCCGGCGCTCCCACCACGCAGGCGGGTCCTTCACAATCAACGGCAATGACAAACTTCATGGGAGTCAAAGTACAAATTCGGTCGTGAAAGAACAGGCTTTTTGAAAGCGTTTCAACCCGCTCACGGCTTCAACCGCTCAAAAAGGCGCTTCATCTCCCGCATATCCTCCAGGCACCGGACGACCCCCTCCTTTTCGCTTCCTCCGGGCAACGCCCCGCATTCCAGCGAAAAGAAGCCGTCATAGCCGCTGCGGACCATCTCCGCCGTCAACTGCCGGACCGGCACCACCCCCGCCCCGAGCCGGCACGGCTCAAACTTTCGCCCGCTCCCCGGCGCAGCCGTCCGGAAATCCTTGTAATGCGCCCCCACCACGTAAGCGGCAAGCACCGGCCACGCCCGCAACGGGTCTTGCGGCTCGTCCATGCTGTTGCCCAGAAAATTGCCGTAATCAAAAAGAACCCGCAGCCACGGCGAGGCATGACTTTCCACCAGGGAACGAAGCTCCCACGCATGCCCCGGCAAGCGCCCGTGGTTCTCCAAGGCGAGGACCACGCCGCACCGCTCCGCATCGACGAGCAGCAGATCGAGCCCACGCCGGATCTGCTCATAAGCGAGGGCGAACCCGCCATACCCTCCCCCGTTGCCCACCCCCTCAAACGTTCCGCCAAAAATCCGCAAAAACGGCGCGCCCGCTTCAGCCGCCTCGCGCAACGCAAAACGGGCGTTCTCCACCTCGCAGCGATGCCGCTCCGGGTCGGCCACGGCAAAATTATTGGAGCACCCGTAACCGGCGATCGCCACCCCCTCCCGGCGCGCCCACTCCACCACCCGCCCGGGTCGCCCCGCCGTCTCCTTCCAGAGCCACGGATAGCCGTGCGAATCAAGCAGGTCGACCCCGTCGAGCCCCTGCTCCGCAGCGAACCTCACCCATCCTTCGAGATCCATCTCGCCGGAACGGATCGTCCCCCCAAGACTAAACGGTGTGCATGAAAGTTTCATGGAAACCGAAACGCTAGAAAAAACCGCCGCCCTCTTTCCAGAGGCGATCGGCTTTACCGTAAAGCCACCACCGCCACCCTATCGCCGGGAAAGCTCCATCGAACACTGGACGCCGCGCATTTTGCCCGTTACGTTCCCCGCTCCCCATGTCTTTACTCTCTTTCCCGGAAACCCGCGTCCTCGGCTGCCTCATCGAAAAGGAGCTGACCACGCCGGACTATTACCCGCTCACGCTCAACAGCCTGGTGACCGCCTGCAACCAGACCACCAACCGCGAGCCGGTCGTCGCCTTTGACGAAACTACCGTCGCGGAAACCGCCGACGCTCTCCGGGGCAGGCAGATGGTGACCGCCGTCTTCGGAGCCGGTTCGCGGGTGAAAAAATACCGGCACGACTTTCTCGACCACTACACGCTGGAGCGCAAGGAACTGGCGCTTCTCGCCGTCCTGCTGCTGCGCGGGCCGCAAACCCCCGGCGAACTCCGCCAGCGGAGCGAACGGATGGCCGGGCGGCTCCTGACCCTGCCGGAAATCGAGGAAAGCCTTGAAGAGATGTCCAAGGGACAGTCGCCGCTGGTCCGCGCCATCGCCCCGGGCCCGGGGCGCAAGGAAAAACGCTACGTCCACCTCCTCGCCGGGGAACCTGACGAAGCGCTCCTCGCCTCCGCCGCGCCCGCCGTGCAGGTAATCCCGTACACACCGGCTCCCTCCAACCACGCCTCGCGCGAGGAACTCGCCGCGCTTCAGGAAGAGGTCGCCGGTCTGCGGGAAGAACTTCAGACCTTACGCGAAACCTTCGAGACGTTCCGCAAGCAGTTCGAGTGACCCCCTCGTCGGCTCAACGCCCCCTGGAAGCAGCCTCCTTGAACGCATCAGTCATGAATTCGTAAAAAACGGTCTTCGTCTCCGTTCCGTCGTTGGAAACGGTCACGACCAGGCTCTCTCCCTCCCGGGAGAACTGGAACAGGTGAATATTGACACTCTGTTTCTGGTCGTCCGTCAGCTTCCAGCCGTGCACCTCCCCCTGCCTCACGGTTTCAATAATGGCGGCACGGTCGGAAGTCGGTGCCTGAATGTTCCAGCGATAATACCCGGCCACCCCGAGAAACACCGGTTGATGGGTGACGCCGGGGTAAAGCGGCAAATCCTTCGGCAACCCTTCGGGCCACGGGTGCTCGTCGTCCCCGCCTTCCTCCTTGTCATCGTCGGCTTCCTGAAGTTTTTTCAACATCTCCGCCGGTCTGAGCCATTCCCTCTCTTGCGCCTGAAGCGAAGGAGCGGCAACGAAAGCGAGTGAAAGCAGGAGCGAAGTGGAAAAAGAAAGAGCTTTTTTCATGATGAACCGCCGTGAGTACATCCCCGAAGCATTTTTAAATCAACCCCCTATGCCTCCGACGGAGCTTGTGCAGCAGCAATCATTGATGTTTGCGCAATCTCGCCTTCATCTCCGACGGAAAAAGTTCGTCAATCGGGGTTTTAAGAACATCCGACAGAGCGGCCAGTTCAAAATCCCCGACCCATCGAATCTGTAATTCAATCCGCGCAATAATATCGCGCGAAACGTCCCATCCAGCCAACTGGCACTTGGCAGCCAGTTGAGCCTGCGACCAACCAAGCTGATTGCGAATTCGGCTCACCTGCGGACCACAAACATTGCGGACCTGTTGACCTGTGTGAAAATCCACACTCGACAATAAGGAATCCGAATGTTTCGATTGTGTGGAAATCCACACAATCCATGAACATCACGACGAACCTGATGGTCATCTGTACCATTCTATTTCTCTCCATCTCCTTACCACCAGCCCATGGCGATGGCCTTCAACGTTATCAAAACCTGGAGGGAATCCAGCGGGTGGTGGTGACCAGTGATAACCGCATCTCCATTCTGCATTCCTCAGGCGCTGCCACTTTTGAACCGGAAGAGATCGACTCTGCCTTTCTCAAATCGTGGGGCATTGAGCAGGCAAAGGTCATCGAGGCGCGGAAAAAAGACAGCTCCACCCAAAACGAAGCCACGTCAGGCGAAGCAACCACCGGCCTCCCGAAACAACTCGCGGCCGTCGATGCCATCGCTTTGGAATACACAGGCACGCTGCTTGATTTTTGTACATGGCTAAACTTCAAGCATCACATCCCGGTATCCGTCGATCCCGCCCTCTGGGAGCGAAAGTCGGTTCTACAGGAAAAAAGACACTTCTCGAAGGAGTCCGGAAAAAGCCTGGCCGATGATCTTAAAGATCTGGCCAGAGCCGAAAACGCGGAGGTGATGATCATGCAAGGCTCCATCTACATCACCTCCTCCCAGCCGAACCGGTACTCGAGGTATCTTCCCCATCTGTTGAAGGGTCGCTATTCGGAGACGGCAGCGGCCCTGAGAGCAGATCGCCAATCCTCATCGGACGATCCCTTGTTGGTGCTGTGTGAAAAGGTCAACGCCGCGTTCCATCGAAGGGCTACCGTGAAACAGACGCTTGCAACCCTCTCCTCGCAGGTCCGTTCGTCCAACTTTCAAGCGATGACTTATCGGCATGGAAGTTCCCTGAGCCAACCGGAGCCGGGTCGCGCCGTTCACTTTGAAAAAAAAATCGAGGAGAACGCACGGACGGTACGAGCCCTGATTGAAGAGGAACTCCAGCCATTTACCGACGAGGTCGTCTCCAACGACATCAAGACATTGCAGAACGCCGTCAAATCAATACCCGAATGGGTCGTCTTGAAGATTTACGCCGATTACCAGGCCGCCGTGGTGGACAACCTGCTGCTCATCACCGGCGAAACCAAAACCATGTTCCATGATTCCAATCTCGTCATCAGGGCGCTGGGTTCACTAAAAGCCTCCATTGAAGAAAAGAGAATCCATTACCTTGAAACGGCGAAACACCACGCGATGCTGCACGCGGCAGCCTCGGCAGTTGGGAAAGGCGCTGAACCAAAAAGAAATTACCATCTCCTGGTCAAACTCTATGACTCCTTCGGAGACTCAGGTTCCCGGACACGCCGCCTGCTTGCCCAACGATATGCCGAAATCAATACCCTGGCTCTGAAACGCAAATCCCAGGATAACAACCCGGGAACAGTGCCTTCATCTTTTCCTTTTGGCGTTGGTCTCACAGAAGAAGGGGCGCGGCTCTTGAACTCGTACCTACAGACAAATCTCGGAAAACCCGCAGAAAAGGAGAGGCCTCGACCGCAGATTGGTTTGTCCTACGGGCTGACCGTCAGGAAACGGGATGGAGAGGGAGTGATCAGCATCTTCAGCGCGGAACTCGCCAAACGAAGGGCGCAAGATCAAAGCCGGCTTTCCGAATATTTGAAGCCGTTGATGGTTGGAGATGCCGATGAACAGATTGAACTCCTCAATACGGGAGACTATTCACTCGACAAATACTTCATTTCATCGATCAAGGACGCGGTTCATTACGTTTCCTCCAATTTCGACAAAAACCTGTTTCAAAACCGGGTGATCCTGTCTCTGGACCGATCCACGGACCTCGCCATTGGCGGCGATTCGGCTGGAGCCGCGATTGCCACCGCCCTCCTTTCACGTCTGAAGAAGATTTCGCCCCGGCCGGGAGTCGCCATGACCGGTGCGATCCGAAGCTTTGGAAACATCTACCCCGTCGGAGGGATCTGCGCCAAATCGCTGGCGGTCGCAAAGTCGGGCTTCGGGATGCTATTGATTCCCGAAGAGAACCGGAAAGACCTGGAACTGTTGCCTTGGGAAGATATGGAAGGTCTCCAGATCATTCTCGGAAAAACGATGTCGGATTACCTGGAGATCAGCCTGCCTGAAGTGTCGGGGAACCGGAAAATGAGCCGATGCACCGAAGTTTACGCTGTTGCCGTTAATCTGTACCAACTCGGCAACCCCGGTGCGGCCCTGACCTTGTGCAACTGGATCAACCAACAGACCGACCGCCATTATTCCGCGTGGCGGTTGAGTCGTCTCCTTGAAACAGGCGGCGTTCAGGAGGCCGTTCTATCCCCTGAGTTCTTTCTACCGGCAGGCACTGCCGGACCATCAGCCTCCCCCGCTGCGAAAACCACCCCGAAAGACTCCGTGCCCCCCTCGGCTACGCCGGACGCGGAAGCCTCCTGGGGCGCCCGTTTCTTTGAATGGTTGGTAAAACTGTTGAAATAACCTCCCCTACAAACCGGCGACGCGAAGGCCGAGGCTCACCCAATAGGGAATGGTAAAAAGCCCGAGCGCAGTGGTGACGAGCACGATCTGGATCGCCATGCCGGTGTCGCCGCCGTAATGCTTGGCGAGGACGATCGGGAGCATGGCGCACGGCATCGCCGCCTGGACGATCAGGACCTCCTTCAACTCCCGGGAACACGGCAGCCAGCGGGCGATCAGGATGAAAAGGATCGGCAACACCGCGAGGCGGATCGCCGTCGCGCTTGCGGTGACGACCGCACCGCTGCGGGTCGGGCGCACTTCGGCAGCGAAATCGGAAAGGGTCGCCCCGGTCAAAAGGAGCGCCATGGGGATGGCCGATGCGCCGATCATCCCGGCGGCCACCAGAAGCCATGCGGGGAGGTAGTCGTCCGCCGAGAGGAAATGGAGCAGCAGCGAGACCAGGATCGCGATCACCGGCGTGCTCAAAAGGTGTCGCCAGAGCGGTTGGCGGTCGCCCCCGCCGCCCCGGTTGGCGAGGATCAACCCGGCCCCCACCCAGAAGGCGATCTCCACGCCCAGGTTGTGGGTGAAAAGAATCCCGAGCGTCTTCGTACCGAAGAGGTTCTCCACCACCGGGATCGCCGTGTAGCCGTAGTTGTAGAGCCCGGTGACAAAGACAAACGTCCGCGCGCCGCGCCCGGTCTCCAACCCCAGCGCCCGTGCCCCGCCGAAGGCGACGAGGTAGCCGATCGCGACAAACAGAATCCCGGTCAACGGCGGCAGCCAGACGTTGGAAAAGTCATCCAGCAGGTCGTTGCCGATGATCGTCGTCGCGATCAGGCATGGGTAGAGGAGGTTGACGCAGATCCTCAAAAGCGAGGCGTCGGCCTCTTCGTTGAGCACCCGCAGCCGCCTCAGCAGGAACCCGAGCCCGAGGATGACAAAAACCGGCGCAACGGCAGCGAAGAGCATGGCGGGTTCCCTTTCGTTGGCGCGAAGAGCCGGTCGTCGTCGTCCACGCGTCTACCGGCTACTCGAAAAGCTCGTAGCTCAACACGCTCAAGGTGTAAAGCGCGGCGGTCTCGCTGCGCAGGACGATCGGCCCGAGGGTGATCGGGCGGCAACCGGCGATCTTCGCGAGCGAAATCTCCGCCGGGGTGAAATCGCCCTCCGGCCCGATCAGGATGAGCACCTCCTTCGGCTTGCCGCCGAGCGTGGCCTGCACCTCTTCGAGCACCTTGCGCGGCGGGAGCGCGTCGCTCTGCAACGAGGCGATCAACATCAGGTCAAAACGGGGCGAATCGGCAAAAAACGCCTTGGGCGTCACCGGTTCGGCCACCGGCGGCAACCAGTTGCGCCCGCATTGCTTGCCCGCCTCGATCACGACCCCCTGCCACTTCTCCCGCTTGCGCGCCGCCTCTTCCGGCGAACACTGAACCACGGTCCGTTCGCTCACCAGCGGGACGATCGCGGAAACGCCCAGCTCCGTCGCCTTCTGGATGATTAAGTCCATCGTCTTCCCTTTCGGGATCGCCTGCGCGAGCGTGATGCGGCATGCGAGCGGTTCGCTTTTGGCCTGGTGCAGGACCTTCAGGTCGAGCCGGCGCTTGTCGGCTTCGACCACTTCGGTCGTCGCCTCGGCCCCGCGTCCGTTGAAGATGACGATGCGGTCTCCCTGCCGGACTCTCAGGACATCCACGGCATGGTGCGCCTCCGCCCCTTCCAGAGAGGGCGCGGCGAGGTTCCAATGTTCAGGTGCAATATAGAAACGGTGCATAAACCTTCCTCCCGACCGTGGAAACGCCGGGGAGCTTCAAGGAAAAGCAACCTTCCCTCTGCTCGCGCCCCCAGGCAGCGTCACCGCGGACGGATTTAGCGAAAGAAATCCTTCGCTTTTTCAAAAAAACTGCGGTGGATCGGCGTGTTTTCCTCGCCGCACAACCCGGCAAACTCTTCGAGCTTCTTGCGCTGCTCGCTGTTGAGACGGCTGGGGACTTCCACGGCCACGCGCACCAGCAGGTCGCCCCGCTGGCTCGAACTCAAGGTCGGGACCCCCTTGCCGCGCAGCTTGAAGACGGTGCCGCTCTGCGTACCGGGCGGCACCTTGATCGAAGCCTTCCCTTCCAGCGTCGGCGCGACCACTTCGCCGCCGAGCGCCGCCGTGGCAAACGAGATCGGGATTTCGGCGTAGAGGTTGTCCTCCTCGCGCTCGAAAATCGTGTGCTCCTTGACGTGGATCACCACATAAAGATCGCCGGGAGGGCCGCCGCGCAGCCCCGCCTCCCCGTTGCGGGAGGATCGCATCCGCGAGCCGTTTTCAATCCCGGCGGGAATCTTGAGCTTGATGCGCGAACGCCCTTCGGCGCGCCCTTCCCCGTGGCATTTCTTGCACGGGTTGGAGATGATCTGGCCGACGCCGCGGCACCGGGGGCAGGTCTGCGAAACCTGAAAAAACCCGCGCGCGCTGATGACCTGGCCGCGACCGTGACAGGTCGGGCAGGTGGCCGCCTTGGCCCCCTTTTCGCCGCCGCTTCCGTCGCAGGCGTCGCAGGTGACCGGCTTGTTGATCTCGATCTCCTTTTCGCAGCCAAACGCCGCTTCCTCCAGGGTGATCTGAAGGTCGTAGCGAAGGTCGGACCCGCGGGTGCGGCTCTCCGCCCGTTCCCCGCCGCCGCCGAAAAACTGCTCGAAAATACCGCCCCCGCCTCCTCCGCCGCCAAAAACTTCGCGGAAGATGTCAAACGGGTCGTGCCCGCCCATTCCCCCGCCCGCACCGGCGGTGCCCTGGGCAAAGGCGGCGTGGCCGTGGCGGTCGTACGCGGCCCGCTTGTTCTCATCCATCAGGATGTCGTACGCTTCGCCGAGTTCCTTGAAGCGTTCCTCCGCCGTCGGGTCGTCCGGGTTTTTGTCGGGGTGAAACTTGACCGCGAGCTTGCGATAGGAGCGCTTGATCTCCTCGGAAGTCGCGGTGCGGGAAACGGCGAGAATCTCGTAATAGTCGCGTTTGGTCGCCATCATGAGGCAGGAGTCGCTGGGCCTTTGGAGACAAAGACGTTGGCGGGACGGATGAGGCGATCCTTCAGCTTGTACCCCTTGCGGGTCTGGCGGATGACTTCTCCCTCCGGCACGGTGTCGCTGGCCTCCTGGCCGAGAGCGTCGTGAAGATTGGGGTCAAAGGGCTGGCCGACGGCGTCGATCACCTCCACACCGCTGCCTGCCATGAAATCGGCAAGCTGGCGGGAGACGATCTCGAAGCCGATCACGACCCCCTCGCTCCCTTCGTTGCGGGCGGCCTGGAGGCCGAGTTCAAAGTTGTCGAGCACCGGCAGAAGCCGGGAAAGGATGGCGCTGGTGTTCGCCTTGAGCGCGTCTTCGCGTTCCCGGGCGACCCGTTTGCGGTAGTTTTCAAAATCGGCGGCGCTTCGGGCTGCCAGGTCGCGAAAGCGGTCGAGTTCGGCCTGCATGGTTTCAAGGGATATGGCCTCCCCCTCCGGTGTCCCGGCGGTGGCGGCTTCGGTATTTTCAGGGGCGAGGTCAGGCGCGGCTTCCTGCGTCGAAAGATCGGCGGCGGTTTCGCCCTCCTGGTGGTTTTCGTTCTCTGAATGTTCGTTGTTCATGTTTTCCTGATGACAATCAGCGTAATATCGTCGTTTTGCGGGGTGCTACCAATATAGGCGCTCAGGTCATCCGTCAACTGTGCGACGATCGCCGAGGCTCCGCCCGCCGCGCTGGCCTGGATCGACTGGATCATGTTCTTCATCCCGAATTCGTTCCCTTTGGCGTCGAGCGCTTCGGTCACCCCGTCGGTGTAAAGGATCAGGCAGTCGTCCGGTTCCAGAGTGACTGAAAAGTCAGCCGCAATCCTATCGAAGACGCTCCCCCTGTCAATGCCGACCGCCATCCCCGGCGGGTTGATCCGGGTGACCGTCTGCTTGCGGGCGGAGTAATGGAGCGGCGCGTCGTGCCCCGCACGGCAGAGGTCGACGCGGTTGGAGTGGTGGTTGAGGAGAATGTACGCCATCGAGATGAACATATCCTCCTTCAGGTCGGGGTACATCTGGCGGTTGACCCGGTGAAGCACCTCCGCCGCGGAAATCGCTCCCGGGGCGGTGCTCCGCAGGACGCTGCGGCAGGTTGCCATGATCAGCGCCGCCGGGATGCCCTTGCCCGAGACATCGGCAATGGCGACGCCGGTATGGTCGGCGTCGACCGCAAGGTAGTCGTAATAATCGCCCCCGACGTGGGAAGCCGGGCGGTTGATGCCGCAAAGCTCGTACCCCGGCACTTCCGGGGCCTCGCTCGGCAGGAGGATGCGCTGGATCTCCTGCGCGAGGGTCAGGTCGTGGTCAAGCCGCCGCTTTTCGCTCGCCTCCGAGTAGATGCTCGCGCTGTAAAGGGCGAAGGCCGCCTGGTCGCAGATCGCCTTGAAAACGTTGAAATCGCTCGCCGTGAAGTTGCGGCCCATCCCGGCGTTGGCGAGCGCGAGCACCCCGAGCCGATGGTTGACATAGACCAGTGGGACGATCATGACCGAGCCGGTCTGCACCGTGATGTCGCGCAACATTGCCAGGCGCGGGTCCTGCCGGAACAGAAGCACGGGCGACTGCTCCTTCCAGACCGTACCGAGAACCCCCTCGCCCCGGGCGACCGGGTGTCGGCGCAGGTAGCTCTGGAGCGCCACCGGGTTCTGCTCCGCCTGGGCAAGGATGTGCGCGGGCACCTCCAGCAGCGGCGGGCACCCCTTGGAAATATAGGCGGGCAGGAGCATCTTCCCCGAACGGTTGGCGACGTAGAGCGCCCCGCCGTGGGCTCCGAGAATGTGCATCGCCGCATCGACCAGCAGGCCGTGCAGGTTGTCGGGCCGCAGGTCGTCCACATCGGAGAAGGCCGCGCCGAGTTCGTGCAGGAAATCGAACATCCGGGACTCCTCAATCTGGAGTTTCTCCAGCGCCAGTTGCAGATCGGCAACCCGCTCCCGGTGGCGACGGTAGAAAAAAATTCCGACCGCCCAGGAAATCATCAGCAATCCGAAGAGAATGCTGCTCATAAAAAGCTGAAGCCGGTTACCATGGCTGCTGCTCCGGCAGGGGAATCGGGATGCGATCGCTTCTCCGGGGCACCATGCCAGCGGAACAGGCCCTCGGGCGTGTCAAAATCAGCAAAAGAAAAGGCGTTTTAGTCGCCACCCTGGCCAAGGTCCTGTTTGAGGTATTCGAGAACATCCTTGAACTTGGTCAAGTTTTCCGGGGCGGCTTCCACGAGCGCTTCGTGGGCGTCGAGCATGGTCTGCGCCTGGAGCGTCTGGTCGATCGGGATTACCGAAGCGTCTTCCATCGTCCCTTCGGCCTGTTGCGCGGCGGCCGCACGGTCGTCGCCGATGACGAAAAGCTGGTCGAGCCCAAGGTTGCAGAGCAGGTCGTTGTTGCGCTCGTTGAGGTTGGTCACGCGCAGGCTGCCGTGGCCGATTTCGCGCAGGCGCAGGGCGATCCCCGCCAGGGTTCCCATGAAGGTCGAATCCATAACGGGGCAACGGCGCAGGTCGACGACGAAATCGTGATGGCCGCGATTGATCATCTCCCGCGAAAATTCCTTGAGCCCGGAACTGTTCAGAAACGACCCTTTCCCCTCCACCCGAATCCAGACGACCTTGTTGGTGCAACCAACTAGAATACTGCTTTGCGTGCTCACCTTTTTTTCACTATAGGGGTTTGTCTCCAACGATGTCAAACGGCGTGGCCACTTTTTCACGCAGTTCCCGTACCAGGCACGCTCCAATAAGAATCGTGTCCGCTTTTTGATCGGGATGCGCCGGGCGCACTTTCCGGGAGCCGTTCCCTTCCCCACGGACTTCGCAGCCGTGATGGAGGGTTCATGGTTCGCTTCCGGTGTTTTTTGGTCAAGGCCGCTCTCATTTCGGTTCGGCTCAATTCCAGAGAAAAGATTGGGTCAATGCGACGATCCTGCCGTCTTCGATCAGGAGCGCGCGCCAGGCGAGCACCGGCCCGTCGTCAAGGTATTCGTCGCCGGTCACCTGAAACTTCGTCTTGTGGGTGCCGGAAGGGGCGGAAAACGCGACTTCCTTCGCCTGGACATACGCGCCGAGATTGGCCTGCCGGTATTCGAGGCGCACTTTCAGGTTGGCCGGGCGCTCCGCGCGCCAATAGAAGGTAAAATAATGGCCGCGCCGCTCGTTGAGTTCATCCTCCGAAACAGCGCCGTAGTCGTACCGCATCCGCTCAAACTCGATCATCTTGTCGCCCGCCTTGCGGTTGATCTCGCTATCGTTGAGGAAAAGCTGCTTTTTGCGAAACGAAAACTGATCGCTCAACGCCAGCGGGAGGAGATCCGCCTTGGCGAGCGTGACGACTTCTCCCGGTGCGGACTGGACCGTGGCGGACGTCGCAGGAGCGCCGGACGCACGACGCCGGTCGGCGCGATCTTCCGCAGCCGTCCCCTCACCGCCCGTGGCGGCAAGAAGAAAAGCGGAAAGAAGCCCCCATGCCAGGGGCCGACTCAGAGACCGACGCGTCATCATCCCCCCAGACTAAAGCCACTTGCCTCGTGAGTGTCAACGGGAAGCGTTCAAGGAATCACCGATTTCGTGAAGGCGGAACTCCGCCTGCCGCCGGGCGATGCCGAACCGGGGGCTCGGTTCATCCTGCGAAGCGCAATGAAGTTCGACGCACGAAGGGGAGGCCCCCGCCTCCGCGAGCCGGGAACGGATCGCGCCGAGCGCCAGTTCCGGGGTGTTGCAGTCGCGGCTCAAATGCCCGAGCACGGCCCGCTCCAGCCCGTGCTCAAAAAGTTCCGCCACCACCTCCGCCGCCGCCCGGTTGGAAAGATGGCCGTGGCGCGACATGATCCGCTGCTTGAGCGACCAGGGGCGGCGGGTATCCTGCTGAAGTAATTTTTCGTCGTGGTTGGTCTCGATCACCAGCGTCCGCGCGCCGCGCACCCGTTCGAGCGCCAGCCGGGTGCAGACGCCGAGGTCGGTCAAAAACCCGAGCCGCTCCCCGCCATGCCCGAAGACGAACCCGACCGGGTCGACCGCATCGTGCGGGACGGAAAAAGCGTGGACCTCGATCCCGTTGATCGAAAAATCCGACCCGGGTTGAAACTGCCGCAGGTGCCGGTGTTCCCCGAGTTCCCGCCCCAGCGCCTCGGCCGTCAGGCGGGTGCAATAGACGGGAAGCTCCTTCTTTTTACAGAAGACGCGCAGGCCCGCGACGTGATCGCAATGTTCATGCGTGAGCAAAATGGCGTCGAGCGAACACGGGTCGACCCCGATCGCCTCCAGCCGCCGGGAGATCTGCCGCGCGCTCAAGCCCCCGTCGACCAGCACCCGGCACGAACCGGCCTCAACGAGCGCCGAGTTGCCCGCGCTGCCGCTGCCGAGGATCGTCACACTGAAAGCGGGTAAAACGGGAGACATGAGCCGCCGACCTTAACGGAGCAAAGGCGGGGGAGGCAAACACGAAACCTTCCGCTTTTCCTTTTGACCCTTCCGTATTTCGCATATAAAACTTGTTTTATAAATGAAACCACCGAGCGCACAACATCTCCGGACGATCGAAACCGCCGCACCGGCGCTCAACCGCGGGCTGGCGCTCTGGATGTTGCTTCAGGAGGAATCCCCGCTGACGCTCGAAGAGATGACCGCCCGGCTCTCGCTGCCAAAGGCTTCCGCCCGACGACTCCTCGAAAGCCTCTGCCGGTTGGGATTGATCCGGCGGCTCGCTGACAAACGTTACGAACCGCTCTGGGCGCTCCATTCCCTGAGGGCTCCCGCCGACCGGTTGCGGGAAGCGCTCGCCCCGCGCATGGCCGCGCTCTGCCGGGAGAGCCGGCATACCGTCGAGTGGTACGAACCGACCGAAGAGGGACTTGTGCTGGTGTTGCAGGAACTCCCGGACACGGAGGTCCACGTCAAGGCGCGGCCCGGTTTCCTGCGGACCTGGGGGGATGAACTCGAGGCGACCATCACCCTCGGCCATGCGTTGATCCCGGGCGCGCCGCTCCCCAAAACCATGGAGCGGCATCAGGAAAATGGCGTCCGGCGTCCTCTCTCGCCCGGGGCGGTCGCATCGCTCCTCGACGAAGCGCGCCAATGGAAAACCGCAACCGACAACGCCTTCAACACCAACGGCGTCCGCCGGGCCGCCGTGGCAATGATGGAGGGCGAGCGCCTGCTCGGCGTCCTCGCGCTGGCCGAAGTCTTCCGGTTCGGCGTCGCAACCACCCCGCAACAATGGCTTGAACCCCTGACCCACACCCTGCCTTAAATGAGAATCCTCTATATCGATATCGACTCCCTTCGCCCCGACCATCTCGGCTGCTACGGCTACCACCGCGCCACCAGCCCGAACATCGACCGGATCGCCGCCGAAGGGTTGCTCTTTCACAACGCCTACGTTTCCGACGCGCCGTGCCTGCCGTCGCGCTCCGCCTTTTACTCCGGGCGGTTCGGGATTCACACCGGCGTCGTCAACCACGGCGGGGTGGCCGCACAACCGAAGATCGAGGGACCGGCCCGCGGCTTTCAGGACCATTTTGCGACCCGGGGCCTCGCGTCGCGGCTCCAGGGCCTCGGCTACCATACGGCGATGATCAGCCCCTTTGGCCAGCGCCATGCCGCCTGGCATTTCTACGCCGGGTTCCACGAAATCCACAACACCGGCAAGGAAGGGATGGAATCCGCCGAAATGGTGCAACCGGTGGTCGAAACATGGCTTGATGCCAACGTTTCCCGGGATCAATGGTTCCTCCACGTCAACTTCTGGGACCCGCACACGCCGTACCGCGTCCCGGGGAACGCCCCCAACCCATTTTCAAACGACCCGCTCCCCGCGTGGCTCGACGACGAGAAGCTGATCGCCCGACACAACCGCGTCCCCGGTCCGCACACCTCGCTCGAGGTCAGCATGTACAGCGACGCCACCCGGCCCGAGTACCCGAACCACCCCGGCAAAGTGACCGACAAAGCGTCGATGCGGAAGATGATCGACGGCTACGACCATGGCGTCCATTACGTCGACCAACAGATCGGCAAAATCGTGGAAAAGCTCAAGGCGGCGGGAGTCTACGACGAAACGATGATCATCATCTCCGCCGACCATGGCGAAAACCTTGGCGAACTCGGCATCTACGCCGAACACGGCACGGCGGACCAGATCACCTGCCGCATCCCGCTCATCATCAAGTACCCGGGCGGCGTCGCGGGGGCGGCCAACACCCGGCTGCACTATCAGGTCGATCTCGCCCCGACCTTGATGGAACTGCTCGGCGGCGAACCCGACGAACTCTGGGACGGCGCGTCGTACGCCGCCGCGATCCTCTCCGGGGCTGATGTCGGCCGCGACGAAGTGGTCTTTGGTCAATGCAGCCATGTCTGCCAGCGTTCGGTCCGCTGGGGCAACTGGCTCTACCTGCGCACCTACCACGACGGCTTCCACCTTTTCCCGCAGGAGATGCTCTTTAACGTGGAAGCCGACCCGCACGAGCAACACGACCTCGCCCCCGCGCGCCCCGACCTCTGCCGCGAAGGCGCCTGGCGGCTCGCCCGCTGGCACGACGCGCAGATGCAAAAAATGGCCCGCTTCGGCCACGATGTCGTCGATCCGCTCTGGACCGTCATCCGCGAAGGAGGCCCGTTCCACGCCCGCCTCGCGCTGGGCGACGGCACCGCCAGCGCCGTCGGCGGCCTCCACGGCTTCAAGCGCTACCTCCAACGCCTCGAAACCACCGGCCGCGCGGACGGTGCCGAAGCGTTGCGGCAGAAATACGCCGCGAGGTTGAGCGATCTGGAGGCGCTGACAGAGTGATGCTTCGGGCGCGGAGGCTTAACCCTCCATTCCGTTCTCGTTGACGCGATTACGGAACCGCCGGTTTGGGTGCCGGCCCCTTTGCCGGTTTCTGCGACTGCTGGAGGAGCCGTGCGCCGCCGACTTCGCCGAAGCCGCTTTTCTCCAAGTCGGTCCAGAGGGTGCCTGCGCCGCTGTGGAGGATGTTGACCTTCAACTGCTCGCTCAACGACTGCGCGAGGATGTAGAGATTGTACGCGGAGGGATCGCCGAAGGCTTTGATTTTCAGCTGATCCCCCTTGGCCCGTTCGCCCTGGACGAGCCGGATCACGTCGGCTTCGGCCTTCCCGAGCGTGGTGATCTTTTCGGCCTGCACGGCGGCGGTTTCCTTGTCGATCTCCGCCACGCGCCGCACGGTTTCCGCGCCGATCTCGGCGACCTGCTTGCTCTGGTCGGCGAGGATGCCGGCTTTGAGCTTCTCGGTCTCCTGCGTCACCTGCTGGCGGCGCTGGTCGATCAGGCTCGTTTCGGTGTTCAGTTCGGCCTGTTTCTTGGCGGTGTTCTGCTTTTCCTGGTTGGTGAGATCCTGCTCCTGCGCGGTGCTCGCCTGCTGGATCGGGCTCAAAATCTGCATCGGGACGTTGACGTGACGGATCAGCGCGTTGTTGATGATGATCTTCTTCTCCGCCAGCGTGCGGGCAAGCGTCTCGGTCATGTCGTTCTGGAACTTCTCCCGGCCTTCGCCGACGATGAAATCGCGCGCGCCATAGGCCGACCCTTTCAGGCGCGAGATGGAGAGGATCTGCGGCATGATCACTTTCTCCACCGTGGCGGGGAGATCGCCGTAGTTGCGGAAGATCCAGGCGATGTTCTCCGGCAGAAGCTCAAACTCGACCGTCATGTCGAGGCTGATCTCGAACCCGTCGCGCGAGGGAAACTCGACGAACTGGTTGAGGATAAACGCGGGTTCCGCCTGCAACTTCGATTCCGGGGGAGCGGCGGCGGCCTCCGGCTCCGACGCAGCGGGGCGGCGGCTTTTGCCCTTGGGCGCGGGAGTCGCCTTCGGCGCCGAAGCGGGCGGCGGGGCGACGACGCTCCCCGGGTCTTTCATATAGAGGGCGCGCCGGGCCCGCTGCTCCGCGAGCAGGTTGTCCTGCAAGCCGGTGATCGCCTCGTTGCTGGTAGCGATCTGGCTCTTGGTGATCACGCCGCTGCCGGTCTTGCCAAAAAGAGCGACCTGGTTGATCCCGACTTCCACCACATCGACCTGAAACTGGCGCGGGTTGACATAATAGAGCCCCGGCTGGAGCACCTCCGCGCGCACCCCTTTCTGCCCCGTTTTGGCGAATTCCCCCTCGGGAGCCTGTTTGCCGGAAAGCGAAGTCACCACGCCGACGTAACCGATCGGCACGCTGATGGCGTCGACAATGTTGATCTCGTACCCCACCGGGTTGAGCCGGTACTTGCCGGGGCCGAGCACCGAGCCCCAGATCCCCTTCTCCCCCGCCTTGGCGATGAACTCGCCGGGCGGCAGCTCCTTGCCGACCTTGGAAGTGACCACGCCGACTTTCCCCGCCGGGATGTGGGTGGCGGGGTAGAGCTTGTATTCGTAGGCGACCGGGTTCAGGAAATGGCGGCCTTCGGCGAGCACCCGTTCCTGCACCCCGCGCTGCCCTTCACGCGCCAGGATCTCGCCCGGCGGAAGCGGGTCGCCGTTCTTGGCGATGACGATCGCCAGTTGCCCCGGCGGCACGTAGAAGCGGCAGAAGAACCATTGCCACCCGAGCCAGGCGGCGGCGAGGGCGAGCAGGGCGATCGCCCCGGCGGTGAACGTAAAACGGTGGGTCATGGCTGTCTCTCTCCGGTGCGGGGAATGAAGGGCCGAAAAAGGCCGCCCAGGCCGCTCTCTTCGTCGCTGGCGAGGATCGAGCCGATACGCGGCCCGAGGCGCTGGTTGAGTTCATACCGGGCAAAGTTGAGCCCGCTGCCGAAGGCGGAAACCTGCATGGAAAAAACCTCTGCCGCCGCTTCGTTGGCCAGCGCGATCACGTCGCGCTCGGCCTCCGCCGTCAACCGTTTGGCGTCGGCCTGCGCGATGGCGGCCGCCGCTTCGAGCCGGGCGACCTCCAGCCGCTGGCGCGCCTCGGTCAACTGCACCTCCTGCCCCTGGTTGGCGCTGATGACCGCCTTGATCCGCGCGGTTTCCGCCTGCACTTTCTCGTTGTTCTGTTCGGCCAGCATCTCCTGGCGGGTCAGTTCGGCCTGCGATTTCGCCTGCTCGATCTGCTGCTCGATCTTTCTGGCGTTCTGCACGGCGACCTCCCGCTCGCGGATGATGCTGGCGATCTCGTCCGGCGGTTTGATGTTGCGGATCAGGACGGAACGAATGGCGACGCCCGCCTCCAGACAGCGATTCTTGAGGTGGCTTTCCAGGTTGTCCTGGAACTGCTGGCGCGTCTGCCCGGTGATGTAGTTTTTCGCCGGATTCTTGCTCCCCTCGATCCGGCTGAAGCCGCGCGCGAGCGGCATGATGATTTTTTTGATGATATCGTCCATGTCGCCGACCTGATGGGTCAGTTGCGCCACTTTTTTCGGCATGAGCGCGTATTCGATCGTCCCCTCCACATAGACGGTAAAGCCGTCGACCGTGAGAAAGGTGATCGCGTCGTCCCCGCTCATCTCGAAGCGCTGGCTCTGGAGGTTGACCTCCGCGACGCTGACCATGTACGGGTTGAGGTAATAGGTCCCCGGTTCATAGATGACCGGCTGCACTCCCTTGAACCCTTCCGGCGCGAGAAAGACGTTCTGCTTTTCCGGAGCGACCTCGCTGCTGAAAAGGTCGCGCCCGACCAGCGAGGTGACGACCCCCGCCGAGCCGGGGCGGATCTCCGTCGCGTTGAAAAACTCGACATCGTAGGCATACGGGTTGATCCGGTGTTTGCCCGGGCGCAACACCTCCGGCACGATCCCCTTGGTCCCGGGCGAGGCGATGATCTCGCCGGGCGGGAGGTCCTTGCCGTAGAGGCGGGTCAGGACGCCGAGCTGCCCGGCGGGGATGTCGGTCGTCTCGTGCAGTTCCCATGCCCACGAATACGGGTTGCGGAAATAGCGCCCTTCGGGGAGAAGTTCCAGTTGCACTCCTTTTTGATCGGCCGTGGTGGCGACGATTTCGCCCGGCTCCAGATCGCGGCCCGTTTTATGGAAAAGGACGGCGAACTTTCCGGAAGCCGGTTCGATCCGGCAAAAAACCCACGTAAAGATCGGGATCACGACCAGCCCGGCGATCAGAAGCACCGCCACGCCGACGCCGACGAGCGATTTGAGCGACCAGCCGGAAAAATTCGCAAACGGATTGCCGCCGCCGTTGCCGTTGCCGAACGGGTCCTTCATTTCAAAATCGCGGTTACTCATGGCCTTGCAAAAACTTCGGCGACCCTATCGGCGCGCGAAAGGGGTGGCAAGACGCTCTTTTCTCTTTTTCCCGCGACCGGAGGAGAAGGCGGAGCCCGTCGGCGGGGAGGGCACAACCCCCGCCGGGCCGCGATCCGTTTATCACCATAAAAGGGGATGGCATGAAATATAGAACCATGACGGATATGACCCTGCCGGGGTTGCACGAACTGCGGGCCAACTGGGGATGGGTGCTGGCGCTCGGCATTGCGCTACTGGTGCTCGGGCTCCTGGCGATTACAACTTCGGTCGTGGCCACGCTCACCACGATCGTCTTCCTCGGCTGCCTTCTGCTGATCGCCGGGGGGTTCGAGATCGCCAACGCCTTCCGGCACGGGCAGTACGGCGGCTTCTGGATGCACCTGCTGACCGGGGCGCTCGATCTCTTCTGCGGCGCGATTCTGGTCGCCTTTCCGATGGCGGGCGCGGCGGCGCTGACCTTTGTCCTCGCTCTTTTCTTTCTGGTGGGCGGGACGGTGCGCGCCGCAACGGCCGTGGTGATGAAGCTCCCCAACGGGGTCTGGGCGATCGTCAGCGGGGTGATCGACTTCATCCTCGGCATTCTCCTGATCGCCTCGTGGCCGGTCTCCTCGCTCTGGTTCCTCGGCCTGCTGGTCGGTTTCGGGCTGGCATTCCGGGGGTTCTGGTGGATCGCGTTTGCTTTTGCCGTCCGTGCGACGGAGGATCACGGGGCGCAGGGGCATGCCCCGAGCCGGGCGTAGCAAGGCCGGAAAACACACCCCCTCAAACAGCCGTTGACGGGCCTTGTCGAAAGCAAAAAGCGGCTCTAGGATGAGTTGATGTCAGCCAGACGCCTTCAACTCGGCATCCTTTTTCTCGCCATTTTTGTCGACATGGTCGGGTTTGGAATCGTGATCCCGATCCTGCCGCTTTATGCCGTCCGTTTTGAAGCGACCCCGGTGCAGATCGGCTGGCTGGTCGGGATCTTTTCGCTGGCGCAGTTTCTCTTTTCCCCGCTCTGGGGGCATTGGTCGGACAAAATGGGCCGCAAGCCGATCCTGATCATCAGCACGCTCGGCACCGCCATCGGTTTTCTCATTCTCGGGGCGGCGAACACCCTTTTCGCCCTTTTCGTGGGACGGCTCATCGACGGGATCTCCGGGGGGAAGATCGGCACCGCGCAGGCGTGCGTGGCGGATACGACCGCGCCGGAGGGGCGTTCCCGGGCGATGGGGTTGATCGGGGCCGCCATCGGCCTCGGCTTCGTTTTCGGCCCGGCGCTGGGGGGGTGGCTTTCAAGCCGGTACGGGCATGCCGTGCCGATGTACGCCGCAGGCGGGCTGGCGCTGGTCAATGCCGCGATCATCCTGTTCGCCTTTCCCGAAACCCTGCCAAAGGCGGCGCGGCATCTTCACAAGCCCGAACCGCTCTTCCCCAACCTCTTTTCCCACATGCGGGCGTTCACCTTTTTCGGCGTGGTGTTAAGCCATTTCTGCATCACCACCGGGTTTTCGATCATGACGACCCTTTTCGCCCTTTTCCTCTGGCAACGCTACCAGTTGGATGTCAGCCAGACCGGCTACCTTCTGGCGCTGATCGGGGTGGTCGGCGTGGTTATTCAGGGCGGGTTGATTGGTCGCCTCCTGCGGTGGACCAGCGAACGACGGCTCGCGATCACCGGGATGCTTTTTCTGATGGTAACGCTCTTTCTCCTCCCGCTCGCCCCGGGCCTCGCCGCGCTGGTGATCGTCTGCATCGGGGTCGCGATCGGCAACAGCCTCGTCACGCCGACGCTCATGGGGATTGCTTCCCGCCAGGTCGAGCCGCTCTGGCAGGGGCGGGCGATGGGGGTGGTGCAATCGATCGGCAGTCTGGCGCGCTGGGCGGGACCGGCGCTCGCCGGGTGGATGCTGGTGTTCGACCTGCCGCGCGGCGTGGAGTTTTACGCCCGCACGCCGTTCTGGGGAGCGGCGGTGTTCTGCCTGCTCGCGCTGGTGATCTTCGGCTTCGGTCTGCGGCATCAAATGACGCCGCCCCCGCCGGTTCCTCCGGTGAACCCTTCCGGGCAACCCGCCGGAAAGGAAGTGACGGTTTAGATGACCGGGCGCTGGTCGGCCTCCGCGCCGACCGCGGCGTTGGACTCCGCTCGCACCACTCATGAACCGGGTCCGGTTCAGGCGAGCGATTTGAGACCCCGCCCCACCCGGCTGGCCGCGGCCTCCCCTTCCGGGCGGCAGGCATCAAGCACCCGCCGCAGGTTTCCTCCCAGAATGTTGCCGATCTCCTCTTCGCCAAGGCCGATCTTCAACAGGCCGACGGTGATCAACGGCCAGTTCGTCCAGGCGAGGCTGCCGGTTTCGTGCTCCAGGCTGGAGTACCGCTTGTGTTCCGGCTTCCAGCCCGAACGATCGAAGATGGCCCGGCCCGCGGGAGAGCGCATCGTCCGTTGTTCCGGCGGGGAGATATAGCTATTGTCGGTGCCGATCGCCACATGCTCCGCGCCGACCAGCCGCACGGCATGGCGGACATGGGCGAGGAGCAGGTTCAGGTCCGCCCCTTTGCCCAGAAGGTTGGGAATCGCGAAAATTCCGGCATAGCCGCCGGTATCCGCCAGCGCCTTGAGCGCGGCATCGCTCTTGCAGCGGGGGTGATCGTAAAGCGCGGCGCAGCCGGTATGGGTGGCGACCACCGGCTTGCCCGAGAGCCGGGTGGCATCAAGCGTCGCCCTCGGCCCGCTGTGGGGCACATCGACCACAATCCCCTCGCGGTTCATCCGCGCGATCAAAGCGGCCCCGAAGTCGCTGACACCGCCGTCATTCGCCTCCGTGCAGCCGTCGGCAAAACCGTTGCGCCGATTGTAGCCAAGATGGGTGAAGCGGACGCCAAGCCGGTACCAGACTTCCACCCAGTCAAGCAGCGCATCGGGGTCGGCCATGCTGCCGCCGCCAAAAAGGGGAAGCCCGGTCAGGCTGAAAACAACCCCCGTCCGTCCCCCGGTACGGGGGCGCTCCAGATCGCCCGCGCAGGTTGCCTGAAAAAGCCGGTCGCTGAAGACATGGCAAAGGTGGCGATAACCCGAGAGCAGGGTCACGGCGTCCTGCAAGCATTCGCCGATGTCGTTGACCGGCTGCACCATCGCGCCGAGGTTCGCCCACGCCAGCGCGTCGCGGAATTCGGCGGCCCCTTCGGGTTCATAAGTCGGCGACGCCATCAGGCCCGACCAGTAGTGGCGGGTCCACTCCGCCTTTCCCGCGCCGCGGTCGAGCCGCGCGTCCGCCCGGGCGCAGAAAGCCGGTGTATAGACACGCGGCAGAAAGCCGTACCCGTCGCAGACCGAAAGCTCGCGGTGAAGCTCGAGGCCCCGGGCGAGTTCCGAGGCGCTCGGTTGCAGGACTTCGAGGCCGCGCTTCCAGGCGGCGGCGACCCGTGGAGAAAAGCAGGGACCGGTATCCATGATGTCTAACGTTTTTGTCGCGCTCCCTCCGCGCCGATCACCTTTCCGTCGGCCAGCAGGTTGGGGCTCCCCTTCAGGAGATGGAAATCGCCCTCCAGCGGCGCGGCATATTGCGGGTCGGCAAAAAGCGAGTGCGCATCCTTGCCGGAAGCTTCCTGCCATTCCGAGAGGCGATGGTAGCGATTTCGCGGCCGGTCGTCGGCGTAGGAGTCGAGGTGATCGACCACCGCCTTGCCCCCGGCGACCCTTCCATAGCGTTCGGGGATGGGGAGGATCTCCAGTTCCGGCGTGCTCTTCCGGTTCGGGCTGTATTTCAGGTAGTCGTAGAGCCGGTTGGCGAAGTTGTTATAGTCGCAGACCAGCGACGCCAGCGCGTCGGGATCGTGTTCCCAGAAATAGATCGCCGCATGGGAGGAAAATCCGAAGGAGTTGTAGGTGATCGTGGTGCCCCGGCTGGAGCGGACCAGCTCCAGCGCGGTGTTCAGATTTTTGAAGGCGGTATTGTTGCGGATGGTCGCTCCCGGCGACCCGATCAGCTTGAAGCCGACCTTGTTGCGCGAAGTGATGCAATGGGTGATCGTCAACCCGGGAGAGTCGGCGGCAAAGATCCCGTTCCCGATGGAGGCTCCCGGCGCGGCGATCTCCGCATTGAAAAACCGGCAACGGGTGATCGTGACCGCACGCGCCTTCTCCAGCCGCAGACCGGCGTCGGTAAACCACCGGAACTGCAACCCTTCGATGCGGACCTCCTCCGCCCCCTGCAACGAAAGCAGCGTCTTGCGATGCCGCCCGCCGTCGAGGATCGTGGTGGTAGCGTCCCCGCCCCTGATCGTAATGGGAGCCTGCGCCGTGCCGCTCCGCCTCAGGATGGCCGGGTCGGTATAAACCCCGGGTGCAAGCAACACGGTGTCGCCCGGCAACACCTGGTCGAGCGCCATTTGCAGGCGTGGGTAGGGATGTTCCGCTGATCCGTCCGCCGCAGCGGCATCGGCGTTGGCCGCGACATGGAGCGTCACCGCCTGCTTGCCTTCCCGCTTCACGGGGCGGGCCTTCGCGTCCGCTCCGGCCGCCTCCTGCGTCCCGTCCGGGCCGGTGGAAGCCAGCCAGGCCGCGATCTCCGGAGCCCACTCCACCGCGCGGTGGGGCGAGCCGACCTCCCTGCCGCCCAACCGCTTCTTCACGCTTTCGGAAAGCTCCAGGTCGCCCCCGGCCGCATCGACAAACGGCATCGGGGAGAGCACCTCCTCTTCCCCTTCCGCTGCCGCAACGACGGGGTTTGATGGCGCATAGCGGTCGTTGCCTTCCACAACGACCCCATGCTCCTGAAGCAGTTTCTCCATGCCGCTGTCCTCTCCCCTCGCCGCGTAGAGATTGCCGACGAAACGGTCGACTCCGTTGAGCTTGTCGCGACTGCCGGGGGTCATGCTGACTCCGTCCGTAAAGGTATTGTTTTCGATGATGAACGGCAGTTGGGCCAGTTCGGCCCGGGCTTCGAGGTTGACGGCGGTCTTGATCCGCAGCCCCGCCCAGAAACCGGCGGTGACGTTGCGCCGGACCACCGCACCGATGCCGGGGTGATAGAGACGGATCGCGCAACGCAACGCGCTGGCGATCTCCGCAATGGCGAAGCGACCGCTGGCGGCTTCGATCAGGCAATCCTCCACCGTGATGTCGTTGCCGGAATTGGCAATGCCGGTGCCGACATCGCGCAAATGGGTGCGGACGATGCGGACCTTTTCCGCCAGCGGCGCGATGGAAATCCCCTTGAGGGCATTGTCGATGCGGCAATCGGTCATCTCAACCCCGCGGACTGCGCCAATGCTGATCGCTGCGGAATAATGGTTGAAGAAATAGTTCCGGAAGCGGAGTCCCTTGAGGGCGACGCCGCCCCGCAGGACAACCAACCCTTTGCTGAAGCGGTTGCACTCCACCGAGCGCCCCGGCTCCCGCCCGTCGGGCAGATGCAGCAACACGTTTCCACCCTCCAGAACACAAAAACTGCCCGGCCAGGCCCGCACCCCGGCTTCATCCGCCGCCCGAATGAAGCGAACGCGCCGGGAACGGTCCCAGAGATGGACGCTCTGCGGCGTCAACGGGGCGTCGGTAACGGGATCGACGGCGGGAAGGGGTGCGACGTAGAGCGACGGCGTCGAACCAAACGGCTTCCACCCTTCCATCGGCCGCCCGCCGTCAAAGATCACCCGCCTGCCCTCTTCCGCGCGGATCGTCAGCGGGGCGTCGCCGGTGCTTTCGGGAACGGTCACCGCCTGCCGGTAAACCCCTTCGCGCAGGATGACGGTGCCGCCATCGGCGAGCAGCGCGATCGCCTTCTCAACGCTGGCCACCGGCGCTTGCGCCGTGCCGTCGGCCTGATCGCTACCCTCCGGCGAGACATAAACCACGGCCTCCCCCGACGGGGAGTCGGCCCCGATCACGCCGACGACCGGCAGAAGCAGCAGCAATAAACAAAGAAGGCGCAATCCGGATTTCATGTAAAAGGTCCAAACAGATTAACGTTGATGCCACCCTTTCAGAGGCTGTGAAAAAATGATTTTAATGGCCTCGGAGCCCCTATTTTTAGCCTATAACGAAATTCTGCCGACCGCCTGTATTCAGGGAATACAGAAGGGAGAAGGAATGCAGTTAGAGGCTAAAAGAGGTGCTCCATGGCCTTTGAAGGGCTTTTTTCACAGCCTCTCAGGCGCGCGGCTCCGGCAAGCAGCCCGCCGAGGATGAGAAAGGCGACGCTGTTCGGCTCGGGAATCGCCGCGAGGCCGATGAACCGGTTGCCTTCCTCGCCCAGGGTATAGCTGAAAGAAAACTGGTTGTCGCCAAGCGTGACGAGCTGCCCTTCGCTATAATTGGAAAAGGTTCCGGTCAATGTGCCCTTGTAGTCGATCAGGTGAATCACGTCGTCCTCCCCGAAGGAGACCCCGTCGGCCAGGTTCAAGGTCAGCGTGGCCGTGGAAGCGTCGAGAAAGAGATCGCGCGAGACGCGGACGGAGGCGGCGGAGGTCGCCGTGTTGCCCAGGGTCAGGAGGATCTCTCCCGCGGCGGCGTTGGAGGCGGTGCCGAAATCGCGTGTCAGGACGGTGCCGCCATCCACGGTCAGCGAAGCGCCGGAGTAAAACTGGAGCGTGGTGGCGGCCTGAAGGGTTCCGCGATCGCGCACGGTGATGTCCGCCGTTCCGCCCGCATTCCCGTTTCGCGTTCCCCCGATGGCCAGACCGCTGCGACTGTAAACCTGCGAACCTTCGCCGGTGATCAGCACCGTGGCCGTCGACCCCGCGCTATAGGCAAAGGTGATGGTCCCTTCGGTTCCTTCCGTGGTGGTCGCCACTTTCCCTCCGGCTTCAACCG
Organism: Chthoniobacteraceae bacterium; assembly: GCA_035555975.1. Taxonomy (GTDB): domain Bacteria; phylum Verrucomicrobiota; class Verrucomicrobiia; order Chthoniobacterales; family Chthoniobacteraceae; genus DATMFV01. The sequence continues at coordinate 53,175 of DATMFV010000021.1, forward strand.
TCAGTTCTCCGACGGTTCCCGTGGCATTGCTGGAGGCAAAGTAGATCTGACCGGCCGCCGTCAACTCACTGCCGCTTCCCGAGACCAGCACCTTTCCGCTCACCGCAGTGCTTCGCCCCACGCTCACCTCACCCGTGCTGTTAAACTTGCTCCCGCCCGTAATGTCAAAGCTCCCGGTGCCGCCCGACCCGACATACAGGTAACCCGCCGTCTCCATTGTGCTTCCGCCCTCAAGAGCCAGTTTCCCCGAGCTGCCGGTGCCGCGCCCCACAATGAAGTTGCCGACATTAAAAGCGCCTCCGCCCGTGATGATCAGACTGTTTCCGCTATTGTTGGCGTCCCTGGCCACCGCGCCGTCATTGGTCGATGCCGTATAGCGATATCCGGCGAGATTCAGCGTCAGTTCAAACGCATTTGCCCCGGAAAGTCGGATATAGGCATTGGTGACATCCTGGGTCAACGTGACGGTAAACTCGGATGAGGCGGGGTAGCCGGTAAAGATGGCACTGTCACCGGCTCCGGGAACAGTGTCCCATTGGTTGTCGGAGCCGTCAAAGGTTCCGCTGTCCGGCTCTTTCCACGTTCTTGCCTCGGCAGGGGAAGGAGTCAGAAAAGCGACGGTTGCGGAAAGAAGTACGGCAGCGAAAAGGGGCCTGATGGTCATGGGAGATGGGGGTTGGATATCTAGTTGGATGAACCCCAGAAGGGGTGGGTGGTACTTTTGCGTTCGCTTAGCTCACGTCGGGCGTATTCCTCGGAGATCGGTGCGACGTGACCGTCAAAGAAAACGACGTTCAAGGTTCCTGCATGGACAAAGGAGGTGGGGATACGGTCAGGACTCAGACGGGCATAGTTCTGATCCACGTAATAGGTCGCCTCTTCGGTGGCGCCGGCTCTGGGAGCGCCATCCATGAAAAGGGCCATGGACGATGGCGACTTCACATTCTGCAGCCGCAGCGGGATGTGGTCCTTGATCTTGTCAAAATCGTCAGGCTGGTTGATCCGGGAACTGGTGGCGTACCGGTTGATGCCATAGGTCCGTCGCATCGGCGTGCGGGTGGGGGTTTTTTTCCAGGCGGAAGGACAGGTAAAGACCGTGTCGTGCTCGTAATCCGACGCTCCAAGGGGGTAGCCAAGATAGGGAAGGAGGGTATATTCCAGATCGCGCGCCTTGGTGGAGACATAGGCTCCCATGTCGGGAAGAAGCCCGTTGCGATCCCTCGCATGGGCCAGGACGGCGACGCCGATCTGGCGCAGGTTGTGAACACAGCGGGTCGATTCGCTCCGGCTCCGCATCGCCCCGAGCGTCGGCAGGAGAATCGCCGCAAGGACCGCCACAATGGCGACCGCCACGAGCAGTTCCATGGCGGAAAACGCGCCCCGGCGATGTTTTGCGGGCGGCTTCGGCGAAAAGGAAGGGGGAAACGGCATGTTGGGGTCTTTCAAGACAGGTTATGAAACTTCCACGCGGAGGTGGGTCTGCCCCGGTCTCCAGGCGGGATGATGGGAAAAGGAAAGCAGCTCTTCACCGGCGGACTCCACGCTTCGGATCAGGCAGGTGATCGCCAGCTTTCCGTTGTTGTAGGGGTCAAACTCCATCCGGCTCCAGTCGGTTCCGGCAGGGAGTTCGCTACCCCGGTTGGAGAGGACGATCGCCCCCAGGTTTTTGCCGATATGAAAGCCCATCTTCTCCAACATCGGGAGCGCCATCCGCAGAAGATAATCATCCGTGATATAAAGGGCGTCGCAGGAAGGCCGCTTTACCAGCAGGCGCTTCAGGGCTGCGGCCACCGGCGCTTCTTCCATGGGCACCCTTTCATATCTCCGGAAGGTCAACCCGAGCGTCTTCATCGCCGAAGCATAGGTCTGCTGATGCGAAGCTTCCGGGACGACCGAGTACGGCGGCTTCATCGCCAACATGCCGATCCTGCGGAAACCCTGCTCTTTAAGGAGCTCCATGGCGTGTTCGACCGACTCCGTCCCGTCCAGGCGGACCATCGGCTGGTGCCGGAGCGGCTGGCGACCGGCGGAAACATAGATGACGGGGGCGGCGATCAGTTCCTTGATCCGGTCGAGGGCATAGGCAAAGGGAGCGTGGATGATATAGCCATCGCAATGCCGCTGACTCATTTGCGCGAGGATCTCGGCCGCGACGTTGCCCGGTTCGCTTCCGGACGGGAGTTCATGGATCAGGAGCTGGTGCCCGAGGCTTTCGGCCTGGTCCTTCAATCCTTTCTTGAAAAGTTTGGCGAGGTCATTATCAAACGCCGTTTTCCACCAGACCTCAAAGGCAAGGCTCCGCTTGGAAGCGGGAATCTGCAAGCGGGCGCGCGACGGCTCGCGGACGAAAAGCCGCTCAAACGCAATCGGCTCACCGGCCGGCATCCCGGTCTCTGCGGGCGCGGGGATCTTCCGGACATAGACGCCGCTCCCGTGTTCACGCACCAGCACCTGCGCGGCCACCAGATCGTCGATCGCTTCCCGCACCTTCCGGCGGCTCATGCCGAACTCCCCGGCCAGTTCACGCTCCGGACGCATCCGGTCGCCGACCCGGCTGGGCGGGCGGGAAAGGCAATGGCGAACCATCTCGGCAAGGTTATGGGTCATTCGCATTTGAACCAAAGTATCAAAATGGTTCAGGGAAGCAAGTCTTAATCTCGGAAAAAACAGGAACCCCTCGCCAAAGATGACGAAAGCGGTGTCAATCCGAAAGAGTTTGCAACGCCCTTACTCATCATCCCCAGCCGTTCCGGAGCCGGTTCAATGGAGTTGACAGACGGAGCTGTTTTCATCCACTATGGCAGCGTCATCCCAGCCTGCTTTATTCATGAAGCTCGTGACGAGATGACTCCAAAGGCCGGAGATGCAAGGCGGGCGCAGGTTGAAAAGTCTGAGTGCATGTGTACATGCTCGATGGCTTTTCAAACAAGCCCAACGCCGCAGATTCGGTCTTTGGGGCCATCGCAGTAGAGCGCTCATGAATAAAGC
>DATMFV010000022.1:0-7466 GCA_035555975.1 Chthoniobacteraceae bacterium
CAGCGTCATCCTGCCTGTGAAGATTGACGAATCGATCGTGGTGGCGTTGTCGTTCAGCCGCCGTACGCCCGATTTCACGCGGGAGGATTGCGACCTGCTCGACGCCTTTGCCCCGCACCTGCGCCTCGCGTGGCAGCGGCACGAAAACCCGTGGGCCGATCGCCGCGAACTCGAAGGCTGCCGACGGTTGCAGTGCCTCGGCCTCTCGCCGCGCGAGAGCGAGGTTCTCTTCTGGATGACCGAGGGGAAACTGAACCGCGAGATTGCGACGATGCTCGGCCTCAGCCTCGGCACGGTGCAGGATCACGTCGCCCATCTCCTTGCCAAACTCGGGCAGGAAAACCGGCACGCGGCCACGGTCTTTGCCATCAGCCAGCTCCGGCCGCCGTAGGCGCCCGCCCCCATGCGTCCTTTCCCTCTCTGAGATGCCTCCTTATGGACGCAGAGACTCACCCGGGCTCTCCCGTCCGCCTGTCTTCATCCCCTTCCCGCACAACCAGGAAGCCAATATCACATATACTGCTCCGCCAGCATCTGCGCGGCAGCGGGGTCGAGGAGTTCCCGGCGGCGGATGTCGTCGAAGCGCCGGAGCAGGTCGGGGATGGTGAGCCGCTGTTTCTCTTCTCCGGCGAAGTCGTGCAGGATGTTGCCCTGGTGCATCATGATGATCCGGTCGCCCAGTTGCACGGCCTGGCCCATGGCGTGGGTGACCATGAGGGTGGTCAGCTTTTCGCGGGTTACGATGGCGTCGGTGAGTTGGATGACCTGGTCGGCGCTCTTGGGGTCGAGCGCGGCGGTATGTTCGTCGAGTAGCAGGAGGTCGGGCTTGATCCAGGTCGCCATCAGGAGGGTGAGCGCCTGCCGCTGGCCGCCGGAAAGGGAGCCGATGGCGTTTTCGAGCCGGTCTTCGAGCCCCATTTTCAATTCCGCCACCCGGTCGCGCAGTTCGGTGCGAAGGCTGCGCCCGAGCGCCCATCGCAGGCCGCGAAATTTCCCCCGTTTCGCGGCGAACGCGAAGTTTTCATAGATCGACATGGAGGGAGCCGTGCCGGTGAACGGGTTCTGGAACACCCGCCCGATGTGCCGCGCCCTGCGGTGCTCCGGCCAGCGGGTGACATCCCGCCCGGCGATGGAGATCCGCCCTTCGTCGGTCAGGAACGTCCCGGCAATGGCGTTGAGCAACGTCGATTTCCCCGATCCGTTTCCGCCCAGCACCATGAGAAAGGTTCCCGGCTCCAGCGTGAAGGAGATGCCGCGCAGGGCGCGGACTTCGTTGACGGTCCCTGCGTGAAAGGTTTTGCGGATCGATTGCAGCTTCAGCATGAGAAGAGAAAAAACAAGGGAAGGAGGCTTACCGCTCAATCGCGGCAACGTTCCCCCGCAGGGCGTACTTCTCGCGGAGGTAGACCAGGAGCCGGGGGAGGACGAGCGCGACAAAGACAAACGTGGCTGTCGCCAGTTTCAGGTCGTTGGGATCAAGACCGCCCCGGATGGCGAGGGCGATCAACTGCCGGAAGAGGATCGAGCCGATCAAAGCACCGCAAAGGGCTAGCCCGAGCCCGCCACGGCCCCCGGCGACGATCGCTTCCCCGATGATGACGCTCGCCAGCCCGATGACGATCGCGCCGATCCCCATCTGGGCATCGGCAAACCCCTGCGCCTGCACCCAGAGCGCTCCCGCCGTGCCGACGAGCCCGTTGGCCAGCGCCAGCCCAAGGACCTGGTACGTCTTGACGTTGACGCCGAGCGCCCGGGCCATCTCTCCGTTGTTGCCGCTCACGCGCATCGCCGTGCCGAGGTCGGTACGGAAAAAGAGATAGAGCGCCAGCGCGACGGAGCACGAGATCAGTGCAAAGGCGAGGAGCATCACGATCTCCCGCCCGGGGACGACCCACGCTCCGATGGCCACCTCTTCGCGCCCGAAGAGCCGCAGCGCGATCGACTGCGACTGATCCGCCAGGGTCGTGACATCCAGGAGGGGGAGGTTGCTGCGCCCCATGACGTGAAGGTTGACGGAGTAAAGCGCCGTCATGACGAGAATCCCGGCAAGGAGGGGGTTGATCCCGCAACGGGTCTGGAGGATGCCGGTCACCGCCCCGGCGAGGAATCCCGCCGCGCCGCCCATCATGGTCGCCCCCAGCGGCGGCCAGCCGTTCACCAGCAAAACGGCGCAGACGGCACCGCCAAAGGTGATCGAGCCATCCACGGTGATGTCCGGGATGGCAAAGATCCGGAACGAGATCAGGACGCCCAGGGCGAGCAACCCGAAGATGAAGCCATGGGAAAGAGCGCTAAGGAGAAGAGACATGACGTGAAAAAAAGAGAGAGGGAAATCTTACACGGCTGCGGCCCCGGCCATCGGGGCGCTCCAGAGTGCGCCGCGCCGGAACCGGCTTTCGCCGACGCCGCCGGGTCGCCAGTCGTGGAGGAGATGGAGGAGGCCAAGCGCCGATTCCTCCTCCATCAGGGTGGCAAGCGTCGGCGGGAGCCCGATCTGCCCTTTGGGAAGCGGACGATACGGGAACGCTGCGGCATGGATATGGACTTGCACGCCCTCTCCTTCCCCCGGCACGACCGGGCGCAGCAGCGGGGCAAACACCGTTTTGCCCGCCGTATCCCCCGCCGGGACGACAAAACCGGCCACGAGCGAAAGGGTATGCGGCCATGCCGGCTCGGCCGTGAAGCGGAGTTGATTGCGCACCTCGGGGAAGGCGAAGTCGACCTCTCCCGCAGCGGTCGGCTGGACAAGCAGCGAAGCGCCGACGAGGGCTTCGGTCTCGGCGATCATGACAAACCCGGCCCCCTGCTGCTGCGAACGCTCCAGTACCAGCGCCACGAGCGTGGAGAGCGGCACCGCCCCGCCGAGGTCGCGGGCGTCGAAGCGGACCAGTTCCGCAAAGTCGCCACGAGCCGCAAGGCCGCTGCGAAGCATCATTTCAGGAACGAGCGTTCCCTGGGAGATGACGTAATCGGTCGTCTGGCGGCCATCCGCCGGCTGGACCAGGATCGCGCCGCCCAGCGCCATCGCTTCTCCGTAGCGGCCGTGGCAATCGGCCGCATCGGCCCCGATCGCCCCGAGCCCCACTCCAAAGCTCCCCGCCGGGAAAGAGACCGGCCGCCCGGCTCCCCCGGCATCTGCGGAGAGGGCCTCTACCGAAAGCGTCCCTTCCGCGCAAAGCGGATAGGCTTCACAGGCGAGGCCGCGAAAATCGAACCGCCGGGGTTGCCTGTCCCCCTCCCCCTGCCCGGGAGAAGCCGCGCGCTCCTGCACCGGCTCCGCTTCCGCGCCGATCATCATCCCCAGCCCCGCCATTTCGAGGACGGAGCGGACTTCCGGCGACGGCCGCACGACCGAGAGCGCCCCGGAGATGCCCGTCAACTGCTTGAAATGGATCACCAGCACCCTGATCCCCGCCGAACTGACAAAGGAAACGGCGGCGAGGTCGAGGGCGATCTGATGCCACCCTTCCTCAATGGCCCGCGAAAGCGCGGCCCCGACATGTTCGCTCCAGGCGCCGTCGAGCCGCCCTTCCAGCTTCAGGAGGAGCCGCTCATTTTGAGGATGATGGGTGATCTGCATGGCTTGCGGAGGCTACCGTGTCGGAGTGGGTGAGGCGGGCGAGGCTTGTGGAGGCCGGGAGGGTTCCGGCGTGAAGATTTTCCCTTCGGCGACCACATCAGGCGGGAACGACCACTTCACCGCCTTGGCGGTTTCGGGGTTGAGGTTGAGATCGCCCGGGACATAATTGATGACCGCGATTTCCGCCGCCGTCGCTTTGCCGGAAAGGATGGTTCCGGCGATTTCACCGGCTTTCCGGCCGACCTGATAGTAGTTGCCCCCGAGGTCGATCAACGCGCCCCGTTTTACATGCCCGCCGAGGTTCGAGAGGATCGGCACCCGCGCCTGTCTGGCAACGCTGCCGACGGAATCGTAGGCGTTGAGAACCGTGACATCGCTCCCGACCCAGAAGGCTTCCGCGCCGCGCGAGACCAGCCCGAGGGCGGCGTCGCGCACCTCCGTCGTGGCTTCGATGGAGGCTTCAAGAAGGGTGATGCCGAGTTCCTTGCAGACTTCCCGGGCCCGCGCCGTGCAGGCGACCGAGTTGGCTTCCGAAGGGTTCCAGACCACGCCGACTTTCTTCAACCCCGGGCGGATGCGCTTGGCATAGCGGAAAAGCGGCTCGACCGGCTGCATGGTGCCGATACCGGTGAGGTGCTTCGGTTTGTCGAGGGAGTCGAGGGCGGTGATCCCGACGCCGGAGACGGTCGGATCGGTGACGGCGCAGAAGACATGGGGCACTTTCGTGTCCCGGTTGGCGGATGCGGCCGACTGGAGGCAGATGGTCGAGGCGGTGATCACCATGTCGAAGGAGCCGTCGGTGACCCGCTTCCCGATCAGGTTGGAGGTCGGGATGTCGCCCTCCGCGTTGAACACCTGAACGGCCATGGTCTCGCCGTCGCGGAACCCGGTCTCCGCCAACCCGTCGCGGATGCCTTGGGTCACCTCGTCGAACATCGGGCTGGAAGCAAACTGCATGATCGCCAGCAACGGCACTCCCCGCTGCTGGTCCCGGGGACGGTCGGCATACAGGAGCGCGGCGGAAACCGCCACGATCAACCCGAGGCCGAGGGAAAGGTCTTTAAAAGTTCGCCACATGAAACAAGGGGAAAACAGACGGTTTTAAAGTGCGCCGCCGCCTTTTTCAATGCGTGACTCTACCTTTTTTCCTGCTCAAGAGCGCTTTTTCTGCCGCAGAGAGATTCATTTCGGCTGATTGAATCCCGCCGCGACGAGGGGAGGCAAGCTTGAATCCCAGCGCCCCGCCCCGGCCTGAACGAAGCGCTCCGAGAGAGCCGTTGAAGTCCACCGGCATTTTTCTGACGGGCAGCAAACCGCATCGCCGATGATGAAAGAGGTTGCCATATACCATACCAGGGTATAGTATTTTTGTATGGCTCATTTGACCGCAGACAATTCGAAGCTCATCCAGCGGGTGCGCCGCCTCAAGGGACAGATCGAGGGGATCGAGCGGATGCTGATGGACGGGGAAGATTGCTACAAGGTGTTGCAAAACGCGGCGGCATGCCGGGGCGCTCTCACTTCGCTGACGCGGGAGTTGATCGAGGCGCATATCGTCCATCACATTGAGGAGGAGCCGGGCGTCAGCGATGCGGTCAAATCAGCCTCGCGCGATGTCCGGGAAATCGTACGGAGCTATTTCAAGTAAGCCCCCCTGCCATGAACGAGACCGATTTCTCCCGCTGGCGGCACGATCACCGTTTCGGTCAGGACCGGAAAAAGACCGGCGAATCGCGTACCATGGCGGTGATCGCGCTGACTTTTGTGATGATGATCGTCGAGATCGCGGCCGGGATCGCCTTTGGCTCCATGGCGCTGCTGGCCGACGGCATTCACATGGCTTCGCATGCGGTCGCCCTCGGGATCACCGCCTTTGCCTACCTCTATTCCCGTCGCCACGCGGGCAACCCGGCGTTCAGCTTTGGCACCGGAAAGGTCAACGCGCTGGGCGGTTACACCGGCGCGATCCTGCTGGCGATCTTTGCCCTCGGCATGGCGTGGGAAAGTGTGGCGCGGCTGGCTTCCCCGGCTTCGATCGCCTTCAACCAGGCGCTCCTCGTCGCCGTGGTCGGCCTCGTGATCAATGGAGCCTCGGTCTTCATCCTCGGTGAAACCCATCATCACGAGCATCCCCATCATGATGACGATCATGACGATCACGGCCATCATCACCACGATCACAACCTCCGCTCCGCCTACCTTCATGTCCTCGCCGATGCGGTGACCTCCGTGGCGGCGATTGTCGCCCTGCTCGCAGCCAAGTATTTCGGCTGGATCTGGATCGACCCGGCGATGGGGTTGCTCGGCTCGCTGCTGGTGGGGCGCTGGTCGCTCGGTCTCCTGCGGCAGACCAGCCGGACGCTGCTCGACTGCCAGCTCGAGACTTCATCGCTCGAGAAAATCCGCCAGACCATCGAAGCCGACGGCGAGAGCCGGGTGACCGACCTCCACGCATGGGAAATCGGCCCGCAGGTCTACAGCCTGATGGTGAGCCTCGCCACGCGGCAGCCGCTGACGCCCGACGATTACCGCCGGCGCTTTGATGCTTCCGGGTTCCAGCACATCACCGTGGAGATCAACCGCCCCGATGGCTCACCTGCCCCTTCTCTTACTGGCGGGCCAAGCCTGACTTAGAAAATCAACCGTCGGAAAATTTCTTTTCGCGGGAAATCCCGTCCATCTTTTCCAACGCTTTCGCGACGCCCTGGTTCCAGTAAAACTGCCACCGTGCGCCCCGGGTGATCAAATGCCAATAGGAGAGGACTTTCCTGGGAAAGGTGAGATGGGTCGGCTTTCCCCGAAGGTAACTCAACAGAGTGCTGGAATACCCGATCGACTGCGCCAGGCGGTCAAGATACGCCTCCGTACATCTCGACTTGGGGATGAGGTGTGTGATCACGAGCGAGCGAAACCTGCCGATTCCGAGACCGAGATCGCAGGCGCAAAAGGCAAGATCGATATCTCCGTCCGAAACCAGGCTGTCTCCTTTTCGGTCCAGATCCCGGCGAAGCGGATCGTTCTTCAATGCCAGTTGATAATGGGCAAGGACCCGCCGCCGGACGATCATTCCTCCCCCGACGGGGCAGGCGGAACGATCGTCGAGGCTGGACCATACATCGCGATCCAGAGACAAATCCCACAGGCGGGCAGCCTCCGGTGAAGGTGAAAACCCGGGTTCATATTCGGGGAGCAGTTGCCCGCCCCACGCCCCCAGGATGGGCCATTGATCGCCGATGGCCAACGCCTGTTCCAGATAGTCATCCTGCACGACCGTATCGTCATCAAGATAACAGATCACCTCGCACCCTGAGACCTCCGCTCCCTTGATGCGCGCCCGGGTCAGGCCGAGCGCCGGTTCCACGACGGAACGGGCGTTCCGATGCCAGGAAAGGTCCAGCCAGCCCGCGAGCGGTTCCGGTGATGCGTTGTCGACCACGATCAACTCCCACTCCCCAAAGGAAAGCGTCTGTTTCTTCAGTGAATCAATGACCCGGGCGAGGTAATCTCTACGCGGATTATAGGTACAGATGATGACCGATAGTTTCATGGATGTCCGGTCGGGACCACGGGGCGAACGGTCCCGGCCCACGAGGGCGGATGGGTTCTGTCAATATCTCACGCATCACGCCGCTCGATGTCAATCTGGAACCGGTTCAAGGTTGCCCGATCCTTCCACGCGATCGGGTGCCACACAGTAAAAAAACCGGCCCCCTGGTCGTTGAACCAGAGGGCCGGGTAAAGGTTATAGTGTCATGTTAGCTTATTTCCTTTTCAAATTTCGGGCGCTTTTCCGATTCTCCGGCGTTGCTCGTTGCGGTCGGTATCTTAGGATACCGCCCTTACTCGCGCCTTGGAGAATACGAAAAATCACCTCGAACTTTTTCAA
>DATMFV010000023.1:0-25803 GCA_035555975.1 Chthoniobacteraceae bacterium
CGAAGTCGGTCTCGACCCGCAGGTCGTCCAGGCGCTTTTAAGCGGGATGCAGGGCGGCTCCAGCGCTTCGGGGGTGTCGCTGGAGACCCGGCAGGCCCAGATTGAAATCCACGGCGAACGGGTGCAGGCTTTCAAGGTCCAGTTGCGGCAGGAATCGACCACGCTCGTCGAGGCCGACATCAGCCAGCTTGGCCAGATCCTCTCCCTTAAAACCGCTTTCGGCTACACGCTCTCCCCCCAGGAATAATTTCATCCAGTGATCCAGACGTTTACCCTTTGCAAACACTTCGGCGAACTGCGCGCCGTGGACCAGCTCAACCTCGACATCCCGCAGGGCGAGTTTTTCGCGTTCCTTGGTCCCAATGCCGCAGGGAAAACCACCACCATCAAGATGCTGGCGGGGTTGTTGCGCCCCTCGCTCGGCTACTGCATGGTGGCGGGGTACAACGTGCAGAAAAACCCGGAGGCGGCCAAATCGCTCACGGCGTACGTGCCCGACTTTCCCTTCCTCTACGACAAGCTGACCGCGCGGGAGTTCATGCAGTTTACCGGCGACCTCTTCGGGATCGACCGCAAAGAGGCGGCCAGGGGGACCGACGCCCTTTTCGAGCAGTTTCACCTCGACGACTACCGCAACGAACTGACCGAGAACCTGAGCCACGGGACGCGCCAGCGGCTGGTGATCGCCTCCGCGCTGCTGCATGAACCGCGCGTCATCATCATCGACGAACCGATGGTCGGCCTTGACCCGCAACATGCCCGGATCGTCAAGGAAGAGCTGAAAAACCGCAGCCGCAAGGGGACGACCATCTTTCTCTCCACGCACACCTTGAGCATCGCCGAGGAGATCGCCGACCGGATCGGCATCATCCACCGCGGTCGTCTCATCGCCGGGGGGACCGCCGACGAACTGCGCAAGAAGGCGGAGGAAACCGGCGGGCTGGAAAAAGTCTTCCTCGCGCTGATCGACGCCGAACAGGCCGCCGCGGAGAAATTCCTCAAAGGGCAAAGGCAGGCGCCGTTGCCTTAGGGTTGCCCATGGCATCGGGTTATCGCGGTCCTTCAGACCGCATCATTCCGCGGAACGCCCACCCGGGGCGTTGCCCCGGGCTGAGGAATCCCGGACCGTTGGCCCGAAGCAATGCGAGGCTCGGCCGCCATTCACGAAGTTTTCGGCATCAATGGAGCCATGATCCCTCCGGGGTGAAGTCATGCATCATCTGCAAACGTCATACGGCTTGGAGGGCATCATCTTCGACTCAACTTCCTGCGTCGCTGCGCAACATCCCCAGGCCCAAAGGGCCGCCCATTCCTCAGCCCAGGGCAACGCCCTGGGTAAAGGGTCGAGCAGACGATGCGGCCTGAAAGGCCGCGATAACCCACCACTTTGGGAAAATAAAACCTTCCGTCTCCGCCTCCCCTCTTGTTACAACCTCCCCCTTCCATGTCCGACGTTCAGCACACCCTGGCTTCTTCCGTTTCGCTGGTAGGCACCTCGCTTCATACCGGTGAAAAGGTGACTTTGACCCTTCACCCCGCCCCGGTCGGCTTTGGCCGGAAGTTCAAGCGGGTCGATCTGCCGGACGAACCGGTCATTCACGCCCATTGCGCCAACGTCAAGACCGTGGAACGGGCCACGACGCTGGCCGAGGGAAGCGTCAAGGTGCAGACCGTCGAGCATGTCCTCTCCGCCCTCTCGGGGCTGGGGGTGGACAACGTGCTCATCGAGATGAACGCCAACGAGCCGCCGATCGGCGACGGCAGCGCGAACCTCTTTGTCACCCTGATCAAAAAAGCGGGGACCGTCGCGCAGGACGCGCCGCGCGCTTATTTTCAGGTCAACGAACCGATCGCGCTGGAGACTTCCGGCGGTTCGGTGATGATGATCCTCCCCGACGACAAGTTCCGCGTCTCGTGCACCAACGTCGGGCCCGACGGTCGTTTCACCCAGTTTTACAGCACCGAGATCACCCCCAAAATTTACGAGACCGAGATCGCCCCGGCGCGCACCTTTGTCTATTACGAAGATGTCAAACCGCTGCTCGACAAGGGGCTCATCAAGGGCGGGAGCCTGGAAAACGCCGTCGTCGTCAAGGGCGATGCGGTTTTGAGCAAGGAGCCGGTGCGGTTCAAGGAGGAGTTCGCACGGCACAAGATCCTCGACATTGTGGGCGATCTCGCGCTCTTCGGGCGGCCGATCAAGGGCCATGTCGTCGCCGTCAAGCCGGGGCACGGGCCCAACACTCAACTCGCGAAAATTCTCACCAAAAAACAGGCGCAGCTCCAGAGCATGGTGCCGCCTTCCATCACCCCACAGGGCGGCTCGATCCTCGACATCCACAACGTCATGCAGGTGTTGCCCCACCGCTACCCGTTCCTGATGGTCGACCGGGTCGTCGAATTCAGCGAGGAGGGCAAATGCACCGGCGTCAAGTCGGTGACGATCAACGAACCGTACTTTCAGGGGCACTTCCCCGGCCACCCGGTCATGCCCGGCGTGTTGCAGCTCGAAGCAATGGCGCAGGTCGCCAGCATCGCCTTTCTCAAACAGCAGGGCGGGACGACCGCGAAGATCGGCTATTTCATGAGCGCTGACGCCGTGAAATTCCGAAAACCGGTGCTTCCCGGCGATACCCTCTTCATCCATGTGGAGGTGACCAAATCCAAGCGCAACATCGCCAAGGCAAGCGGTCGCTGCATCGTCAACGGCGAAGTCGTCTCCCAGGCTGAAATGATGTTCGGCTTCCTCGCATCGTGATCCACCCCACCGCCATCATCGACCCTGCCGCCGAGATCGGCAGCGATTGCGAAATCGGCCCGTACTGTATCATCGGCCCCGGTGTCGTGCTTGGCGACGGCTGCCGGTTGCAACACCATGTCACGCTCTGCGGCCCGTCGCGCATCGGGCGCAACAACCGTTTTTTTGCCTACGGCTCCATTGGCCAGCAGACGCAGGATCTCAAATACAAGACCGAGCCGACCTATCTGGAGATCGGCGACGACAACACCTTCCGCGAGTTTGTGACGGTCCACCGGGCGACCTCGCCCGGAGACGCCACGAAGATCGGCCACCGCGGCAATTTTCTGGCGTATGCGCATATCGCCCACGACTGCATCGTCGGGGATGATGTGATTTTTTCCAACAACGGCACGCTCGCCGGGCATGTCATCGTGGAGGATCACGCCATCGTCGGCGGCCTGACCGCGATCCATCAGTTCTGTCGCATCGGGCGGTTCGCGATGCTCGGCGGATGCACCAAGATCATCCAGGATGTCCCCCCTTTCACGATTGCGGACGGCAATCCGGCGGAAATTCGCGGGATCAACAAGGTCGGCCTGGAGCGCAACGGCTTTGAAGCGGGCGAAATCCGCGCCCTGCGCGACGCCTACAAGATCCTCTATCGCAAGAACCTCCATCTCAAGGAAGCGATCGCGCAGATCCGTTCTGCGGTGGAAGTCACACCGGCAATCGGGCAGTTGCTCGCCTTCTGCGAAACCTCGCCGCGCGGGATTACCCGCTGATTTTTCTCCCGATATGGAGATAAAAAAGCTTAAAAAGCGTTGCCATTATCATTCTCAATATCGATAGTGAAAAAGCTTATGTTACACCTTCCTTTCCGTACTTTGTTGGCGACAGCGCTTCTGGGAGTATCCGCGCTTTCCGTAAATGCTCAAACCTTGCTCATGACGGTCGATGTTTCGGACCCGTCGCACGTGGTTTTTTCCTCGACGCAGGCCAATCCGGAAAACCTGGTCATTGAGACTTCAACAGCCTTGGGTGTTTCTCTGGTCAATTTCTTTACTTCATATCTGGAAGTTGAGGTGTCATTTCCTGTAAGTGGAGATTTGTTTCCCAACGGTGCTACCGTCTCCTTCGACGCTTTCTCTACTTTGGAAGGTGAGTTTAACCTCTATAACTGGGCCAATACCTCTTATATCGATTTCCTTACTGATTCCCCCGCTTTTACCGGGGAGGGACTCGTTTTTGATTTGAGTTCCTGGGCGGCTTATCTCCCCACGAGCGGACACACCGGCACCATTCATGTTGGCTATGATGAAACCGGTCTGCTGCTCGGCAGCTATCAGGTGATTCCTGAGCCGACGAGCGTGGCTCTGATGGTCGGTGTCGGCCTGATTGGCTTTGGGCTCCACCTCCGCCGCCGTTCGGCCTGATTCGAGGCAAATTCCCGAGGGGTCGACCGCCTGTTCGCCTTCTGCGAGACATCATAGTGCGGGATCACGTTTACGCCCCAACGGGGCGACCTATCGCAATCCTTCAGACCGCGATATTTGGTGGGACGAATACCCGGCCCGTTGGGCCGGGCTGAGGAATTTTGGGCCGTTGGCCCGGCTTCATGCTGGAGCCCAATCACCCATCTCGTGTGGCCCAAAGGGCCACTATCCCTCAGCCCAGGGCAACGCCCTGGGTAGACATCACGCCCCATCTCCCGCGGCCTGAAGGGCCGCGATCCCGTCAAGAGGCCATGCCGCTCCCGAGAATCGCCGCCAGCTTGCCCGAAGCCTTGTTGCGCCCCCAGCCATAGCCGGTTTTTTCGACCACGAGCGATGCAGGAGCGGCGGCGAACGAGGTGGCGAGTTCCGCCAGAATGCCTGCGCCGACGGGGGAGATCGTCTGTTCGCCCGTGCCGGTCGGTTCGATCGGCTGGTCGTTAAGGATGACCGGGACGAGAGCGGAAAGCTGGCTCCCCCGCAGCGGCGATGCCAGCACGCGTTCCACCCCGAGCTGCTCCAGCCCGACGCACGAACCGACGATCTGCGCCACCGAAGCGAGCGCGTCGGCGGGGCTCAAGGCGATTTCTTCGGGTGAACCGTTCGTGGTGTTGGCCTGGGCCACGGCGATGCGGCGGAAAATCGCGAGCGACTTCTCCTTGACGAAAGGGGAAAGGTCGCTGGCTTCAAGCAGGGCGAGGAGGTCGCCCAACCGGCGGGTCTCCTCCTCCCCGTGCGCACCGTGGCCGCCGCAGCAGCCGTGGTGTTCATCGTGATCGTGATGATCGTGCGCTTCGTGCCCGTGATCGTGATCATGCCCGCAGCATCCTTCGGCGTGTTCGTGCTCGTGTTCCTCCACCTCGTGATGGTGCTCATGGCCGCCGCAGCACCCTTCATGAGCTTCCGCTTCGCCGTGGTGGTGATGCTCATGCTCATGCTCGTGCTCATGGTCATGGCCGCCGCAGCAACCCGCCTCGTGCTCATGCTCATCCTGATCGTGGGTATGGGTGGCCCCGGCGTGGATGCCGAAGCGAATCCCCTCCCCCTCCGGACGGTCGAAATGGAGGTGAAAGTCGCCAAGGTCGAGCTTGGAAAGCTCCCACTCCAGCGCGGACGGTTTGACCCCGAGGTCGCACAACGCCCCGACGAGCTTCCCGCCGCTGAATCCTGAAAAACAATCGAGAAAGAGAATGCGCATTTTTTTTATAAAATCAGGTTAAGCCTTCTTTGCCGCCAGCGTGGCGACCAGTTTCGGCAGGTCGATCAACTTGTCGTAGAGCGCCTTGCCGATGATCGTGCCGTAGAGCCCTTCAAGCCCTGCGAGGCGGACGACATCCTCCGCGCTGGAGACGCCGCCGCTGGCGATCAGTTGGCATTTAAGCAGGCCGAGCAAGGCTTCCATCTCCGCGAAGTTCGGCCCTTCGAGCATCCCGTCGGTGGCGATGTCGGTGTAGATGATCGTCCCGGCTCCGGCGGCTTCGACCGCGAGGGCGAGGTCGCGCGCCTTGACGCCCGAGCCTTCCGTCCACCCTTTTACGGAGACTTCGCCGTTGCGCGCGTCGATCCCGACGGCGATCCGTTCGCCGCCGAATTTTTGGACCATCGCCGCCACGAAATCGATCGACTCCGCAGCGCGGGTGCCGATCACCACACGGGAGACCCCCAGTTCAAACGCGCGTGCGATCGCCTCCTCGCTCCGCATGCCTCCGCCCAGCTCGCACGGGATGCCCGCGTGGCGGCAGATCGCTTCCACTGCGTCGAGATTGCGCGAAATGCCGGTGAAGGCGGCGTCGAGATCGACGATATGGAGGTAGTCGCCCCCTTCCTCGACCCATTTTTTGGCAAAGGCCGCAGGGTCATCGGAGTAGACGGTTTTTTCAGAGGCTTTTCCCTGACGGAGACGGACCACCTGGCCGTCCATCAGGTCGATGGCTGGAAGCAAAATCATGGATAAGAGACTTATTTTGTCCCACTCCCGGAAGGAGCGAGGGTGTTGACGAAATTGCGCAGGATGGCGAGCCCGACGTTCTGGCTCTTTTCGGGGTGAAACTGGACCCCGGCCACTGCGCCACGGGCGGCGCTCGCCGCGAACGGCTCGCCATAGACGGAAGAGGCGGTCGTCTCTCCCGATGCCAGCGGCGGCGCGAAAAACGAGTGGACGAAAAAGACGTGCGGGTTTTCCGGCAGCCCCGCCCAGAGCGGGTGGTCGGGCTGGTCGAGGGTCAGGGCGTTCCACCCGATCTGCGGGACCTTGAGGCCGGGCGTTGAAAAACGGCGGACACTCCCCTTGAAAAAGCCGAAGCCGCGGGTGGTCGGCGGCGCTTCCTCGCTCGTTTCAAAAAGAAGCTGGTAGCCGACGCAGATCCCGAGGAACGGTTTTCCCTGCTCCAGCCATTCGGCCAGCGGTTCCCACAAACCGCGCTGGTGGAGGTTGGCGACGCAATCCTCAAACGCGCCGACGCCGGGAAGGACCACGGCATCCGCTTTCGCCAATTCCTCCCGGTTGCTGACAAAGGCGACTTCCGCCCCGACATGTTCCAGCGCCTTGAAGACGCTCCGGACGTTTCCGCTTCCGTAATCAATGAGTGCCAGCACGGTTATAAAACTCCTTTGGTGCTTGGGATGCCTTCGACGCGGGGGTCAATCTGGCATGCCTGGTCGGCGGCGCGGGCGAGGCCCTTGAAGAGCGCTTCGGCCATGTGGTGGGCGTCGCGTCCGTAGAGGATCTCGGCATGGAGATTGGTCCCGGCCTGGACGGCGAACCCGCGAAAAAATTCCTCCACCAACTGGAACGGGAAAAGGCCGATGGCGTCGACCCGTTCCGGCGCGCGGTATTCCAGGAACGGGCGGCCGCTGAAGTCGATCACCACCCGGCAGAGCGTTTCGTCCATCGGCAGGTAGGCGTGGCCGTAACGGCGCAGCCCCCGCTTGTCGCCGAGAGCCTGCGCAAACGCCTTGCCCAGGCAGATGCCGACATCCTCCACGGTGTGGTGAAAATCGACCTCGATATCGCCGTCGGCCTCCAGTTCGAGATCAAAGAGCCCATGCCGCGCAAAAAGCGTCAGCATGTGGTCAAAAAAAGGAATCTTGGTGGCCACGGCGCTTTTGCCGCTTCCGTCAATCGCAAGTTGAAGACGGATGCGGGTTTCAGCCGTGTGACGTTCAATGGTGGCCAGACGGGACATATCCCCACTTTCTATCTGTTGGGGGCCTTTTGCCAAGCGGAGACTATGAAAAAAACGTCCCTGACCCGCTCCCCGCTCCCGCCCGTCTCATACCGCCATTTTGCCGGACCTTTTTTAAGTGATCGAGGGCACAGGGAGTCGTCTCATCCCCCGGCTTTTTTGTCTCCCTCCCGCAAACGAGGCTTCAACGGCTCCTTCAGGCCTTCTTTTCGGCAGCCTTTCCGGCGTCGTTGGAGTCGCTCTTCTTGTCAGCCTTGGTGGCGGGAGAAGCCTTCTCCCTGCCTTTACCCTTTTTGCCCTTCCCTTTGGACTCTTCCGGCGGGGCTGGCGGTTTCAATTCCTCCTTGAGTGAAGCGACATCGGTATCGAGACGGCTCAGGAGTTCGTTGTTGGCCCATTGTTCCCGCGCTTCCTCGAGCCTGGCCTCGGCCTTTTCGAGATTTTTGGCCGCGACTTCCCTGGACGCTTCGTCGGCATTGACGATGCTCGCCTTCAACTGGTCGATCGGAAGCGCTTTCAGGCGCACCAGTTCGGTGTCGCAGGTTGCCTTGACGGAGGTGATGCTTTTTTCGAGGTTGGGCAGCAGCGGTTTCCATTTGCTGGAACCGGCGGCGGCAAAGGCGGCTTCAGCGGCGGCGTTTTCCTTGGTCCGGGCGTTGAGCACCTGGCTCTTCTTGGGCTCGGTCAGCAGCACGATCCCTTCCTGAAAACGTTGTTCCTTGAGTTTGAGCGCGGGAAGCGCCCGCTCCGCCTGGGCGCTCAGGGCGGGGATCAGGCTCAGGGCGAGTTCCGCCGCTTCGGGGAAGGCGCGGGAATTCGGGTAGTTTTTCTCGATCTGGTCAAAGGTGTTGAGCGCCTTGACCGCGTCGCGCCGGGCGAGTTCCTTCATCCGCATGTAAAGGCGATGGGCGGAGATCTGGTATTGGTGGACGGCGGCCTCCTCGGCGGTGTGCCACTTCCCTCTCCACTTGACCAACCCTTCGGCGGCCTTCGCTTTTTCGGCGCGCAACGCTTCGAGGTTCTCCTTGGCTTCCTTGATGTGGGGGCTGTTCGGGAACCGGCCGATGAAGGCCCGGATGCCGTTCATCAGGTGCTCGTACTGCTGCGGCGTGAACGAGTCGGGCCCCGGCTTGTACCCCCGGATGCGTTCGTAGGAGCGCTCGTCCCTGGAGACCTTGGAAATATTCTTGACCTCTTCGCGCGGAAAGACCTGCTGGTCGATGATGCCATTGCCGACGACATGTTCGAAGACGACTTCGGTGTCACTTTCACGAATCACGGTGCCTTCATATTCTTCACCGGAGTGAAGCCGAAGGGTGTCCGCCTTCAATGGCAGGAGGGTGGCCGCCAGGATGGACCCCAGGCAGATCGTTGTCGTGACGGCGCTACGCCGCGTCCAGGCTCGTAAATCAGAAATAGGCATGGGAAGGAAAAGGACTTGTCAAATCGGTCAGGCAAACAAACGGCTTCTATCAATCGGGTAAAAAGCGTGCGCAAACAGGTGGAGGAGCATAAGAAACCGGAGTAATGCAGCAGGGAGAATGCCACGCTCCGATCAAAATGGCCGGGCCATGATCAGGCGGGAAAGGCGCAGGCGTGGAGGGCGGCGTCCGGAACCGGGCGTCAGCGTGGAGCATACACTTCGGGGGAGTTAATTTCGGATGATTTCCCGGACGGTTTCGGGGATGATGTTCCGAAGGCGGGGGGTGTGAAAAGGCTTCAAAGCGAGGCGTATCGTGTCCGCTTCCAAGCCGTTTGGCAAGCCATGATTTTCACTCGTTTCCCCCCGCTCCACCCCGGGGGCGTCTTACTCCAGGCAGTCGTCGAGCCACCCGAGAAGCGTTGAAATCGTCTCGTCGGTTTCGTCGCCCATGTTGGAGATGCGGAAGGTCTGCCCCTTGATCTTGCCGTAGCCGCCGTCGATGACCGCGTGGTAGCGCTCCTTGAGCCGGTTGTTGAGCGCGGGGACGTCGATCTCCCGGTTATTCTTGACGCAGGTGAGCGAAAGGGAGCGGTATCCTTCGGGAGCGAAAAACTCGAACCCGTTGCGGTTGACCCAGGCGTGGACCAGCGCGTTGAGCCGGGCATGGCGGGCGTAACGGTTTTCCACCCCTTCAGCGAAGATGTCGTCGAGCTTGGAGGCGAGCGCGTAGATATGGGGGATGGCCGGCGTGCTCGGCGTCATGTCGCTGGCCTGGTTTTTCTTGAATTCGAGGAAATCAAAGTAGTACCCGCGATCGTTCAGCGTGGCCGCCCGTTCGAAGGCCCGTTCCGAGACGGAAAAGAGCGCGAGGCCCGGCGGCAGCGCGAGCGCCTTCTGGCTGCCGGTCAGGAGGACGTCGATGCCGAGCGCGTCCATGTCGATCGGGACGACCGAGAACGACGAAACGGTGTCGACCACGAGCAGGACATCCGGGTAGCGCGCCACCACTTCGCACAACGCCTTGAGCGGATTCATGACGCCGGTGGAGGTTTCGTTGTGAATGAGGGTCACCACATCGTACTCGCCGGTGGCGAGCTTGGCGTCGAGCGCTTCGGGGAGGATGGGGCACCCCCAGTCGACCTGCAACCCTTCGGCCTGCTTGCCGCAACGCCGGGAGACATCCATCCATTTGTCGGAAAACGCACCGTTCATGCAGTTGAGCACCTTTTTGGCAACAAGGTTGCGGATCGCCCCCTCCATGACCCCCCAGGCGGAGGAGGTCGAGAGGAAGACCGGCTGCCCGGTGCCGAAAAGCTGCTGGAGCCGCGGCTGCATCCCACCATAGAGCTTCTTGAAGTCGTTGCTGCGGTGGCCGATCATCGGCTTGCAGAGCGCTTCGAACGTCTTCTGCGATACTTCGACGGGGCCGGGGATGAAAAGCTTGGTATGTGGCGTTAATGACATGGTAGATGGATCGGAAAAGCATGCCCCCCTACAGGTGGGGGCCGCACCTTTCAGTTAAAGGGATTCACGGAAAAAAAAGAAAGGCTCTTTTTTTGGTCGGCGCAAATGGGAATGTGGTGAAAAACAAGCCGTGGGGTTGGAGGTGGAAGCAGGAAGAAGGGTGCTACTCCCAGATAAAATGCTCCAGGCGGAGTTTCTTGAGCCGGGTGCGGGCTTCTTCGGAGCGGGGGCCTTCCAGCGCCCCCATTTTGGAGTAGATGGCGATGGCGCTCTTCCATTGCCGGCGCGCTTCGCAGAGCCGTGCCGCGTCAAACCCGGCCTTGTAGAACCAGAAATATTCCTCCGGCTGCGAGGCTCCTTTTTCCAGGACATCGTAGTACGCCGCCAGCGCCTCTTCAGGGCGCTCGAGCCGTTCGAGCAGGCGGGCCTTCTGGCAGGAAGCCTGGTTGCGCCGCAGGAGGTCGCCCTCAAACTCCTGTGCGAGCTGTTCGTAGAGCGCGAGGGCGGCTTCGAGTTGTTTCGGGTCGGCGCTGCCGAGCTGGACGAGGCTTTCGGCCTTGCCGACCGAGGCGGCGAAACGGATTTCGTCGGGCGGGGCGGCTTCGAGCACGGTGTCGTAGAGCAGGATCGCCTCGGCGGGGCGTTCCAGCAGCGTCTGAGCGAGCGCCTGTTGCAGGCGGGCCTCGAAACGGAGTTCGCCCGTCTCCTTCTGCGCCACCTCTTCGAAAAGGACCAGCGCGCGGTCGATCCCCCCCGCGTCCATGCTCTTCATGGCCGATTGCCCGGCGAGGAAAAGCGCCCGCCCGGCGAGCGGCGAGGCCGGGTCTTCCCGCGCGAGCGCTTCAAACTGCGATTGCGCGCCGGGAAAATCGCCCTGTCGGAAAAAGACCTCGCCCAGCTTCATCCGCACCTCCGCCCGTTGCGGGGCTTCGGGGTAGGCGTCGAGAAAAGCGCGGCAGAGGGCGATCACTTTTTCGTTCTGCTCGCCGTGGCGCGGCTGGGCGGCGTCGGCGATGAAGATGGCCAGGTAGTCCGACTGCCGCCGGGTTTCGGGTTCCGGCGAAGCCTGCCCGACGGCCCGGCGGTATTGCGACGCCCCTTTCAGGTCGTTGGCGGCGAAGCGAAGTTCAGCCAGGGCGAGGTTGGCGTCGGCCGCCCTCGGGTTGTCGGGAAAGTCGCGCAAAAAAAGGTGGAGGGTCTCTTCGGCCTTCGGCTCTCCTTCCCTCGCTTCCAGAAGTCCCTCCTCCAGCAGCAGCTCGCGGCGGTAACGACCTTCGGGAGCGATCCGGCTCAATTCCACGTAATCGTCCATGAACCGGCGGTGATTGCCCTGATGGAGCCACGAAAGCGCGGAGTTGAAGATCGCCTGTTCGCGGAAGACCGGCGCGCGCTCCCCGGCGGCGCGGAAGAGGGTCGCGGCAAGGAGGTATTCCCCGGCTTCGAAGTAGGCGGAGGCGGTCGCCATTTCGATCTCCGCCCGCAGCGTATCGTCCTTCGCGGCCCGCATTGCTTCCTCCAGCACTTCCTGCGCGCCGTGCGAATCGCCCTGAAGGGTGAGCAGGTGCCCCTTGAGGAGCAGCGCTTCGGCGCGGATCGGGTGAGCCGAAAAACGGGTGTCATCGGCGAGTTGCTCCAGCGCGCGGCCGGTTTGCCCCCGCCGTTCGTATTCCCGGGCAAGGTAGTAATGGGCGTACCCGGCCCGCAGCGACGGCTCGCGCCGCGCCATTCGTTCCAGCACGCTGACGGAGGGCTCCCGCTGGGCGCGGTAGAGTTCGTCGAGCCGGCGGAACAGAAGCGCCTGCGCCCCGGCGTCAGGATGTCTCCAGAGAAAGGTTTCGAGCAGATCGTCGGCAAGGTCGTGCTGTTCGAGCGCTTCATAAGCGGCGCTCAGGCCAAGCAACGCCCCCATCTGCAACCCGGAAACGGTCTGTTCACTCGCGTTTTCATTGTAAATCGCCGAAAACCGGTCGACCGCATAGGCCGGGTGCCCGGCGGCGAGCATCTGCCGCCCCAGAAGGTATTGACGCCAGTTTTCCTCGTACGGGAGCGTGGTCCGGATCGATTTAAGCAGCCGTTCGCACGCCTCCAGCGCTCCGTTTTGCAGGTAAAGCTCCGCGAGGCGCAACCGGCTGGAAGGGCGCTGGTCTCCCTGTTTTTCCACGGCGGCGATTGCTTCGGGCAGGCGACCGAGGTGCGCCAGCGCTTCCGCCTCGCCGAAGGCGGCCCCGGTCGTTCCGTTCGCGCTCCGATAAGCCGCGAGCGCCTCCTCCCATTGGCCGAGCGCCCCATGGATGCGACCGGTCAAAAGCGGTGCCTGTGTTTCGAGTTTCGCGCCGGTGATCTGAAGCAGCGCGGCCTCGGGTCGCCCCGCCGCCAGAAGCGCTTCGGCGCGGGCGATCTCCACCTCGCTGCGTGTCGCCGGGTCGGGCGATTGCTCCAGCAACCGGTCGGCGCGGACGATGGCGACTTCCGCAAGCCCTTCCCGGAGCGGACCCCGGACGCTCTCCACGGCGGTCTGCGTCGAAGAAGCCGCCCCGGCCCACGGCGCGGCGGCGAGAGCGGCGGCAAGCGCCAGCGCCAGCGTGCTGCGGCCCGCGCGATGGGTTCGTCCGGTTTTCATAAGGCGGCGGGCGTTTTCAACATCCGTGCGAGGTAATGGCCGGTGTGGCTTTTGCGGAGCGCGGCGATCGTTTCGGGCGTCCCTTCCCCGACGATGCGACCTCCTCCCTCGCCTCCTTCGGGGCCCATGTCGATCACCCAATCGGCGCACTTGATCATTTCCAGGTTGTGTTCGATCACGATCAGCGTGTTGCCACTATCCCGCAGCTTGAGCAGGACCTCCAGAAGTTTGTGGATGTCGGCGAAGTGAAGCCCGGTGGTCGGTTCGTCGAGGATGTAGACCGTCCGGCCCGTCGCTTTCTTGGCAAGTTCCGCCGCGAGCTTGACCCGCTGCGCCTCGCCGCCGGAAAGGGTCGTCCCCGATTGGCCAAGGCGGACATAGCCGAGCCCGACCTCGTCCAGCGCGCGGAGCCGGTCGGAAACCGTCGGGACATTCCGGAAAAACCGGACCGCTTCATCGACGGTCATCTCGAGCACGTCGGCGATGTTCTTGCCCTTATAGGTAATCTCCAGCGTCTCGCGGTTGTAACGGCGGCCCCGGCAGACTTCGCACTCGACGTAGACATCGGCCAGAAAGTGCATTTCGATCCGGATCATCCCATCCCCCGCGCAATGTTCGCACCGCCCCCCTTTGACATTGAAGGAGAAACGCCCCTGCCCGTAGCCGCGAACGCGCGAGGCGGGGAGTTGCGCGAAAAGGGCGCGGATCGGGCCGAACGCCCCGGTGTAGGTGACCGGGTTGGAACGCGGCGTGCGCCCGATCGGCGCCTGGTCGATGACGATCGCCTTGTCGACCTGGTCGAGCCCGAGGAGCGCGCGGTACGGCTCCGGGCGATCCTTGGAATGGTAGAAATGCCGGAAAAGCGCGCGGCGCAGCGTATCGTCGACCAGCGTCGATTTTCCGCTTCCGGAAACGCCGGTGACACAGGTGAGGCACCCGAGCGGGAACGACGCCGTGACCGTCTGAAGGTTGTTCCCGGTCGCTTCGGTAAGGGTAAGCCAGCCGCTGGAAAGGAGTCTGCGGTCGGTCGCCAGTTCGCGGCGGCCCGAGGGGGCAACCCGGCGTTTGGGAATCGGGATCTGCAACCGCCCGGAGAGGTAGTCGCCGGTCAGCGAACCGGGGGTCGCCATGATCTCCTCCACGCTCCCCTGCGCGATCAGGTGCCCTCCCCTCGCCCCGGCTCCCGGCCCGAGGTCGACCACATGGTCGGCCATCCGGATCGTATCCTCATCGTGCTCGACAACGACGACCGAGTTGCCGAGGTCGCGAAGCCGTCGCAGGGTGCCGATCAGCCGGTCGTTGTCGCGCTGGTGGAGGCCGATACTCGGTTCATCAAGCACATACAACACCCCGGCGAGGCCGGAGCCGATCTGCGTCGCCAGCCGGATGCGCTGCGCCTCCCCGCCGGAGAGGGTGCCGCTTTCGCGGTCGAGGTTCAGGTAGCTCAGGCCGACTTCATTCAAAAACCCGAGGCGGGCAAGGATCTCGCGGAGCACTTCGGCGACGATGACGCGCTCCTGTTCCCAGAGCTGGAGCGTTTCGAGGAACGCCCGGGCATCGCGGATCGTCAACTGGCAAAGCTGCCGGATGTTGCAGGAACGTTGCGCGCCGCCGATCTCGCCGGTCACCGTCACCGCAAGAATTTCGGGCCGCAGCCGCGCCCCGTGGCAGACGGCGCAGTCGCGTCGGCTCATGTACCCGCGGATGCGGTTGCGCGTCAGTTCGCTGTCGCTCTCCTCGTAAAGCCGGTGCATCTGTTCGACGATCCCCTCAAACGGCTTGGCGACCCGGTTGCGCTTGGAGCCCTCGCCCCACTGGTGTTCGATCGCCCGCTCCCCGGTTCCGTAAAAGAGCGCCTGGCGGAACGCCTCCGGGAGGTCTTCGAACGGGCGATCCAAGGGCACCTTGTAGGCGGCGGCGAGCGATTCGAGCAGCCCCGCGTAATACTTTTTCATCCGCACATTGGCGCGGGCCCACGGGAGGATGGCCCCCTCCTTCAGGGTCCGGGCGGCGTCGGGGACGATCAACCCCGGGTCGCACACCTGCTCGGTGCCGAGTCCGTGGCAGGCGGGGCAGGCTCCCAAGTGGCTGTTGAAGGAGAAATGCCGGGGGGTCAGCTTCGGCATGCTGAAGCCGGTGCGCGGGTTGGTAAAATCGGTGGAATAACGGTGTTCCTTCCAATCGCTCCCCCCCTCCTCCTGGAGCAGGGCGAAAAGGCGGCCCCCGCCCCACCGGAGCGCGGTTTCCACGGAGTCGGCCAGACGCTGGCGCACGCCGTCGCGCAGGACGATCCGGTCGACCACCGCTTCGATGGAGTGCGCCTGTTTCTTGTCGAGCTTGACCGGCTGCTGCGGGTTGCCTAGTTCCACCAGTTCCCCGTCGACCCGGGCGCGGACAAACCCTTCGCGGCGGATTTTCTCAAGCACATCGCGGAACTCCCCGGTTTCGCCCTCCACCATCGGCGCGAGGAGGATCAACCGCGACTCTTCAGGGAAGGCGAGCAGGGCATCGACGATCGTCTGCGGCGTCTGCTTGAAGACCGGTTCGCCGGTGGCGGGGTCGTGCGGCTGGCCGACGGCGGAGAAAAGGACGCGCAGGTAGTCGTAGATTTCCGTCGTGGTGGCGATGGTCGAACGCGGGTTGGCGGCGGAGGTGCGCTGTTCGATCGCGATCGCCGGCGAGAGCCCTTCGATGAAATCGACATCGGGCTTCTGCATCTTGTCGAGAAACTGGCGCGCGTAGGCCGAAAGGCTCTCGACATAGCGGCGCTGCCCCTCGGCGTAGAGGGTGTCAAAGGCAAGCGACGACTTGCCCGAGCCACTCAAACCTGTCATGACCACGAGCTTCTGGCGCGGCAGTTGCAGCGTCAGGTTCTTGAGGTTGTGCTGCCGTGCGCCCGTGATTTTGATTGTTTCCGCAGCCATTTTACACGATTTGTGGAATTGGCTACCAAAGCACAACCGGCTGGAGACCTCCAGAATTTAATCAAAATGAGTGAACCCGTTATTTTCTCGCAGGAAGAATGGCGTCAATTCCGTACGCAGTTCGGAGAGATGAAGCATACGCTGAACAACGCCCTGGCCGTCTTCATGGCTCTTTCGGAACTTGCCAAGCGCAACCCCGACAACTACGGGAAGCTGGTCGACACCATCTCCACGCGCACCCCGGGCATTGTCGCTCTCCTGCAGGGGCTCACCGAGACGATGAATCAGAAAGCGCCGCTGCCCCCGGAGCACGAATAGCGGGCAGAGGGTCGACCTTCGTCGACCGTGGCGCTGGATGTTGATTCACACGCTTCGTCCCGCGCCTAAAACGCAGGAAAAGCTTGCAAAAGTGAACCGATCGGTTACTTTTTAACTTTCATTTCAGCGTGATTTCTTCTTGTCGATGCCCCCGGCGGGCGGCATCCTCGACGCTCTTTTTCTTTTACCATGAGCGTCCCTAAAGTCCTTGTTGCTGATCCCATTTCTGAACGCGGTGTCGAAGAACTTGCCGCCGGCGGTCTTCTCGAAGTCGTTGTCAAAACCGGCCTCAAAGAAGAGGAACTCCTGAAAATCATCGGCGAGTATTCCGCGCTGGTCGTCCGCAGCCAGACGAAGGTGACCGCCGCGCTCCTCGCCGCTGCGGAGAAGCTTCGCGCCATCGGTCGCGCCGGGGTCGGAGTCGATAATGTCGATGTCGACGCCGCCACGCGCCGCGGGGTCATCGTGATGAACACGCCGGGCGGCAACACCGTCTCCACGGCGGAACACGCCTTCTCTCTCCTGATGTCGCTCGCCCGCAACATCCCGCAGGCGCACGCCACCGTGAAAGCCGGGCGCTGGGACCGCAAGAAGTTTGAAGGGGTCGAGCTTTACAACAAAACGCTCGGCATTCTCGGCATGGGCCGGATCGGGACCGAAGTCGCCCAGCGCGCCATGGCGTTCGGGATGAAGGTGATGGCGTACGATCCCTACCTTTCGGCGAGCCGTGCGCGGGCGATGCAGGTGGAAGTCGTCGACAAGCTCGACGATCTCCTCCCCCATGTCGATTTCATCACCATGCACATGCCTTCCACCCCGGAGACGCACCACATGCTCGACGCACGGCGGCTCGCGCTCGCCAAAAAAGGGGTGCGCATCGTCAACTGCGCCCGCGGCGGGCTGGTGGAGGAGACCGCCCTTTACGAAGCGCTCCAGAGCGGCCAGGTCGGCGGCGCGGCGCTCGACGTTTACGAAGTGGAACCGCCTCCGGCCGATTTCCCGCTCCTGACGCTGCCCAATGTCGTCCTGACGCCGCACCTCGGCGCATCGACGGCGGAGGCGCAGGAAAATGTCGGGATCGAAATCGCCCAGGCGATCCGCGCGGCCCTGCTGGAGGGGGAAATCCGCAACGCGGTCAACATGCCCAACATCGACGCCAAGACGCTCGCGGCGATCGGCGGCTTTCTCGAACTCGGCGACAAGCTCGGCCGCATTCTTTCGCAGATCGCGCCGAAACGGGCGGAAAAGCTGGAGATTTCCTACAGCGGCAAGATTGCCGATCTCAACACGACGCCGGTCAGCCGCGCGATCCTCACCGGCTTCCTCAAGGTCGTCGGCGGCAGCGATGTCAACACCGTCAACGCCCCGGCGCTGGCGGAAACGCTCGGCCTGAAGGTCTCGGAAGTGCGGGTCGGCTCGCAGGGCAACTTCAATGAACTGATCGAGGTCGCCGCAAGCTGCAACGGCCAGCGCGCCTCCGTGGCGGGGACCTTCTTCGGCAAAACGCCGCGGATCGTCCGCCTCAACGACCGCCCGGTGGAGGCCCGCCCCTCCGGCGTCCTGCTGCTACTCGAAAACCGCGACCGCCCCGGCATCGTCGGCCACTTCGGCACCATCCTCGCCAAGTACAACGTGAACATCGCCGCCATGTCGCTGAGCCGGAATCAGGCCGGCGGCGAAGCGCTCACCGTCCTCAACCTCGACACCCCGCCGCAAAACGAGGTGCTCGAAGCGCTGCTGGCGGTCGACGATATTCACTCGGCCAAGGTGATCGTCCTCTAATTCGCGGTCGCCCTTGCCGCTCTCAGAAGGAAAGAATGATCAGCCACGAAAGCCCGATCACCAGAAGCGCCACAACAGAGAGGATCCCAAGGAAGCGTCCGGTCGATACCCCATTTTCCCTGCGCTCTGGAGGCGAAAAACTCAGCAGGATCAATGCGAGGGGAATGGCAAATCGCTCGGGATGGAATCTTCCTTCCTGAAAGGCATTCACAGCGACGAAAACGACGAGAAGCAGGCCGACCGCCCTTGCGGGTAGCCGGAATCCCGGCCTCATGGGGTGCCAGAATGGTTTGGGATCGTGGCGCATCTTGATTGAAGATCACTCGGCTTTTTTTCGATAGATTTCCCTGGCTCCTGTCACCAGAGGGGTGTCCGATTGAAACGAAAAGGATTGTTCTCTCATGATCAGAAGACCTGCATCGCCCTCCGGATGGTCGGAGCAGGTCATGGTCATGCGGTATGAGTTGGCCGTTTGCTTTGCAAGGGAATACCTGCCGGTGACTTTCTTTCCGGGAAGGGACATCGTGTAGCGTCCGTTCGAAAAGGTGAAAACGGCGGGGGAGTAGGCTTTCATGATGTGATCCATCCATTCATCGGGATAGCCGGTTGTTTTTTGAATCTCTGTTTTTGTAGCGGCTTTGTCGAAAACCCATGTGCCGACGAGCGGGTCGGGGCTTGTTCGCGGGTGTAACGCACAGGCGGCGAGCCCTGCGGAAAAAATGAGAATCAGCCATTGGAGGGATGGTTTCATGGTCTCAGAGGCTGTGAAAAAAGCCCTTCAAAGGCCATGGAGCACCTCTTTTTGCCTCTAACTGCATTCTTCCTCCCTTCTGTATTCCCTGAATACAGGCGGTCGTCGGAATTTCGTTATAGGCTAAAAATAGGTACTTCGAGGCCATTAAAATCATTTTTTCACAGCCTCTCAAAAAGAGAAAAGCAGGGCTGGCAGGGTGATCCATTTCGAGAAAAAGGTCAATGCCAGGCAATCCATCTGCCAGGCAATCCATCATCCCGTTTTTCGGGTGATGAGACTGCACTCGGACCTTCGGGAAGAGTTTGTTTGGAATGGACGATGTTTTTTGCTACGGTACAGGCTGGGCGGCGTAGATCGATCCCGACGAATGGCAAAGATACAAAAAGGCCGACCGATGAAAAGATTGTCTGGAATCCCGATTTCGACGATCTTTAAGCGGCTGTGCGGAAGATGAGACACACTCTTTTGATTGCATGGCTGCTGTTATTGCCGCTGGCGAGCCAGGGTGCCACCATCAAGGTTTATTTTGCGGGAGGCCAGTCGAATGCCACGAAGAAATGGGCGGAGGCAATCACAGCCCAGCTTCAAAGGGATGATCCGAGCGCGGTCGTCGTATGGAAGCAACACAGCGGGACCCCTTTGCGGGAGTGGTATACCGGTTACAGCTACTCGGGAAACATCGGACGGCAGCGATATTACCTGACCGATATCCACAACCCGGACCCCGCTGCCGCCGGTGCGTTGGAGGCGGCCTTTCATGACCTTCGGGCGCGAGGGGACACGCCGGTCCTGTCAGGCATCTTCTGGTTTCAGGGCGAAACGGATCAATACATCCCGCAGTCGCGTCGGGATGATCGCTATTACCATGATATTCTGGCGTTTCGCGACGCCATTGCGGAAGACTTTCAGGTGTCGCATCTCCCGCTGGCGCTGGCCGTGGTCTATGAAGGACGGGGCGGCCCTACCTCGAAAAACCTTCAGGCTATCCGCGATCAACAGATCGCTCTTGGGGAGAGACCCGATATTCGTACCTATGAAACCATCGGTTTACCTCGCAACGATGGCGTTCATCTGAGCGAATCTGCCGCACAACGGCTCGGGGCCGATATGGCAAAGTAGTTCACAGGTTCCGTTCAAGAGAGGTCAAGACGATCCGGTCAATCTCTTCGATTTTCCCGAAACCGCCCAGACAGATAATTTTCTCTGATGGTTTTGAAAAATATAGCGAACAAAGGTTGTCGGGAACGGGCCGCAGGGCGTTGTTCGGCGTGCGCCGCGGCGTTGGACGCTGCTTTCCTTGCCTCGCGCGGGAATCAGGGAGGGTCAATCGGCACTTTTTGCGTTTTGCCGACCAGCGGATCGTATTCAAAGCCCCGGGTCCGCTTGCGAAACTCCGCTTTCACCTTTCTCAACTCCGCCGGGTTCTGGAAAAGATCGAGCGCAGTCGAGGCAAACACCTTTGCGCTCTGGAGCAGCCCCCGACCGGCAAACGGCAGAGCCGCCTGGATCGTCAGGTGACGGTGGTGCGAAGGGGTGCCCTTGATGTAACACGCCATTTGAAACCGGCAGAACGGAACCAGCCAGGAAACGTTGGTTTCGTCGGAGGAAGCCCTGCTTGGCGTGCGGCTGCCGGTGCCGATGGAATCATCAAATTCGCCGGAAAGGCCCAGGCGGGATTTGACCAGTTCCCGGTCCGCCCTGGTTGCACGCGGAGGGCCGAAAAGCCGCAGGTTCCGGTCGAGAACGGAGCCGAGCGCATCATTGGGCAGCCGATCGTAGACCCCCGTTAACCTCTCCCATTTCATCTCCGTCCCGGTCGCTTCCGCAGCGCCGCGTGCGCACGCCAGCAGGCGTTCGCGAACCTCGTCGACTTCCGCCCGGTTCCGCGCCCGGACAAAATACCAGCACTTGGCGTAACCGGGAACGACGTTGGGTGCTTCGCCGCCGTTTCGGATGACGGAATGAATCCGGACGTTATCGCGAACATGCTCCCGAAGATAATTGACCGCCACGTCGAGCAGGATCACCCCATCGAGCGCGCTCCTTCCCAGGTGGGGCGAGCCGCCTGCATGGGCGGTCCGTCCGAAAAACTCCAACACCAGTGAATCCATGGCAGCACCGCCGACGTGGTTGACCTCGGTGCGGGGGCTGGGATGCCATGCCAGGGCGACGCTCAGATCCCGAAACGCGCCGTCGCGCGCCATATAAACCTTGCCCGCGAGCGTTTCTTCCGCAGGGCATCCATAATAAACCACCCTTCCCCGGAGACCGGCTTTTTCCATGACCGCCTTTGCCGCAACGGCTCCGGCCGCAGGAGCCGTCCCGAGCAGGTTATGGCCGCAACCATGCCCCCACTCCCCTTCCTTTTCCCCGCAGCCCGGCAGCGCGTCGTATTCCCCCAGCATGCCGATCGTCGGCGCCCCGACGCCCCATGAGGCGCGGAAAGCCGTCGGGATGTTCCGGAAAGGAAACTCCACCTTGAATCCCCTGGCGGAAAGGTAGTCCGCCAGAAGTTTGCTTGACTTGAATTCCTTGAACGCCGGTTCCGCGTACGAATGGATCTGGCTGGCGATTTCCTGAATCGGTTTCGCCTCGGCGGCGACGGCAAGTTCTACTTCTTTTTTTAACATGGGAGATTCTGGTTAAACATCCCGCACGCACCGGAACCCCGTGTTGGCAGCCGAAGTGTCGGGCGTGTTGCTGGTGCGTGCGGCGAGGCGGTAGCGGTTGCAGTAGGAGACGTGGCAGAGGAACGAGCCGCCGCGCTGGGAACGGCGCTGGCCGGTCGGCGGGCCTGCCGGGTCTTCGTGAGGTGCGCCAGGCTGCTGGTGCCAGGTGGAGGAAAACCAGTCGTGACACCATTCCCAGACGTTGCCGGTCATGCAGTAGAGGCCATACCCGTTGGGGCGGTAGCTTCTGGCGGGGCAGGTGCCGCTGTAGCCATCTTCGGCGGTGTCGACGCTCGGGAAAGTCCCCTGCCAGGTGTTGCAGCGGAATTTTCCCTCCGGCACCAGTTCATCGCCCCACGGATGGATCTTCTGCACCAGGCCGCCGCGCGCGGCAAATTCCCACTCCGCTTCGGTCGGAAGCCGTTTCCCGGCCCAGCGGCAGTAGGCCAGCGCGTCGTTCCACGAAATGTGGGTCGCCGGGTGGTCCTTCCGACCGCGAAGCTGGCTGCCCGGCCCTTCGGGACGCCGCCAGTTGGCCCGGCTCACCTTCTGCCACCACGGGGTCGCGGCGACGCGCCCTTCAAACGGCAGTTTTTTGGACACGTGGAGGTGAAAGACATACGACCAGCCGAAGCGATCCGCCTCGGTGCGGTAACCGGTCGCGTCGATAAATTCGGCAAATTGCGCGTTGGTCACCGCTGTTTCGTCGATCCAGAACGGTTTCACGCTCACCTCCCGCACCGGCCCCTCGCCGTCGGCGGGAAAGCCTTCCTTGTCGTCGGTCCCCATCAGGAAGGGCCCACCCGGCAGCAGCACCATCCCGGCGGTGCCGCCCGAGTTGACCCGGCGAAAGCCTTCGTCGGTCGCAGGCGCGGCGACCCGGTTTTCCGAGTGGGAAAGGCAGCACGAGGTTCGGTGTTTCTCCTCCATAGACAAGGGAGGAGAGTAAAACCGATTTTCCGTGGTGTAAATCCCTTCGTTTCAGAGCGTATTAAGCCTCCAGATGGAAAAATTCAGCGCCACGGCAAACGTCAGCCAGAGCAGGTACGGAAGCCAGAGCACCCCGGCCAGTTGGCGTACCCTCCAGAAAGCGATGCCGGTAGCCACCGCCAATCCCCAAAGGACGATCAATTCGAAGAGCGCCCATCCCGGTTGATGCAGCCCGAAAAAAAGCGGCGTCCAGGCCGTGTTCAAGATCCATTGCACCAGAAACAGGCTCAATGGCTTCCATTGCGCCTTCCAGCCCCCTTCCCGCCAGACCAGCCACGCGGCCAGCCCGATCAGCACATAAAGCACGGTCCAGACCGGCCCGAACACCGCAGAAGGCGGGTTCCACGCCGGTTTGTCGAGGCTCTCATACCAGCCGCCGGTGGAAACAAAAAGGCTCGTCCAGGCGGCCGCGAGCGAAAAGACGAGCCAGCCGATCAACCCCTCCCAATCGCGCGGGCGGGAGACCGTAAGCGATGACGTTTTCATGATTTAAGAAAAAGATTTAGAGTTCTCTTTCCATATCGGAAAACGGAGGGCCAAAGAGTGGCCCACGGTTTTATTGAAAATGCTTTATTCCCCCGCCTGCCAGCGGGAGTCGCCATCCTGCGTGGAAGCCTTCTGATAATCGGCGAAGGTGGCGGCGTCATAAGCCTGCCCGTTCCAGAGGAGCCCGGCGAGCCGGTAGCTGTTGTGATCCGCCGTCCATGCGGCGCCCGGCTGGATCTCCCATTTGGCTTCGGGCGCGTCGATCCGGCTGTTACGCAGGGTCACTTTTGCCCCGGCATCGACGGTGCCGCCCGCCTGCAACACCTCCACGCGGTCGAACACCACCTCGCTCCCCTTCCCGGCATGGATGATCGGCGCTTTCCCATCGGCGGCGGCCGTTTTGCCGTCGGCGTGGTCAGCCTCCTCCACGAAGCGAACCTCCTCCAGCGTCACCCGGCATGGCCCGTCCTGCTGTTGCGCGAAGCGGACGCCCTTTTTCCCGACGCCGACGACGCTCTTTTTGACGACATGCTCGCCGGAGCCGAGGAGCATCAGGTTCCAGGCATTGTTTTCAACAAGCGTGATGTTTTCCTGTACGGAACGGCTCTCGTTGATATGGCAGATCCCCGTCGAGTTCCCCCGGCCGACAAACCCGTCGACCTTCAACTCGCACGTTCCATGGGCGCTGATCCCGTCGTCGCCGCACTCGGTGGCGGAAATCTTTTCAAACACGATGGCGGAGTTGGCCCCGTGCAGGTTGAACCCGTCGTTGAGCACCTGGCGCACGTTCAGGTTCCGGATGATCCAGTGGGAACTGTTCCCCCTTACCGCCACCCCGTTGTGGACGACGGGGGTGGTGATCTTTTCCATTTCAGGCGTCCGCCCCGGCTCCAGTGCGATCACCAGCGAAAGCGTCTCCTCTTCCAGGGTCCACTCCCCGGGCCGGAGGGCTTCGACCTTCGGCAATGCGGGCCGGTCTCCCTTGGAGGAACGGCCCATGTGATTCGGTTTACCGTTCCAGACGGTAAAAAAACGGGCAAAGGTCGAGCCGATTGCCTTGGAATTGGGCTCTTTGCCGAAAAGCGGCTTCACGAGCCCGGGAAAGCGGAAGACCCCCGGGCGCACCTCTTCGTAGGTCGCCGGAAGCGGAGCCGTGCCGAGCAGTTCCACCCCATTGCCTTCGATCACGATCGGCTGTTCCTGCGTCCCGGAGCGGTTGGCGATGACGATCCCCTCCCGCAGCGGCTCCTGCGTCGCGGTGATCTCGATCACATCCCCCGGCTGCGCCAGCGCGATCGCCTTCGCCACGGAACGCAGCGGCTCCCCTTCCGCGCGTGCGGCGTCGTCTCCTTTGGCGGGATCGACCTGCCAGGTCCGGGCGGCGAGCGGTGAAAGCCCGAGCAGGAGCAGAGCGAGCGTGGCGGAGGGAAACAGCGACAGTTTGGAGGGTGCTTTCATACTTTTGTGCGGAACCTATCACTCCAGGGCGTAAGCATTCCAGAACGGATTTTTGGCCCGGTTCGCATGGCCGGGAAAGGTGGTCAGCTTTTCCACGTGTCCGTCGAGAAAGACCACGTTGCACCCGCCATGGTGGCGCATCGCATAGTTCATCCCGTTGGCGTTGCCGTAGATGAAGTTGCGGTTGGCATCCGCCAGCAGAAACGTCATGGAAGGATGGGCCCAGAGCCTCATCTGCGCCTGATCGTGCCCGCCGTCGGGGCGCACCTTCCCGATATAGGCGAGGTGGGCGTTGAGCCCGTAGCTATACCCCTTGGTCATCTGCTGGCTGCCGTCGTCCGCCGGGCAGAGGTACGGCTCCCGGAAGCCGGTATGCGCTGGAGCCCTGGAACCGTCGGTCCGCGCCACCGTACCGCCGCCAAGGTATTTCTGAAATTCGTCCCCTTCGTCGATATAGGACCAGTACCTTGCCACCGAGCCGTCGTCCCCCTTGGGGAGGTAGCCGAGCGGAATCCGCCCCCCGTGGTCATTGGCATAGGCGATGTGCGCCATATAGAGCTGTTTGAGGTTGGCAACGCATCGCGCCTGCCGCCCGGCGTCCGACATTCTCCCGAGCACCGGAAGGGCCAGCATTGCCAGACCCGCGATGACGGCACACACCACCAGCAGTTCAACGAGCGAAAAGCCTTCGGCGTTGCCCCGCTCAATCAGCTTCCCGGGATGGGGCTTTTTCGTCATAACCATAAACATAGTTGCTTGCCAGGGTCGGTTCAAACAGCCACGGCGAATGAGCCAGTTGATAGCGACCCGAGAAGTCGTTGTTGTTGTTTTCAAAAAGCGGTTCCAGCCCGGCTTCCAGCACCGGCTTGGCCGGGAAAAGCGGATCTTCAAACGCCTTGAAAAAACCGACCGTCCGTTGATCCTTGATCCTCTTGTATGGCGGGGCCGCCACGGCGTTGCCGTCGCTCTGCGGCTTGAAACCGGGCTGCTCGCTCTCCCATTCCCGGGAGACTTCCCGCAGCGGGTAGGGGCGGCCGACATGGGGGTACTTGCGATCGAGCAGCCGCAGGAAGACCATCATCGCCTTGCGCAGTTCGCCTGAAGTCGCCCCCTTCATTGTGATCTGCCGGGCCTCTTCGTTGAGCGTCACCCCGGCAGCCGCCGATGCCTCTTTTTCAAGGACAATCCTCCAGCCGCCATACCCTTCGGGGATGGCCTGCGCGGTCCGGTCGATCGGCGCATCGGCAAGGTTGCCGACCACCCCGTCCTCCTCGTCGTACTGCTGGAGGAAGAAGTTGAGCTGCACCGCGGTCCCGTGGTCAAAGCCTTTGCGCGTTTCCCCGACGATGCGGAAGTTGGTCTTCCCGCCTTCGATCAGGTGCGTGTTGGCCCATTGCTCCGAGGAGAAACGGAGGATCTTGTTGGAATAGGTCGCCACGATGCGGTGTTTTCCGGCGGGCAGCTCAAGCGGGCCGCCGTCGGTCATGTTCGCCGTTTCTC
>DATMFV010000024.1:0-12914 GCA_035555975.1 Chthoniobacteraceae bacterium
CCCGGAGAGCAAGTCCTCTTTCAAGGCGGGGAACCGGTGCGCGAGTGGGAGGCGCTTTCCGAACATCCCGGCATTTATCGGCTCAAAAACGCCACCAGCCAGCAGCTACGCGCCTATGAGTCTGCCTATTACGATGTCTGGGAGCCCCGGGCCATGGTTCGCTACCGCAAACAGGCCGATCTCGCGGGGCTGCTTCCCTATCCGGGAAGTCTCTGCAAGGAAGGCAGGAACGACCTGCTGGTCCATACCATTGACAACCAGCCGCCTGCGGAACTCTGGCGCAGCCGCGACGGGTGGGCGTTCGATGTCCAGCGCCCGAATGTCGTCCTTCGCGATCTCGCCTTTGAAAACTACACCGGAGGAGCGGAGGCGCGCGCCCTGACCATCCGCGCCAATACGGTGATCGAAGGGTGCCGGTTCTTCAACGTCACCCGCGGGATCAGCAGTACCGGCGACCAGGTCAGGATCCGCAACTGCGAGCTGCGCTCCGTCGGGCTCGGCATCCTCCACACGCGCAACGAGATGGAAGTGAGCGGTACGCTCATTGAGAGCGCCGCCGGGCGGTTCTCCTTCAGCGAACTCAACCAGCACCTGCGCGACGGCATCCGCATCTACTACCCCGCACGGGGGGCGATCTTGCGCAACAACATCACCGTCGGTTTCTGGGCCGGGCTCTACATCAAGACCGCCTCCTCCAAGCCGGACGCCCTCCCGTTCCTGATTGAAGAAAACACCTTTCTCGATGGGATCAACGCCGGTTCCGGCGCAGGCTCGCCGCCGCCCTATGCGGGGATCTCGGCTCAACCGACCGCCGTCTATCGGCGCAACCTGATCGGCCCCAACGAGAGCGGCAACGACGCCATGTTGCGGCTGCCCGGGATCGGTGCGACGCTGGAGGGCAACTATTTTTTCTCCTTTGAGCGACCCCAGGCCATCGCACGCGAGGATACCGCCAACTCCCATGGTCCGGTTCCCTTTGCCGATCTCCCCGGCGGTCAACTGACACCGACGCTTCCCGCTTTGAATCAACCGACCATCATCGGCGCACGGCGCGAAAAACCGGTCACCTGGAGCCCCGCCATTGCGCGGCAACTCTCCTTCCTGCCGGTGGAACACGGGAGTTTCCAATGGGTGGGAGGACCGGAGGTCAATGCCTCGCGGGCGGGAGCCGTCGTGCGGGTCACCCTCGGGAGCGGGTGCGACCGGGTCACTCTTTTTTATCGCAAAGCGGGGGACCCGGCCGCACCGTGGCAGAGCCTTCCCGCCCATCTGAACCAGCTCCCGGTGCCGGAGGTGATTCCCACCTCCGTTCCGGTGGAGCGCCCGGCTCCCGGGTCCCAAAGCCGGTGGCTTGCCGCCCTGGTTGGGGACGAACTCGCCCCTGATACCCTCTACGAAGCGCGACTGGAAGCCGGGCAGGCCGGACAACCGGTCCTGAAAAGCGCCTCCTTCTCCTTTGCCACACGGGGCGGCCCCCGCGTCTGGCATGTCGCCGCCGGTGCGCCGACACAGGGAGCCGATGGAAGCCGCGAACGCCCCTTTCCCGAGTGGCAACCGGCGCTGGAGCGGGCGCTGCCCGGGGATCGTGTCGAAATCGCCGCGGGGGTCTATACCGAAGCCGCCCTGCTGCGCCACGGCGGCCGGGAGGGCGCGCCGATCACCCTTCACGGCGCGGGCTTTGACGCCACCCTTCTCGACAGCGGCAAGGAGGCTCCCACGCTGCTGCTGCTCGAAAACGCCCCACACGTGGTCATCGAAGGGATCACCTTCCGCTGGTTTGGCACTTTTGGGATGGAGATCCTCAACAGCCCCGATGTACAGATCCGCCACTGCCGGTTCCAGAACGCTCCCATCGCAGAGAGCGGCCGCAACGGCAACGGCATCTATGCCACGAAAAGCCCCCGCCTCACGCTGGAGCGCAACCTCTTTACCGCACTGGAACACGGGGCGGTGGTGAGCTTCTCGCCCGGCTTGCGCATCGTCGGCAACACCGCCTTCCAGAACCTGTATGCCGGGTTGAACCTGCGCAACACTCTGCGCGATGCGGTGATCACCCACAACTCGCTCACCTTCACCGGCAACGATTCGCTCTCCCTGAACGAACAGGACGAAGCCGCGTTTGCTTCCGCCACCATCGACTTCAACAACTACGCCACCTTCCTGCGAAGCGACGCCCTTTACCGTCCGGAAAACGATTTCCCGCTGCCGCCGGAGTATGGCCACGTCGGCTCCAAGGCGATCATCCGCGCCGAAGTCAACGAAGCGCCCGGGGTGGTCACACGCTACTACACGATGGGCCACTGGCAGGAATTTTCCGGCAAGGACCGGCACTCCTTCTTCGCCGACCCGCTCTACGTCGCACCGCTGGAGGGAGACTTCCGCGTGCGACCGGGAAGCCCCAACCTCCTGCCCCAAGGAAACCTGATCGGAGCCGAAGGGCCGCTCCCCCAAACCGCACGGCCATGAAACGCTCCCCCCACGGTTTTTCGCTGACGGAACTGCTGGTCACCGTGGTGGTGGTGGCCGTCGTTCTGGGCCTGCTCCTGCCCGGTCTTTCGAAGACCCGGCAAAGCGGGCTGGAGAGCCGTTGTGTTTCCAACCTCCGCCAGCTCGGGGCGGCGCTTCACCTCTACGCAAGCGAGAACCGGCAGCGCCTGCCGGAGGCCTACGAATCGCCGGAGGAAGGCGGCAGCAGCCGTTACTGGCAGGTCTACCTTCAATACAGCAACCCTTCAAACACCAGTACGCGCGGCATCCTCCCCAACGAGAATCGCAGTAATCGGAAGGGAATCGTCACCGTCTACCACTGCCCGGCCAATCCCTACCGCGTCGGGCGCTGGGGAACGCCCAACTATGCCCTGAACCGCGCAGTGGGCGGGAGCCGCCTGGCCAACATCCCCCAGCCGCACCAGATCATCCTGCTGGTGGATGCCGGTATCCGCGGCGACATCCAGCAGGACCCGAGCCTGGGACCCGACAAGTGGCTCTGCTACGGCACCGATTCGATCGGCACCTTTGAGTGGCAGCGCTCGGTCAATTTCGACGTCCATTCCGGCCAGCAAGGCAATTTTCTCTTCGTGGACGGGCATGTGGAAGGGATCGGACGCTCCGAAGTCGCCCGCCGGTTCGACGACCTGACGCTGCTCTGGTCCCGCGAGAACAAGGGGATTCGCGCCAGCGACCGCTACCGTTACTGGTAAAGGGCCTGACGCCGTTCGGCGTGCCCTCTTTACGACCGATTTCCCGGTCGTATTACCCTACTCAAACGAGTCACTTTCCTGAAGCCCAGCTTCCGGAAAGCGAAACTACGTTTAAATCATAGGGTAATCCACGGTTTCACACTTCCCTTTCACCGCATGAAATGGAGCCTTGAAAGAAAAATTCAGATTCCTGCATTTTTTTATTGTCTTTAAATCCACTAAAAAGATAGAGATTCAATACTCCATCAAACAAGTAGGGTTAACACCCGCAGAAACCTCTTTATGAAAAACAAAATCCTTTCCACCCTTGCGCTTCCGCTGCTCCTTGGCGGCGGTACGGTATTGGGGCAATCCACACCGGAGATTGCCCGCCTCCAGAAACGTCTCGAAGAGCTGGAACAGAAAACCAGCCGACTCGAGGCGGAGAACCGCAAACTTTCCGGACGAACAATCGAGGCTCCCCCTTCCACGGTGGAGAAGATCAAGCTCGCGGGCGGCATTTCAGAGTTGAAGCTCTCCAGCGAGCTGCGCCTCCGCTACCAGTATGAAAATGCCGATTCCCAGCAATACTGGGACGCCAACAAGGGGCGTTACACCTCGAGCCACGGCTCGGAACAGTCGCGCTGGCGCTTCCGGCTGCGGGTTGCGGCCGACTTCAAGCTCGGCGACGACTGGTTTGCAGGCATCGGCCTCCAGACCGGCCAGAATGCCGACAGCGGCTTCCAGACCTACTCCGGCGGGTTCGAAAACTACGGTGTCTACCTTCACCGGGCGTTTGTGGGATGGAATGCCGCAGAATGGCTGACCGTCGTCGCCGGGAAACAGGCCAACCCGTTCTATAAAAGCGAACTGCTCTGGGGTAACGACCTCGCGCCGACCGGCCTGAGCGAAACCTTCCGCCTCGGCCCGCTGCTGGGCGCAAAGACCGACTGGGAGCTGACGCTGGTGGCGGGTCAGTTCATCTTTGACGACAATATCGAGAACTTTGCCGGTGATCCCGACAGGAAAGTCGATGCCTACCTTTTCGAGCAGCAGTTGATCGCCCGCTATCCTTTCAACGACAAGGTCAAGCTAACCGTCGCCCCTTCCTTCCTCTTCTACAACGCGGCCAACATCACCCTCGCCCGCAACACCAAGTCGTTTTCAGCGGCCACGGCGGGCGCGGGATGGGAGGATATCGGGCATACGCGCGATCTCCACATTCTCCAGCTTCCGGGGGATGTCGCCTTCCCGCTCTTCGGGCGCAAGGCGCGGTTCCTCTGGGATGTCGCCTACAATCTCGCCGGGGATGGGCGGACCCGCGACATCTATGGCCTCGCCAGTCACGAGGAACACGACAACTGGGCGTTTCTCGTCGGCTTTGAACTGGGCGAAAACAAGAAAAAGGGCGACTGGTCGCTCGGCGTGAACTACCGGCAGGTCGGCGTGGCCGCCATCGATCCGAACCTGAACGACTCCACCTGGGCCTTCAGCAACCTCAACACCAAGGGGTGGAAGGTCGCCGCCGCCTATAACTTTGCCGACTTCATCATCGGCTCCGTCACCTTCTTCACGGCGGACAACCTTCGCAAGGATCTCTACGGGGGTCAGGCGACGGGAGGCGCGAAACTGGCCGACCTCAATTCCGGTCAGGCGGTCCAGGTCGACCTGAGCGTCAAATTCTGATCCTCAATCCAAACCAAACCACCAAAAAAAGACTAGCATCATCATGAAAACCACACTGGCCATTGTCACCGCTTCGCTCCTTTCCCTTTACGGAATCGCTTCCGGGGCGGAACTCCTCAACGTCTCCTACGACCCGACGCGGGAACTCTATAGCGAGTTCAACGCCTCCTTTATCAAGGTATGGAAGGAGAAAACCGGCGAAGACCTCAAGATCAACCAGTCGCACGGCGGCTCGGGCAAGCAGGCCCGTTCGGTGCTCGACGGCCTCGAAGCCGATGTCGTCACCCTTGCGCTCGCCGCCGACATCGACGTGCTCGCGGACAAGGGGTTGCTGCCGACCGATTACCAGAAGCTCCTGCCGCACAACAGCGCGCCGTACACCTCCACGATCGTTTTCCTCGTCCGCAAGGGGAACCCGAAGGGCATCCGGGACTGGAACGATCTCGTCAAAGAAGGGGTGAGCGTCATCACCCCCAACCCGAAGACCTCCGGCGGCGCGCGCTGGAACTACCTTGCCGCATGGGCCTTCGCGCAGGAGAAGAACGGCGGGGACGAAGCCAAAACACGCGCCTTCCTCAAGGCGCTCTACAAAAACGTCCCGGTCCTCGACTCCGGCGCGCGCGGTTCCACGACCACCTTTGTCCAGCGCGGCATCGGCGATGTTTTCCTCTCGTGGGAAAACGAGGCGTACCTCGCCATCAAGGAATTCGGCGAAAAGGGGCTTGAAGTGGTCGTTCCCTCGCTCTCCATCCTGGCGGAGCCGCCGGTGGCGGTGGTCGAGAAGGTTGCAAAACGCCACGGCACGGAGAAAGTGGCCAAGGCTTACCTGGAATACCTCTATTCCGAAGAGGGGCAGGCGCTCGCAGGCAAGCACTTCTACCGGCCGCGCGACCCGAAAGTCGCCGAGCGGTTCAAGGAACAGTTCAAGGAGGTCAAACTCGTCACGATCGCCGACTTCGGAGGGTGGAGAGAGGCGCAGAAGGTCCACTTCAGCGACGGCGGCACCTTTGACGAGATCTACACCCCGGACCGCTGACCCGTTAAAAAAAAACTTCCGCCCGCTTCGCGATTTCCCCCCGGTTGCGGGGCGGGCGGCCATCCCTCTTCCTTTCTTATGCGATCGACCTGGATTCCCACGACTCTCTCTTTGCCCCGGACCCGTTTTGAGGCGTATAGTACGGTGCGTATGGGCAAACATCGTCTTTTCAGTCTCGTTGACGATCTTCGGGAACGTAGCATCGGGTCGGACCATCTCTTTTATTCGGAGATCGGTTCGTTCTGCCACGACGGTACGCCGTATGCCCTGCCCCGGTTTCTGTTTCTGGGCCCCGGGGCTGACGATTCACCCGTCCGCATCGCGATCTTCGCCGGCATCCACGGCGACGAACCGGAAACAACCGAAGCCGCCCTGGAATTTCTCCGGCGCCTTTCGGAAAATCCGGAACGCGCCCGGGGTTACCAGCTCTTTGTCTACCCGGTCTGCAACCCGACCGGGCTGGAGGACGGCACGCGCCATTCGCGCGGCGGGGTCGATCTCAACCGGGAGTTCTGGCAGGCTTCCAGGCAGCCGGAGGTCTACTACCTGGAACGGGAACTCGGCGTGCTGGCCTTTCAGGGGGTCATCTCCCTCCATGCCGACGATACCGCCGACGGCGTCTATGCCTTTGTGCGGGGGGCGACGCTGACCGAGGCGCTTGCCCGCCCCGCCATTGCCGCCGCAGAAAAATACCTGCCGCGCGCCACCGGCGAGGTGATCGACAACTTCCCCGCGCGCGATGCGTTGATCTGCAATCATTGCTACGACGGCATCCTGACGCATCCGGCGGAACTCCGCCCCGTGCCGTTTGAGATCATCTTCGAAACGCCCAACCTCGCGCCCTCGCACCTTCAGGTGGAGGCGACCGTGGCCGCGCTCGACCGCATCCTCGAAGAATACCGCCCGTTCCTGGCGATCGGTCAGGGGTTGTAAGCCCGACCTCAACCGACCTCAACATTCATCCCGGCGCAGAAGCGCCCCGGGAGGGCGAATCGCCGCGCCTCGACGCGTTCAACGTCGCAGTCGACGCGGAGGTCGCTCCCTCCCGCCTTCTCCCTTGCACCCATGAAAAGAATCCTTCCCGGGTTTCCGCTGACGCTCGGCCTTTCGTTAAGCTGGCTTTCCCTGATGGTCATCATCCCGATCGCCGCCCTCGCCTTCAAGGCGCTCGGCGGCGACGGATCGGCCATCTGGAGCGTGGTGACTTCCGATCGCGTGGCCGCCTCGTACCGCCTCAGCTTCGGCGTCTCGCTCATCGCTTCGCTCATCAACGGC
This sequence comes from Chthoniobacteraceae bacterium, assembly GCA_035555975.1. Taxonomy (GTDB): domain Bacteria; phylum Verrucomicrobiota; class Verrucomicrobiia; order Chthoniobacterales; family Chthoniobacteraceae; genus DATMFV01. Next base: position 7,177 of record DATMFV010000024.1, read on the forward strand.
CTCTTTGGCCTGATCACCGCATGGACCCTGGTCCGCTACCGTTTTCCGGGCCGGAAATTCATCGAAGGGTTGGTGGACCTTCCCTTTGCGCTGCCGACCGCCGTGGCGGGCATCTCGCTGACGGCGCTCTACGCCCCCAACGGCTGGCTTGGCGCGTTGTTAGGCAAAGTCGGCATCCAGGCGGTCTTCAACCCGATCGGCGTCGGGATCGCGCTGGTTTTCATCGGCTTCCCGTTTGTGGTCCGCACGCTGGAGCCGGTCCTGATCGACCTCGCCGCCGAAGTGGAGGAAGCCGCCGCGACCCTCGGGGCCAACCGGTGGCAGACCTTCACGCGCGTCATCTTTCCCGCGCTCCTTCCCGCGCTCCTGACCGGCATGACCCTCGCCTTCGGGCGTGCTGTCGGGGAGTATGGGTCGATCATTTTCATCTCGGGCAACCTGCCGTTCAAGACGGAGATCACCCCGCTTTTGATCGTCTCCCGGCTTGAACAATACGACTACCACGGAGCCGCCGCCATCGGGCTGACGATGCTCCTCTTCTCCTTTGCGATCCTGACCTTTTCCTGCCTGCTCCAAGCGTGGAGCAAATGGCGGATCGGCGCTTCACGCTAGAAAAACAGCCACCACTCCTTCTCCATGAAACCCGTATCTCTCACCGCTCCGCCGCTGCCGCGATCCAGGCCGCCGCTTCGCGCCACCGAGGAGGGCCCTCTCGTCCGCTGGACGCTGATTGCCGTCACCCTCCTTTTCTTTGCCCTTTTCCTCGCCCTCCCGCTGGTCGCGGTCTTCGCCGAAGCGTTTCGCAAGGGGTGGGCGCTTTATCTGGAGACGTTTCGCGACCCGGCGTCGCTGCATGCCATCCGGTTGAGCCTGCTCGTCGCCGCCATCGTCGTGCCGATCAACACGGTGTTTGGCGTGGTGATCGCCTGGGCTGTTTCCCGGTTTAACTTTCGCGGCAAATCGCTCCTGATCGTGCTGGTTGACCTTCCGCTCTGGGTCTCGCCGGTCATCGCCGGGTTGATGTACGTCCTCCTCTTTGGCGCGGAAAGCCCGCTCGGGCCATGGCTCCGCTCGCACGGCATCAAGATCATCTTTGCCACTCCGGGGATGGTTCTGGCGACCCTTTTTGTCACCTTTCCGCTGGTGGCGCGGACGTTGATCCCGCTCATGCAGGCGCAGGGAGTGGCTGAAGAGGAGGCGGCGCTCACGCTCGGCGCACGCGGCTGGCAGATTTTCTTCCGCATCACCCTGCCGAAGATCCGGTGGGGGCTCCTCTACGGCGTCATCCTCTGCAACGCGCGGGCGCTCGGCGAATTTGGCGCGGTCTCGGTTGTTTCGGGTCACATCCGGGGGTTGACCAACACGATCCCGCTTCAGATCGAAATCCTCTACAACGAATATGCATTTTCCGCCGCCTTCGCGCTGGCGTCGCTCCTCTCGCTACTGGCGCTGGCGACGCTCGGGATCAAGAGCGTGATCGACCGCCGCACGGCCCGGCAGCTTGCCGCCGGAGAGGGGCTTTCCACCAATCCTGACACCCAGACCTTGAACACATGAGCATCACCACTGAACACCTCTCCAAGGCGTATGGCCGGTTCGCGGCCCTCAAACCGACCTCCATCCGACTCCCGACCGGCAGGCTGGTCGCCCTGCTCGGCCCCAGCGGCTCGGGAAAAACGACCCTCCTGCGGCTGATCGCCGGGCTGGAGTTTCCCGACAGCGGCGCCATCCATTTCCATGACCAGGAGGTCACCGAAAAGAACGCCTATGAACGGCAGGCCGGGTTTGTCTTCCAGCACTACGCCCTCTTTAACCAGATGAACGTTTTTGAAAACATCGCCTTCGGGCTGAAGGTGCGCCCGCGGCGGCTCCGCCCCGGCAGGGAGGCGATCGCGGAGCGGGTCCGGCAACTTCTGGAACTGGTGCAGCTCGCAGGGCTTGAAAAACGCTATCCCTCGCAGCTTTCCGGCGGCCAGCGGCAGCGGATCGCGCTGGCGAGGGCGCTGGCGATCGAGCCGCGGGTGCTCCTGCTCGATGAACCGTTCGGAGCGCTCGACGCCCGGGTGCGCAAAGATCTCCGCGTCTGGCTGCGCCACTTTCACCGGGAAGCGAACATCACAACCCTTTTTGTCACCCACGACCAGGAGGAGGCGTTTGAAGTGGCCGATGAAGTGATCATCCTCCACGAAGGGGAAGTCCAGCAGACCGGCACGCCCGATGAACTTAGGAGAACGCCGGCGAACCCGTTTGTGCGCGATTTCCTTGATGTGGCCGCGCCTACGACCCCTCCCGGTGGGTGATCAGCCGCGACACTTTTCCCTTGGCCGGTTCACTCCCGACGACTTTCCGCGCCGCCACGTCGTAGATGACCCACCGGGTGGCGGCTCCCTCCCCGGTGGCGAGGAGGACGAGCGGGGAGCGTTGCGGGTCGACCGCCGCGATCCGGTAGACCGGCTCGTGGAGCGGGATCGCTTCCCCCTTTTCCAGAGGACCGGAGCCGAGCCCGCCGAGGTCGAGGAGGAGCAGGTCATTGCCGGGGGCGTTTCGCGAGTGGAGCCCTTCGAGCGTGCGGGTCTTCAGCTTGCCGGAGATGACCGTCACGGCTTTCGAAAGCCGGGGAAGATAAATCGGCGGCTCCCCACCGGCGGAAGCGGGGAACCGGCCGATAATCCTGCGTTTCGCCACATCGAAGAGGGCGATCCCTCCATCCTTCGAAGCGTTGGCGACAAGGAAATACTCCCTGCCCTCTTTTTCAAAGAGCGTCCCGCGGTCTGGGAAGGCGCTCCCCCAGGAACCATCCATGGATGAAGGGACCTGCTCGAGGTGCTTCCACTTGCCGCGCAGGAGCGCGCCGTAGTCGGCAAAGGCGATCGCTCCGTAGAGGTCGAGCGTCAGGAGAACCGTGTTGGAGCGTGGCGCGATGAAGACCAGCTCCGGGTTGGGGCCCTGCTCCTTTTCGTCTTTGTTAATATGGAGGTCGGGGCGGTCGCGGGGGAGTTCCAGGTCGTATCGCGCACGGAAGGAAGGGAGGTCGAACACCACCAGCCGGCTTCCCCGGTGTTTCCCTTTCTTGCTATCCTTCTGGAAGGTGATGAGCGCGGTTTTCCCGTCGGGCAAAAAGCGGATGTGCTCCCCCTTGCGGCCCGAGGGGCGCAGTTCTTCACGCGCGTTCCATTGTTTCTCGACTTTTCCGTCGGTCAGGTTGACCCAGAAAAAATACCCCTTCGAGACGGCCACGAGCGCATGTTCACCCTGCGCGCGGACATCGCTGGTCTCCTCCATCAGGGCGATCTCCCTGATGAAACGCGGTTTGCCCTCCAGCGCGAAAAGCCAGCCCGACTCCCCGGCATCGGAAGTCACCAGAAGGCGATCTCCACTGGCCGAAAGAGCCATCTTTTGCGGGTGGGTGATCCCGGGAGGCGCGGGAAGCACCTCGTGAGCGAGCACCCTGCCGCTATCGGGGTCGATTTCCAGCCGGGCTACGCCGCCCCTCCGCTCGCCGAAGGTGTAGTAAAACGACGCCCCGCAGGCGGTTTCCGCGACGAACCCGCCCAACGCCAAGGCAAAGAGGAGCAGCCGGAACACCCGACGGTGAATGATCCCCGTCCAACGCGACGACACAGCCCTGCCAGACCAGAAACGAGACTTAAAGCCAATACGGTTCACTTAGCGACACTGGAGGGACGACCTCCGCGTCGTCCGCATCGTTTGACTTGGATAGCGCCTTGTTTCCGCTTCCATCTCCAACCCCACGGCGCACGCGGAGGTGCGCCCTCCAGGTGCTTCCGCGCCAAGGTTGTTTTAATTGCCCTTAAAGCGGGTTCGTCGGCACGCGGAAGGTGTGGTTCGTCTGGCCGTTGCGCAAACGGGCGCTGCGGGTAACCGGCTGGGTCGCCGGTTTGACGTAGACGCCGATCAGAGGACGCCGGGACGGTTTGGCCGACTCGAAGTCGCTGACAAAACCACCATCAGTGCGGATCTCGACATGCCCGGCTCCGCGTCCGCCGTAGACGAGCACGGAACCGACCGGAGCCTTGAACGGGTCCTTGATCGGGAGACGACGGAAACCGTGCTTGCGGGTCAGCTCCTCGCCCGCCTGCTTGGCATAGGCGGTCTTCGGATAACTTTCGATGACATCCGCTTCCAGCAACGCCGTCTTGACGTAGCGCCAGCAGAGTTTGATCGAATGTTTCCGGGCGCGCGCCTCGGCGATCCTCGCCGCGCGAATCATCCGCGAATCATAACGAAATTTCGAAGCCTGGGGGCCGAACCGCTGCACCGCCTCGTCTTTGGCGAGACGCCGGGCAGTCTGGATATCCAGTAGCGACTCGCTCCTCGCCTGGACCACGCCAGCCAGCATGGGAAGGATCAAAAGCGCCAATAATGTCTTACGTACGGAAATCAAGATCGTGGGATAAGAGACTCTTCTTCCTGCCGCGTCAATCTTTTTCGCACCAGAGGTTCGATTTTTAAGGCTTTCAAGGCCGATTTCGAGCTTTTTCCCGCCGCTTTAAAAGGATTCAAGCCGATCCGAGCGCGGTCAGCACCAGCCCGACGAGAATCAGCGCGGTCCCCGCGAGCTTCATGGCGGTCACCCGTTCGCGGAGCACCAGAAACCCGAAAACGACGCCGAAGAGGATGCTCAACTGGCGGAAAGCGACGACGTAGCTGACGTTGGAAGCAAGCTGCATCGCCAGAAGCACGAGGACGTAGGCGGTCGTCGTGGCCGGGCCGGCCAGAAGCGGATACCGGAGCGAATCGACGCGCAGCCGGTTCAGGCTGGTCCGTTCGCGGGTTGAAAACGGGACGTAAAGACAGAGACAGGCGAGGATGAAGAGATTTTCAAAGGCGATGTAAAACAGGGCCATCCGGAGCGCGGAAAACGGGAGGGTTCCACTGCGGAGTAGTTCCAGCCCCTTGCTGTCGATGATGGAATAGGCCGTGATCCCGATGGCGGCGAGCGCCACGAAGAGAAAGGGATGCCTGAAATATTCCCGGAAGAACGCCCTGCCCAGCCCCGTCAGAGGGAGCGCCATGCACCCGAGCGCAATGATGACCATCCCGGCCAGCGAGACCCCTGAAACCGGCCGCCCGTAACCGACCATGCCGCAGACCATCGGCACCATCAGGACCGGCAACGAGCGGATCATCGGGTAGGCGAGGCTCATCTCGCTCAACCGGTAGGCGTTGCCCAGGCTCACATAATAGAGGGTCTGAAAAAACCCGGTGACCGCCAAGATCCCCCATACCGGACCGGGGATGTTCTTCAGATGGGGCGCGAAGTGGAGGTAGAGCGGCGTCATCAGCAACACCGAACTACTGGTCGAGAGGGTAAAAAAGGCGGCTGAGGGGGTTTTCGCCTTGCAGGCGAGATTCCACCCCGCATGCATCACGCAGGAGCAAAGAATCAGGAAGAAGGCCGGAAGGGTCACAGCCTAGTATCTTGTAACAAGAGAAATTGCGGATGGAGCGCAGGAATTTTGGTTCAGGGCAAGGCGGAAGCCCAAGTGGCTATCCGAAGATAACCACTTCGGGCTGACAACGCAGCCCTGGGCCAAAAGGACAAGCTCAATCCGTAATTTCATGCGTTACAAGGTACTAGTGTCGTGTTAGGTTAGTTCCTTGAAAAAGTTCGAGGTGATTTTTCGTATTCTCCAAGGCGCGAGTAAGGGCGGTATCCTAAGATACCGACCGCAACGAGCAACGCCGGAGAATCGGAAAAGCGCCCGAAATTTGAA
>DATMFV010000025.1:0-40485 GCA_035555975.1 Chthoniobacteraceae bacterium
AATTCCCGGGCGGCCAGCGTAAAAAATTCAGGGTAGCTTCGATCAAAGAACGCCACCCCCCTGGCGTTGAACCGGAGGCATTGCCGAACGACTTCCTCCACGCCTTCGTAGCTCCGCGTCCGGCAAAAAACGATCAGCGCCCTGGCTTCAGTCTGCGCCGCCATGTTGAGGAAACCTTTGGCACAGGATGCGAAGTGCCGACCCATAAATGAGGGAACCTTCTTGAAAAACATCGGGGAAGAAGCGGACTGGAGCGGAAAAAAGGCGACGAACGGGCGTTGCTCCGCCGGTTCCGGTGAGGCCAACTGAAAACGCCGGTGGCTCCAGCGCTGGGGCGCTGCCAGCGGCGGAATTTCCTCGGCCTTGTGATAGAGAAAAAGCGCCTTCTGGCGGAAACCGGGTTGCAGATAAAGGCCGCTCCGGTCCTGGGGCTGGAGCAGGTTTTCCCGGATCAGAAAGTCGAAGGCGCTCCTCGCGGTCGGCAGCGAGATGCCGAAAAGCTGACAGATTTTCCGATAAGAGAAGAAGCGATCCCCCTCATGGTAGGCACCGCTCCCCATTTCCAGCAGGAGCGCCTGAATGAGCTGATCGTACAACCGGGCCATGACCGTCAATGCCCGATCAGTTCATCCCGTAAAACGCCGACGACCGGCAATTGCCGGTAGCGGCCGCAGTAGTCGAGGCCGTAGCCGACGACGAAGAGGTCTTCGATCTCGAAACCGACGTGATCCGCGAGCGCTCCATGGTGGCGCGGGGTCTGTTTGTGGAGCAGGACGCAGGAGCGGATGCTTTCGGCTCCGGAGCGGGCCTTGAAATGGTGGAGGACCGCCTGGAGGGTCGCGCCGGTGTCGAGGATGTCGTCGAGCAACAGGAGATGCCGCCCGGCGAGGGAAGGCAGTGCGTTTTCATGAAAACAAATATCACCCGTGGAGACGGTTCCCTCATAGCTTGAAACGCGGAGAAACGCCACCTCCAGCGGCAGGTCGAGCCGGCGCAACAGCTCGGAGGCGAAGACGTAGCTGCCATTCATCAGGGCGATGACCACGAGCGGCTTGCCCCGGTAATGGTCCGCCAGTTCAGCGGCCAGCGTATCGAGCCGACGGGCGATGGCGGTTTCGTCGAGCAGGACCGTCTTCAGGTCGCGGCGCAGGGAGGGGAGGTCTTTCATGGGAAAAGAGGCGGCGGCGCGGCGCGGCACCGTCACGGTGAGGGCGGCTCCGCTCCGTCGGAAGAGGAAGCGGGGACGGCCGCGCGGGAGGGATTGATTTTCGCGGTGACGTGGTGCAGCAACGCCAGAAACTCGCGGACCGCCGGGGTGCGGGGGCGGTTGCGTTTGAGGAGGATGCCGATCGGGCGGCGCAGCGGCGGGTCGAGCGAGACGGCCTTGAGCGTCCCCCCCTCGACTTCCGACCGGACGCTGGCGAGCGGAACGACCGAAACTCCCTGCTCAATCTCGACGGCGCGCTTGACGGTCTCGATGTTGTCAAACTCCAGCGAGTGGACCAGCATGACGCCGAGTTCGCGGAAGTGCCGGTCGATCGCCTGCCGGGTCGGCAGGTCGGGATCGAACGCGATGAACTTTTCCTCGCGGAACGCCTCCGGTTCCACACACCCCTTGAGCGCCAGCGGGTGGCCGGGATGGCAGATGAGGACCAGTTCGTCGTCCATGAACGGTTCGACATGAATCCCCTTGCGTTGCGCCGGATAGGCGACCAGCCCGAAGTGGGCCTCCCCCGCGAGCACCTGCGCGTAGACCTGCGCCGAGCGGCGATAGGCGACGTGGACATCGACTTCCGGGTAGGTCCGCCGGAATTCCTTCAGGTAAGGGGGGAGATCGTGGAGGCCGATCGAGTAGACCGCCGCAATGTGCAACTCCCCGGCGACGACGTTCGCCAGTTCGTTGAAGCGTTCGTCCAGGCCGTCGTAGATCGCCAGAATCTCCCGCGCCGCCTTGAGCAGCACCTCCCCCTCCGGGGTGACGCAGCATTGCCGACGCCCCCGCTCCAGCAGTGTTCGCCCCAATTTCCGTTCGAGCGAGAGAATCTGTTGACTCACCGCGCTCTGTGTCATGGAATTGAGCGTACCGGCCTTGGAAAAACTGGCTGTGTCGACGACATCACAAAAAATCTTGAGTGTCTCGATGTGCATGGGAACCATTAAGGAATCTAATGAGAGGATTCCCTGCCGGTCAATCCGCTTTTATCAAAGAGTCCAATGAACGAGTCCACCGACCAACGCCTGGAAACGATCCGCAATCGCATCACGCAAGCCGCCCGCCGCAGCGGAAGGGAGGAAACGGCGGTGGAGCTGATCGCGGTCAGCAAGGGGCATCCGCCCGAACGTCTCGCCGAACTGATTGACGCCGACCAGCTCGTCTTCGGCGAAAGCCGGGTGCAGGAGGCCCGCTCCAAAGCGCCTCGGCTGCCGGGCCGGGCGCGGTGGCACCTGGTCGGTCATCTCCAGTCGAACAAAATCCGGCAGGCACTGCCGCTTTTTGAGCGGATTCACAGCGTTGATTCGCTGGAACTGGCGAACGACCTGAACCGGATCGCGGGGGAACTCGGGCTCTTCCCGAAGGTTCTTCTTCAGGTCAACCTCGCCGCGGAGAGCAGCAAGTACGGCTTTGCCCCGGACCGGCTCGAAGCGGATCTGGAGACGCTTCTGGCGCTCGACCGGCTGGAGATCGACGGGTTGATGGCGATCCCGCCCCTCACCCCCGACGCCGAAGGGGCGCGTCCCTTTTTCGTGAAGCTGCGGATGTTGCGCGACCGGCTGGCGATTGCGGCGGGCGTGCCGTTTGGTGAACTTTCCATGGGGATGAGCCATGATTTCGAGGTCGCCATTGAGGAAGGCTCGACGATGGTGCGGGTCGGCACGGCTCTTTTCGGCCCCCGGGAGCGGAAGGCGTGGAAGCCGGAGGCGGGGGAGTAGGTCCGGAAAGAGATTCCGACTTTAAAAAATTTGGGCAACTTCTGACGACATGGGAAACACGGGTGTACCAACTCCCCGCAATGCCACCGGCGCGGAGGCCGCCCAGTTGTGCCCCCCTACCCGTCCTGAAGCTTTTCGATCAAGCGCTCCAGTTGCTGCTGTTTTTCCCGTTCAACCCGGTAGCGACTGGCGGCCTGCGGGCAGGGCGGGATCGGCTCGGCTCCGCAGAAGGGCGGGATCGTACGGCCCAGCTTTTCGGCGACGAAGACGGCGGCCCCTCGGATGGAGGCTTCGGCTTCGTGGTTGGCGTAAAGCGGCGCGTTCAGAACCGAGGCGAGGCGCTGGATCGACGCGGGTGATTTCTGGATGCCGCCGGAGACGATCAGCTTCGGCCGGCTCCCTTCATGGCGGGCGACCATCTCTTCAATGAGCGCGATCCGGTAATAGACCGCTTCGGTGGTCGCCTGGAGAAGGTCGAGCGCGCTGGTGTGCTGGGTGAGGCCGATGACGGCCCCTTTCAGGTCGCCGCGCCACGTCGGGGCGCGTTCGGCGGTCCAGAACGGAAGGACCATGAGGCCGTGTTCCGGCGTTGCGCGGGCGAGCAGTTCGGCTTCGATCGCGTTATCGTCTCCGGGGAGTTGCAGTTCCTTCACGCACCAGGCGCGGAGGTTTCCGGCATTGCTCACCGCCCCACCGACGAGGTAACGCCGGGCGTCGACGCGGTAACAGAAAAGGCCGAACGGGGCCACGGCGTCGCTCCCTTCCGACATGACGCGGAGCGCGGCGCTGGTGCCGACGTTGATCGCGGCGAGCCCCGGTTTGGTCGCGCCGGAGCCGAGGTTGCTCGCCGCGCCGTCGCCGATGGCGGGGAACCACGGGACGTCCTTCAACTCCGGAAAGCGCGCAACGGTTTCAGCGGTGGCGGTGGTCGGTTTGTCGCTCAGGTTCCCGAGTTGTGAGCTTTGGAGGTCGCAATGTTCCAGCAGCTCCGGCACCCAATCGAGGGTCGAGGGATTGAAAAGGCCGGTGCCGGTCGCCATGCCGTAGGCGCAGGCGGCTTCTCCGCAAAACTCGCGCTGGAGCCATTCAGCCGGGGAGAGCCAGCGGGCGACCTTGGCGAAAGTCTCCGGGTCGGTCCGCCGCAGCCAGAGGAGCTTGGCGGGCCAGAACGAAGTGCGCGACATGCAGCCGGTTTTGGCGTGGGTCTCGCGCTCGTCAAACGCCCGGCGGTAGGTTTCAGCGTCGCCAATGCAGCGGGAATCAGCCCAGGTCACCACCGGGGTGAGCGGGCGGTTGTCGTGATCGACGCCGACGAGGCTGTGCCAGAAGCACGAAGCGCCAATGCCGACGATCCGCGCCCCTTGCAGCGTGGCTTCCTCACGCAAAACGCGGAAGGTTTTTTCCAGACAGGCGAGCGCCGCCGCCTTCAGGCGGGCGGGTTCCAGTTCGGCCCCGCCGTCGGCGGTGGTCAGAAGCGGGTACTCCTCCTGCGCGGTGGTCGCAGTCAGCCGTTTGGCTTCAATGGTAAAAAGGGAGGTACGCAGCGACGACGTACCGATGTCGAAGGCGAGGAGGAGTTCCATGACCGGTCAGATCGTCTGGGCGAGGAACCCGCCGTCGACCCGCAGGTCGCTGCCCGTCACGAAGCTGCTCGCCTTTTCGCTGGCGAGGAAGATGGCCGCGCCGATCAGTTCGTGCGCTTCGCCGAAACGGCCCGCCGGGGTGTGCCCGAGGATCTGTCCGCCGCGCTCGGTCGGGGTGCCGTCTTCATTGAAGAGAAGGCGCTTGTTCTGTTCCGCCGGGAAAAAGCCGGGGGTGATCGTGTTGACCCGCACGCCGTTTGGAGCCCATTCGCGGGCGAGGAACTGCGTCAGGTTGATCACCGCCGCCTTGGCCGAGGAATACGCCACCACGCGAGAGAGCGGCAGGTGCGCCGAAACGCTCGCGATGTTGATGATGCTCCCCTTGCCCCGCTTGACCATTGCCGCCCCGAATTCCTGACACGGCAGCAGCGCGCCGCCGACGAGGTTGAGGTCAAACGCGGCACCCCAATCCTCGACGGTGATCGACTCAAAGGAACGTTCCGGGGTGACGGTGACCTTCGGATCGTTCCCCCCGGCGGCGTTGACGAGGATCGTCGGCGCGCCGAGGTCGGCTTCGATCGCCTGGTGGGCTTCGGCGAGGCTGCAACGGTCGGCGGCGTCGGCCGCAAAAAACTTCGCCGTACCGCCCGCTGCGGTGATCCGGTCCACGCACGCCGCACCGCGCCCGGCATTGCGCCCGAGCACGGCCACCTTGGCCCCGGCTTCCGCCAGACCTTGCGCCAACGCACCGCCAAGGACACCGGTTGCACCGATGACCACCGCCACTTCACCAGAGAGATCAAAGAGAGTCATTCCCGCAATTTAAGGCTTCTGGATGGCTTCGATGTCGAGGATAATCTCCACTTCGTCGCCGATGAGCGGGGTGCCTTCAATTTCCTTGCCGTAGGTGATCCCGAAGTCGCTCCGCTTGATCGCGGTCGTCGCCTTCCAGCCGGTCCGGTTGACCCCGTCGGGGCCCGGGCCCTTGCCGAGGAAATCGGTCTTGAGGACGACCTCTTTGGTCACGCCGTGAAGCGAGAGATCGCCGGTGATCTCGGCGCTGTTTTCGCCGGTCCGCTTGACGCTCTTGCTCGTGAAGGTCATTTCCTTGAACTTTTCCGCGTCGAAAAAGTCGCCGGTCCGCAGGTGGCCGTCGCGCTTTTCATTGCCGGTGTCAACCGAGGCGATCGGGATGGTCACTTTGACCTCGGCTTTTTCCGGGTCCTGCGGGTCAACGGTGAAGGAACCGTTGATCTCGTTGAAACGGCCGGTGACCGAGGAGAAGAGGTGCTTGATGCGAAAGCCGATGCTCGTATGAGCGGGGTCGATTTCGTAACTTTCGGGGGCGGCGACGACCGAAGTGGTCAGGAGAGCGCCGCAAAGGGCCAGGAGGGAGAGGTTGCGGTAGGTCATAGATGCCCATCGTAGCCTTTCGCGACGATCTTTGCGAATAGTTTGTGCTTTTTAGGCCGCGAGACGGTAGGTTGCCTCAAATTTCCCCATGTCTGCGCCTCAACACTCCATCCGTCTTTTCCGTTTTCTTGGCATTACGGTCTATCTTCACTGGCTCTGGTTTGCCGTGGCGGCGTACCAGCTCGACCGGCGTGCCGATCTTTACCCGTCGCCGATCTGGAGTGCGGCGGAGTACCTTGGCCTTTTTCTGCTGGTCCTGATGCACGAATACGGGCATGCGCTGGCGTGCCGCTCCACCGGGGGCGAGGCGCGGCAGATCCTCCTCTGGCCGCTGGGCGGGATCGCCTATGTCGCGCCGCCCAACCGGCCCGGGGCGGTCCTCTGGAGCATTGCCGCCGGGCCGCTCGTCAACGTGGCGCTCCTCCCGGTCTTCTGGCTGGCCAAACAGGCGGCCCTCTCCGCCGGGTGGCTGGTGACGATCCCTAGCGCCGTGCAACTGCTGGAGACCCTTTCGATCATCAACCTGGTCCTGCTGATCTTCAACCTGCTGCCGATCTTTCCGCTTGATGGCGGGCAGATCCTGCGCGCGCTCCTCTGGTTTCCGCTCGGAGCGGTCAAGAGCCTGGTGATCGCGAGCGGGATCGGGATGTTCGGCGCGGTGGCGCTGGTGGCGCTGGCGGTGGTGATGCGCGATTTCTGGCTCGGCCTGATCGCGTTTTTTGCCTTGAGCCAGTCGTGGGCCGGGTTCCAGCAGGCGCGGCTGATCGCGAAAATGGAGCGCCAGGCCCGGGAAGCGCGCGAAGGCTCACTTTTTTGAAGACCGGCGCAGGAGGGCTTCGACGGCGCGGCGGTGGGGGGCGGTCATGGCGATGGCGCCGAGTTGTTCGTGCGAAATCCATGCACAGTTTTCCGGGAGCGTTTCGGGCGGCGGGGCGGCCACGACCCGGAGCGTGATCCGGTGGTTGGTGAACGGATAGGTGAGTTTCACCAGCGGCTTTCCCCCTCCCCCGCCTTCCAGCAACGGAAGCCGCCACAAGCCGTTCCAGCGCGAGCCGGTCTGCTGTTCGAGCAGGATCGCTCCTTCCTTCTCCGTCCAGCCGCAGAGTTCGTCGAGGGCGATCACCTTCGGGCGCGGCTTTTTGACCGGGAGGCGCTCCGGTGTTTCGGTCGCGCAGAACCGCTGGACCGGGCAGATGAGGCACGACGGGGTGCGCGGGGTGCAGACGAGCGCGCCGAGTTCCATCAGCGCCTCGTTGAAGACCCCGGCGCGTTCCCGGGGTTGCCATGCCGTGGCCGTTTCGCGCAGGCGGGCGATTCCGGCAGCGGTGTCGATCGGCGTGGGGTCGTCGAGCAGGCGCGCCATGACGCGGGCGATGTTGCCGTCGATCGGCGGGACCGGGTGGTCAAACGCAAAGGTCGCCACCGCAGCCGCCGTGTATGGGCCGACGCCGGGCAGGGTGCGGATCGACGCCTCGTCGCGCGGGAAGGCCCCGCCGTGCCGTTCGACGATCTCCTTCGCCGCCGCCGCGAGGCGTTTGGCGCGGGAGTAGTAGCCGAGCCCCTGCCAGAGGTGGAGCACCTCGGCTTCTTCCGCCCGGGCGAGCGCTTCCACGGTCGGGAAACGTTCCATCCAGCGGTGGAAATAGCCGATGACGGTCGCCACCTGCGTCTGCTGGAGCATCATCTCGGAGACCAGGATGGCATACGGGTCGCCGGTCCGTCGCCACGGCAGGTCGCGCCCCGCTTGAGCGAACCAACCGGTGAGCGCCTCCTGAAAAGGGGCGGGGTTGGCGGCAATCGGCTGTTTTTTTTGCTCGGAGCGCGGCGCGCGATGCGATTGGATGGCTGGCGACATGTCGACCCTTTTTACATCCCCCCTCACGCCCGATCAGGCCGCGCGGTTGCGCCAGCTTCTGGACGACGAGGGGTGGGACTTTGAGCCCAAACCGTACACGCTTTATTACGCCAGAAAAGGGAAGATCAACATCGCCGTCTACGAAAAGGGGCCGAAGGTGGTCGTTCAGGGAAAAGGAACCGGCGAGTTTGTCGAATTCCGGCTGGAGCCCGAAATTCTGGGCGAAGCGCGGATCGGGTACGAAGAGGTACACGACCCGGAGATGTTTGCACCGCACTTCGGGATCGATGAAAGTGGCAAGGGCGACTTTTTTGGGCCCTTGATCATCGCCGGAGTTTATGTCGACCGCGATCTGGTGCAGGCCCTGATGAAGAGCGGCATCCAGGATTCCAAGCGGATCGGCTCCGACGCGCGCATCCGGTCGCTCTCCGAACAGATCCGCGAGATCACCGGCGGGCGCGGGATCTCGGTCGTCGAGATCAGCCCGGCAAAGTACAACGAGCTTTACGAAAAGATCGGGAACCTCAACCAGCTCCTCGCCTGGGGGCATGCACGGGTCATTGAAAACCTGCTCGACCAGCGGCCCGACTGCCCGAGGGCGCTCTCCGACCAGTTTGCCAACCCGGCGCTGATCCAACGGGCGCTCTTGACCAAGGGGCGCGCGATCCATCTCGACCAGAGGACCAAGGCGGAGTCCGACCTCGCCGTTGCCGCCGCGTCGATCCTTGCGCGCGAGCGGTTTATCGACGGGTTGCAGAAACTTGGCCGCCGCTTCGGCATGGCGACCTTGCCGCGCGGCGTGAGCGCGGGCGTGAAAACCGCCGCGCGGGAGCTGGTGGGCAAGCATGGAGGCGGCGTCCTGCGTGAAGTCGCAAAGACTCATTTCAAGACGGCTGCCGAAGTGACGGCGAATGGGGAACAAGGGGCTTGAGTAACCGAATGTTACTTCCCATCGTGTTTCCCCATGTGTGTAATTGCAGGTTATCTCGGAAAAGAAGCCGCGGCTCCCATTCTCCTGGAAATGTTGCGCAGGGAAGAGGGGCTGGCGGGAGGGTTCTCCACGGGGATCGTGACGCTCCATGAAGGGGTGCTCCACCATGCCAAGGTGGTGGGCGATGTGGAGACGCTGATCGCCGCGACCCCCGCCCTGCAACTGCCGGGCACTGTCGGCATCGCCCATAGCCGGACGCCGGGCGGCGGCGGGGCGACCTATGCCCACCCTTTCATTGATACTTTCCAAAGGACCGCCTACATCGCCAACAGCGGGGTCGGGCCTTACAAGGGAAGGGTCGATACCGCCGGGGCTGCCAAGGATTTGCTGGAACGCGGGTATGGCTTTTCCACTGCCTGCGGGGAACCATTCGGCGCTTGCGTGCCGCTGCCGGATGGGCGCTACATCCACCCGTGCGACCTCCGCAGCCAGGCGATTTCCGCCGGGGTGGACGCGCTTCCCGACGAACCGCTCCGCCTTCTGCAAGCCGCCATGGAGACGCATCGACGCCTCCCCGCATCAATCCTCGGTGTCTGCCTCCATACGGATCATCCTGATGAAATCGTCGCCGTGCGACACACCAAGCCGTTGGAACTGGGGCGGCTCGGGGATGGAAGCTACGTGCTGGCGTCGAGCACAATGGCCTTTCCCCAGGGAGTCCAGTGGCACTTCCACGCGCCTTCGTTCAGCGGCGTGCGGATTCATCGCGAGCAAGGGGTGCAGGTCGTTCCCTGCAACGACCCCGCTCTGCTTCCCCTCGGGCTGCCGCCTTCGGCTGCGGCGGTCGCCGAAGCGGTGGTCGGCCTGCTTGAAAGGGAGAGACAGGTCTGGATTCACACGCTGCTCGAAGCGGTCGTGCCGCTCTGGCCTGCGGGCGGGCTCAATGAAAAGGAGATGGTTGTTTTTCCGCTGATCGCCGCCTTGCGGGCAGAGGGAAAGGTCGAGCTTTGCACCGAGCGCGTCCCGGGGGTGGAGCCGGGGTTGACCGCACCGCGTACCATCGTCCACTGGCGGGGCCGGTAGCTGTTTCTCGTTTACTTTGCCGCGGGGCTTCCGCCAACATGGCTCCTTTTTCCTTAAAAGAGGATGCCGACGGCCAAAGAAACCAACAGTACAACCGGGTGGGACTTCCGTATCGACCGGGGCGGGACGTTTACCGACATCATCGGGCGTGACCCGGCGGGGGTCCTGCATGCGTGCAAGCTGCTTTCCGAAAACCGGGGCATTTATCGCGATGCCGCAATGGCCGGTATCCGCCGCCTGCTGGAGCTTGAAGCCGGGGAGCCGATTCCCGCCGGGCTGGTCAACGAGGTCCGCATGGGAACGACGGTCGCGACCAACGCGCTGCTGGAACGCAAGGGGGAGCCGACGGCGCTCCTGATCACGCGCGGCTTTCGCGATGCGCTGGCGATCGGTTACCAGGCGCGCGCCGATATTTTTGCCCGCGAGATCCGCAAGCCCGACCTGCTTTACGACCGCGTGGTGGAGATCGACGAACGGGTGCGGGCCGATGGGACGGTGGAAACGCCGCTCGACGAAAGGCAACTCCGCCGCGTGCTGGGGGAACTGGCGGGGTACCGTTCGCTGGCGATCGTCTTTCTCCATGCCTACCGCCATCCCGCCCACGAACAGGCGGCGGCCCGGATCGCGCGGGAAGCCGGGTTTGCGCAGGTCTCGGCAAGCCACGAGGTGTCGCCGCTCATCAAACTGGTCGGCCGGGGGGATACGACGGTGGTCGACGCCTACCTTTCGCCGCTGTTGCAACGGTATGTGGCGCAGGTGACCGCGGAACTGGAGATCGAACGGACCGGCATCCGGCTGATGCTGATGATGAGTTCCGGGGGGCTGACCAGCGGGGAGCGGTTGCGCGGGAAGGATGCGATCCTTTCCGGCCCGGCGGGGGGCGTGGTGGCGCTGGCGCAGACGGCGGTGCAGGCCGGGTTTCCGCGCGTGATCGGCTTTGACATGGGAGGGACATCCACCGATGTCGCACATTTCGACGGCCACTACGAACGGACGCACGAGACCGAGGTGGCCGGGGGGCGGATGCGCGCGCCGATGATGGCGATCCACACCGTCGCAGCGGGTGGCGGGTCGATCCTCCGTTACGACGGGAGCCGCTTCCGGGTCGGGCCGGAGTCGGCGGGGGCGGACCCGGGGCCGAAAAGCTACCGGCGCGGCGGGCCGCTGACAGTGACCGACGCCAACGTGATGGTCGGCAAGCTGATCCCGTCGCTTTTCCCGGCCATTTTCGGACCCGGGCAGGACCAGCCGCTCGACCGCGAGGGGGTGCGGGCGGCGTTTGAAGCGCTGGCGACGGAGGTGGGCGACGGGCGTTCGGCGGAAGCGGTGGCCGACGGGTTTTTGAAGATCGCGGTAGCCAACATGGCGGGTGCGATCAAGAAAATTTCCGTGGCGCGCGGGTACGATGTCTCCCGTTACCTGCTCAACGCCTTTGGCGGGGCGAGCGGACAGCACGCCTGCCTGGTGGCCGACGCGCTCGGCATCCCGAGCGTGATGATTCATCCGTTTTCCGGCCTCCTTTCCGCCTATGGCATGGGGCTGGCGCAGTTGCGCGCCCTTCGGCAGGTCTCGCTCGGGCAGGCGCTCGGAGCCGATACCGCCCCTCTGCTGCTGGAAGCCGCCCGACCATGTTTTGAGGAGGTGTGCGCCGAAGTGGCCGCCCAGGGAATCGCGCGCGGGCAGATCGCCGCGGAGGTGCGCGCCCATCTTCGTTATGGCGGGACCGATACTTCGCTGGAGCTGCCCGCGTTCCGGATAGGGGAAGGCGAAGCGTTTCCGACCGAGGCGCAGGGCGCGGGGGATGCCGCGTTGCGCAAAGCGTTCGAGACGGCTCACCGGGCGCGGTTCGGGTTCATCGACGAAACCCGCGAGGTGATCCTCGACGCTCTTTCCGTGGAGGCGATCGGCGGTGAGACGATGGAGGCTGCTGCCGACGCCACGCCGCTGCCCGCAACGCCGGAACCGCTCCCCCCGCCGCTCCTGCGCAGCCGTTTCTATTCCGACGGGAGCTGGCACGAAGCGCCGGTTCACCGCCGGGAGGCATTGGCTCCGGGCCAAAGCCTCGCCGGGCCCGCGCTGCTGATGGAGCCGCACCAGACGGTGGTGATCGAGCCGGGCTGGAAGGCAACCGCCGAGGCGCACGGTCATCTGCTGCTGCAACGTTGCGCGCCCCTTCCGAAACGGACTACCGTTGGCACCGAAGCCGACCCGGTCATGCTGGAGATTTTCAACCATCTGCTGATGTCGATCGCCGAGCAGATGGGGGTGACGCTCCAGAACACCGCCAGTTCGGTCAACATCAAGGAACGGCTCGATTTTTCATGCGCCATCTTCGACCGCACCGGCGCGCTCGTGGCGAATGCGCCGCACATGCCGGTTCATCTCGGGTCAATGGACCGTTCGGTGGAAGCGATCATCCGCCAGAACCGGGACGTGCGGCCGGGCGATGTTTTCGCGATCAATGCCCCGTACAACGGCGGCACGCACCTGCCCGACATCACCGTCTGCACGCCGGTTTTTGATGAAGGGGGGAGCGATCTCCTCTTCTGGGTTGCTTCGCGCGGGCACCATGCCGACATCGGCGGGATCACCCCCGGCTCAATGTCGCCCAACGCGCGCAACATCGAGGAGGAAGGGGTCTACATCGACAATTTCAGGTTGATGGAGCGGGGCCGGTTCCGGGAGCGCGAGTTGATCTTGCTCCTGACACAGGCGCGCCACCCCGCCCGCAATGTCGCGCAGAATGTGGCCGATCTGAAGGCGCAGATCGCCGCCAACGAACGGGGCGTGGCGGAGATGCGCAGGATGATCGCACAGTATGGCCTTCCCGTGGTGGAAGCGTACATGGGGCATGTTCAGGACCATGCCGAGGAGAGCGTGCGCCGGGTCATCGCCAGGCTGGCGGAGGCGCGGAATAGCTATCCGATGGACCAGGGGTGCGAGATTCGTGTTGCGATCTCCATCGACCGCGAAAAACGGGAGGCGACGGTCGATTTCACCGGCACCTCGCCGCAGCAGCCCGACAACTTCAACGCGCCCGAACCGGTCACGCGCGCCGCCGTGCTCTACGCCTTCCGCGTGCTGGTGGAGGAAAACATCCCGATGAACGCCGGTTGCCTGCGGCCGGTCCACATCATCGCCCCGGAGGGCTCCATGCTCTCCCCGCGCCACCCGGCGGCCGTGGTGGCGGGCAATGTCGAGGTGAGCCAGGCGGTGACCAACTGCCTCTTTGCCGCCTTTGGCGTGCTCGCTCCCGCGCAGGGGACAATGAACAACCTGACCTTTGGCAACGACCGGCACCAATATTACGAAACGCTCTGCTCGGGAGCGCCCGCCGGGGAAGGTTTCCACGGAGCCGCCGCCGTCCACACCCACATGACCAACTCGCGCCTGACCGATCCGGAGATCCTTGAATCGCGCTTCCCGGTGGTGCTGGAGGATTTCCACATCCGCCACGGCTCGGGCGGCAAGGGGCGCTGGAACGCGGGCGAGGGCACCTCCCGCACCCTCCGTTTCCTGGAACCGATGCAATGCGCCATCCTCTCCGGCCACCGCCGCCTCCCCCCGCCCGGCCTCAAAGGGGGCGCTCCCGGCGAGCCGGGCCGCAACACCGTCCGCCGCAACACCGGCGAGAGCGAAGAACTCCCCGGCTGCGCCGAAACCCGGCTGCAGGCCGGAGAGGCGATCACCATCCGGACGCCGACCGGCGGCGGGTATGGACCTCCCCCCGCATGACGGGGCCCGCTTTAACGCTTTCCTCCCGCACATGGCAGTGGCATGGTGGCGGCGATATGATGCAATGGGATACGCTCCTTTCCGCAAAGCGCCTTGGGAGAGATCGCACCGACACGCCCCGCCCGGAGCGTTCGCCGTTTCAGCGCGATTATGACCGGATCGTTTTTTCCTCCGCCTTTCGCCGGATGCAGGACAAGACGCAGGTCTTCCCGCTGGCGGAGAGCGACTATGTGCGCACCCGGCTGACCCATAGCCTGGAGGCGGCGTGCGTCGGGCGCTCGCTCGGGACGATGATCGGGGAAAGGATTGCGCAGAGGCCGACCGGCTCCTCCATCCACCCTTCGGATGTCGGGGCGATCGTCGCTGCGGCATGCCTGGCGCACGACATCGGCAACCCGCCCTTTGGCCACTCGGGGGAGGATGCGATCCGGCTCTGGTTTGAGCGCTCGGAGGTGGCGCGCCCGTTTCACGCCCTTTTAAGCGAGGAGCAACGGGCCGATTTCACCCGCTTTGAAGGGAACGCGCAGGGGTTCCGGGTTCTTTCCGCGCTCCAGATGCCCGACAACCGGGGCGGCTTGCAGTTGACCTGTGCGACGCTCGGGGCGTTCGCCAAGTACCCGGTGACGGCGGCGGGATGCGGCAAAGGGCGGGTAAGCACCCGGAAATCGTCCTTTTTCCGGTCCGAGATCGGGCTGTTCCGGGAAGTCGCCGCCGAAACGGGGATGTTGCCGCGGCCACCGGAAGCCAACGGCGCGGACCCGGCACAATGGTGCCGCCACCCGCTCGCCTTTGCCGTGGAGGCCGCCGACGACATCTGTTACCGCCTGGTCGATTTCGAAGACGGGGTGCGCATCGGCATCCTTTCCTATGAGGAGGTGCGCGACGCTTTTGCCGGGTTGCTCGTCGACCCGAAAAAGCACCTCCTGCGCGCCGAAAAAATGCAGCGGGAAAAGGAGCGGATCGAGTTTCTCCGCGCGGTGGCGATCGGCGACGTGCTGGCGCAGGTCTGCGATGTTTTCCTCGCGCATGAAGAGGCGCTGCTTCACGGAGAATTCGAGACGCCGCTCATCGAATGCACCGCCGTGGCCGAACCGTTGCGCGTGATCGAAAAACGCTCGCGCGAGACGATCTACTCCAGCGCGC
Source organism: Chthoniobacteraceae bacterium (assembly GCA_035555975.1). Classification (GTDB taxonomy): domain Bacteria; phylum Verrucomicrobiota; class Verrucomicrobiia; order Chthoniobacterales; family Chthoniobacteraceae; genus DATMFV01. The sequence continues at coordinate 14,675 of DATMFV010000025.1, forward strand.
GGGGGTTGGAGATCGAGGTCGCCGGGTTTCAGGTGATCGGCGGGCTGCTCGACCTGGTGGTCGGAGCGGTGGAGGAACGCGCTGCGCGACGGGAGGGGGGCTACTCCGGACGCACGCGGACGCTGCTCCGGCTGATCCCCGAACAGTTCATCGGCCCCGGCCGGGAGCCTTCGCGCGATCCGTACACGCGGCTTCAACTGATGACCGATTTCATCGCCGGGATGACCGATTCGTACGCGGTCGGCCTTTATAAAAAACTGTGTGGCATCTCGCTGCCCGGGCAACGTTAATGACTTCGCTCCCGCAAACCCCTGCCGAGATCGAGAATTATCTCTACGAGAAGATCCCGCTCACCCGCTGGATGGAAATTCGCGTCGGGTTCGGCCCGGCGGGGGAACTGGTGCTCTCCGCCCCGGAGGGAGTCAACCACAACCATCTCGGCACCATCTTCGGCGGAAGCCTGTGCGCGCTGGCCACGGTGGCCGGGTACACGTTTCTCTGGCTCAAGCTGGGCGACGGCGATGCGCATGTGGTGATCCAGGAAGGGCACGCCGTTTACCGCCGACCGGTCGCCGGGGAGTTCCGGGCGAGGGTGCGCGAACCGGAGGCCGCCGAATGGAAAAAATTTCACCACCAATACTTGCGCCGGGGCAAGGGCCGGTTGACCCTGAGCGTCGAAGTCAGCGGTGAGAACAGCGCGGCCGGCATGGAATTTCGCGGCCTTTTTGTCGCCTCCCTGTAACCGGGGCCGCCGAACGCGGCAAAATAGTTTCGGGTTCCATTGAATAATTTGACCCCTCCGGTGGTCCAACCTTGCAGTGACGCTATGAAAACGCCGTTTCCCAAAATTCGCCCGACTCTTCCCTTTCTGGTCGCCCTGCTTCTCGGTGCGATGGTGACGCCGGTTTTCGCCGGTCGCCATGGGCATCACCACCGCTCCTCCCGCAGTTACCACTCCGGTTACTATTCTTCGCGCTCCTATTACCGCGCTCCGCGGGTCAGCGTCGGCATTTACTCTTCTCCCTATTACGCCTCTCCCTACTACCGTTCTTATTATCGCCCTTACTATGCTCCCTATTATGCCCCTGCTCCGGTGGTTTATGGCCGACCGGTCACCGTGGTCCGCCCCGTCACCGTCCAGAGCGCTGCGCCGTCCACTTACGAGGTTCAGCGCGAACTGGCCAGGCTCGGCTATTATGGAGGGGCCCTGGACGGGGCGATGGGTCCCCGTACCCGTGCGGCGATCCGCACCTACCAGGTCGACCGCGGCCTCCCGGTGACCGGTCGGGTCGATGGGAACCTGCTTCGTTCCCTGCGGCTGCTGTAACCGCCCCGGGGCTTCGCCCCGTTCACTTGAGTTGACCCGGCGCACGCCCGCGCCGGCTCCCGATCCCTCTCTTGAAGACTTCGGTCGTCAAGTCCATGCCGGAGTCGTGCCGATATCCGACGGCCCCCCCTGCACTTTTAAAGAAATCCACCCCAAACCGATGATTCCTATGAAAATGAAACCGTTCCGTCTCCGTTTTGCCACTCCGCTCCTCGCAGTGATGGTCTTTTCCGCGATCCCGGCTGAAGCCGCTTCGTACCAGCGCACCACGACGGTGGTGGTGAAGCCGTCCCACCGTTACCCTCCCCGGTCGGTCTACTACTCCCGGGGCACCGTTCGCGATGTCCAGCGCGAGTTGGCCAAACGGCGCTTTTACCGCGGCCGGATCGACGGCGACTTCGGGCCGCGCACCAGTTCGGCGATCCGCTCGTACCAGGTCTCCCGACGCCTCCCGGTGACGGGGCAGATTGACCGCGTCCTTTTGCGCTCGCTCCACATCCGGTATTGATCCGGACCCGACCGGAGCCAAAAGCATTTAGCCTGCTTTATTCATGAGCGCTCTACTGCGATGGCCCCAAAGACCGAATCTGCGGCGTTGGGCTTGTTTGAAAAGCCATCGAGCATGTACCCATGCACTCAGGCTTTTCAACCTGCGCCCGCCTTGCATCTCCGGCCTTTGGAGCCATCTCGTCACGAGCTTCATGAATAAAGCAGGCTAGAGGGCCACTTTTTGATTTCAAAAAAAGGTTCTTTGCGGCTCACTCCCGGGGTGATGTCCACCGGTTCGAGCACGATCCACGGTTTGTCTGACGCGAAGCCGAACCCTTCCGCCGATCTCTTCGGGTCGGTGCTGGCTTCGGTTTCGCGTTCTTTTTTTCTGACGATCCGGGTGCTCCCGACGGCGACGCGGCGGCCGATCGGCCTCGCCTACCTGCTGGCGCGCACGAGCGACACCCTGGCCGATAGCCCGGGGCTTTCGACGCAGGAACGGCTGGCGATGCTGCGCGCCTTTGGCGAGGGGTTGCGCGATCCCCGTGCGCTCCCGGGGCGCGATGCGCTGGCCCGCTTTCAGGAGAGGGTGAGCGAGCCCGCCGAGGTGAAACTGCTCGAGGAAATGCCGCGCCTGGTGGAACTGCTCGGCGAAGCGGAGGCCGGGGATCGCGCCGATACGCTGGAGGTGCTGGAGATCATCATCCGGGGGCAGGAACTCGACCTCCTCCGCTTTGAAGGGGGCGAAGGAACGGGCATGCGGGCGCTGGAAAGCGCGGCGGATCTCGATGACTACGCCTACCGCGTGGCCGGGTGCGTCGGGGCGTTCTGGACGCGGCTCTGCCACCGGCACCTGCGGCGTTACGCCCGGCTTGATCTGGAAACGATGCTTGCGCTCGGCGTCGGGTTCGGCAAGGGGTTGCAGTTGATCAACATCCTGCGCGACGCCCCGGTCGACCTCGCCAACGGCCGCTGTTACCTGCCGCTGGAGACGTTGCGGGCGCACGGGATCGCCTCGCCGGAGGTGTTGCTGGCGGAGCCGCACCTCGCGCGACCGGTCTTTGCCGAATGGATCGCCACCGCGCGGACTCACCTGGACCAGGGGCGGCACTACATCGAAGCGGTGCGACCGTGGCGGCTCCGGCTCGCCTGTTTTTTGCCGTGGGCGATCGGGAGGGAGACGCTCGACCTGCTGGAGGCATCCCCGCCGCTGGAGAGCCGTACGCGCGTCAAGGTCTCGCGGAAAGCGGTGCGAAGGCTCTTTTTGCAGGGGCTCCTCGCCGGGTGGAGCAACCGGCCGTTGAGGTAGACGGAAACCGGCGGTTTAGACCTTGCGCTTGGCTTCGGCTTTTGGTTACCTTGGACTTCGAGCTATGGCGAACTTGACCAAAAGGGATTTGGTAGTGCGGATCAGCAACGAGACGGGTGTGGCCCAGAATCATGTCTCCACGGTGGTGCAGAAGACGCTGGATTACATTCTGGAATCGTTGGCTGAAGGGCGCGATGTGGAGTTGCGCAACTTCGGCGTCTTTGAAGTTCGCCTGACCGGCCCGCGCGTTGGCCGCAACCCGAACGAACCGGGGAGCCGCTACGACATCCCGCCCCGCGCCACGGTCAAGTTCAAACAGGGCAAACTGATGCGCCAGAAGGTCGCCCAGATGACGGCGGTCCTGAAACAAAGGAATATGGACGGGGCGCGGGACGGCGCACGGTAACCTTTTTTCCCTCCGCACCTCCCGATTTCGGCGGCGCAGCCCCCCGCTACGCGCGCTTTCGCCACCCAAAGAACTCCTTTCCTTCATCGGACGACTTGATTGATGGCCCCAAGCAGTCTTTCTTTGCTGTAGTGGCAAACCATCCTTCTTTCATCCAGATCCGCGGCGCGCGCCAGAACAACCTCAAGGGGATCGACCTCGACATCCCGCTGGGGGAACTGACGGTGATCTCCGGCCCGAGCGGGAGCGGCAAGTCGAGCCTTGCGTTCGACACCCTTTACGCGGAGGGCCAGCGGCGTTATGTCGAGACGTTCAGCCCGTACACCCGGCAGTTCCTGGAACGGATGGACAAGCCGAAGGTCGACGAGATCCGCGGCATCCCCCCGGCGATCGCGATCGAACAGGCCAACTCGGTCAAGACGACCCGTTCGACGGTCGGGACGATGACCGAGATCAACGACTACCTCAAACTCCTTTTCCCGAGGATCGCGACCGGCCATTGCCCCGGGTGCGGGCGGGAGATCCGCCCCGAAACCGCCGTTTCCATGGTGGAACGCGCCTACCGATGCCACCCGGGCGAGACCCTTTTGATCACCTTTGGCGTCCCGGTTCCCGAAAAGACGAAGGTGAGCGATTTCTTCCCGTTTCTCCAGCAGCAGGGTTACCTGCGGGTCTGGATCGACGGCGAGGTGTTGCGGACCGACGAGCCGTTTGAAGGGGAGTTGCCGCCGGTGGTGCGGGTGATTCAGGACCGGCTCGCGGTGGAAGAGGCGCACCGGGCGCGCTTTGGCGAGGCGGTCGAAACAGCGCTCCGTTTCGGCAAAGGGAAGATCGCGTTCATTCTCCCCTCCCCCAAGGGGAAGCCGGTGGTCGAACCATACTCCTCGGGCTGGCATTGCGCCCATTGCGATCTCGACATCACCCCACCCTCCCCCGGTCTTTTCAGCTTTAACAACCCGCTCGGAGCGTGCCCGACCTGCCGCGGTTTCGGCCGGGTGATCGGGCTCGACCTCGAACGGGCGATTCCGGACAAGACGCTGAGCATCAAGGAGGGCGTGGTCAAACCGTTTCAGACCGAGAACGGGCAGGAGTGCCAGCGCGATCTGCTCGCCGGGTGCAAAAGGGCCGGGATCAACCCGGAGACGCCGTTTTGTGATCTGAGCGAAAAGGAACAGGCGTTTGTGCTCTACGGGGAAGCGCCCGAGACGGCGGCGGAAGACCTCTGGACCACGGGCCGTTGGTACGGGGTGCGCGGTTTTTTCACCTGGCTTGAGTCAAAGGCGTACAAGATGCATGTCCGCGTGCTCCTGAGCCGCTACCGGAGCTACACCACCTGCCCCGACTGCAAGGGGGGGCGCTTTCAACCGGCGACGCTCAACTACCGTTTTACGGGCAAGACCCTGCCGGAACTGGCGGCGGCCCCGGTCGGCGGCCTGTTGCACGAACTGGCGTCCGCCGAAGGGTTGCCGCAGGATGCGACGGCGGTGATGCTGCGCGGAGAGGTTGAAACCCGCCTGCGTTACCTGGTGGAAGTGGGCTTGAGCTACCTCAGCCTCGACCGGACGACGCGGACCTTGAGCGGGGGCGAGGTGGAGCGGGTCAACCTGACCTCGTGCCTCGGCGCTTCGCTGGTCAACACGCTGTTTGTGATGGACGAGCCGAGCGTCGGCCTGCATCCGCGCGATGTCGGGCGGCTCATCAACGTCATGCGCGACCTGCGCGACCGCGGCAACACGCTGGTGGTCGTCGAGCACGAAGAGGCGGTGTTGCGTGCGGCGGACCATTTCGTGGAAATCGGGCCGGGCCGGGGCGAAGGGGGCGGCGACCTGGTCTATGGCGGGCCGCTGGAGGGAATCGGCGGGACGATGACGGCGGATTACCTGCTCGGCACCCGCATGATCCCGGTGCCCAAAGAGCGGCGCACGCCGAAAGGATGGCTGCGGGTCGAAGGGGCGAGCCATCACAACCTGCGGGGGATCGATGTCGCCTTTCCGCTCGGTGTTTTCTGTTGTGTGACCGGGGTTTCCGGTTCGGGCAAGAGCACGCTGGTCCATCAGGTGTTGTTCCGCGAACTGGAGGCGCTGCGGGAAAACGGCGCGGCGCGCGAAGAGGGCGACGACCACGGCGAACGGGGCGGATGCCGCCGGATCATCGGGGCCGAAGGGGTCGGCCAGGTGCTGATGGTCGACCAGTCGCCGCTGGCGCGCACGCCGCGCTCCACCCCTGCCCTCTTCCTTGGCGTCTTTGACGCGGTGCGCGAGGCGTTCGCGATGTTGCCGGAGTCGTTGAGCCTCGGGTTGACCGCCAGCGCCTTTTCTTTCAACTCGGGGAGCGGACGGTGCGACCGGTGTTCGGGAATGGGGTTTGAAAAGATCGAGATGCAGTTTTTGAGCGATCTTTTCGTCCGCTGCCCGGAATGCGAGGGTCGGCGCTACCAGGATCATGTGCTCAAAGTGAAGCTGCGGGGCCAGTCGATCGCCGACGTGCTGGAGATGACGATCGCCGAAGCGCTGGTCTTCTTTGATCCCGAACAGAACGGGGCGGAGGGGACGCCGCCCAAAGGGGCGATGCGCGAACTTCTGGCGACGCTGCGCCTGCTGGCGGAAGTGGGGCTCGATTATCTCCACCTCGGCCAGCCGCTCAACCGCCTGAGCGGCGGCGAGGCGCAACGGCTCAAGCTGGTGCGCCACCTCTCGCAGCAGAAAGCGGGCGAAGAAACGGCACCGGCACTGCTGATCCTCGACGAACCGACGACCGGCCTCCACTTTGACGACGTGGCGATGCTGCTGCGCGTTTTCGAACGGCTGGTGGAGAGCGGGCAGACGTTGCTGGTCATTGAACACAACCTGGAAGTGATCAAATCGGCCGATTACGTGATCGACCTCGGGCCGGAAGCCGGGAACGAAGGGGGGCTGGTGATCGCGACCGGGACGCCGGAGGAACTGGTCGCTTCCGCAGAGGCGACCGGCTCGCACACGGCGGCCTTTCTCGGGCCGGTCCTGAAACGACGCAGGAGCAGGCGCAACAGCGTCAAAGCGGAGAAGGGACGCAAGCGGGTGGCGCAGCTTCCCGCGATCGCAATCCATGGGGCGCGCGAGCATAACCTGAAGAATTTTTCGCTCGAAATCCCGCGCGACGAGATGGTGGTGATCACCGGCCTGAGCGGCTCGGGAAAGAGCACCCTGGCGTTTGACATTCTTTTTGCCGAGGGCCAGCGCCGTTTCCTCGACAGCATGTCGCCCTACGCGCGGCAGTTCATGGAAGCGCTGGAGAAGCCCGATGTTGATCTCGTCACCGGGCTGCCGCCGTCGGTGGCGATCGAGCAGCGGATCACCCGTGGCGGCGGAAAATCGACCGTGGCGACGGTGACGGAGGTCTACCATTTCCTGCGCCTGCTCTTTGCAAAGCTCGGGACGCAATATTGCCCCTCCTGCCAGGTGCCGGTGGAGAAACAGAGCTTTGCGGCGATCCTGAAAAAAGCGTCGGCGGTGGTCCGCCAGAAGGGGGGAGCGCGGGTGCTCGCCCCGTTGATCAAGGCGCGGAAGGGGTATCATACCGAAGTCGCGAAATGGGCGGCAAAGGAAGGGTTTGAGGAACTGCTGGTCGACGGAAAGCTCGTTCGCGTGGCCGACTTCAAGCGGCTGGAGCGTTACCGGGAGCATACGATCGATGTCGTGGTCGGCGAACGCCGTTCGCCCGGGCGGCTGGAGCAGATTTTGCGGCGGGCGCTGGAGATCGGCAAGGGGACGGCGCACCTTCTCGACGGCGGGAAGCGGCTGACGGTTTTGAGCACGGAGATGAGCTGCCCGGGGTGCGGGCGCTCTTTTGAAGAACTTGATCCCCGGCTCTTTTCGTTCAACTCGCCCCATGGCTGGTGCCGGACCTGCAACGGTTTTGGCGAAGTCTGGGACGGGGCCGACCCGGAAGGCGAAACGCTGCTGGAGACCGAACTTCAAAAGGAGCGCCAGCACGAATGGCTCGACGAAGGGGAGGCGCGCCTGTGCGGGGAGTGCGACGGGGCGCGGCTCAACGAAGTCGCCCGCGCGGTCCGGCTCCATGGGCAGAGCATCACCGATTTTTCGAGGCTGCCGGTAGCCGAGGCGTTCGCGGCGCTCTCGCGCTGGAAATTCACCGGGCGCGACAAGGTGATCGCGACCGACATCCTGCCGGAGATCCACCAGCGGCTCGAGTTCATGGGGCGCGTCGGCCTCGGCTACCTTTCGCTCGACCGTTCGGCGAAGACATTGAGCGGCGGCGAGTCGCAGCGCATCCGCCTTTCGGCGCAGTTGGGCTCCAACCTGCGGGGGGTGCTCTACGTGCTCGACGAGCCGACGATCGGCCTCCACCCGCGCGACAATGACTTCCTTCTGGAGACGCTGGAGACGCTCCGGGCCAAGGGGAACTCGCTCGTGGTCGTCGAGCACGACGAAGAGACGATGCGGCAGGCGGGGACGATCATCGATCTCGGCCCCCGCGCCGGGATGAACGGCGGCGAGGTGGTGGCGGTCGGCAGGCTGGCCGAGATCAAACGCCACCCGACTTCGCTGACCGGGCGTTGCCTGCGCGAGCCGATGCTCCACCCGAGCCGGGGGGAACGCCGCCCGCTCGGGGAGGCCGTTCCCGGCTGGCTGGAACTGGAGGGGGCGTGCGCGCATCATCTCAAGTCGATCGACGTCCGCTTTCCGGTCGGGCGGTTGACGGTGATCACCGGCATCTCCGGCTCCGGCAAGAGCACGCTGATGCGCGGCGTGCTCAAACCGGCGCTGCTCGACCACCTGCGCAAGGGCAGGCGCAAGGAAGCGCCCAACGGCTACAAGGCGCTGCGGGGGGCGCAACTGGTGGAGACGGTTTACGAGGTCGACCAGTCGCCGATCGGCAAGACCTCGCGCTCCACCCCGGCGACTTACATCAAGGTCTTCGACGAAGTGCGCAAACAGTTCGCGCAACTGCCGCTTTCGAGGATCAGGGGGTACACCGCATCGCGCTTTTCGTTCAACACGGCGGGGGGTCGGTGCGAGACGTGCGGCGGCCAGGGGGTGATCCGGATCGAGATGAACTTCCTGCCGCCGAGCTACATTCCGTGCAGCGACTGCCACGGGAAACGGTACAATGCGGCGACGCTGGAGGTGCTCTACAACGACCGGAGCATCGGCGATGTCATGGAGATGACCCTCGAACAGGCGGCGGAGTTTTTCTCGGCCAATGCCAAGATCGCGCGCCCGCTGCAACTCCTCTGCGACACGGGCCTGGGCTACCTGAAGCTGGGGCAACCGAGCCCGACCTTGAGCGGCGGCGAGGCGCAGCGGCTCAAGCTGGTGAGCGAACTGAGCCGGGGGACGACCCGCGCCGCCAACGACCGCATCCGGCGGCAGCGGCAGCCGAAATCGACCGTCTACCTGCTGGAGGAGCCGACGATCGGTCTCCATATGGCCGATGTGGAGCGGTTGCTCGACGTGCTGCACCGGCTGGTCGACGACGGCCAGACGGTGATCGTCATCGAACACAACATGAGCCTCGCCGCCGATGCCGACTACGTGCTCGACCTCGGGCCGGAAGCCGGGGCCAAGGGGGGCGAAATCGTCGCGTGCGGTACACCGGAGGAGGTGGTGCGCGTGAAGAAAAGCCGGACAGCGCCGTTTTTGAAGGCGGCGCTCGGGAAAGCGGTGAACCGCCGGTGTTGATCGCCGGCCATTTTGCATCGGGTCCCATTCAAAGACGATCATGAACGGAGCCCGACATGCTCGTGGCGGTGACAATTTTACTTCCTTAATTCCCCGCAGCATGTTTCCCTGCCGGAACTCACCGGTCAGCTACTTGCCTCCGCGGGAAGCATCGCCATGAAGCGTCATAGCCTCGAAGAACAGCCCTCTGAAACACTCCCCGTGGTGTCGCCATGGCATCGCCGCCTGGGTCCGGAATGGCTTCTGTGGGGCGGTATCGTTCTTGCCGCGGGAGCGTTTGGAGCCACGCTTAATCTGCAAAATCGACGCACGGCGCTTGAGGTGCTCCTTGACGTGATGGTCATCAGCGGGCTTACGGCCGTGCCGGTGTGGGCGCGCTACGTCACCGGCCTCAATCCCGTTCGTCGCCTTTTTCTGATGATCATGGTCGGCTTGCTTTTTCTCGGCCAGTTTGCCCACCGCGATTTGCGGCTCTTTCCATTCATCAACTGGGCAATGTATTCGGGAGGAACCCCAGGCGACGCCGTGACCCATGAAAGGATTTTTGCCATTCTGGACGATGATTCCCGCATCCTGATCAACCCGGAGCGGCTCTTTCCCTCGCTCGGAATGGGAACCCACCGTCTTGCGAATGCCATCAGCCAACGCCTCAACCAGGCGCTTGTTGAAAAAGATCAGGAAAGCACGGCCGCCTTCAATGCTCTGCTCGCAAGCATCTTCGAAGCACAACGCCGGTTCGGCGATCATGGCAGGGCGATACGGAGCCTTGAAGTCGTTCGCGTCTCGCTCCCGGTTTCAAAGAAACATGGGCCCGAGAGCAGCCGGGAGATTGTCTGGCGTTGGGAGCCTTCATGATGAGAGTCCTTCACACGGGAGCGCCTCCTTCGGCATTGACGGCACTGAGGGTTCTCCTCTTTGGCCTGTGGTTCTTAAAGGCGGCCTTTGATCCGATCGAGCGGCTCATCCTGCTGCCCTCCGTGCTCTTTATCCCGCCCTTTCCGCTCAACCTTCTTTCCGATGCAGCGGCTGGCTGGTTTGCCGGTTCCTTTGAAGCCCTCGTCTCGCTCCGCATTCTCACAGCGTTGTTCGCCTTGCTGGCCGCCAGCGGCTTGAACATCCGATGGACGGGCGTGCCGGCATGTCTGTTATTGACGGTTTACCAGGCTTTGGTCCGCTCGTACGGGCATCTCAACCACGCGGAGCTTGCCCTTCTGCTTTCAACCTATGTTTTCGTCGGCCAGGCCTTCATCGCCCGGACTCCCCGGCTCCGGGAAAAACAGGCGGAGCATACGCTCATCACGGTCACCTTTCTGTTTTGTTTAACCTATACGCTGGTCGGAGCCAAAAGATTCGCTTTCGGGGGATTGGACGTTTTCCTATTACCGCTCATGGAGGGGTGGAGCGTCAATATGGCAAGCCGTGTCTCCTACTGGGACTTCGGGTGGGGCCGATATGCAGCCGAGTCGGCCCTCTTTGCAGGGATGCTTCGCATGGGATTTGTCGTTGGCAGCATCATGGAGCTGTTTGCCCCCTTTGCGCTGGTCTGGAGACCTTTTCGCCTCGCTTTCGTAGCGGTGATGTTACCGATGCATGCCGCCATTCTGATGATCATGAATATCGGCTTCTTCGAAAACATGGCGATGTTTGTCCTGTTCATGGATATGGGCATCCGCCGCAATCAATCTTCATGCATCGTGCTTTTTGACGGGGTCTGTCACTTCTGCAACCGCTTTGTCACCTTTCTCCAGAGGCGCGATGCCGGGCAGCAGTTATACTTTGTTGCAAGCCAATCCGAAGCGGGAAAGGTACTCATGCAGCAATATCAGATTTCCGGGGAGGAAGTGGGCCGGACGATTTATGCCATCGAAGGTTCCCGCGCGTTTTCCAGATCGACGGCCGTCCTGAAGATTGTTTCGCACCTCTCCGCGCCGTGGCACTTCATGACCTGCCTGGCTGTGATCCCTCGCGCCCTGCGCGATGCCGTTTACAGGACGATCTCCGCCAACCGGTACCGATGGTTTGGAATGGCTTCGGAGTGTCGCATCCCAACCGCAGAGGAGAAGCAGCAGTTCCTCCAGACGCTCGAGGAAGTGGAAGCTTTTCGGAGTTCCGGCGACAAGACCCCATTGGCAGGCGAAACCCTGAAGTAACGCCATTCGCAACCTTACGACAGGACGGGAAGTGCCGGTTCCTGCTTGGCCGGGGCGCGGCGCGGTGGCGCGAAGAGCGCCAGGAGCGGTCCGGTCAATACGGTGGTGGCGAGCGCCATGATCACCAGCATGGTAAAGATGCGCGGCGAGAGGATGCCGAGGTCGTAGCCGATGTTCAGCGCGATCAGTTCCATCAAACCGCGCGTATTCATAAGTGCGCCGAGCTGGAGGGAGTCGCGCCAGTTCATCCCGACCAGGCGGGCCGCAAGGGCGCTGCCGCCGAGCTTTCCGGCAGTGGCCACGGCGACGATGAGGGCGGCGAGCAGCCAGCCGTTGAGATCATCGAGAAGGCCGATCTCGGTCCGCAGGCCGGTGAAGGCGAAAAAGAGCGGGAGCAGGAGGATGGAGCTGAAGTTTTCCACGCGGAGGGTCAGCTTGTGCCGGAAGCCCCGGGTGTCCGGCATGATCGTCCCCGCCAGGAAAGCGCCGAAAAGCGCATGGATGCCGATCACCTCCGTGCAAAGGGCTGCGCCGATGACCACGCAGACCACAACGGCGAGCACGCCGCGCGTCGGTTCCTCACGCTCCAGCCCGATGCGCCGGAGCCAGACCGGCAGGAGGCGGCGGACGCCGAGCAGCATGACGGCGATGAACACAAACACCAGGGCGAGGTTCATGGCGGACCCGAGCAGACTCGAGGCCCGGGCGATCGCCACCACGAAGGCGAGAAGGCACCAGGCGGAAACATCGTCGATGGCGGCGCAGGTGATCGCCGTAGCGCCGAGGGGAGAGCGGGTCATGTTCCGCTCCTGGAGGATGCGGGCCAGAACCGGGAACGCGGTGATGCTCATGGAGATCCCCAGGAAAAGGGCGAACGGCGTGAAGGAACTGCCCGGTGCGCCCAGGCCGGTGAAAAGAAAATAAGCCAGGATGACGCCGAGCAGGTAGGGAAACACGATGCTGACATGGCTGACGATCACGGCCGTCGACGCCTTTTTTCGCAACTCGCCGACGTTGAGTTCCATGCCGATGGCAAACATGAAGAGGCAGACACCGACTTCACTGAGCAGCTTCAGTGTCCCAAGCGAACTTTCCGGAAAGACAAAGGCGAAAGCCCCCGGGGCGAGCCAGCCAAAGAGCGACGGCCCAAGAAGAATCCCCGCCGCCATCTCCCCGACCACGGCGGGCTGGCCGATCAGGGTAAAAGCAAAGCCGACCAGCCTGGCGGCCGCAATGATGAGCAGCAACTGAAGGAAAAGGTGGACCAGCGGTTCGTGAAGGTGAAGCAGGAGGGAAGCCGCCGGAGAGGCCGAGGGGCCTTCTTCTCCCACCGCGTCCACCGGCTGCACCACGCTCCCCCCTTCCCCTCCGGGCAGCGGCAGCGCGGCTCCGAAGTGAAGAACCGCCGCGATGGCAAGCCCCACCACCACCAGCGTGATCAGGTAAAAGGCGGACGTTTGCTTGATCATGATAAAAAAACCGTTCGGGGAACCCCGCCACGCCAGGCGCGCGGGCTCCGGCATCCTGCCGGAAAAAATCGTGAATCAAAGGCAAACCTGCCGTTTTTTTTTGGATCGTCGGCTTAAAAACACGGAAGCTTTTGCCAGGTTCCGGATGAGGCGGCGTTCCGAAGGGAGCGCTTCAAGGCCGGGATAACGCCGCAGTCTGCGGCTGATCCCGTTTTTCCGGAGAAAGGGTCGCCGGTTGGCGGGCTTTGCCTTTCTCTTCAAGAAGGTAACGATGAAAGCTTGCTTCGAGCATTTTCAGGATACCCAGGGAGAGGATGCTCTCGGCCAGGGAGGTGTAATAAAACCCGAAGACAAAGGTGAAAAAGAACGGAAATGTAATCGGTCCCACCCCAGAAAAAACAGCCAGAGGGAAAAAGGGCGTCCTGAACGTTCTACGGAGCAGGCGATGCGCTTTTCTGGCGATCAGCAATATCAAGAGAAGGTAGAGAGCCAATCCGATATAACCGACATAGCGGATGGTGGAAACCGGCCCGGAATGCACGGCGCCGGTTTCCAGGTAGAATTCCTGAAGTTCCTCGGGCGTTGCCGGTCCGGACGCGTGGGCGACAACGGCTTGCTTGGAAATACCAAACCCATCTCCCAGCCACCTGTTTTTCAGGTACCGCGAGTCTTCAAACATCCGCTCCCACATTTCCACACGCCATGTGACGGAGTCTTCGGCATCCTGCACCGCCTGCGGGTCCCATTCGCCGGGAAGGAAGGAGAGCGAGCGCTGGATCGTGTACGGCAGGCCGACGTGCGCCTGGATCGCCAGCAGTCCCCCAAGGCCAAGACACCCGAGGATGATCGTGACGACGAGATCGCGATAGCGTTTCCAGTAGAACTGGGCCACCAAGAAAAAGAGCGCCATCCCGACGATCGTCGACCGGTAGCCCGAAATGGCGACCGCCAGAAAACCGAAAACAAACAGGCCACACCGAATGACCCTGAACGGGTTAAGGTTGCTCAACGGAGGGAAATACGAAGAGAGCGCCCGGTTGATATTGAAGCCGAGGCCGGAAGCAAAGCCCAGCCGCGTTTCCCCCATTTCCGCAGGGTCGGTCCGATCGGCGACGGCAAAGCTGCTGTGGAGCGGAGCCAGGACATTGACGGCGGGAAACAAAAAGCCAATGAAGCCGTTTACGGCGCCAAAGAGATTCAAACCGGCAAAAATGAATGGCAGGCGGAAGGCGAGCTTTGGCGTGATCCTGATATGCGAAAGCACCCAGTACCCCATCCAGGCGATGGCAATCGAAGCATAGGGCCGCCCCCCCACCCGTTCGCTGTCAAACAACAGCGTGCCGACAGGATTCCGGATAAAGGCGATCACCAGTTGAAAAAGGATCACGAAAAGGACTACGTCCACCAGGCCGTAGGTCGGCGTGGTGGGGACGGACTTGACGGCCCTCAGGACGACAAAGGAGAAAAACGTGAAAAGGGAAGCCAGTTCCAACAGGGAAAAACCGCCGGGGATCGACGGGATGCTGCCTCCGATGCCGATGGCGAGGGGGATCAGGTACCAGACGGAGGTCCTGAGGATCGTGGCAGCGAGGACCCCGCCGAAGCAGACGATGATCAGGAGGGCAAAAATGTAATCCCCCGTCCCGATCATGCTTCCGATCCATGCGGCGAAAACCAACGCAATGGCGGTGAAGGCGATCCGGATCAGTTTCTGGAGGTCGACTGGCTCGGTCATGGCGTCGGAACTGCCCCGGACCGGGCAAACGGCTCACCCGGCGAACGGACCGGGACGAACCTGAAAGGCTGGGGGTAAAAGACGGAACAGGACATGTAAAGCCATCCATGATACATCGGTTGCCCCGGCTTGGCGAGCGCACAATCTCCGGCCGGAGGCGAAAAATCGAATCCGCTCGTGTTCGGCTTGATTTAGGGGTCCCAAAGCGTGTACTCCTTCTTTTGGGTGCCGCGCTCGTAGCTCAGCGGATAGAGCAACGGACTTCTAATCCGTGGGTCGCAGGTTCGATCCCTGCCGGGCGCACTCCCCCTTGATTTCATGGGAGGTTTCACGAAGGAACCTACAGCTTCAACGCCTTTTGCCGGTAATGTTCGTCGATCCGGTTTGTGATCCGGTCGACCTCGGCTGGTTCCAGGAACTTCGGGCCTCCCAGCGCGGCCGCGCCGACGAAGATCGTCGCACTTTTTTCGGCCATCAGCATGGCGGCCAGGACGGCGTGGGGGGAGGAACCGAGCGTGATGATCCCGTGGTTTTCGAGCAGGATGACGCGCGGCGGCTTGCCCCAGCGCTCCTGATACGCCGTACACTCCCGACGGATCGCCTGCGAGAGGCGCAGGCCCGGGTCCGTGTACGGAATGAAGACCGAGGCGGGGCCGCAGCAGACGATTTCGTCGGGAAAAAGCTTGCGCTCCGCAAATTCACGGGCCCGGGGGGAGCAGAGGATCTGGTTGACGGCGATGGCATGGGCATGGCCGACAAAGCTCACCCCGGGAAGCGTCAGCAGCCAGGCGTGGAAAACCGTTTCGACCGACGGCTTTTTCGCCTGCGGATCGACCCGCGCCCCGAAAAGGGCCTCTTCGATCGCCTCGTCGCCGAGTTGATCACACTCCAGCATCGCCAGAAGCGGCTCAAAGCGGCACTCGACCAGATCGTCCCCGCCCAGGGTGCCGAGGGAGGAACCGCTCGCCTTGACCAGGAAACGTTCGCCGTCGAGACGGGCCGAGGTGTTGCCTTCGCCAAGAATGGCGAGGCGGCGGTGTTCCGCCCCGAGGTCATGGGAAAGGGAAAGGAGTTGTTGCAGCAAAGAGGCGCGATCCATCCCTTTTTCCTAGCGTCTGGCCACGGGCAGCGCAATCCCTGAAACGCCGTGCGGCGACCCTGCGGCACCGGGGCGTACGAAATTGCTTTTAAAGCGCCCCGGTTTGGCGCATGCTCCTGCGAAGTTTTATGGACTCTGTAACGATTCGCGTTCCCGCAACGAGTGCCAACCTCGGGCCGGGGTATGACTGCCTGGGGCTCGCCCTGGCGCTCTACAACCAGACGGAACTCCGCCGTGCCACCCCGGCGACGCCTCCGCCCGAGATGGTCCGGATCACCGCAGACCTCTTTTTTGAGCGCGCGGAGGTGAAGCCGTTTGTCTTCGGGTGGAAGATCGAAGGGGAGGTCCCCCGTTCGCGCGGGCTCGGCAGCAGCGTGACCGTCCGGCTCGGCCTGCTGCATGCGCTCAATGAGTTGAGCGACGAGCCGCTGGAGCGCGAGGAGCTTTTCCAGCTTTGCGCCGAACTGGAGGGCCACCCGGACAACGCGGCCCCGGCGGAATTTGGCGGTTTTACCGTGGCGAGCGCCGAAGGGTGCCTCTCCTTTCCGGTGGAGGAGGCGCTTCAGGTGGTTCTGCTGATCCCCGAGTTTGAAGTCTCCACGCCGGAGGCGCGCAAGGTCCTGCCGGAAACCGTGCCGCATCGGGAGGCGGTGACGAGCGCGGCGAACGCGGCACGGGTCACGGCGGCGTTTGCCTCCGGCCGGTATTCGGCGCTGGAAGGGTGCTTTGAGGATTACCTGCACCAGCCGTACCGGCAGAAGCTGCTTCCCTTCCTGCCGGAGGTGATCGCCGCCGCGACGCGGAGCTGGGCCATCGGCGGTTTCCTGAGCGGTTCAGGCTCGACCATCGCGGCGTTGACGCTGGAAAATGCCAAGGGGGTGGCGACCGCCATGCTGGAGGCGCTTCCCGCCGGCGTGACGGCGCAAACGGTGATCACCCGGGTCGACAACCACGGGGTCCAACGAGTGTAGACCCCCCTTTTTTCCGGTGCGCCGCTGGCTCGATGAGTTTGAACAGTTTGCGATCGAGGTCATCCTCGGCAAACGACGTGGCAAGAGGGCCGCTTTGCTGCGGTGGTTTCTTGCCGGGCTGGCGTGGCTCTACCGGGGCATTGTGCAACTGCGGCTCTGGCTTTACCGCAAGCGGATGATCCGCGAGCGGCAGCTCGGCTGCCTGGTGATCTCGATCGGCAACCTGACCGTCGGCGGCACTGGAAAGACGCCGGTGGTTGAGAAATTTGCCCGGACCCTGCAGGATGGCGGGCGAAAGGTGGCGATTTTGAGCCGCGGTTACAAAAGCCGCAAGCCGCCGCTGCTCAAGCGGTTGAGCAACCGGTTCGGGAAGGAGGAGGAGTTTGTCCCGCGGATCGTGAGCGACGGCCGCCGGGTGCTGCTCAATTCCCGAGACGCGGGGGATGAACCGTTCATGCTGGCGAGCAACCTCAAGGATGTGATTGTGCTTGTGGACAAGGACCGGGTCAAAAGCGGGATTTACGCGATCGAAAAACTCGGGTGCGATACGCTGCTGCTTGACGACGGGCTGCAATACCTGCGGCTCAAGCACCGGCTCGACGTGGTGTTGATCGACCGGCAGGCACCCTTTGGCAATGAATACATCCTCCCCAGGGGGACGCTGCGCGAGCCGCCGCCCAACCTGCGCCGGGCGTCGTATATTTTCATCACCAAAAGCGTGCGGGGAGAGAGCAACGGCGAATTGATCGCCCGCATCCGCTGTTACAACCGGACGGCGGAGATCATCGAATGCACCCATTCCCCGCAATACCTGCAACACCTGGAAAATGGCTCGCGACAGCCGTTGGAGTTCCTTGAAGGGAGGACGATCGCGGCGATTTCGGCGATCGCCCAGCCCGAGAGCTTCGAAGCGGCGCTGACCGGCCTCGGGGCAAAACTGATCCTGACGCGCCATTTCGCCGATCACCACCGGTTTTCGGAACGGGAGATCGCCGGGTTCATCCGCCGCTGCGTACAACGCGGTGTGGACGCCATTTTGACGACGGAAAAGGATTCCGTCCGCTTTCCGAAGATCCGCAACCTCGATGTGCCGATCTATTTCCTGCGGGTGGAGATTGAAATTTTAAGCGGGGAGGATAGCTGGCACAAATGTGTCGACCGCATCTGCAAACCGCAGCCGATGATCGCCCCGGAACGCTTTTTTTGACCATGAACGACCTTTCAATAATGGAACGCTTCGGGGCCGATCCGCATGCGACGATCGGCGCAAACCTTCACGAGATCCGCCGCCGGATCGCCGCCGCCTGCGAACGGGCCGGGCGTCGGCTGGACGAAGTGCGCCTCCTGCCCGTCAGCAAGACCGTGCCGGAAACGGTGATCCGCGAAGCGGTGCGGCATGGGCTCACCTTCCTCGGGGAAAACAAGGTGCAGGAAGCGCGGCTGAAAGCCGAAGGCATGAGCGACCTGCCGATCCGCTGGAGCATCATCGGCCATCTCCAGGCCAACAAGGCGAAGTATGTTGCGCGGTTTGCCACCGAGTTTCAGGCGCTTGATAGCGTCAAGATCGCCCAGGCGCTTGAGGAACGGCTGGAGATCGAGGGGCGGACGCTCGACGTGCTGGTGCAGGTCAACACCTCGGGCGAAACGACGAAGTTCGGCCTTTCGCCCGAAGCGGTCCTGCCGTTGCTCAACGCACTGCCGGATTATCCCCGCCTCCGGGTGCGCGGCCTGATGACGCTCGCCCTTTTTTCCGACGACAAGGAAGCGGTGCGCCGCTGTTTTGTGAAGCTGCGCGGTTTACGCGACCGCCTCCGGGGTGAAGCGCCCGAAGGGATCGCGCTCGACGAACTCTCGATGGGGATGTCGGGCGATTACGAGATCGCGATTGAGGAAGGGGCGACGATCGTCCGCGTCGGCCAGGCGCTCTTTGGCAAGCGCCCCGGCTCGGACGCCCATTACTGGCCGGGGTTGATCCCGGGAAACTAGTACCTTGTACCAGGCGGAGCCTTCGGGAAGCCTGCTTACCGCGTCACTTCGCGGACAAAGACGTTGATGTGCCCGTCGTTGCCGCGGCGGATTTCGCGGATTTCAAACGGGCGGTCGCCTTCGCGGGAAACCTGACTCCGTTCCGAGGGAGGCGATGCCCCTTCGGGAAACTCGACGATGACGCGGACGGTCGGCGCCCCGGTGACGCTGCCGAGCATGCTCCCGATCCGGCTGCTGGAACGGAGCACGGCGCGGTGTTCGCCCGTGGCGGTGACGACGAAATCCCCCCGCAGGTAGGAGCGTTCGCTCACTCCCCGGTCGGCGAGGTCCACCACGTCGGAAAGGGTCAACAGACGCCCGCGCGGCATCTGCCCGGCGGGATAGGTGCGCCAGTTGCCGCCTTCCCGGCTTTGCGGACGGGCGCCGGGAGTCGGCGAAGCGGCGAGGAACGGCTGCAAAAGCGGACGGGCCGATTCGGGGACATTGGCGACGGCGACGCGCGCCGGGGTCGGTGCGGCCTCGGGGGATGCTGCCGGGGTCGGGGCTCCCACGGCGATCGCGGGCGAGGCGGCCGGCACGGCCCGGGGCGGGGTCGGCTCCGGTTCGGCCTCCCCTTCGTCGACCAGCACCGGCGGTTGGGTCTCGGCCAGCACACCCGGGGCTTCCGGCGTCGGGCTGGCGTCGGGCCCGGTCGATGCGGTGGCTGGCGTCGCTTCGGCGGCAGGCTGCGGGGTTTCCGCCGGGGTTTCCACGCGGACGATGGTCGTTTCCGCCACCGGCTGGGCCACGGGAATCGCCGGGGTTCCACCCGGAGCGATCGCGCCGCCCATCCGGACTTCCTGCATATGGAGCGCGTACGCCTGCGCGGCCTCCATGAACGGCTGGTCGCGGACGATCGGCAGGCCGCCGCCGGGGTTGAGCAGTTCGGGCGGGTCGAGCGTGAAGCTCCCGCTCCCCTGCTTGAGCGCGTAGGAACCGTACAACAGCGGGACGACGGTGAGCTGGATGCGCCCGTCCGGGGTCCGCGCGACGTTGATCACGGCGGCGAGATCGGTCATCCGCTCCAGCTTCAGGTCGAGCCCGATGGCCAGCATTTCCTTGAGAACCGGCACCAGCCTGGACGAAGCGGGATAGACATGCTCCAGGACGAGTTGCGGGACATCGACCGACTGCGCAAGCGCCACCACGCCGGGGTGAAAGAAATCCCCCTCCGCCAGTTCGCGGGAGGTCATGATGCTGTAGCGGCCGGTGACGTACGGGACGAGCCGCTTGGTGCTCTCGTAGTTGCGGATGTAGTCGCGCACGAGCAGTTCGTTGAGCCGTTTGAGTTCGTAAGCCGAGAGGGAGCCGTATCGCTCATACGCTTTCTGGGCGCTCAGAAACTCGCCCGGGGGGGCCTTGGTCAGTTCATACCGCTTGGGCGGGTCGAGTTTCTTGAGTTTCTGAAGGATGCGGTAGCTTTCGGGCTTTTCAGGGTGCCCGAAGATGTAAAATGAGCCGAGCCAGGTGGCAAACGCCAGCCCGATCAAAAGAAGAATGCCGACGGTCCAGAGAAAAAGGTGGTCGCGCCCACGCGTCAGTTCCTCCTCTTCCTCGTCATGATCCACAAAGTCGCCTCTCATGTTCGGTCAAAAAAAACACTCTTCCTCAAAGAAAAACGACCTTCCGGCAGCCCCGCCTACGACGCCGGTTTCGACCCTTCCCCTTCTTCGACTTCAAACGAAGTGCCACAACCGCACGAACGGGCGGCCTGCGGGTTGTGAATCCTGAAACCGGCCCCGGCCAGTTCATCCACAAAGTCGATGGTTGCGTCGCGCAAATACTTCAGGCTGAAGGAGTCGACGATGAAGCGGACCCCGTCGCGCTCCACGATCTCGTCCCCTTCCTTCGGGTGGCCCAGTTCCATGCCGTACTGCATCCCGGCGCACCCTCCGGTTTCCACGTAGATGCGAAGCCCCTTGCCGGAAGCGTCGGGCGTTTCCGCCAGGAGGGCGTGGAGTTGTTTGGCGGCAGTTTCGGTTACGCTGATCATTTGGCTTCGGGTTTCGGGAAAAAATAGCGGCTTGGCGTGCGGAAGTCAAACCGGCGGCGTCGGTCTTGCCGGTTGAAAAAGGGAGTGACATTTGGCACGCTGTCGGAAACCCTCTTTTTTACCAACTCCCTTTCCATGAGCCGCATCGCCCTCCTTTCAGACGAAGTCGCCAGCCAGGTCGCTGCCGGGGAGGTGGTCGAGCGCCCCGCCTCCGTGGTCAAGGAACTGGTCGAAAACGCGGTCGACGCCGGGGCGCGGCAGATCGAGGTGATGGTCCGGCGCGGCGGCATTTCGCTCATCCGTGTGGTGGATGACGGGTGCGGGATGGATCGCGACGACGCGCTCCTGTCGATCGAACGGCATGCGACGAGCAAAATCCGCACCGGGGCCGACCTTGCCTCGATCCGCACGCTCGGTTTCCGCGGCGAAGCGCTCCCGAGCATCGCCAGCGTGTCGCGCTTTCGCCTCTCCACGCGCGAACACGGGGCGCTGGCCGGTACGGAACTGCTGATCACCGGGGGAAGAATCGAGCACGTCCGCGACGGCGGCGACGCCCCGGGGACGCAGATCGAGATCCGCTCACTCTTTTTCAACCTCCCGGCGCGGCGGCGGTTCCTGCGCACGGAAAACACCGAAATGAGCCACGTGGAGCACCAGCTCCAGCTTCAGGCGATCGGCCATCCCGAAATCGGCTTCATCTTCAGGACCGACCAGCGGCTCATCTTCCAGCTTCCCCCGGCGGCGTCGCTCAAGGACCGCATCCGCGATCTCGCCGGGGCCACGATCGCCGCGGAGTTGCTGGAGATCCCCGCCTCGGCAGAGGACGACGCGGTGCGCCTTCACGGTTTTCTCGCCCGGCCCTCGGTCAGCCGGTCCACCCGTTCCCAGCAGCATGTGTTCGTCAACGGGCGGGCAGTGGAAAACGCGACGATCAACCACGCCTTGCGCGAGGGGTATCACACCACGCTGATGAAGGGGCAGTACCCGATCACCTATCTTTTTCTGGAGATCGACCCGGCGGCGGTCGATGTCAATGTCCATCCCGCCAAGCGGGAGGTCCGCTTTCGCGAGCCGTCGGTGGTTCGCGAGGCAGTGGTCGCCGCCGTGCAGGCGACGCTGGAGGGCGACCGCGAAAACTGGAGCGAACGCTTCAAGGCCCCGGTCGTGCGCGAACCGGCGGCGCAGGAGGTCGCCCCGCCGCCAGCCGCGCCCGTCACGCCGCTCATTCCGTCGCTTCTTGAGCGGATGCCCAGGGTCGAACCCGCACGCGCGCCGCTGCCCGAAGCCGACCGCCCGGGCGGCACGATCGCCGACGGGCCGCTTTCCCCCGCTCTTCCGGAGACTGCCGCCCCGGTTCCGCCCCGCTCCTCCCCTTCGCCGGGCGCTCCCTCGCTCACCAGCTTCGCGATCCCCGGGGATCACGACGAGACGAGCAAGCCGTTCCGTCTCCTCGGGGTGGTCGGCAATCTTTACGTGGTCATGGAAAACGCCAGCGGCCTGGTGCTGGTCGACCAGCATGCCGCACATGAACGGATTCTTTTCGAGGAACTCCGGCGGAGGATGGAGGAACGCGGCGTCACGAGCCAGCGGCTGCTGATGCCGGTCACCCTGCAACTCGGCCCCCGCGACAGCGACTGGGTGGAACAGAATATCGAGACGCTGCGGAGGATGGGGATCGGCGTCGAGTCGTTTGGCAACGGCGCGTGGAAGCTCGACAGCCTGCCGCAGTTTGTCCGCTCCAGCGAACCGCTCCAGCTCCTGCGGGAGATCATCGACGAACTGCGCACCGTCAGTTCGCAGACCTCCAAGCTCCGGCTCGGGGAGGAGGTGATCGCCAAAACCGTCTGCCGCGCCGCCGTCAAGGCCAACGACGTGCTGCGCGGGCCGGAACTCGTTCGGCTGATCGAAGACCTGCTGCGGTGCGACCTCCCGTACTGCTGCCCTCACGGCCGCCCGACGATGATCCAGCTCTCCTACCCGGAACTGGAAAAGAAGTTCGGGCGGCGGACGTAAGCTCCGCTCCGGAACCCATGGCTACCCTCGGGCCCATAGACCCACCTGCCGCTTCAACGCAGGCCGGGCGGTAGCGGGCGATCGCCGCCAGCCCCAATACCCATTCGCCCCGGCGGCTCCGTTCCTTTCGGAGCCGCCTCTTTTTGCGTCGGAGCAAAAAACTCCTTGCTATTCACAACGCTGTGATGTTTCTTTGCATCATCATCTCCACAACGTTGTGAAAGCTTCCCCTTCTCCCGCCTCCACCCAGCCGCCGACCCAGAAAACCATTGCCCGCGAGGCCGGTGTTTCCATTGAGACGGTTTCACAGATCCTCGGCGGCCGTTACGCGCACCGTTACAGCGAACAGACCCAGACACAGGTGCGGGAGGTCGCCCAGCGGCTCAACTACCGGCCCCACCGCGCCGCACAGATGATGCGCCAGGGCCGTTCGGGGTTGGTCGGGGTGCTCAGTTCAGGGGGCAACTCCTCGCTGGAACAGCGCAAGATGATGGCCGTTGCCCATCACCTCCACCGGGCGGGATACGAGTTGCTGGTTCACGATGTGCTCTGGTTTACCGAACCGGGCACGCCGCCCGCCCAGCGCCTGGTCGAGGCCCGGGTGGAGGGGGTCGTCTCGGTCAACTCCCCTCACCTCCAGAAGCGAGACATCGAGATGCTTCACGACGCCGGGATTCCCCTCGTCAACCTGAGCAGCGCCCGTGCGGGAACCCCTTCCATCTATTCCGACCGTCTCTGGGGGTACCGCATCCTGCGCGAGCACCTGTTAAGCCTCGGACACCGGCGGATCGTCTTCCTGCTCTCGGCGGATCTGAACCAGACCAACTCCGCCCTGGGAGAGGATTTTCTGAGCGCCATGTGCGCCGTCCCGGGCGCGGAGGGCCTGCTGCACACGGTCTCCCATTACCCCGACGGCTACCGGCCCTCGACCCCGCTCGAATACCACCCGTGCGAACCCGGGGAACGCGGCATGAGGGAGATCCTCGCCCGCCATGGACGCCCGGATGCCGTCATGTGCAGTAACGACGAGTGGGCGCTCGGCGCGCTGACCGCCTGCGCCCGGGAAAAGCTGCGCGTGCCCGACGATGTCGCCATCACCGGCTTTGACGCCATTCCCCTGACCGAGGCGGGCTACATCCCGCTCACCACCATTCGCTACCCGGTCGATGAGATCGGCAGGAAGGGGGCGGAACTCCTGCTCAAGCTGATGAAGCAGAAACGGCTGACCCCCGACGCGGTGGATCAGGATACCTCCATCAAAGGCGAACTGGTCGTCCGCGCCTCCACGACACCTTCCTCCTGAAACAAAAACCTCCCAAAACCCTCCATCGTGCCATGAAACCCTCCTTGCTCACCCTCCTGTTTACCCCGCTTTTGACGGGTATTTTCTGCTCTCCCCTGCAGGCGATCGACTACACTGGAGAAACGACCAGCTCCTCCAATACCTGGCAGGGAATGCCGTGGCAGTTCACCGACCCGGAACAGACCGGCACACCGGGCATTCCCAAGGAGGGCGACAGCATCACCCGGCTCTACAACAACCTCGCCGGAAACTCCTGGCTCTATCTCGATGGCAACCGCAGCGTGGATAACCTGCGCATTCACAGCACTACGGGGATTCGTATCCAGAACCGCTACACCGCCCCGGGCAGCAATATCTACGGCGACAACACCCTTTCCGTCGCCGGCACCTTTCAGGTCGGCAACAGCAGTGTCTACCTGCGCGGGCAGCACCTCGACACCAGCACCCGTTTTACCCTCGAAACCGCCCATCTCGTCATCGGCACCGAAGGGGAATCGGCTCTCGGCGCGACCAACCTGCTGGTTTCCGGCAAAATCTCCGAGACGGTCGATTATTCCAGGGCAACCGTCAACGTCACCGGCACCACCACATTTTACGACCGCTCCTCCTTCGGGGTGGAAGGCACCCCGACGGCAGACCTCTCGATCTCGCTCGGGCATGTGATCTTTGCCAACCTTTACGACGTGGTTGGCAACCAGGCGCACCGGATCAACCTGGGCACCCCGGCCACGGCGTTTGACTACCGGGTCTCCATGGCGAGCCTCAACAGCCACGCCGCCCGCTCGACCAGGGTCGAGATCACCGGAGCCGCAACCCTCGTGCTCCATGGCAATGCGGATGACCCCGCGTACCTCCCCGACGAGGGAGTCCACCGCTTCTACGGCGCGGTGCTTGATGGGAGCGCCATTGACAAGACCGGCAGCAACGTGCAGGCCCTTTCGCGCGCCACCGGCAACACCTACACGGGCGGCACCATCATCCGCAACGGGGCGCTCCTGGTGGAAAACAGCTCCGGCAGCGGCGTCGGAACCGGCGCGGTTTCGATCGAGGCGGGTGGCACCCTCGGCGGCGGGGGGCGGATCGAACTTGGGAGCGGCCAGAGCGTTCACGTCAAAAGCGGCGGCACGATCGCTCCCGGCATAGCCGTGGACGGGGTTCGCAAGCTGACCCTGGTCACCCCCGGCGGCACAGGCTCCCCCACCCTTGTGATGGATGAAGGCTCGACCTTTACCTTCACCCTCGGGGCGGGCCACACAAGCGACCAGATCGAGTTCCTCAACTTCCGGACCGGCGACCTCTCGCTGGCGTCGGGAGGCATCGGGATCAACATCGCGGGGACGTTGCAGGAGGGGAGCTACGAGCTTTTCAGCTTTCGCTCCGGAGATGAAAGCTCGGCCCGGATCGCCAGCGGCCTGGACGACGTCTTTTTCCTCAACGACGCTTCGGGTCAGTTCAACGTCACCTTCCACTATGACGATGCCGCCTTTGGCGGGACGGGGGTGATTGCCATGAACGTCGCCGCCATTCCCGAACCGGACACGGCGCTGCTGCTCTTGGGAGCCGGGGGGATCGCTCTTCTCGCCCTTCGCCGCCGCTCCGCCTGAACGCCAACCTTCCCCGGACCCCATGACTCACCCCTTCCGCTGGATTCTTCTTTTAGGCGCACTCCTCCTGGCTCTCTGGTGGATGAAAGAGCCGCCCGGTCATGCGGTCGCGCCAAAGGAGGTCGCCGCCGCCCCATCGCCCGCGCAACTCCTCTACGTCAGCCCGCATGGGGAAGATGCAAGCGCCGAGGGAACCCGGCAGGCCCCTTTTGCCACCGTCGCGGCGGCGCTCGCCCG
>DATMFV010000026.1:0-19119 GCA_035555975.1 Chthoniobacteraceae bacterium
GCGCCGCGCAGTCGGCCAGAACTGGTATTCGCTTCCGTTCCCGGAACGCAAGAAACTGATGTCGGGCCACGGCCGGCTGGGGCGGCAGTGGCATGGCAAGATCCTGCAACTGATCACCGGCGCAACCGGGCTGGACGATGAGGAATGGGGGGTCACCCTCTTTGCCCACAACAGCACCGACATCAAGGAGATCGTCTACCAGATGCGGTTTGACCCGGCGAGCGCGGAGTACGCCGAGTTTGGCGAGTTTTACATCGGGCTCCAGCTTCCGCTCGACGAACTTTTCCGTCGCGTCCAGCTTTAACGCCATGTCGACCACTGTTTCGCCGCTGCCGCTTACCCCTCCCTTACTGGAAAAGCTCGCCCGCCTTGAACGCGAACTGGAGGCTCATGCGCCGTTGATGATCGGCTACTCCGGAGGGGTCGACAGCGCCTGCCTGCTCGCGTTCGCGCAACGGACCCTCGGGGAACGGGCGCTGGGGGTGATCGCCGACAGTCCGAGCCTGCCGCGCCAGTCGCTGGCCGACGCGCTCGCCCTCGCGGAGAAGATCGGCGCGAGAGTCGAGGTGATCCGTACGCAGGAGATGGACAACCCGCAGTACGCGAGCAACCCGCTCAACCGGTGTTACTTCTGCAAGTCGGAGCTTTTTACGAAAATGGAGCAACTCGCCGGGGAGCGCCGTTTTCGGGCGATCGCCTACGGTGAAAATGCCGACGATCCCGCCCACTTGCGCCCGGGTTCGCAGGCGGCGAAGGAGTACCACGTCCTCGCCCCGCTCAAGAGCGCCGGGTTGACCAAGGGGGAGATCCGCGAAATCTCGCGCCATCTTGGCCTGCCAACGGCCGACGCCCCGGCCCAGCCATGTTTGAGTTCCCGCATCCTGCACGGCAATCCGGTGACGCTGGAAGCGCTCGCCATGGTGGAGAAGGGGGAGGAGTGGGTGCGCAGTCTCGGGTTTCGTATTTTCCGGGTCCGTTATTTCGCCGGGCCCGAAGGCGCGCCGCACGCGCGCGTGCAGATCGCGCCGGACGAGATGGGGGGGCTCCCGAATGTCCGCACCGAGGTCGAAGGGGGCTTGAAGGCGATCGGGTTCGCCGAAGTCGAGATCGACCCGAACGGCTACCGTTCGGCGGCGTAGGGCATCTTCCCCTCCGGCGCTGGAGCATCGTGGCGGGCCTCCGCGTCGCTGTGGGGTTTGAGGTCGCCGGGAGAGAACGGGTGTACCCGAAGTCCAACGCCGCGGTTGCCGGGAGGTCAACCCTCCGGCATGATTCCCAAAAGAGGTGCGACAGTTTGCCGCATTCCCCCTTTCGGTAATCCGGGCTACGGTCGGCGCAAGTCATGATTGTACCGATTACACTGCTGCTGGTGACTGTGACCGGCTTGACGATCTCCGCGATTCTGGCCTTCTGGTGGGCGGGGGGCGACGGCCAGTTTCAAAACCTCGAACAAGGGGCCTTGAGCGTTTTTGACCGCGACGAGATGCCCGAACCTCCAGCGCCGCTCCGCCATGAGTAACGTTGCCCTTGCTCCCGAGGCGACCGATGTGGACGAGGCGCAGAAGCTTCGCAGCCGCCTCCTGCGCGCCGAGATCGATGCCGCCGCCTGCAATCCGGTGGTCCATTACCTCGCCAGCGCCCTCTTCTGGCTTCTGCTAGGGTCGGTGCTGGCGATCGCGGCTTCCATCAAACTTCACAACGCCGCTTTTCTCGCCGATGCCGACTGGCTGACGTTTGGCCGGGTCCGCCCCGCGCACCTGACGGCGATGAGTTACGGCTGGTCGACGATGGCGTGTATCGGCGTCGGGCTCTGGATCATGTCGCGCCTTTGTCGTGCGCCGCTGCGCCACACGGGATGGCTCCACCTCTCGGTGCTGCTTTTCAACCTTGGCAACGCCGTCGGGGTATGGGGGGTGATGGCCGGGCGGAGCACCGGGATCGAATGGCTCGAATACCCGAAGGAAGCCGGGGTGTTGATCGTGGCCGGGTTCATCCCCGTCATGCTTGCGTTTGTCGACATGGCGCGGCGGCGGCTTCCCGGGCATATCTATGTATCGCAGTGGTACCTGATGGCCTCGGTCTTCTGGTTCCCGTGGCTTTTCCTGACGGTGCAGGTTCTGATGATCTGGAGCCCGGTGGCGGCCCCGGCCCAGCCGCCGATGAACTGGTGGTACGGGCATAACGTGCTCGGCTTATGGTTTACGCCGGTCTGCCTCGCGGCGGCGTATTACCTGATCCCGAAGGTGATCGGCAAACCGATCCATAGCTACTACCTTTCCATCGTCGGCTTCTGGTCGCTTGCTTTTTTCTATGCATGGAACGGGATGCACCACCTGGTCGGCGGTCCCTACCCGGCGTGGATGATCGGCCTGAGCATCGTGGCGAGCTTCATGATGGTGATCCCCGTGCTGGCGGTGGCGGTCAACCACCACTTCACCGCTTTCAAGGACATCGGCCTGGTGCGCAGCAGCCCGACCTTCCGTTTTGTCGTCTTTGGCACCTTTTCCTATACCGCAGTCAGCCTTCAGGGAACTTCGATGGCGTTTCGCGACCTGAGCAAGATCACCCACTTCACCCATTACACGATCGGGCACTCCCACCTCGGGATGTACGCCTTTGTGACGATGATCCTCTTTGGCGCGATCTATTACATGATGCCGCGGCTGACCGGGCGGGAGTGGCCTTCGGTCTGGCTGATCCGCGCGCACTTCTGGCTCTGCGGCGTCGGGGTGCTCTATTACGTGATGGCCCTCTCCATCGGCGGCGTGAAACAGGGGCTCTGGCTGCTGGACGATAGCGTGCCGTTCATGGAGATCGTCCAACGGTTGCTACCCTATCTCGAACACCGGACCTTTGCCGGCAAGATGATGACGCTGGGGCACGTGGCGTTTGTCATTTCGTTTGTCTGGCTCCTGTTGCGCAAACCGGTGCCGAAGAGCGAACCGACCCTGCTGGCAAAAAACCCGAGGCCGGAACCGGCGGCCATTCAATCAGTCTGACCCCATGCACCAATTCAGAACGATCTTTCTTGGATTTCTCGCCACCTTTTTGAGCGCCTGGCTGGGACTGGTGATCCTCCCCGTCTTTCATTATGGAAGCGAGGCGAAGGCAGTGCCGGTGCCGACGGGCGAACTGGCGGTGGAGGAGGCATTGATCCGGCACGGAGAACTGGTTTACGCCGCCAACGGGTGTGTCTATTGCCACACGCAACAGGTTCGCTCGCCGAGCTACGGCAACGACGACAAACGCTTCTGGGGCGATCGCCGGAGCGTGGCCGCCGATTACGAGGGCGAC
Organism: Chthoniobacteraceae bacterium; assembly: GCA_035555975.1. Taxonomy (GTDB): domain Bacteria; phylum Verrucomicrobiota; class Verrucomicrobiia; order Chthoniobacterales; family Chthoniobacteraceae; genus DATMFV01. The sequence goes on from DATMFV010000026.1 coordinate 3,295, forward strand.
CGGTTCGCTTTCCTCGGCACGATGCGGACCGGCCCCGACCTCGCCAACGTCGGCCAGCGGCTCAGTTCCGCAGGGTGGCATTACCAGCACCTGTTTGAGCCGACGAGCACTTCGCCCGGGTCGATCATGCCGGCGCACCGGTTCCTTTTCGAACGCCGCAAAGTCGTCGGAAGCGAGGCCGATGCCGAGGCGATGACGCTCGACGCCGAGGGGAACAAGATCGACGCGGAAGGGTATCAATGGCTCCCCTCCGATGATGCCCGCGCGCTGGTTGCCTACCTGCTTTCCCTGAAACGGACAGTCACCCCGCGCCCGGAAGCGGAGGAGGCCCCCCTGCGTTGAAACAGATCAACTTTTATCTAGTGAAATGAAGATCCATCAAGATGGTGAACGGGGTGAAGATATGGATGTACGGGAGGTTCACGGCGCTCTCTGGCGGGAACTGGAGGAGCCGATGGAGCTTTTCCGCCGCACGCCGTGGTATATCAAGCATACGTTCCTGATCCTCGCATGGCTGGCGATCATCTACCTCTTCATGCAGAGTTTCGATTGGAAGGAGTACGAGGAGGACCCGCTCCGGCGTTATCTGCGCGCCGCCGAGCAGGAGGCGGTCGAGCGCGCCGGTTCGCCTGTTCCTTAGAGGCTGTGAAAAAATGATTTTAATGGCCTCGGAGTACCTATTTTTAGCCTATAACGAAATTCCGACGACCGCCTGTATTCAGGGAATACAGAAGAGAGAAGGAATGCAGTTAGAGGCAAAAAGAGGTGCTCCATGGCCGTTGAAGGGCTTTTTTCACAGCCTCTTAAACTGAGGGTCGGCCTCCGCGCCGACCGCGGCGTTGGACCCGGGTTCGCACCGAAGCGTTTTCTGATATGAGTTGTTGCCATTCCAACACGGCCCCGCCACCGGCTCCACCGGTCACCCCGGTCGGGAGTTGTTGCGGCGGCGCCGCCAAGGCGACGGCTCCGGAGCTTCCCAAGCCGGGGCATGGGACGGAGTGGGGCGTGCTCGGGCTGCTCGTTTTCCTTTCCGGGTTGACGATGAATGTCAACCTGGTGGTCAATCTCGACGCGCCGGAAGGGACGACGCGCTGGGTGATGCACGGCCTCCTCGCCCTTGGCGGGGTGGTGGCGATGCTGGTCGGCGGGCGGGACCTGACCCGCTCCGCATGGCGCGCGGCGAGGGAGGGGCGCATCGTGACCGACCAGCTTTTTCTCGCCGGGGTGGCGGCCTCGTGGGGCGTTTCGGTGCATGCGACGCTCGTCGGGCATGGCCCGGTTTTCTATGAGGTGCCGATTCTTCTTCCGGCGATTCGCTATTTCGGGGCGATCCTCCTTCAAAAGCAACAGCGCCACATCGAACAGATCACGCTGGAGCAGCTCGCCGGGGTGGCAAGCGCCCGGGTGTGGCGGCAGGGGGCGTGGCAGATGGAGCCGCTCGCCTCGTTGCACAGGGGCGACCACCTTCAGGTCCGCCCGGGCGAAGCGTTGCCGGTGGACGGGATCATCCGCAAAGGGCGCGCCTATGTTCAAAGCCAGGCATTGACCGGAGAGCCGTTTCCGGTCGCGCTTGAAGCGGGGGAAGAGATCCGCGCCGGGATGATCGTGCTCGACGCCGCGCTGGAAGTGGAGATGACGGGGGAAGTCGCCGGGAGCGAACTGGCTTCCATCGGCGCGACCACGCAGCGGCTCCTCCGCGACAAGCCGCCGTTTCTTCGTTCCGTGGAAAAGGTGGTCGCCCGGTTTCTCCCTGCGGTGCTCGGGGCGAGCGGGGCGACGTTTGCCTTCTGGTGGTGGTGGGCCGGGCTCCCTTCCGCGATCTCCAACAGCCTTGCCGTGGTGCTGGTGGCGTGTCCGTGCGCGTTCGGGGTGGCGATCCCGCTCCTTTACCGCAACGGATTGACCGGGGTGCTCCGGCGCGGCATTTCTCCCACGAGCGGCGGGGTGATGGAGTCGCTTTCCATGGTGAAAACCATCGCCTTTGACAAAACGGGAACCTTGACCGTGCGCGAGATGAAGGTCGCCTCGCTGGAGGCGGCCGACGGGATCGACCCCGCGCAGGTGCGGGCATTGATCGGGGCGCTCAACGCCCGTTCCGACCATCCCGTGGCGCGCCCTTTCTGGAGTTGGGCCGCCGAAGGGGCGACGGTTGAACTGCGCGGGTGGCGCGCGGTGCCGGGCCGGGGGGTGGAGGCGGAGGCGCGCCTGCAAGGGGAGTGGGAAACGGTGCGGCTCGGGAGTGCGGCAATGGTGCGCGAGAACCTGCCCGGGGCGGTCCCGCACGGGGGAAGCGCGCGCGCGGTTTATCTGCTCGTCGGCTCCCGACTGGCGGCGACGTGCCATCTGGAGGAAGAGATGCGGCCCCACGCGACGGAACTCGCCGAAAAGTTGAGGCGCGATGGCTACCAACTGGCCCTTCTGACCGGCGACAGCACCGTTCCGGCGGAAGTGGCGGAGGCGTTTGGCGAAGTGCATACCGCCATGCGCCCGATGGAGAAGCTTGCCGCCGTACGGCAATGGGAGGCGCAGGGCAGGCCGGTCCTTTTCTTTGGTGACGGCCTCAACGACGCTTCGGCGCTCGCGGCAGCGACCGCCAGCATCGCCGTTGGCGACGGGGCGGAATTGGCGATCCGCAGCGCCAAGGCGCGTTGGGCGCAACCCGACTATCGTACGCTTCCCGCCTTGCTCCGCGAAGCGCGGGAGGTCTCCCGGCGCACCCGGCTCATCCTGCGCGTGGCGTTAAGCTATAACACCGTCGGGATGGTAATCGCCGCGCTCGGGTGGCTGCATCCGGTCGTTGCCACCATCGTGATGCTCTGTTCCAGCGCCACGGTGACCGCACTCGCGGCCCGGCCGCTGCAAAAGCCTTGATTTAATCCGTATACATCTTCCCCTGCGCGCGTTGGCGAAAAACCCGGGGGCTGGTTTTGTAGAGTTTGCGGAAGTTGGCGTAGAAGTGGGAAAGGCTTTCGAAACCGCATTCCAGCGAAATATCGACGATCTCCCGGGAACTTGCTTCGAGCAGGACGGCGGCGTGGTTCATGCGAAGCTGGTGGATATACTGCGCCGCCGTCTGTCCGGTAGCTTTGCGGAATTCCTGGGAAACGTGTTCGCGGGAACGGCCGCTGAGGCGACAAAACTCCTGTACGCCGAGCCTGAAATGCTCCGGCTCGTGAATCTGTTCCCACGCGGCGGCCATCCAGGGAGGCAGATCCGGCGGCGTTTTTGCGGCATCGCGCCGGATGGGGCAGAATTCCGTGAAAAGGCTCAGGAGATACCACTCGATATTCAGCCGCTCGTTACGGTTGGTGAAAAGCTCCAGAAAGAGCCGATGCGCCTTCTTCAACTGGCGCTCATTGAAGAGCACCATTTTCGGGAAAGGCTCGTTTTCACCATAGATGGCGGTCTGGTGCGGGAAATAGCGTTGTTGCAGGTAAAGGAAGGTGCGCCAGTCAAAGCAGACGTTATGGATATAAAAGGGATGGTCGGACGCGCCATGAAAGCTATGCGCGTCCCAGGGGCGGATAAAGACCAGCGTTCCTGCCTCCAGTGAAAAAGACCGTCCGTTGACGCAGTGGCGGAAACACCCTTCGTCGAGCCAGAAAATCTCCCCGAACTCGTGATCATGCAAGGGATAGGCGTCCGGGCCGCAGAGCTTGACCCGGCGAAAGTGGGGTACATTTTTGAATCTCAGGCGGGGAATGCTCACGCAAGCTCAAGATCACAAAACCACAAAAAAATGTCAACGCCCGGCAAGACGGGCGGGGATTTTCTGTTCAGCATGGCGGCGAAATGAAACCTTCAGCCGTTCCATCGCCGCTCCCGAAGTTCAGCTTTATGTCCGCCAATTTTCTGGGTCGGGAGAAAGGCTATCGGAACGTCACCGGTTTTGGTGAGGGCAATACAAGCCTGGCCGAAGCGTTTTCACCGGCGGCAACCTATGCCGGGCGGATCGACCGGCTCTTTGCCGAGGTGGCCGACATGGGGTTTCGCGCCATCGACCTCTGGACCGCGCATTGCCACCCCAAATTCCCACCGAAGACTGCCGGGAATTTTTCCGGGTAGCGACACTATGGTGGAACCAATAGATTTTTACCAATGAAACCACTACGCATTGCAGTCGTCGGTTGCGGACACATCCGCACCCAGTATGGTCAACAGATCCGAAACTACCCCGACCTGCTTGAAATCGTCGGGGCGACCGATCTGGAACTTGCCCGGGCGGAGGAGTTCTGCCGGGAATACGGCGGCAAGGTTTATCCCGACTTTGAAGCGGTTCTGGGCGACCCGGAAGTCGATGTTGTGCTCAACCTGACCGTCCACCATGCCCATTTCGACCTGAACTCCCGCGCCCTGAAGGCTGGCAAGCATGTCTTTACCGAGAAACCGATGGCGTTGACCTATGCCGAAGCGGTGGAGCTTGGCAGGATCGCCCGCGAGTCCGGTCGCCTGCTCAGCGCCGCCCCGATCACCTATCTGGGAGAGGGGATTCAGACCACGGCGAAGTTTCTGGAAGCGGACCGGCTCGGAACGCTGCGTCTGGTCTATGCGGAAGTCAACTGGGCGCAGATTGAACGCTGGATTTCCGCGCCCGCTCCCTATTATACCGTCGGCCCGTTGCTCGATGTCGGGGTTTATGCCATCACGGCGCTGACGTTTCTGCTCGGGCCGGTGCGAAAGGTCTGGGGGTATTCGAAAATCCTCAAAAACCCCCGCTTCGACAAGGAGGGGCGGGAGTTTCCTGTGACAGCCCCCGATTTTACCACGGGAATGATGGAGTTTGAAAGCGGAGTCGTCGCGCGCCTGACGACGAACTATTATGTCCCGCATAAAACGCAAACACACCTGCGCGGGCTGGAGTTTCATGGCGATGAAGGTTCGTTTTCAGTCGGTTGCTACCACATTTTCAATCCGCTGTGTCGCTTCATCCCTTATGGACAGGAACCGGTTGAGATACCTCTTCTTCGGGAAGCAAAGGCGGGTATGGACCGCGCGCTCGGGCTGGCGGAAATGGCGTTGGCGATCCGGGAAAACCGGCCATTGCGCAATTCGCCCGAACACGCGGCGCATGTGATCGAAATCATGGAAGGGTTGCAGACCTCCTCCGACGAGTGTCGGTGGGTGGAGATCCGTTCCAACTTTGAAAAGCCGCCCCTGATGGATTGGGCGCGGGAAGCGGAACTTGTTATTTCGGAGAAATAGTATGAAGACATCTGAGTTAAAAATCGGCTGGGCGGAAACAGATATTACCCCCATTGCGCAGCCGGTATCCTTGCGGGGGCAGTTCTATGCGCGTGTTTCCGAAGGGGTGAAAGATCCGCTCAAGGCGACCGTCGCAGCCTTTGAGTCCGGGGACGACCATCTCGTGCTGGTCGGGTGCGATTTGATCGATATCTCCGATCACCTGCGCGACGCGGTGCGTGAGCGTTTGTGCACAGCCTCGCTGGACGCGCGAAAGGTGATTTTGCATGCCACGCATACCCATACCGCGCCGCAGACGAGTGATGACGCCATGGATCCCTTCGATGCCTTGCCGGAATCCGCGCGTGTTGAGAGGGCTTCCGGCGCTGACTATGTCGCCTTTGCGGCGGAGCGGATCGCGCAAGCCGTACGCAGCGCCTGGGACTCCCGCGCGGCAGGAAGCATCGCCTTCGGGCAGGATGCTGCGGTGGTCGGGCGAAACCGGCGCTGGACGGGGATGGATGGCCGTTCCACCATGTACGGCCTCGACGAGAAGACCCGCGATGCCTTTTCGCATATCGAAGGGTATGAAGACCACAGCGTCAACCTGCTGGCTACCTATGATGGGGCCGGAGCCCTCACCGGCGTGGTGGTTAACCTGCCGAGCCCCGCGCAGGAGAGTATGCACGATTTCATGATCAGCGCCGATTTCTGGCATGAAACCCGGCTGGAACTGCGCAAGCGTCATGGCGAAAAGCTGTTTATCCTCCCGCAATGCAGCGCGGCGGGGGAATTGACTTCCTATGTTCTCTATGAGCGCGCGGCACACCAACGGATGCTGGAGATTCGCAACCGCACGGAGCGGGAGGAGGTCGCGCTGCGGATTGCGGATGCCGTCGGGCGCATCCTCCCCTTTCTTTCCAATCATCGCGATCATGCACCGGTTTTGCGGCATGATGTCGGAACGCTGGAGCTTCCCCTTAACTGTATTAGCGAAAAGCAGGTGGAAGAAGCGCTCGCCGAGGCGGAAGTCTGGCGTGGCCGGTATGAAGAGGAAAAGCGCAAGCTGGAGGAAAACGACGCCGTGCGCCGGGAACCCCGCTGGTATGTGAAGACCACCCAGGCGTTTCGCAGGATGAACTGGTATCTGAAAGTGGCCAAGCGTTACGAACAACAGAAAACCGCTCCGACGCGCGCCATGGAAGTCCACGTGGTGCGCCTGGGCGAAATCGCCTTTGCGACCAACCCCTTCGAGTGTTATCTCGATTTCGGCATTCAGATCAAGGTACGCAGTCCCTTTATCCAGACCTTCCTGATTCAGCTCGCGGGCGGAGGAACCTACCTTCCCAGCCCCCGATCGGTCGCCGGAGGCGGCTACGGGTCGGTTCCGGCCAGCAATCCCGTGGGCTCGCAAGGCGGAACGGTGCTGGTCGACTATACGGTGGAGAAGCTGCGGGCTCTCTCTGTGGTCACTTGAAAAATAGCCTTGGCGCGGCAGCACCTTGGAGGGCGCACCTCCGCGTGCGCCGCGGGGTTGGAGGTGGCAGCGGAAACAAGGTGCGACCCAGGTAAACGGCATTGCGCCTAAAGCAGCGTCCCGCTCAAGATCCATCCCGCAATGGTGAAGTAGATGATCAACCCGGTCACATCGACCAGCGTTGCCACAAACGGGGCGGACGAGGTGGCCGGGTCGATCCCGAGGCTGCGAAGCAGAAAGGGTAGCATCGAACCGGCAAGCGTGCCCCAGAGGACCACGCCGACAAGGGAGCAGCCGATCGTCACGGCGACCAGCACCCAATGTTCGCCATACATCGACCTGCCCCGGACTTCAATGGCGGCCAGCGACCAGAGGACGATGCGCAGCACCCCGAGGCTCCCAAGCAGAAGCCCCAGAAGGACCCCGCTGGTGATTTCCCGGCGCATGACGCGCCACCAGTCGCGCAGGCGGACTTCCCCGACCGCCATGGCGCGGATGACCAGCGTCGAAGCCTGCGAACCGGAATTGCCGCCGCTGGAGATGATGAGCGGGATGAAGATCGCCAGCAGGACGACTTTCTGTAGCTCCTCCTGGAAATAGGCCATTGCCACCGCCGTCATCATCTCCCCGATGAACAGGATGGCCAGCCACGGACCCCGTTTTCTTACCATCCGGGCCATCGGAATGGTCAGGTACGGCTCGTCGAGCGCCTCCATCCCCCCGATCCTCTGGATCTTCCGGGTGGTTTCCTTTTCGGAGACATCGATCACGTCGTCGACCGTCACCATGCCGACCAGCACGCCTTCCCCATCGACCACGGGAAGGGCGCTGTGGTCGTATTTTTTGAAGACTTCGATCGCCGCCCCCCGGTCGTCGTTCACGTTCAAGGCGACGAAGGCCTGGTCGCGGATGTCGGCGATCCCGGTATCGAGGGGGCGGATCAGCAGTTCGCGAATCCGCAGGTCGTCCTGCAAGCGTCCCTTTTCGTCGACCACGTAGACGACATCGAGCGTTTCGGACTCGTGGCCGGTCCGGCGGATGAAATCAAGCGCTTCGGCGATGGTCCATTCGTCGCGCAGGGCGATGAAATCAGGAGTCATCAACCGCCCGACACTCCTCTCCGGGTAGTTGAGAAGGGTCTGTGCAACAGCGCGTTCCCCGGGGGAGAGGAGGTGGAGGAGTTGCGTGACGACGTGGCCGGGGAGTTCCTCGAAAAGGGCCGTCCGGTCGTCGGGCGACATCTCGTTGAGGACCGCCGCCGTCTCCTCGTGTGCCATTGCACGCAGGAGATGTTGCTGGCTTCCAAGGTCGAGGTACTCGAAAACGTCAGCCGCCAGGACATGGGGCAGGACGCGGAAAACGATCACGCGGTCGTCCTCCGAAAGGTCGTCGAAGAGGTCGGCGATGTCCGCCGGGGGCCACCCCGCCACGAGGTTGTGCAGGTCGCCCAGTCTGCGGTGGGCGATCATGTCGCGGATTTCAGGGCCAAAGAGATTGCCAGGCATCAGTCGGAGTGAGCAGGGAAGAGAGGCGCGACCGCGGCCCGGGTCTCAAGCCTGCGGTGCGCCTCCCGCCTTTGTATCGCTCACCCCGGTCCCGGAGGTCGTGGCGTTTACCCGGGGACCGGCCGGAATGGCACGGGATCAGGCGGACCGGAGATCGGGTTTGGCATTCCCTTTTGCAGGAGCCGTGGCGCCGTCGACCCAACGTCCATCGAGAAGAAAGGTGTGCCGGGTCAACGGGAGACCGCGGCGGTTTTCGTAAAGCTCGTGGACGACGAGTTCCGCGGCTGCGGCCCCGATTTCACGCGGTTGCCGGTCGATCCCCGCCAAATGCGACTTCTCCGTCTTCTCCAGCGTGGCGAGCGCGAGATCGCCGGGAACCTTCAGCGGCGAAGCGGAGAGGAGCGGTTCCATCGCGGGGCTTTGCACGATCAGCGCGTCGAGGAGGTGACGCCGGACCCATGCGGTGACTGCTTCGGCGTTCCATTCGGCTTTGGAGAGGAGCGAAAAACGGACGGGGTGGCGGGGCGTGGAACGATTGTAACCGGCGAGGGTGGAGATCACCGCATCCTCCACGCGCCCGTCGCCAAATGCACCGCCGAGAAAGCCGATCCGGGCATAGCCGCGGCTTTTCAGGCGTTCGATGGCAAGCAGTACCATGGCCGCGTCGTTGCTTGCGACCTGGTGATGACCGGGGCAGGTATCGGAGCGGCCGAGGACGCACGCGGCAAAGGGGGTCCAGTCGAGCGCGACCGGCGGTGCGTCGGGACCTGAACCTTCACAGATCAACCCCTGGATGTTGCGGGAAGAGAGCCTGCCGGTCAGCCGCGCGGCTGTATCGGCAGAACGGGAGCGGATCAGGATCAGCTCGAGGTCAAACCCGAGGCTTTGCGCCCGGTGGCGGGCTCCTTCAAAACAGGCCTTGCGAAAAGGGTCGGAGAACAGGGCGGCCCGGTTCGGGCCGGTGGAGAGAAACGCCAGTTTGGGCTGGTCGTCGGATTTCTTCCACCGGATCTGTTTCATCAGCGAAGAGACCATCGGGTTCCCTGCATACCCGAGATCCGCCGCGATCCTGCGAACCCTTTCGCCGGTGGCTTTGGAAACGGAGGGGTGGTGGCGCAACGCGTAGGAAACCGTCATCAACGAGACGTTGGCAGCGGTGGCTACATCCTGCATCGTCAGGTTTCGCCGGGGTCTGCGGTTTGCGTCCATCGTTAGTCAGGCACCATCAGGTGCTTCAACTTGGTGTTGACCAGATCTTCAAATTTTAAGGCCCGTACGCTGCCGTCCACGAAAAGGGCGTTGGCCGTACCGGAATGACGAAAATCGACCAAATACGAACCGTCCGGTTGGGTGGGCGGTTGAACGCGTATTCCCCCGAAAAGAGGCCACGAGGCGGAGCGGAACTGGCCCGCGGTACTCTTTGGCTCCACCAGGTAGTCGTGATCAATGAGATAGATCAACTGCCCGCTCAAGGGGGAGGCAGCCGGCTTGCTCCACCAGGGTCGATGGGCGGCAGGGTCTTTCGTCGGGCGGTCGTCCCCGCCGAGGTAGTAGTTTTGTCCGTACGAATGTGCGGAGACATTCATCGGGCGCAAGGTGTCCGAAGGGCAGTACCACGGCCCGGCGGCCTCGCGGGTTTTGGTGCCGGACTGGTTGGCGTGGAGGTAGGGTAGCAAACCGTCCTGGACCCAGGGATTGCCTTTGTTGGGGAGGGGATGGGCAAAATTGCGCCGGTTGGGCGGATATTCGCCGTTGTTTTCGGCAAGGTAGAGATGCAGGGCGGTGCTGATGATCCGCAGGTTGCCGGTACACCGGGTCCCGTTGGTCTGTTCCCGGACGAAACGAAACGCCGGAAGAGCCAGAGTCGCCAACAGCGCCATCACCACGATCGAGATCAGCAACTCCACGCTGGAAAACCCGCCCCGGCGTTGATGCGCCACCGGGCGGGGCAGGGGCGGGAAAGGGTTGGGAGGCGACATGGCGGGGGAGGGGGCTGTTTTTTGTCGGTCGCGAACTTGTGCCGGATTTGGACCTCCTTGTCCACTTCCGTTCTGCTGTACTCCTACAGTTGTTGCGCCATGCGACGTTGAAGCAGGGCCGCTGCACGCGCGTCCTGAAGAAAGGCGAACGAAGCGGGGACCCCCTCCATCTCCGGTACGATGGCGGCGGCCTCGTATTCCAGCGCGCAGAAACCGTCATAGCCATCCCGGACCATCTCGGCGATGATCTGGCAGAGCGGCGTCAATCCTTGCCCGGCCACGCACGGTTCGCGGCGGCGGGCGGGGTTCAGCTTCGCGGGGGCGACATCCTTGAAATGGGCGTGAGCGATGGAGCCTTTCAGCCGTTGGTAGGCGCGCAGCGGGTCTTCATCTTCAGTCATGCTGTTGCCGAGGTAGTTGGCCGGGTCGTAAAGCGCCTTGAGCCACGGCGAATCAAAGTGATCAAGAATGGTTTTCGACTCCCAGGAATGCGCGGGGAGGCAACCATGGTTTTCAAGCGCGAGAATGACCCCGCGCTTCTCCGCATGGGGGAGACACTGCTCCAGCGCGTTGAAGATCATCTCCAGGCCATTGGCCGTTTTGGTCGAGGGATCGCCCCCGGCATGGCGATGGTAGCCGCCGAAGATCCGCAGGAGGGGGGCTCCGAGTTCGCCCGCATGGTCGATCGCCTTTTGCACCAAGGCGATCTGGCCCCGGCGTTGTTCGGCGGTCGGCTGGGCAAAGTTGTTCCCGCAGGCATGGGCGGCGATGGCGAGGCCCTCCTCCTGCGCCCACCGGACACATTGGGCCGCGGTTTCACCGGACGACCAGAGCCATGGGTAGCCATCGGAATCGAGGAGGTCCACCCCCTTGAGGCCATGAGCGGCGCAGAAGGTGAAGAACGAGCGGAGGTTCATGGAGCCCTTTTGGAAGGACGAACGGAAACTGATCGGTGTACACGAAAATTTCATGAAGAAAGCGTTGAGATGAGGAGAAGATAACGGGCATGGAACGTCCTTTTCCATGCAAGAACCGCTGTACTCCTAAAGCCAGCGGTGTTCCCTCTTTACTTTACCCCTACAGTGGTGTTCCTTCGGTGGATTGATGGGCAAAAAGGTCATCATGAAAGATGTGGCCGAAGCCGCCGGTGTCTGTCTGATGACGGTTTCCTACGCGCTTCGCGACCACCCGAGCATTTCGGAGGCGACGCGCGGAAAGGTTCACCGGATTGCGCGGGAGCTTGGCTATATCCGCAACCCCCTGGTCTCGGCGCTGGTCAACCGGCTGCGTACGCAACGCGAGATCAAGGGCGCGCCGTCGATCGCCTATGTTTGCAGCTATGCCGATCGCCGCAGCATGATGGCCAACCCGTTTCGCCGCGCCTACTATGCCGGGGCGGAGGCGGAGGCGGAGCGGCACGGCTGCCGACTTGAACTTTTTCTGGCGGATGACTATTCATCGACCCGGGGGAAGCGGTTGACCGAGGTGCTGCGCTACCGGAACGTGCAAGGGGTCATCATGGGAATTTCGCCCCTCAACAGCGCGCCGATCGCTCTTGACTGGTCAGGGTTTGCGGGGTGCGTGATCGGCTATTCCCGAAAATACCCCGGTCTCCACCGGGTCGACGCCAACTACACGCAGATTGTCTCGCTGGCGATCAGCAAACTGACCGACATCGGCTACTCCCGGATCGGGATGCTCTGCGGCGGCTTCGAAAACCGGCGCGTGGAGGGGGTGGTCACGGCCGCCATCGCGGGTTATAACTCTATCCACCGCAGAGATCGGCAGATCCCCGTGGCGGTGGTCGCTCCCAAGAACTGGAACCCCGGGGCGATGCGCAAATGGGTCGAGCATCACCGGCTGGAGGCGTTGATCACGCAATCCCACACGCCGTACCACTTTCTGCGCTCCACGGGTCTTGCGATTCCGGAGGAGCTGGCGCTGGTCACTCTGGAAAATTCGGCGGAAAGCTCCATGGCGGGGATTGACCAGAAACCGCAGGAGTTGGGCGCGGCCGCGGCGCGGCTGGTCATCCGGCAGTTGGACCGGAACCTTCGCGGCCTCCCCTCCGTCCGCCGGACGACGTTGCTCGACGGGGTATGGATCGATGGAGCGACGGTCAATCAACCGCAACGGGGGTGACCCGTACGTCATCAAACCAGACGGTGCCGGTGGCCTGCCGCACAGCCAGCAGCAGGTAGCTGCCGACCTTCCGGTTGGTCTCCGGTCCGGTGCGGAGGCGGTACTCCATCCGTTGCCATGGCAGGGTGCCCACCAGCGGGCTGACGGGAAAGAAGCGGTTCTTTTTCTCCCAGAGGCTGATGAACGCTCCGCACGACGAATTGGCCGGTTGTACGGCTTCCGTCCGGACATAAAAGGAGATGGCGTACTCCGTATCGGCCTGAAGGTCGGGAAGATCCTGGCGAACGGAAACCGTGCCCCCCTTGCCAGCCCCTTCCAGCTTCAGGGAACGCCCGCCATCGACAAACCGGTCGCCCGTGATCTCCCAGCCCCCCGTTTCCGTCCCCTTGCGGGCACCGCGCCAGTCGGCGATCTTTTGGCTCCCGACGGCGCCGGAAAAGCCGCCGTTGCGGATCAGGTTGACCGGCCGGGTGTCGTTAAAATGCAGCGTGCCGAAGTTTCCCAGGTCGTGGAAACCGTGTTCGAGGTAGGGACTCCACGAAAACAGCTCCTTTTTCCTCCCCTGGATGACGCGGGCGCGGGTAAAGTTCACCGGGAAGCCTTCCGGGTTGATCGTACCGAGCCGTTCGAGCGGGATCGCCATCTCCACGCGCCACCCGGCTTTCCCCATCTCTGTTTTGCAACGCACGCCGCTCTGCCACTCGCGGTCCAACGCCTCGCTCTGGCCCTGCTTGACCCCCGCAGCGTCGGTGACAGCTCCCAGCGGATTGACACTGATCTGAAAGTAGTTCATCCGGTCGCCCGAAGGGTTCAGAAAGACTTCGACGCAAGATTCCTTGTAGATCATGGTGGAGTCGTCTTCATGCGTTTCGGCCACCATGTCGCCGATTTCCGGCTCCTGGCATTCAAAAAGAAGGTGGAGATGGCGCTCGTCCCGAAGGACACGGACTACGGTTTCCACGGTGGATGGCTGGCGATCGTCGTAAGGGTGGAGATGGAGCGCTTCCGCTTCGTTCCATGCGGCGGCGCTGACCTCCCCGGCTTTCAGCATCGGTGCATCAGCTTTCAGGTGTCGGACCTGGTCGGCCACGCGGGTGTACGCCTCCCGTGCGTTGACCAACGGCCCAAAGAGGTTCTGCCGCATGAAGCGGACCCGTTCCAGCGGGCCGGGTTCGGCGGCGGCCTGCTGCTCCGCGCGGTCAAAGAGAGCGTTGAGGCGCTGCATCTCGTCGCCGGAGTAAATCTCATTCCAGAGGGTATAGTCGGAGGGTGGGACGGCGGTTTCGCCCAGGTCGGTCTCCACGGTGTTTCCGCGGATGGCTTTAGTCCAATGCTCTTCAAACCGGCGGTAGACGTTTCCCATCGTTTCGGCTGCGGAGCCGAACATCAGGCGGTCGTGCTCGGCCAAAAGCTCCTCCACGTCGACCGTCGGGTCCCAGAACACCTTGTTGGCAACATAGGCATTGATATACTTGAAGAGATAAAAGTCCTGCGGCAGCGAGACAAAGGCCCCCGAAATATAGGGAGAGAGCGTTTTATAGTAATGGCCCGTCGCCCGGGGAATGATAAACGGGACGCCCGGCATTTTGAGTTCGCCATACTTTCCGACATTGTTCCAGAGCCAGATGCGTTTTTTGCCGGTCGCTTCGTACCAGCCCCGGACGGCCTGATGCACGGCGTCGAAATCCCGCACGGCATCGGCGCCCGCCGGGCAGAAGCTGACTTCAAGATTTTCGGGGATCTTCCGCTTGGGCACCCGGTTGTACGGCGGGTAGGCCATGGTGGTGAGCCGCCCCGGAACGCCTTCGCGGGTCAGCCGCTCTGCGAGGTCGATGAAAAAATCCCAGAGGAAACCCGAACTGCTCTCGCGCTTCAGGGTGTTGTAGCGGGTTCCCTGAAAGTGAACCTGACACGCGGCGCAGTTGCACGGGGAAAAGCCATCCTGCGGCATGATGTTGAAGTAACCCGGCTGGGTGACCGACAAAGGCCATTCATAGGCGCTGCGGGGTGTCCGGCGCACGTTGCGCGACCGGGCGCTTTGACCGGTCAGGTAGGCTTTGGCATCCTGATAGATTTCTTCCCGGATGCCGCTGCTAAAGCATAGCTGGGCCGGGTGGGGGAGGTGCGGATCGTTATAACGCCGTCCGTTGCTCATCAGCGCGAAGTACTCCGGGTGGCTTTCGCCGAAGCGTTCCACATAGCCGAAGCGGGAGAGCCCGTGATCATGGGGTAGATACCGTGTCTGTTGCCGCAGGCGCAGCTTGTCCAGCGTTTTGAAATACCATGCCTTCGCCTCGATGGTATCGCCGGGGTAGTCTTCGTCGAACCCGGGGAAAAGCTGACCGGAATGCCCCATCGAGCGGGCCGGGTGAACCGGAGCGAGCCGGAGGTCGATCTCCGGCAGGTGCCAGTCCCCCAGCCGGGGAATGATCGTGCCATAGCGCCCCGGGAAGTAGAAACGCGCGCCGACATAGCGCTCCAGAAACTCGTAAACGCCATAGAGCGTCCCCCGCTCCGGCAGCGTGTCGCGCCGGTGCCATGCGCCGGAAGCCATGATCGCAGCCACATTGCCGGGATCGCCGTCCCGACCGACGATGTGCAGGTGGTTGCCGTGCGTGCGGATGACAAAGCCGTCTCGCGGAAGGGTGGCGGGGTCGATGCCGAGCGCCTTGAGATGGGGGTGAGCGCCCAGCACCAACGCGGCTTCCCCGGGTTCGTCCGATGTAGCTTTTGTTGGAACCTCCCGCCCCAACGCCTTGGAAAGCAGCCTCGAAAGTTCCTCTCCGGCAAAACGGGTCATCCCCGGGGCGTCGCTCGCAATCACGACATGCCATGGCTTCTCTTGCGCGTTGGCGGGGGGATCGGCGGCCAATGGCAGCGCCAGAGCGTGGAGGATGGCGAAAACGAGGTTCCGGAAGGCGGGGAGCGGGTTGATCATGACGGGGGGATGAGAATCTTATCTTCATCTTCCATAAACCCGAAAGCAACTTTAGTCCTAAAGGAGCACGTCGGGAGGCCTCCTTTCTTTACGGATAAAGTGGCCTTCGGCTTCCCCGGCGGCTCCCGTTTTTGCTAAATCTCTTTCATGAGCATTGAAGAGGGCTGGGAAGAAGCTGCGGGGATTGACTGGCTGGCCCGGGAGGCTTCGGCCCGGTTTCAACCGGAGGAAGGGGCGTGGGAAGTGCCGGAAGCCGGGCCGGTTTTCTTTTGTGTGGGCGATCTCGGGCGGCTCCATTGGCACTTGGAGATCGACATGATGCACCCGCACGGCGACGCCCCGTCGGTGGCGATCGGCCATCGCTGTTACGAGTTCTCCCCCGGTCAACGCGACGCCCCCCATCTGCGGCTTTCGCTCCACCGGCAGGTGATGGAGGCGACCGGGCGTTATCCATTCCCCGCAGGTTCCTGGGAACGGGTGACGTTGACCCGCGCCGATGGAGCGGTTTCGGTCGCTACCTCATTCGGCTTTCAGAAGAACGTGACCGATCCGGTGCCGCAACAGTGGGTGAAGGATCTGCTGCTCGACCTCCCCGCCGGGCTG
>DATMFV010000027.1:0-9103 GCA_035555975.1 Chthoniobacteraceae bacterium
CGGTGCATGGTCTCTGGACCCATGCGGGGGCGCTCTCGGTCGGGTACAACGGGACGGGGGTGCTGACGATCGGCGGTGCAGGAACGGTGCAGGTCGAGGGATTGCTGACCATGGGCGACGGGAGCGCGGCGGTCGGGGTGCTCAATATCGGCGGGCAGGTCGGGACTGATAACGTGGCCGCCGCCCCGGAAGCGGCCGGTCGGCTGGAGGTCGCAACGATTCGCGGAGGGAGTTCCACCGGTTCGGGCGGGATGGCCACCATCAATTTCAACCATACCGACGCCCGCTACGAATTTACCGGCGCGGCACAGGCACCGATCGCGATCACCGGCAACACGACCACACGGGTCAACGTCCTGGCCGGGACGACGGTTCTCAACGGGGCCAACACCTACAAGGGAGCCACGCGGATCACCGGCGGCACCCTGCTGGCGAACTACACCGGCACGGAGGCGCAAACCAGTTCCACCGGCACGGGGCTTGTGACCGTGGAAACCGACGGCACGCTCGGCGGGATCGGGCGGATCGCCGGGGCGACGGAGGTGCTCGGCACTCTCGCGCCGGGCGACGGGGAGAACGGCACCGGGGTTCTGAACTTCGACGGCGATCTGACCCTCGGGGCGGAGAGCGTGACGCTGCTGCGGCTTGGCGGCGAGGCGCGCGGGACGGAGCACGACGCGATCAACATCGGCGGGAGTTTCACCCTCGGCGGCACGCTCCGGCTCGTGCTGGAGGAAGGGCTGGCCCTTCAGCCGAACGACGAACTGACCTTCCACCTGTTCCAGAGCGACGGGTTCAACGGGACGTTCACCCTGCTCGACCTGCCGGAAATCAGCGACGGGTTGGCGTTGAACTGGAACACCTCGCTGCTCTACACCGACGGGAGCGTGAGCGTGAACGTGGCCGCGATCCCCGAACCGGGCGTTGCCTGGCTCCTGCTTTGTGTCGGCGCGGCGGCGGGGGTCCGTTTCGTCGGAAAACGCAGCCTCACTTGATGCCGGAACGGGCGTCTGAAACGGCGATGTAACGCTGGAAGAGCCGGAAAAGGGCGATCACCGGCAGCGTGACGAGGACCGAAGCGGCGAGGATGTCGCCCCACTGGATCGGCGGCTGGGTAAAGAGGTTGGCGAGGCTGATCTGAACCGTCCGCGTCTCTTCGCGGGTGCCGATCAGGAGCGGCCAGAGGAAATCGCCCCAGTGGACCAGGAGATCGAGCAGGACGACCGTGGCCAGCGCGGGGCGGACCGAGGGGAGCGCGACATTCCAGAACTGCCGCCACGCTCCCGCGCCGTCGAGGGCGGCGGCTTCCTCCAGTTCCACGGGAACGGAAAGGAAATGCTGCCGCAGGAAGTAGATGTTAAACGCCTTGGCCAGAAACGGGATGACCAGGCCCCCCATGGCCGGGAGGTAGGCGCCGGTCAGCCCAAGATCGCGCGCGGTGAAAAAGAGCGGCACCGCCATCACCTCGACCGGGAGGATGATCAGGATGACCACAAGGGCGAAGAGCGCCTCGCGCCCCTTGAAATCGAGCCGGGCAAAGGCATAGGCGGCCATCGCATTGACCAGCAGGCCGACGCTGCAAATCACGGCGACCTGGAGGAGCGAATTGACGAACGCCTGCCCGAGCGCGGCGCGCCGCCATGCGTCATGGTAGTGCTCGAAAGTCCATCCGCCGCCGCCGAACCAGTGGGCGGGGGTTTCAAAGATCGACGCTTCAATGCGGAAGGAGGCGAGCACCATCCAGAGAAGCGGGGCAAGGAAAAGAAGGGCGACGGCGAGGCTCGTCCCCCATTTCAGCGGAGCGGCGGAGGAAGCTTTCATGCGCGCTCCTCCCTTGCCCAGCGGCGTTGCAGAAGGGTGATGGCGGCGACCAGGATCAGGAACAGGAACGCCGCCGCGCAGGCCCGCCCGAGGTCCTGGCTCAGAAAGGTCATTTCGTAAATCGCTTCGATGATCGAAAGGGTGCTGTTTTCCGGCCCGCCGCGCGTCATCAGGTAGGGCTGTACGAAGAGGCGGAAGGCGAAAATGGTGGTGACGGTGACGACAAAGATGATCGTGTTGCGGATCGAAGGGATCGTCACATGACGGACCCGCTGGAAGGCATTGGCCCCGTCGATGCGGGCCGCTTCGGAGAGTTCGCCCGGGACATTCTGCAACCCGGCGAGAAAGACCATCATTTGCAGGCCGACCCCCTGCCAGATCGACATGAAGGCGATGGCGGGAAGGGCGGTCGACGGATCGCGCAGCCACGCGCGCGGCTCCAGCCCGAGGAGCGAGATTCCGGAGTTGACCAGCCCCATCTCTCCCCCCTGCTGCGGCTGGTAGAGCATCGTCCAGAGGACGGCGAGGACCGGCATGGAGACGATCACCGGCAGGAAAAAGGCGACCCGCAGCCAGCGCCATGCCGGTTCGGGTCGGTTCACCCAGAGGGCGAGGAGAAACGCAAGGGCGCTCTGGAGCGGCACGGTGAGCAGGGCAAAAAGGGCGGTGTTGGCAAAGGCGCGGCGGAAACGGGGGTCGGTCAGGAGATCGCCGTAATTTTCCAGCCCGGCCCATGCGGCGCGGCCGGGGGCGAGGAGGTCGGCATGGGTCATACTCCAGAAAAGCGCCCGCGCCATCGGCCAGACCACGAAAAGGCCGAGCAGGAGCAGCGCCGGCAGAAGAAACCACGGGGCGGCACGGGAACGGGAGCGTTGCCAGGCGGTCATGGGCGGCCCTCCTCTCCGTTTGGGGTCGTCTCTCGTGGAGCGCGACGCCGGATCACGCGGTCGATCTCCTCCTCCGCCATTTGCAGGCGTCCCTTGACCTCCGCCCCGCGCGCGATGTCGCGCAAGGCCGCCGCGAAACCGCGCGTGAGGCTCGCATAAAACGGGGTCAACGGACGGGGCCGGGCGATCTCCTCCAACTGCCTGCGGAAAAGGGAGTACGGAAGTTTTTCATACTCCGGAAAGGAAGCAAATGCGGAGCGCCGCGCGGGAACGGCCCCATTGGCGCGGACGATCGGCTCGATCCCGTGCCGCGCGTCGGTCACCCACCGGAGCCAGAGCGCGGCGGCGGCCGGTTCACGCGCCCGGGCGGAGATCGCCCAGCACCAGCTTCCGCAAGGGGCGGAAGGGTGCGCGCCGGTGCGTGGCAGGAGCATCGCGCCGAGTCGTTCGCCTTTCTTTTCGAGGTGGCTTCGCGCCATCCAGTGCCCGGTCCAGTCAAAAGCGACCTTGCCGTTGCCAAACGGGTCGGGGTCGAGCGGATCGGTGGCGGCAAACCCCCGGGTAAAGAGGGCCTGCCATTGCCCGAGGCTGGCGACATTTTCCGGGCTGGAGAGGACACCCCTCACCGTTCGCCCGTCGGGAGCAATCAAGGCTCCCCCGCCCGACCAGACCACCGGGCTGAAGGCGTAGGTGTACCATTCGTCCGCGCTTTCGTTCATGTGGAGGGCCACCGGCTCGATCCCGGCGCTCTTCAGGCGCGCGCATGCCTGGAGAAATTCGTCCCAGTTCCACCCGTCGGCGGGAGGAGAGATCCCGGCTTGTGCCAGCAGGGCGCGGTCGTAGTAAAGGACCACGGCCGAGTCAAACGCACCGAGCGCGTAGAGTGTGCCATCGACCGTCCCCTGCCGGAGGAGGGTCGGCAGGAAGTCGGCAAGGTCGGCGGGGTCAAAAAAGGGATCGAGCGGCAGGAGCAGGCCGCTGTCGACGTAACGGGCGACCAGCGGGCCGTCGAGGTCGAAGGCATCGGGCAGATCCCCTGCGGCGGCGGCGATGGCGAGCTTCTCCGTGTACTGGAAATCAGGGAAAAAGGTGAGTTCGACGTGGTGATCCGGGTGTGCCGCGTTGAACGCCGCCGCGATCGCCCGCATCGCCGCGTTCTCCGCCTCCTGCCCCTGGTGCGACCAGACGCGGATCACCTCTTTTTGCGTCGTTCCCCGGGGTTGGCCACACCCGCAAAGCGCGAGACAGGCGAGCGCCAGCGCCGCAACGGCGATGAAAGGATGAAGGTAAGGCGACCTCTCCGGACGTGGAGTCAGGTCATTCGCCGTCCAGCGGAAAAAGGGACGACGGCGTGGAAAAGTGGGAGAAACGGTACGGTTTTCGACAATCACCAGACAAGAACGGCTTGTTTGAAACGTACCTTCGGACAATTTTCCGGTACGTTTTTTTGGAGGTGGCAGGGGCCACTATGACGAAAACCGGCCATTCTGTAAACCCGCTTGGGTTTTTAAGGTTCCGGCGAGCGATTCAGCTTCGCCTTTTTTGCCTGCACGACTGCCCATCGGGTCAGCATGGACTGCTTGAGAGCGGCATCTGCCTCACGGTCGATCAGTCTGGAAAGCGCCGACGGCTTGATCAGTCGACACCGGTAGAGCTCCAAAACATCTGGTGCTGTAGAGGATGATGTCTTATGGAATCGCTGATTTATGAAAGCTCGTTCGTAAACTGGTCATTTGTGCGTCTTTTTGGCCCGATTGGTCCTCACCTGTCTTTAAACAGGCTGCGGAAATCGAACCAAAAATCTTGTCAAAACTGCCTGCGTTTCCGTCCGGCTCCATTAAATCAGCGATTTTTTTATTAAAACGCTTCGTTTAATTCGCTTTATTAGGCTTCGCTCCATATCCAGCCTGAACGTACAGCTTGCGCTCACTTTTTTATCGAGCCATATTTGTTTAAAGAGATAAACAGCAAACTACAGGACACGGCCCCGCTTACCATGGTCCATGAGTCTCCGTGGCCCAAAAGCCTCACGCCAAGAACACTCAGCACAAGAGTCATCATCAGGGAGGAAACTAACATGAACTCATACAAAACATCCACTGAGTAGCCGACGCGAATATTGAGTTTCATTATTTGACCCAAGAACCAGCCCCCAAACCACCCATTGGAATCATCCATATATTTACTACCCAATGGCTGACAACTTGCTCCTGTACGACAGGTACAAAGCAAGCGGCTAAAACGGAAACAAGAAGCAACCACTTCAACCATTTCCTCTTTAAGAGGATTTTAAGGGAATCAGGCATGATTCCACGCCTTTTGCTCCAACCCGGCAACCTGAAGTTTGGAGGTTTTTTCAGCACCTTGGGAAACGGGTTTTGCTGTTTCAATCAAGAAATACTCTGTTTGAGTCTCAGCGTGTTTTTCCTGCTTCAGGGTCTCGGTAATGGTCACTTCCCCGGCAAGGGAAATTGCCGTGACAGCCACGAAAGCAAAGAGGGAGAAGGCAATGGTACGCATGGAGTGGGAGTATACCGTTAACGGGATGTTAGGGCGAGGATTTTTACCTCCGTCCTCCTATCGTAAATAGTTCCTCCTCCCCGCCATCAAATGCACGACTTCAGGGGATCGCTGATTTAGGGCGTGTTCACGAATTGAGAAAGATGAATGAAATGACACATTTTGTGCCATAGGTCTCGCGCCGCTTGATTCCAGGCTCCTTATCCATCATTCTGGCCGGATGCTCGCCATGACTTACACGGCTGCGAGAGAAAATTTCGCTATCATGATGGACCGGATCTGCCGGGTTCATGTTCCAGCGATCATTTCGAATCTATCGGTAACAAAAACGAAACATAATGGAAAATAACAAAAAAACGATCATTATCTTTTTGGACATGCTCTTACTGCTCGGCGCTTGGGATATCCTGTTGCTGACAAAGGCTGTTTCCCATTCCGGTCAAAAGTTTTAATTCATGAAGGATTCAATATTTTTTCTGGCGTTAAAAGATGCTTTTCGCACCTTGAGTCAAAACTGGCGCATGCTTGTGATACCAGGTTTCTGCATTGCTGTTATTCTATGGATTTGCTTTGTGATCGTCAGGGATCTCGCTGCGTACCATAGGGGCACCAATATCGAAACAAGAAGCTTATTGTTTCTATTTATATTAATTACAGCGTTCTTAATGGAAGCGGGATCAATTAATCTTCTGCGACAATTTTCCCAGAATAAGGACGGCGGATGGAAGCATGTTTTGGAAGTTTTTTCCTGGAGACGATTAAGTCGCTTGCTTGTCGCTTCCATATGGCTATATGTTCTCGGGCTTATTGTAAGCGCAAGTCTATTTTTTCTATTTCAATATTTACAACTGAATGCAACATGGATACTGGCTCTTATAATTCCACTTCAGTTTTATGTTATTTTAATCATTCTTGAAAATCCGGAGTATCGCGCATGGAGATGTTTTTGCCATGGGTTCCGTGAAACAATATCACAACGCTGGGAAGTATGGGGCGTATGGATTTGGGCATGGGTATCCTATCGTATCATTGGAAGAGTCGCCTGGGTGCTGACATGGTGGATTCCAAACCGGTTTGCAGGATTGGAAGTTCACGGTTATTGGATAATTCTTTCGTTTATATTACTGATGGGTTGTGTTTTTGCTTTTGGAGTGTTTTTACTTCTGTCACTTCGGAAAATGAGGGTTCTCCGGAGTTGTCATGGCTGCTCAAATCAGGCACGCTCCGGTTTTTCCCATGGCCAAACCGACTGATATTTCCCCTGTTGCCGTTTCCCTTTATTTTCTGCCTGTCACGCTCCGGGTTCCGCTGAAATTCGGCGCTGAAACCGTGGAACACCTCTGCATCGCCCGTGTCAAAATGAAGGTCCGCGATGCCGCCGGGCGGACCGCCGTCGGCTGGGGCGAGACGCCGCTCAGCGCCGCGTGGGTCTGGCCGAGTCCGCTCGGTTATGAGGAGCGGGAGGTGATCCTCCAGCAATTCTGCCGGGAACTGGCGTCGGCCTGGGCTCATTTTGAGGGAAGCGGCCACCCGATGGAGATCGGCCACGATTTTGAGAAGACGCTCGCGGCTCAACTGGCGAAGTTCAACGAAGGGCGCGCGGAGCCGGTGCCGCTGCTCGGGGCGCTGGTCTGCTGCGCGTCGTTCGACCTGGCGCTTCACGATGCCTTCGGCGTCCTCCATGGCGTGCCGACTTACGAAACCTACAACGCGAAGTACATGAACCGCGACCTCGCGGCGATGCTCGAACCGGCCACCCCGGCGGTTTCCTTCGAAGGGCTTTATCCCGAGGATTTCCTCACCCCCCGGCGCGACCAGCTTGCGGCGTGGCATCTCGTCGGCGGGAAGGACCCGATCCGCGAAGACGAACTGACCGGCGAGGAGATCGTCGACGAATACCCGGTCCTGCTGCGCGACTGGATTCGCGCCGACCGGCTCAAGTGCCTCAAGATCAAGCTGCGCGGCAACGACCGGGATTGGGATTACCAGCGGCTCGTCGATGTCGGGCTGGTTTCGATGCAGGAGGGGGTCGACTGGCTGACGGCGGATTTCAACTGCCTGGTGCACGAGCCCGACTACGTCAACGTCATCCTCGACCGCCTGCTCGAAGAATACCCGCGCATCTACGGGATGCTGCTCTACATCGAACAACCCTTTCCCTACGACCTGGAGGAGCACCGGATCGACGTTCACAGCGTTTCGGCGCGCAAACCGCTTTTTATGGACGAAAGCGCGCATAACTGGGAGCTGGTCCGCCTTGGTCGCGAACTCGGCTGGACCGGCGTGGCGCTCAAGACGTGCAAGACCCAGACCGGCGCGCTTTTGAGCCTCTGCTGGGCCAAGGCGCACGGGATGACGCTGATGGTGCAGGATCTCACCAACCCGATGCTCTCGCAGGTGACCCACGCCCTGCTCGCGGCGCACGCGGGAACGATCATGGGGGTCGAGACCAATTCGATGCAGTTCTACCCCGCCGCCTCCCGTGCGGAGGAAATCGTCCACCCGGGGCTCTTCAAACGGCGCGACGGGGAGATCGACCTCGGGACGGTGCGCGGCCCCGGCTTCGGCTACCGCCTTGAGGAGATCGAACGCGAACTCCCCGCGCCGGAGTGCGAGGTCTGCCGGGGCGACCACGGATGACCTTAACCTGCTTTATTCATGAAGCTCGTGACGAGATGGCTCCAAAGGCCGGAGATGCAAGGCGGGCACAGGTTGAAAAGCCTGAGTGCATGGGTACATGCTCGATGGCTTTTCAAACAAGCCCAACGCCGCAGATTCGGTCTTTGGGGCCATCGCAGTAGAGCGCTCATGAATAAAGCAGGTTAAAGGACAATCCTTGGATAAAAAGGAAAAAATAAGTTGCCCACTGCGGGAAGTTTTGCGATGACTTGATTTCAGCGATCCCCGACGCCGCGTTCCGAGGTGTTTTCAAAGAGCACGGCGTCACCCAAGGGGTTCCTTGTCATGTCCATCGTTCAACCGGTACCCCACAAGCCTTCGGACAAAGTCCGGGCCTACCTTGAGAAGGAGGAACGCCTCGGCCAACTGCCGGTCGGCAGCCGACTCCCGACCGCCTCCGAACTGGCGGCGACGCTCTCGGTCAGTTCCGGGACGGTCA
This sequence comes from Chthoniobacteraceae bacterium, assembly GCA_035555975.1. Lineage (GTDB taxonomy): Bacteria > Verrucomicrobiota > Verrucomicrobiia > Chthoniobacterales > Chthoniobacteraceae > DATMFV01. The sequence continues at coordinate 8,347 of DATMFV010000027.1, forward strand.
AGAACGTCTACCGCCAGCTTGCCAAAGAGGGGCGCGTGCGGACGCTGGTCGGCGTCGGGTCGTTCTGGTTGAGCGAAGCGCAGGGCGACCCGCGGACCGGCATGCGGATCGGTTTCAGCATGAGGCGACCGACCGAAAATGCGGGACAATGGTGGACCCGCTCCACCTGGGTCGGCCCGGTCTACGGTGGCATTCTCCAGAAGAAGCTCGACGCCAAGCTCGACCTTTCGCTGCATGCCTGCGGCGACCTTAGGACCACCCCGGCTGCGGAGATCCCCAAGGCGCTCGGTTCGGTCGACGGCGTCATTTCCCTCTCGGTCGCCCCCCTGCCCGAACGGCTGGTGAACACCCGAGGGCGGCTGGTGCCCCATGTCGGGCTCAACCCGCCCGCCGATCACGCGACGGTTAACTTCGTCTCCCCGGACTATTACCTTTGCAGCCAGGCGCTGGGCGACGCGTGGCGACGGACCGGGCGGCGGCGCATCCTCTTTGTTTCGACCCGCGACCTCTCGACCTCGGTCTCGACCCGCCAGCGCTACAGCGGGTTGATCTGCGGCATCGGCACCTCGATCGGCAAACCGATCGAGGTGCAGATTTTCATCAACCACGCCAAAACCACCGCCGAACAGGCAACGGCGATGAAACGTTTTTTTGATCGCGGCTGGCTGCCGGACGCGATCTACTGCACGGGGGGATCGCTGGCAGTCCAGACCCTCGCCGCGTTGCAGGAGTTCGGCCGTTCCGTGCCGGAAAAGGT
>DATMFV010000028.1:0-18519 GCA_035555975.1 Chthoniobacteraceae bacterium
CCGTTCCCATTTGCGGCGTTCGGTCATGCCTCCTCCGTCGCGGGCGCGTTGCGTTCGTCGGCGATTTCGACGATGCGATGGAAATAAGCGTCGGCGTGGTCGATTTCCAGGCTTTTGAAAATCGTCGAAAAGAGCGGTGCGGCCACCGGCTTGAAAGGATCGGGCAGGGCAAGGAAACGCCCGAAGAAATCGACCGCCACCCGCGCCGACTCCAGCCGCTGCAACTGCCGCGCGCGGCTTAACGTCAGCTCGACGTTGAACTGCAACTCCGCCAGCCGCTCCCGGCAGAGGGTCCCCTCCACCCGCCGCTCGCCGTCGTGGTAGGTAAAGGTCTCGTCCCCCGTCTGGCACGAGTATTGGTAATCGACGATCTGCCGCAACACCGCCTCAAGCCCCCGTTTGATGTCCATCACCTGCGGCTTGAAGATGGTCGCCCCGCTCTGGACGATCTGGGTCACCCCGGTTGCCGTCCGTTCCGAGGGGAGGCTCCCGAAGACTCCCTGCGTCGCCGTCGTGATGCCGGAGCGGGTCCGCCAGCTCGAGATCGCCATCTCCAGCAGGTAGTTGGTCTGTTCGTCGAGTTCCGGGATGCGCGCCGTCTGGAGCGCGTCGGCGGCGGTGTAACCGTCGTTGAGGTCGAACACCTTGTCGGGTCCGATCTCGAACGGCTGGTCGTCCTGCCACTGCACGACCGCTTCCTTGCGCCGGAACTTCACCGGGTTGGCCGCCAGTTCGTTGCGGTAGAGGATCTGGTTGAGCAGCTTGTCGATGAGCTGCTGAAATTTTTCATACTTCTTGAACCAGCTCCGCCCATACCACCGGTGCGGCTCCTTGTTGATCGTCACCGCCTCAAACGGATAGCGCCCGTTGGGGGTGACGTTCGCAATGTAATCCCAGAAAAGCGGCAGGTCGAAATCGTACGCCATCAAAAGAAAGATGCGGCACGGCCGGCCGTCGTTGCGGGCGTCAAACTCGAAGTACGCCTCCAGCAGGCGGAACTCGGGGTCGTGCTCCTGCCCGCCGTTTTTCTCGCTCCCTTCCTCTCGGCTCGCCGCGACCGCCGGGGTGGCGGAGTGGTGCTGCGAACGGCGGATGCGGCGCAGCGCCTCGACCAGATACGACGCCCGCGGCGGCTCCTCCCCGTCGGCGGTCTCCGGTTCGTCGAGTTCCTCAAATGAAATGCCGAGGTGGGCGCAGAGCTGCGAAAGCCGCAGCGAAGTCAGGTGCGCCACAAAATCGGCGTCGTGAAGCGAAGGGGCGTTGAGCGGGCAGTAAAACTCCTTGAAATGAAGCGGCACCGCCTTCGCCCCGGTGTAGTGGACCTTCCTTTCGGAAACGATCCGCTCCTTCCAGCACTGGTGGGCCTGCGGTTCCACCAGCGCGGTCTCCGGCTCGCCGGGCCGCCACTCGTCGCAGGGAGGGGCGCTTTCGCCCTGGAAAACAAAGTCGCCCCCGCGTCCCAGCACCGGGGCGTCGCGTCGGGTATCCCAGAGGATCGACGCGATCCGTTCATAGGTCTCCTCCCGGGTCTGGTAAAAAACCTTGGCGACGCATTCGCCGAGTTTGCACGCCTGGGTGATCAGGTCGGCCGCCACCCCTTCGAAGTTGATCTGGTTGGGGCCGAGTTTCCATTGCAGGTGACGGCTCACCTGATCGGAAAGGGCGACATCGCACCCCGAACGCGGGCGCGGATCAGCGGAAAACCACGGCTTGCTGCCGAAGATTTCCTCCACCATCCGGGAGCGGATGTAGTCGATCCCCGAGCCGATCATGTTGAGCGATTCGTTGGAACGCGAAAAAACCGCCCCATGGCGGTGGCTGAAATCGTCGTTCCATTCCTGTTCGAAGCGTTCGCGCTCGGCGATCCATCCCGCCCGCCGCGTTTCGTCGATCGTTTCCATACGGCCTCGTACGTAGGCGGCGATCCGTTGCAGGTCATCGGGTTGCAGCGTCAGCGCCGTACGTACGCCATTTTGCGCGGTCGGCGGCCGGTTGCGCAACCCCGGCGGCGGGAGGGGGAGGGAGGTTTCGGCGGCGGATGTCGGCTTGCGGAGTAGATGATCCATAGAAAAAAGAGCTATGGAGGCCGTTTTCACAAAGCGCACGACACAATTGCCCGGGTCACGTCAAAAAACCTCCAAAGATACGTACTTTCGCCAATATCCACCCGCTTTGAAACTGACTACCGTCGTCACTCACTTTTTTGCCGGAAATCCTTTTCCGACCTTCCGGCTTTGACTGCGCGAACCTTTTATTGAATGGCATTTAAACGTTGGGGCTGTGAATTTGACGGACCATGGCCCAATACAGACATCCTCAGGCGACGTTCAGGCATCTGGGTAGTCTGGCGAAAGTGCGGCAATCGCTGGGAAGTGATCGAAGTGGGGGAGTCGTGGAACGTCCAGTTTTCCCTTTTGGCCCGCTCGGGAGAACTGGAAAAACAGATCGTCCCACCCGATACGCTTCATTATTCGGCCACCTACACCCCATCCCTGAGCGCGGAAGCGCGCCGCGAACTGGCGGCACGCATCCGCTTGCTTGCGCTTCCATCCCAATAGAATCGCGCCGTCACCGGTGCAACGGCCGCCACCGGTGGAGATCCGCCGGTTGGGGAGGGCGGGCCGCCTTGGGCAGCCGGTACGGCGTCGCGCAGGAGAGGTGGTGAACCGCCATCGCCAGCGACATCACGTCATCGTCATGCCGCCCGGCGAGCGCCGCCTCGCTCCCGTCTTCATGCACGACAAAGCTGGAAAGCTCCGAAAGCGTGTGGGGATCGTGGAGATCAAGAGGCGGATCGCCATCCAGCGACCGGCTCAGACTCGCGATCACCAGCGGCTTGGTCGCGACGTTGCTCTGGAAACCCGGTTTTTCGACGCCCCCTTCGCCGGTCGGGCGTCGCTTGAAGAGCGGCATCCCCGCCCGGCGCAGCCCCTCGAGCAGCGTCAACCCCATCGGCACTTCGACCCCGATCAGGCACCGCCCGTAATAGGTGGAGAGGGCGATCACCTTTTCTTCAAGCACATGCCAGTCGTCAAAACAGGGAGGACGCACCCGCGCCACCAGCATCGCATGCCCGCTCGTCCCGTCGGGATCGGCATACGCCTGCCGGAGCACGAGGATCGAATGGCGATCGGGGTCGCGGCTGTCGCGGGTCTGCTCCCGGCCCGTCGCCGTATCGCACCAGAGCAGGTAGCGCCGCCCTTCGCATGGCGGCTCCCAGATCTCGGCCCACCCGGCTTCGTGCGCCTCGAAGGCAACCGCTTCGCCGCCCCGCCCGGCCGTGGTGTGGTGGAGGAAGCCGTAGACCGCCGTCCGCTCCGCCTGCATCGCATGGAGCCGGGTGAGCGCGGCGGTCGAAAACCGGGGGCGACCGCTCGTGAGAAAGGCGCTCTCCTCCGTCTCGGGATACTCCTGGTCGAAAAGCTCCTCGCGCCCGGCGCACTTCTGTGCCAGCGTCCACCGCCGCCAGGCGATCTGTTCCCCCGTCCAGCCGAAGACGGTGCGGCCCCGTTTTTCGCGATCGTTCAGGGATGCCTCCAGCGGCTCCGCCTCCGCCGGGGCGAGGGGGTGAACGCTGTCGTCAAACGAAAACCATGGCGCGAAGATTTTGATCCACCCGTTGCCGCGCCGCCCCGCCACGAACGCCTCAAAATCGACCGCGCCGAGCCAGTGTTCATAAAACCAGCCGCCGGTGCCGTTGGCGGTCGTTTCGATGATCGCGACGCTCTGCGCCACATCGGCCAGCGAGTTGAGCAGCGAGAGCATCGTCTTGTCCGCGCTCTTCTCCCCCTCGTTGGGAAAATGCGCCGCTTCGGAGACGTGAAGCACCTGCAACGTCCCGGAACGCCCCGCGCGCGGGTTTTCCGCCGTATCCTTCTCGATCCGGCTCCAGAGTTTGCCCTGGTGCTGAAGGATCGCGTGCGACCCGGTCGCCTGCCATTGCGAGGCCCACGGAAAATCGTCGTACTCCGCAAAGCGATTGGTCATCGCAAAAAGATTGTCGGAATTTTTGTAACGGTCGGCCATCTGCAACGCGCGGGAACGGAAGCGGCGGCAATGGTGGTAAACCACGGCGGAGCTGACCGTGCTGCTTCCCTTCTGGCGCGGTTTGAGCGCGAGAATCCGGCACGGCAGCGCCTCCTTCATGCACCACTCGTACGCCTCCAGCAAACGCAACTGGTAAAGATTCGGCACCGGGCGCACGAGTTGCTGGTCCTTGGTCAGGATCGTCGCGCACGTGGCAAACCAGAGCGCCGCGCTCTCCGCAATCGACGCCACCGCCGCTTCTTCATCACCTTTCCGGCCCGAGACCGGTTCCACCCCTGTAAGCTCATGACTGCTCTCCATGGGCCGCAATCTATCAAGCAGCGGCGGCGCGGCGCGATCCCCGACGGACGCACGGGCGTCGATTTCCCTTGAATCGACTCAAAACAGCCCCCCGGGCGGCATCAACCTTGCTTGTGAAGCTTGAAGCGGCGCCCGCTCTCCGGTTAGCATCGTTCCTTGTGGAAGTCTGCGGGAAAGCCGCCGCCCACTTTTTTACGCACCTCCGCCCCCTTTATCTTCCTTCATCAACCCCCTTTCTGACCATGCTGCGCCTACTGGGTCGAATCCTGCTGCTTCCGGTGATGATCTGGTTCGCCTTTCGCGCGGTGATCGGCTACGCCTTCGAGTTCCGCCTGCACGGTTACCCGCTCTGGCCGCTCTTCGGCACGGCGATCACGCTGGCCATTTACCTCAAACTGCGCCCGCTCGCCTCCCGCGAACGCCCCCGGGAGATCCGCAGCTTTTCCGACATTGACCACGCCTTCCTGCTGCTGATCCTCTCCATTGTCAGTTCCGCCTTCCTGCTCGACAAACGGGGGGAGAATCCCTTTACCCCGACCTATTTCATCCACCTTTCCACCCTCACCTTTTTCCTCCTGCTGCTTCCGTTCATGGTGTCGTGCGTTTTCGGACGGGAACGGGCGCTGGTGACGGCGATCAGCACCCTGCTGCTGATGTTCCTCCTGCTCGATGGAACCATGCGCGACCCCAAACCGCTGGCGGCCGCTTTTGCCGATTTTCACTTTGAACGCCCGCTGACCCGGGACGAGACCGGGTTGCAGCCGATGGCGATCATCCCGCCTGCCGCCGTCAACGGCGACGGACGCGAAACGTGGGTGCCGGAAAACGGGCGGTGAGGAAGATTTCCCCGGCCCGGCGGTGCGCCTCCTCCGGCTGGAGCTTGAGCGCCTCGTGGAAAAGAGTCCAGACGCTCTCCTGCTCAAAGAGCAACAGGCTGGAAAAGACAAGCCGTTCCTGGTCGGCGCTTCCTTCGAAACGGGCGGCAACCACCCCGGAGTGTTCCAGCAGTTCCGGCTCGGAAAGGTGGAGATCGGGGAGGCGATCAAAACCAAGCTCAATGGCGCGGCGCTGCCGCACGATCACCCGCTGGCGGGCCGGCTCATCCTCCGCGCCGATCGATTCGCCGCGCGAGAGGGTCAACTGCTCCTTGCGGTCGGCGCTCCGGTAGATCCACCGGTCCGCATCGCCGCTCTCCCGGCTTTGCCAGTGGCCCGGCAGGGTCACTTCAAACCCGTACTGCGAAAAGAGGGTTTCCCGTTTTTTCCAGTGAGCCATGGGAGAGAAAGCCGTCGCCCCCGAGGGTGAACCCCGGGGGCGGTGGTCGGAAACCGGCGTTTAGTTATTGGCCGCCTGCGGGGCAGCCTGGGGGTTGTTGCCCCGTTTGACCTGGACCAGCGCCAGCGGGTAACGGGTCGCGAGCTTCCCGTCGAGCGAAACTTCGACATGGTAAAGGCCAAATTCCTTGAACTGGAGACCGGCGAAGAAATGGACGTTCGTGGCGTGGGAACTTGCTCCTTTCAGCTCAAACTCGACCGCCGCTTCGGCCACGGCCGTCTTGCCGTCGGGCGAAACAATGCGCGCGGTCTGCTTGTAGCGACCGTCGCCGTTGCTCCAGCGGGTCCAGATGCAGAGCTTGAGCACCCCTGCGGGGACCGCCTCGGCGGGGATCACCGTCAGGATGCCGATGAGCGATTGCATGTTGTTGACTTCCTGCCGCACATCTTCGCAGATGACGGAGGCCTGAAGCGTGGGAGTAATGGCGTTGGACATAAGAGAGATTTAAGCCTCTCACGATGAACGAGAGAGCGCGGACGGCAAGCCAGAAATGAGAATCGGGTCGATTTCAGGTTCGCAAAAATGCGCAGGTCACGCCGGTTCCTCCTGGTAAACGCGCCGGAAGCGTTCGATCGAAGCCGCGTGCCCGGTCGCCGGGTCGATCGTCACCACCGCACCGCTCAAGGCGACCGGCCCCCGGGCCACCGGAAAACTGGTCGGCAGGTTGCTCGTGAAACGGTAGAGGATCGGCGCAATCGCCCGGCCGAGGATCGACTCGCTCGGCCCGCACATCCCTGCGTCGCACAGAAAGGCGGTACCGCCGGGGAAGACCGCCTCGTCCGCCGTCTGGACGTGGGTGTGCGTCCCGACCACCGCCGAGACCTTGCCATCGAGATAACGCCCGATGGCGATCTTTTCGCTGGTCGTCTCCGCATGTACATCGACAAAGATGATCGAAGTCTCCTTGCGGACCGCCTCCACCACCGGATCGAGCGCCAGGAAGGGGTTCTCCAGAATGGGAAGGGTAAACGTCCGCCCCTGGACATTGATCACGCCGATCTTTCCCTTGGCCGTTTCGAGGACGATGCTCCCCTGTCCGGGCGTGTCGGGCGGGTAGTTGATCGGTCGCAGGAGCCGCGGTTCGGTGTCGATATAGGCGAAAATCTCCTTCTGGTCCCAGATGTGATCCCCGCTGGTCACCACCGAGACGCCCGAGCGGAGCAGATCGATCGTGATCTTGGGGGTGATGCCGCGCCCTCCGGCGGCGTTCTCGCCGTTGACGATGATGAAATCGAGCTGAAGCTCCTTTTTAAGCTCGGGGATCGACTCGATCACGGCCCGGCGCCCTGGTTCCCCAACCACGTCACCCAGGAATAAAATCTTTACCATTTACCTTCTTTACTGGAAAAGCGCCGTTTTTCACAATAAGGAAGAGTGCCCGTTGGCAGGCTCTTTTTTCCCGGATTTCCCGTGTTGTCATGTCTTCCCGTGTTTTTTCCCCGTCCATTCTATGCTGGAGCCTTTTCGGGCTGCTGTTTTTGTCCGGAGGCGCTCTCTTCCCCGTGAACGCCGCCGAACCAAAGCGGAGCGCCCTTGCCCCGGCCCCGGAATGGAGCACCCTGGAGCGCTTTCAGGAGAGCATCACCCGCAAGGAGTTCGTCCACCTGCTCGAAAGCGTCTACGCCCCGGACGGCGCATGGAAAACCGTCGTCGACCTCGACGAAAAAGGGGCGACCTTGCACGCACCCGGCAGCAACCGGCCCGACTTTCGCCTCCGTTTCGCCTCTGACCGGGCTTCGGCCCGGCCCGTTCCCCGCTACTGGAAAGCGGCGGCGGAGCCGAAACGGGGCAAGCCGCTCGCCGGGCTTACGATCGCGATCGACCCCGGGCACATCGGCGGGAAATGGGCGCAGATGGAGGAAAGGTGGTTCCGTATCGGCAGGTCCAAACCGGTCATGGAAGGGGAAATGGTCCTCGTCGTTGCCAAACACCTCGCCCGGCAACTCGGGGCCATGGGGGCGAAAGTGGTCCACGTCCGCCGCCGCACCGCGCCGGTCACCCGGGTGCGCCCCTCGCAACTGCGCGGGTTGGCGCTGGCCGAATTGAAACGGCAGGGGACTTCGCCGATCCGGCGGGGGTACGACGGGCCGAACGATCCGCAGAAATACCGCTCCATCGAGTGGACCAGCGAACTCCTCTTCTACCGGACCAGCGAAATCCGTGCCCGCGCCATCGTCGTCAACGAACGGCTCCAGCCCGACCTGACGATCTGCCTCCATTTCAACGCCGAAAGCTGGGGCAACCCCGACCGGCCGGAACTGACCGACAAGAACCACCTTCACCTGCTGGTCAACGGCAACTACGCCGCCAGCGAACTCGCGCTGGAGGATGTCCGCTACGACCTGTTCGTCAAACTCCTCAACCGGAGCGCCGAGGTGGAGCTACCGCTCTCGGATTCCGTCGCCCGTTCGCTCGCCAGGGCCACCGGCCTGCCGCCCTACGTCTACCACGACCGGGGCCGCCGGGTCACCCCGAGCGAATACGTCTGGGCGCGCAATCTCCTCGCCAACCGCCTCTATCACTGCCCGGTCGTCTACTGCGAACCGTACGTGATGAACTCGCGCCCCGTCTTCGAACGCGCCCGGTTGGGAGACTACAACGGCACCCGCCTGATCCACGGCGTCCCCCGCCAGAGCATCTTCCGCGAGTACGCCGCAGGCGTCGCGCAAGGGGTGGTGGATTACTTCGGCAAGCGGTGATACGCCCAGGCTTCCCCGATGCTGATTCTCTACACGACCGAAGACGGGAAAGCGCGGATTGAGCTTCGTGCGGAAGACCAGACCGTCTGGCTCACCCAACTGGAGATCGCGGAATTATTCAGCGCCACCAAGCAGAACATCTCCCTTCACCTTAAAAACATTTTTGAGGAGGGGGAATTGGACGAGACATCAGTTGTCAAGGAATCCTTGACAACTGCCGCCGACGGCAAGCGTTACCAGACAAAACTTTACAACCTCGATGCCATCCTCGCCGTCGGCTACCGCGTCCGCTCCCCGCGCGGCAGCCAGTTCCGCCGGTGGGCGGGTTCCGTTCTCAAGGAATACCTCCTCAAAGGGTTCGCGATGGACGACGAACGTCTCAAGCACCCCGACGGTCGCCCCGACTACTTCGACGAGATGCTGGAGCGCATACGCGACATCCGGGCTTCGGAGAAACGCTTCTACCAGAAAGTCCGCGACCTTTTTGCCCTCAGTGTCGACTACGACAAGACCGACGCGGCCACCCAACGATTCTTCGCCATGGTGCAGAACCTCCTGCTCCACGCCGTCACCGGAAAGACGGCAGCGGAGATCATCACCGACCGGGCCAATCCCCGCGATTCCCATTTCGGCCTGCTTCACTGGAGAGGCGACAAGGTGCGCAGGCACGACATTTTCGTCGCCAAAAACTACCTCGGCGAAGACGAGATCGACACCCTCAACCGTCTCGTGGTCATTTTTCTTGAAACGGCGGAATTGCAGGCGAAGCGCCGACAGGCGATCCCGATGAGGTTCTGGAAGGAAAACATCGGGCAGATCATCGTCGCCAACGGCTTTCCGTTGCTGGAGAACGCCGGTTCCGTCAGCCAGCAGCAGATGGAGCGCAAAACGACCGGGCTGTACCTTGAGTTCGACCGAAACCGCCGCCAGCGGGAAGCCCTCGAAGCCGATCGCGAGGACGAGATGGAACTCCGGGCGCTGGAAGAGAGGCTCAAACGCCGGAAGAACGCCTGAACGATCACGGGCTTGCGTCGGGTCAAAGTCTTCCCGTAGACTCGGCTCTCATGCGCTTTCCCCTTCTTGCTGCGTGCCTCTTCTCCGCCTTTCTCCCTTCCCTTGCCGCCCAGCCGGTCAATCTGCTCAAAGCAGGCGATGCCGAGACGGATGCCGGGCTCGCCAAGTTCATCCGCAAGCCGGGCGAAGGGCGCAACGGCGGCGCGGCTTATGAATTGAGCGTCCCGGAGTCTTACACCACCGGCAGGATCGCCGAACGCGTGGTCTTTCCGGAGCGGATCGCGATCGACCCGGCCAAAACCTACCGGCTTGAAGGGTGGCTCCGCTCGGCCGACGGCGAAAACCTGGCCAGCGCCTATTTCGGCGTGATCATGTATGACGCCAACCAGCGCGCCATCGCCATCCGCAACGTCGCACCCCTCAAGGACACGGAGAGCGAGCTGCTTGAAGCGGTTCCGGAAGGAGCGACGGAAGTCGTCGTCGCCCGCTCCGAACGGTGGCTTTCACTGACCCACCGCGCGATCGCGTTCGGGGCGCAAAGCGATCTCTCCGATCTGCCGAACTTCAATGTCACGCCCAAACTCAAAGAGGTGGTGGCGCGGGACGACAAGGCGCTGGTGGCCACGCTCAGTCAGCCGATGGAGCGGGCCTACCCGGCAGGGACGAAGGTCCGCCTGCATACGCCGTGGCCGGCGCATCTTTACTGGATCGCCAACGAATGGGTGCCGCTCGAGTGGAAGCGCTACGAAACGGTCCTGACCGGAGAGGCCCCGTCCGGCACCCCGAAAGATGCCTTCTGGAAAGGAACGCGTTACGTGCAGGTCTTCGTCCAGCTCGGCAACTGGAACCGCATCCCGAAAAAAGGAGCGCGGCTTCTCTTCGACGATATTTCCTTCACGGAGATCGCGCCGGTTGCGCCTGCCGCCACAGAGTAAAACTTATGACGGAAGGAAAACAAACCTCGCTCACCCCGGCTTGTCCGCCCTGGTTGCAAGAGGGGCCGATCGTCTTTTTCGGAGCCTCCACCAGCGCAGCCCGGCCACTCCACTGTCGATCGTCCGAACGGCCTGCCTTTCCGCCAGGTTCCACTAAATCAGCGATTCCTCGAAAAAAAGCATTGCATTCCCCGCCGCGCTCCTTAGATTGTCCACCTTCCTATGGCTAAAACGAGCTGGATCGAGAAAGAAAAGAATAAGTTGGCGACCGTCAAGAAGTACGCCGAGCTTCGTGCTGAACTCAAGGCGAAAGGCGATTACGTCGGGCTGCAACAGTTGCCCCGCAACGCCAGCCCCGTGCGCTGCACCAACCGTTGCCGTGCCACCGGCCGTCGGCGTGGGTTCATCCGCCGTTTCCAGCTTTCGCGTATCACCTTCCGTGAACTGGCTTCGCACGGGATGATTCCCGGGGTGACCAAATCGAGCTGGTAGGGCGGGTCATCGGTTGCGCCATTATTTTCCGTTTTTTCGGCTCGTCGTGGTTTCCGCGACGAGCCTTTTCCGTTGTCCCGACCCCTCCCGTGCCGGGAACGGCTCCCCTTGAGCAACGCTTCCTCCCTCCTGATCAACGATGAACCCGCCGCCGCCTCTTGCGCACCGGAAAAGCGTGCTGGTGGTGGATGACCATCCGCTGCTTCGCGACGGCCTGGTCCAGTTGATCTCCGGCGCTCCCGACTTTGTTCTCTTCGGAGAAGCCGACGGTCCGGCGGAGACGATCCTCGCCGTCGACAGCGATCCGCCGCCCGATCTCGTCATCCTCGACCTGATGCTCGGTTACGCCGACGGGCTCGAACTGATCAAGCAGATCCGGATGCTCCGGCCCGGCCTGCCGGTCCTGGTCATCTCCATGCACGAAGAGGCGATCTATGCCGAGCGCTCGCTCCGCGCCGGGGCCGCCGGGTTCATCATGAAAAAGGAGGCTTCCTCCAGGGTGCTTGAAGCCGCCCGCGCCGTCCTGCGGGGCGAGTTTTACCTGAGCGGGCGGATGAAAGTCCTCCTGAGCGGCAAGGAAGATGTGGCCCAGCCGACGCTCGCCGCCATCCTCCCCGATGCCGACCCGCCCCTCTCCGACCGCGAGTTGCAGGTCTTCCGGATGATCGGGGCCGGGCTTGCCACCCGCGAGATCGCCGCGGAACTCCGCCTGAGCATCAAGACGATCGAGACCTACCGGGAAAACCTCAAGCTCAAGCTCCGCCTCGCCAACGCCGCCGCGCTTTCCAAAGCGGCAAAAGAGTGGGTCAGCCGTCTGTAGCCTTTTTCTCTTCCGCCGGTTCCGCGGGGGTGAGCATCCGCTGGTAAAGCGCCTCGCCAAAGATCAGGCCGACCGGCTGTTTTTCTTCAACGACAAGCAACACCGGCGCGCGGGCCGAACGGAGCCGCCGCAGCAGCCGAAGCGCGTTCTCTTCCGGGGCGACGGTCGCCAGCCGCCGGACAAAAGCGCTGACCGAAGGGCGCGAGGAACGGTCGAGCAGCGCTTCGAGCAGCGAAACCATTCCGGCAATCCCCCCATCGGCCCGCGTCACAAGAAACTGGTCGACCCGCCCCCCGCGGCTCGCGGTCGCCAGTTGGTCGACGCTGCTCTCGAGCGGAACCGTCGGCAGCGTGTCGAGCGGAGCCATCAGGTCGCGCGCCGTCAACGTCCGGAAGTCGACCATGTTGTGGATCAGCCGCCGTTCGGAAGAGGAGAGCGCCCCGCTCCGTTCGCTTTCGATGGTGAAGTATTTGAAATCCTCGCGCGCCGCAAAGAGTTTGCCGGAGCGGCCCTCCCCGTCGGGCACCATCCGATGGCCGAGGCGGATCGCCCCGCTCAGGAACGGCCCGAGCAGCTTCATCGTCCAGTGGACCGGCTCTGCGAGCCAGACCAGCGCCCGGTAGGGAAGCCGCCGGAAAAGCGACTTCGGGAACAGCTCCACCCCAAAGAGGAAAACCGGCAGGAAAAGCGCGAGCGAGACGACGTAACCCGGCACTCCCCATGCCTTCACCAGCGCCTTCGTCCCAAGCGCAAGGGCGATGATGTTCATCAGGTTGGTGACGATCACCACCGTCAAAAGGAGGTGTTCGGGTTGGCGGAGCAGGCGTTCGAGCCGGATGGCCGCCCGGTCCTTCGTACGCGCACGGTGCCGCAGCCGGATGCGGTTGAGACTGAGCAGCCCGGCCTCCGTCCCCGAAAAGACGAACGAGACCAGCAAACAGAGCAGAAGGATCTCCATCATGGCAGGTCCACCTCTTCGTCCATCCCTTCCTCCCCCCGGCCCGCGCCCGAGGGCGGGTCGATGAGGAGTTCGTGAATCCGTTTGCGCGACGCCCGCCGCACCGTGATGCGCAGGCCGTGGAGCGTGATGACTTCGCCCGGCTTCGGGATCGCGCCGAGGCGGTTGAAGAGCAACCCGCCGATGGTGTCGATCCCTTCCTCCTCAAAGGTGATATTGAGCCGCTCGCCCAGGTCGTCGAGCCGCGCCGAACCGGCCACGATCAGCCGCCCCGCCCCGAAGTTCTCGATGTAAAGCTCGTGATCCGCGCTCGGCAGGGCGTCGGAGAGGATCTGCTCGATCATGTCGGCCAGCGTGACGATCCCCTCCGTCCCGCCAAACTCGTCGACCACGATCGCCAGCCGCTTCGGGTGCCGCAGGAAACCGCGCAGCAGGTCGAGCGCCTTCATCGTCTCGGGCACATAGTTGGGCGGGGTGAGCGCCTCGGTATAGTGGGTCCCCTCCGGCATCAGCAGGAAGCGGGTGACATCGAGCACGCCGAGGATCTCATCGGGCGTCTCCGCATAGACGGGTACCTGCCGGAAGCGCTTGCTCCGCAGCAGCGGGAGCAGTTCGCCTTCGTCGAGGTCGTCGGGAATGGCAAACATGTCGATCCGGGGCAGCATGCAGTCGCCCGCCGTGCTGGAGTCGAGCTTGAGGAGTTCCTGGATGATCTCGCTCTCGGTCGCCTGGAGGGCGCCCTCTTCCAGGCCGATGCGGATCAGCGTTTCCAGTTCGCCTTCGTCGAGCGGCATCACCTTGCGCAGCGAATCGGGCGCGAGCCACCGGGCAACCCGGTCGCTTTCGTTCTGGAGAAAGCGGCAGAACGGCTCGGAAAACGGCATCAACCGGTCCACCACCCGCGTCCCGAGCGTGGCGACCCGCATCGGCGTGCGCAGGGCGATCAGTTTGGGGATCAACTCGCAGAGGATCACCACGATCACAAAAATCAGAAGCGTCCCGGCGAAAAACGGGAGGCCGAACTGCTCGACATCGCGCATGAAGGCGAGGCAGAGGATCATGAGCGGGATCGTCGTGCAGACATCCGCCAGCAGCAGCGCACCGAGCAGGGCGCGGACGTTTGTGCCGAGCAGTTTCTCGAGCTGGGCGGCCACGGCGGGCCGGTCGACCTTCAAACGGCGGATCTGCGCCGGTTCCAGCGAGAAAAAAGCGGTCTCGACTGCCGAAAACAGCGCTGAAAGGAGCATGAAAACCCCAATCACCGCAACAAGTATAAAAGACTCCATGCCGGGTTGTTTCGATCCGTTGAACCGCCGTACTTAAAAAACGCGGCGTGAAGCTTCCTTTCAGGACTCCCGCCTTCCGATCTTTCTTCACAACCGGTTCTTGCGAAACATTCGGGGGATTCTAATGTCTGTTTTGCGCGACGCTATGAAAAAAAGTGACCGAATTGCAGCCATGCTCCCGCCAAGCCGCTCCGGCGAGCGGTTCCATCCGGCGTATCTCGGTTATTTCGAGCACTTTAACCGAATGCTCTACTACGAGGCGCACGATGTCCTTGAGCACCTCTGGCTCCAGCAACGGGGAGCGGCGGACGACCATTTTTACAAGGGCCTGATCCAGTTCGCCGGGGCGTTTGTCCATTTCAAGCAGCAATACCTCCACCCCGCGCACGCCAAACATGGCCGCCGGCTGCGGCCCGGCTCGCGCCTCCTGCTCCTCTCCAGGCACTACCTCGCCCCATACGGCCCGGAGCACGGCGGGCTCGACCTGCTGGCGCTGCGTCGCTTTTGCGAATCAACAGCGGAAGGAATCGTCGCCTCCGGCTATCGGCTCAACCCATGGAACCCTGCCGACCCTCCGGTGCTCCGGCTGGAAGCATAGGCCGCAAGGACTCGCCCCGTCCGCCCCCCAATACCCGCCAACGGCGCTTACATGCTGGAGGGTCGGCCTCCGCGCCGACCGTGGCGTTGGACCTGGCACGCAGCTTCCCGCGCCTTGCTTGAGCGCCGCGCCGACGGCCGCTTTTTCTTTTGTCGTGGACCCTCCCGTAAAAAGCCGTTCCGTCTCGGGCATAAAAAATGCGGTCTTCTCCTCGCGAACCCACCGGTGCCCGGGATCGTCGCGATCGTCCAGAAAAAGGGAGGGAGGATTTTTTCCCCACCTTTTAGAATGGCGTACGTCGCGGCATGCAGGCACAATGGGTTCGCCAAAGAACCTCTCCAACCAGCTATGAAATTCTCCCTCCTTGCCTTGTGCTCCGTCCTTTTCCTTTCGGCGTGCGCCAGCATGCGCGTCACCCGGACCGAAGTTGCGACCGGAGCCGCCCATCCCAAAGCGATCTACATCCGCCCCTTCAGTGTGAAGAACACGATTTTCACCGATCGCGGCAACCCGAACGGGGAGGCGATCCGCCGTTCGCAGGCACCGATCGCGTTTGCCGAAATTTTGCAGGAGGAGTTGATGAAGATCGCCCCGGCCCGTGTGCTTGCGCCCGACGAAGTCGCCCCGACCGGCTGGCTCGTGGAAGGGGAGTTTGACGTGATCCACAGCGGCCGGCACCCCTCCTGCCTGGTCCTGCATGTCCGCGTCACCGAAATCGGTGCGACCGGTTACGTTTCGGAAAGCGATTTCAAGACCGGTGTTTCCGTCTACGACAGCATCTCCACGCCGCGCGGGCGCATCATCTACGCCTTTGACGTGGCAGGCGGCAGCCAGGCTACCTTTGCCTTCGGCTCGGTCAACGCCCCGGGCCTCGGGCGCGCCCTCCCGTTTGATTTCCGCAACGCCGCCGAACGGATCATGCTCGCCCTTTCGCCCGATCCCTTCCGCTACGGCTACCGCCAGACGCCCGTTGCCCGCCAGTAACCGGAAGCCGGGCCTTCCCATCTGAACAAAAGCGCCCCGGGGGTCGAAAGACTTCCCCGGGGCGTTTTCCGTTAATTTTTTAGGATCAGATGTCGAATAGCTCCGGCTCGGGCCCTTCGATCCGGACCCGGGGCCGCAGGAACTCCAGGATCGCCGCGACCGACTCGCTCACCGTCTGGTTCTCCGTGTTGACCACGAGATCGGGGTCTTCGGGGATTTCGTACGGGGCATCGATGCCGGTGAAGTGGCTGATCTCCCCGGCCCGCGCCTTCTTGTAAAGCTGCTTGGGATCGCGCGCCTCGCACGCTTCGAGCGACGCGTCGATATGGATCACGTAAAAGTCGCGCCCTCCTTCGAGCGCGATCTCCCGCGCCCGGCGGCGGTCGGCCTTGTACGGGGCGATGAACGAGGTGATCACGATATGCCCGGAGTCGGCCATCAGCCGCGCCACTTCCGCGACGCGCCGGATATTCTCCATCCGGTCCTCGGGTGAAAAGGCGAGGTTGGCGTTGAGCCCGTGGCGGATGTTGTCGCCGTCGAGCACGTAGGTCTGCATGGAGCGGTTGAAGAGCTCGCGTTCCAGTTCGTGGGCAATGGTCGACTTGCCCGAACCGCTCAGGCCGGTCAGCCAGACGATCGCGCTCTTGTGGCCGTTGCGGATCTCGCGATGATCGGCGGTGACGATCCCCTCGCTCCAGTAGATGTTGCTCGACTTGATCTTCGTCCGGTCAGTGTAAATGCCGCCGAAGATGATGCCGCCCCCGGCGACATGGTGCCCGTCCATGATGACGAAGCGGCCAAGGATCGGGTTGGCGTCGTGGTTGTCGAGCACCAGCGCGGAACGGGTCCGGAAGGTGACTTCCGCCACGTCGTCGCGGGCGATGAAGTCGCGCCCGTCGATCGCGCCGAGCGTCGAGGCGTCGATCACCCGTTCAATGGAGAGCAGTTCCGCGTCGACCTCCTGCGTGGTGATCTTGAGCTTGTAACGCCGGTTTTTTTCCAGCGGGCGGTGTCCCATCCAGAAAAGACGCGCCTTGAACCGGTTGGTTTCGATCGGCGTTTCGGTTTCGTGGGAGGCGACGTAGCCCCGTTCGACAAAAATCTGCTCGGTCAGCGTGATGCCGATCGACTCGCCCGCACGCGCCTCGTCGCTGTTTTCGTCGCTGTTCCACCGTTCGATGGAGGCGATCACCGCCGTCTTGTTGTTGGGCGAAAAGACCAGCTTGTCCCCCTTGCGTAGCGTGCCGGATTCGATCCGCCCGGCGAGGATGCGGCGGGCGTCGAAGCGGTAAATATCCTGGATCGGGAAGCGGAGCGGGCGCTCCTCCACGGTCTTGGGCGGCTCAAACCGGTCAAGCGCTTCGGTGATCGAAGGGCCGTCGTACCAGCCAAGGCGGGCCGTGTCCCGTGTGGCGATGTTGACGCCGTTGCGGGCCGAGATCGGGATGAAAAGCCGCGCTTCGAGGCCGATCTGGCCCAGAAATTCGGTATACTCCGCTTTAAGCTTTTCAAAGGTCTCCTGCGAGTAGTCAACCAGATCCATCTTGTTGACCGCGACGACCACCTGCCGGATGCCGAGCAGGCTCAACAGGTAACCGTGGCGGCGGCTCTGCTCGCGCACCCCTTCGCTGGCGGCGATCAGGAGGACGGCGGCGTCCGCGCTCGCCGCACCGGAGATCATGTTTTTAAGGAACTCCTTGTGTCCCGGCGCGTCGATGATGACATACGGGCGCTTCGCCGTGCGGAACTGGATCTGCGTGGTGTCGATCGTGATGTTCTGCGCCTGTTCCTCAAGCAGGGCGTCGAGCAAAAAGGCGTACTCGAACTCCATCCCCTCTTCGGCGCACGCCTTGCGGATCTGGTCGACCTTGCCGTCGGGCAACGAATGGGTGTCGTGAAAGATCCGGCCGATCAGGGTCGATTTGCCGTGGTCAACGTGACCGACAAAGACGATCTTGAGGCGCTGGGTGTTGGCGGGAAAGGGCGGGAGATCCCGGGTCGCCACCGGCTCCGGCTGGGATGGAGCCGCCGTGGCGGGGATGGGCAAGGTTTCGGTGGAAACGGACATGGAAAAAAACGGAGTAAATGGGAAAGAAAACGTCGGATGGAAACGAAAGCTTCGGGAAAGCGTTGCGGCTTACATGAAGCCCTTGGCGCGGAGCTTCTGCATCGCGTTGCGTTCGTGGTGATCGTGGGCGCGTCCGGCCCGTTCGGTCGTCTTGGTGCAGGCCAGTTCGTCGATGATCTTCTCCACCGTGTCGGCTTCGCTTTCGACCGGCCCGGAAATCGGCCAGCAGCCGAGCGAACGGAAGCGGTACTTCTGCGGCGCTTCCCCGTTGAGGCGGTTCCCCTCGCGGGCGAAGTACATTTTCGGGATCGGAATCCCCTCGCGCTGGATGTAGAGCCAGATGTCGCGCTCAGACCAGTCGAGGAGCGCCTGCACGCGGACGTGCTCGCCCGGGCCGCACGAGGTGGTGAACTGGTTCCAGAATTCCGGCGGCTGGTCGCGGTAGTCCCACTCGAAGTCTTTCGTGCGCGGGCTGAAGTAGCGCTCCTTGGCGCGGGTCGGGTCTTCGTCGCGGCGGATGCCGGTGATGAGGGCGTCCCACTGGTATTCCGCCATCACCTGCTGGAGCGCGACGGTTTTGAGCTCGTGGGTGACGGTGACGGGGTCGGTCGTTTCGTACCCGATGGGGCCGCGGCCCGCGTATTCGCCCCGCCCGGCGCGGGCGTCGTCGTTGATCTTCACAATGAGATTGAGCTTGTGATACTCCACGGCCCAGTCGCGGTAGGCGATCATCTCCGGGAACTCGTAGGTGGTATCGATGTGAAGGAGCGGGTAGGGGATGTGGCCGCCGAACGCCTTGCGCGAGAGCCAGATAAGGACGTTCGAGTCTTTCCCCATCGACCACGGCATACAGATGTTTTTGAAGTGATGATAGGCTTCGCGCAGGATGAAGATGCTCTGCGCTTCAAGCGCGTCGAGGTGGGCGGCGTCCTGTCGCGAGACTTTTTCCGGAAAATAGGCCGGAGATTCGTCGGCGGCTGGTG
>DATMFV010000029.1:0-5563 GCA_035555975.1 Chthoniobacteraceae bacterium
GTCACGGCAAGGTGTTGCCATTTTCGGGAGAGGAATTCGGCGCGCCGGTTCATGTGTCGCCGTGCGAAAGTGGTGCCATCTCCGGCACCAAAGCCCCAGTTGGAATGCATTCGGTAGAGCAGGAAGCCATCGGTCTCAAGAGTGCCGCAGGAGATCAGGCTCTCGGTGACTTTTCCCCGGCCGGGACGCAGGTAGAGCGCCACGGTGAACTGGCGCAGCGTCCGCCGGGTCAGCGGGATGGCGATCTGCCGGGTGTCGGAAAAGACCAGTTGGCGTTGAGACCCGAGCTTCGGGTCGGGTGCCTTCACGGAGGGGGGCGAGGGGAGACCGGCCGGAAGCTTCGGGCTGCCGTTCCATGAGTAGATCACCCCCTTCTCCGGTGGCGTGCCATCGACAGCCGGGGCCGGGGAGGCCGCAGCCATGATCAGGAAGGCCACGAGGAGCGCCGACGGCTTACTCATAGACCTCGATCTCTCCGATGTTGAGGATCGTTCCGCTCTCCTTCACGCTTTCGACCACCAGGCGCACTTTCCGTGTCGTTTCCGCTTCCCACCCGGCCTCCAGCACTTCGCCGTTTCCGGCGAGGGTTGCCTTGGGGAGCCATTGGCCCTCTTTTTCGATCTCCACGGAGGCCGCTTTGAGATTCGACGCGAAGACGCGTAGCCTGCGCGGTTGCCGGTCGGTCGGAAACTCGATTTCGATCCCGATGCCGGATTTGAATTTGAGATAGCGCCAGCCATTGCCATACGGGCTTTTCATCCCGTCGAGCAGCACGGGCAGGGAGGCGGAGCGGCTTCCGTCGGCCAGACGTACGAGCGCCCCTGTGGAAAGGTGGGCGATATTTCCCGGCACGATCCTCTCCTGGAGCATCGTACGCTCCTGCTCTTCCACGGCGGCCCACTTCAGCTTTTCGGGGTAGGGGAAGCCGGGGGTGCCGAGGATCAGGCTCTGGTGTGGCTGGAGCGTCACGACGAGCTTTCCGCCTTTCGACGTGAGGCTTTCCGGAGACCCGAGTCCATTCCATTGCGTGAACCTGGCAAGCAGGGGCGACTCCACCGCGAATTCCCTGGTCTCCCAGAAAGGGTTGGCCAGCAGGAGGGCGGCCTCTCCCTGCGTGCGGATCAGCCCCGCTTCCAGCCCGTCGCTGGTCGGCAGAATTTCAGGGGCAGCCTCCACGAGATGGGGGAAGAGGGCCTCGTACTCGCGGGAAAGGAACGGGAGACTGGCCGTGACGCCCGGTTCATCCCATGCGAGGTATTCCGGATACCAGGTAAACCCGGTCGCGCCGTGAATCAGGGCGATCACCTGCTGCGTGCGCATTTCGTTCGCGGTCGGCCCACGGTTTCCCTCCCGTCCGTAGCGGGCATAGTCAAAGGCCTGGGGCGTGACCCAGCGGGCGCGGAACGAATCCTCCCCGGTCCGGATCTGGTCAAGGAAGCGGCCGATGTAGTCGAGCGTTTTCGCCGCTCCGCGCCCTTCGAGAAAGAGGGGGTAGGGATCGGGATTGGAGATATCGGCTCCGTATTGATAATCCCGGGTGGCATCGACAAAGGCGTTGAGCACGATGACCGGTCGCCACGGGTCGTTTTCCCGGAAAATTTCGTAGATCTCGCGCAGGCGTTGCGCGCCGAGGCCGTGGATTTCCGGTTCGTCAAAAAGATACCACGCCAGGACGCGCGGGTCGTCGCCCACCGTTCCGATAATCCGCTCGTACTCCTTGCGTTCGGTCGGCGTCAGCGGGGTATTCCGGAGGCTTCGCGTAAAGCCGGTGCGGGAGGCCGACGGGATGTCCACCGCCATCAGCAGGCCGTTTTCCGAAAGCCGGCCCACCAGCGGCTTGAGATCGCGGAAAGGAGGGCGCACCCGCACGGGGCTGGCAAAGTTGAAGAACATCCCCGGCAGGATGCGTTCCCTGCTAAACCGGGCCCAATAGCCGAAGAGAAAGCCGTAGATCGGCTGCGGCCTGCCTTCGCGCAGGATCAGCCCGCGCCGGTTGATCCACGTCTCTCCCTTGCGATACGGGAGCTTGCGGATGCGCCGGGAGAGTTCCACCGGCCCATTGGGTGTGGAGAAGGCCACTTTAAGCTGGTAGTCGCCCACTGCAAGGGAGTCGATTCCCTCCACCTTGAGATCCCAGGCGTCTTCCTCTCCTTCGGTGGGAGTGACGGTTCCGGAAAGCGACGTGCCGCCCGGTCCTTCGAGGCGGACGGCGACCTCGGTGATCGGGGTCAACAGATCCTGCTGAAGCAGCCGCGCCTCCACGGTTTTGACCTTCTGTGATTCGAAGATCGCGGAGCGATACCCCGGTACATCGAGCACCACACGGGCGGGCGAGTACTCCAGATTCAAGGCGGCATTGGCGTAAGCGAGCGTTTCCCCCGGAGCATCCGGCAGGGTGATGAAGTGTTCCACCATCTCCGCAATCCGGTCCTGCCCGCCAAGGGGGATCTGCGCGGTTACTTCCCGGGTGCTCCCGTCGGCAAGGCCGAAGCCGAGGCTCCCCGAAGCCTCTCCCACCACGGAACGCACCTCAAGGGTACGGTAGCGACCGGTCTGGTTGGTGATCTTGAGCTTGCGCTCCAGTTGAAAGCCCGATTTTCCACGGGAGATGAAGCTCTCCCCCGGGATGATCGCCCAGCCGTAGCGTGCGCGCTCAAAGCGGGTCGGCAATTCGATGGGGCCGAAGGTGGAAGGGGTTTGGAGTCCCTTGGGAGCCGGGGGCCAGGTGGCCGTTTCGTAGTTTTTTCCGGTGCGCGCGGGGCGGTTGCGGGCAACCTGTACATACCACTGATTCATGGCGGGATCGATTTTCAGGCTGGCATGGGGGATGGAAAGCAGCAGTTCCCAGCCGGTCTCCGTCTTTCGCGTCTGGGCCGAAGTGTTGCCCCGCCAGTCGCGCAGGGTGACAAAACCGCCCTGGGCGTAAGCGCGTTCGGAAACGGCGCCGATCGCGTTGGAGATGATCTGAAGGTAGGAGGCTTCGTCCTTGTTGGCGCGGATAAAGAACTCAATGGAGTCGTCGCGAAAAGCGGCGCCATTGCGTTCGGTCACTTTGGTCACCAACTGGCCGGACGGCTCTTGCGCCTTCACCAGAAGGTGCAGGGCGTTCCCGTCGGCAAGGAAGCAGATCGCCGTGGGATAGGGGGTCGGCTCCAGGGAGAAGGGGGTGACGAAATCGCGCACCCAGGTCCCCTCCTTGTCGGCTGCGGAGAGGGCGTTCTCCAGCGTCAGCGGGGTGTCCCTGGTCTCCACCCACGTCACGGGTAAAGGGGTGGCATCCGCCAGGGCAAGGGTGACGGAGATCATCAGGACGGCGAAAAAGGAGAGTACGGCGGAAGGCATGAGCAAAGAAAGTGGAGGAGAGCGAGGCGGAACGGGCGCAGGCTATTGATAGACGAGAAAGCCCAGATCTTTTAATTCCTGGGGGCCGAGCGCGTCGACATGCCCGTCGAGGAAGAAGACATTGGCTTTTCCGAAGTGGTGGCATCCGGCTCCTTCCTTGCCGATGCCGATCCGGAAAGTTTGCGTGCCGCCATCTTTGGTGAAACTGTCAAGAATCAAAGGATAGGAGGAGGGATTCTCCACGGCGCGCACCCTCAGGCGATGATTCGGGCTGACGACCTTGGAGTAGGGCCCCTCCTGCATGTTCAACCCGTAGGCGCGCCACATCCACGCTGCATTGTCGATCGGGATCGACGCGTAGGCCGAAGGGCAGCGGGTGGTGTTTTTATCAGAGAGGTAGTGGTCCCGGTAGAGCACGTTGGGCCAGAAATTGGCGGCGATGGTTCCGCCCATGACGCTCTGGAAGACACCGTCCCGGTCGTTGGCATAGTTGAGGGCCGCCGTGCCGCACTGGCGCAACTGGGAGACGCATTGAAGGTTCCTGGAAGAGAGGCGTACCCTCAAAAGGGCCGGCACCAGAAGGGAGGCGAGTACGCCAATTACCACGATGGAGACCATCAGCTCCACCTGCGTCAGCCCCCGACGGCTGCGGGCGGACCGGATGCGGTGGTCAGGGAGCGGAGAAGAGGGGGGAATCGGCATTTCAGGGAAGATTGATGCCATGAATAGACGATCTCCACAAGTTTATTTTGACAAAATTCATATTCAAATAACAACGGATAGTCTGTTGTTTTATTGTGTTCAGGACAACAAAAAACCCTCGACGTCGATCGTCGAGGGTTTTTTGCCTGCCGTTCTTAGAACGGCGCTTCCGAGGGGTCGGGCGCAGCGGTGGGCGTCGCCGCTCCCGCCGCGAGGTCGGCCCGTTCGCTGTCGGGGATCAGGCGGATGATCTTGAGCGCTTCGGGGTCTTTGTGAAAGCGTTTGAGCCCGCTCTCCTTGAGCGCGGAGGCGGGGACGGCGCTGATGAACTCGGCAAAGGTTTTGGTGACCCCCTGCCGCTGGAGGGTCTGCCCTTTCTTGGAGCCCCAGAACTCTTCGGCGATGTTGGCGAGCGCGCGCGATGCTTCGTCCGGCCCGAGGTTTTCCCGCCGGGAGAGCAGCCAGACCAGTTCCGGGTCTTCGGGAAGGGCGACCGGGTACGGGACAAACGGCGCTTCGGTGGCGACATCCTCAGTCCCCGGGGCCTGCACTTTGAGGTGGCTCTGGAACGACTGGTCGGGGAGGTTGATCTCGACCGCCACGGCGGTTCCATCTTCGAGCGGGGTGATTTCGACATTTTCCTCGCCGAAATTGCCCTGCAACTGCTCGGTCAGTTCGGCGATGGTGTTCGGTTCGGTGTCGGGAATGGAACCTTTGGTGCAAAATTTGTCGAACGCTTCCAGGCTCGTGATGAGCCGGACTTCATGGGCGACTTTCTCGTAAATCGCGGAGATCAGGGTCGGGTCCTGAACCGTTTGCGGGAGGACTTTTTCAAGCAGGGCGAGGAAGCGGGCTTCGTTGAGGGCAGTTTTTTTCATGGATTGGATACCGGCGGCAATGATCGCCCGGCCGCTCCGGAAATGACAAGGTTTTCCGGCGTTGAATGCGGGGAATTGACCCGGAATTGACCCGGCTTGTCGGCGGCTCGTTTTTGTGATTGGATGCGGGGCGAACCCCTCCCTTCGTGCCCCCGATGTCCCACCTTTTAGCCCTAGACGCCGGTACGACCAACGTGCGTGCGCTCCTGTTTGACGGCGAGTGCCGGGTCGTTGCCGAAGCGCAGCGGGAGATCCGCCAGCATTACCCCCGGCCCGGCTGGGTGGAGCACGATCCGCGGGAAATCTGGGAGGCGCAGGCGGCGGTGACGGAGGAGGCGATGGCGCGCGCTGGGATCGGGCGCGGCGAAGTGGCGGCGCTCGGGATCACCAACCAGCGCGAGACGGTGCTTTTATGGGATCGCACGACCGGGGAGCCGCTTGGCAACGCGATCGTCTGGCAGGACCGGCGGACGGCGGCGGCCTGCGAACGCCTGCGGGCCGAAGGGCGGGAGCCGGAGATCTCGCGGCGGACCGGCCTGCTGCTCGACCCCTATTTTTCAGCGACGAAAGTGGCCTGGATGCTGGAACATTTCCCCGGCGCGCGCGAACGGGCGCAAGCGGGGGAACTGGCCTGCGGGACG
>DATMFV010000030.1:0-48143 GCA_035555975.1 Chthoniobacteraceae bacterium
AACCTGAAGGGTTGCTCAAGCGGGGCAGCCGGGGGTAAGCGCGAGAGCGCGCCACCCCCGGAGAACCCGGTGGGAGAGAAATCGACCCTGAAAGGGTCGCAGCGGATCGTCTTGGGGTAAGGTCCCTTTTTCTGCGACCCCCTTCGGGGTCGATGATGGGGGAATCCAATAGCCCGGGGGTGTCGCTTCGCTCGACCCCCGGCTGCCCCGCTGTAAGCCCTCCCGGGCTATTCCCTTGCTGATACCACTTTTAATCACACCCGGTCTAACATAACACCCCACACGATGATTGACGCCGCTTCCTTTTCCGCCGATATTTTCAGGCTACATCTTTATATTTAACTGCGTAGGCAGATTGGGTCGTCCAGAAACCTAGGAAATTTCATTGATCCCAAGTCACCTGCTAACCGCGCCGTGAATCGGCGCGGTTCGGCTGTGCTTGGGATCAGGTCTCCTAGGACCTCTGGACGAGCGCGGTTCGGGCCGCGCCCTGTTTTTGCCACGCTGGAAAGGTCTCCCTATGGCGAAAATTGATAATTTCCCTGCGATGGCGGTTTGGTTCACCCCCGCCTATGACGGCACTCATCGGAAGCGATTGGGGAAATGAAACGCGGATGGTTTAATTTTGCCGAAGAGCAGTTTCTGCTTGTCGTGATCTGCGCGTTTCTCGTCTTCCTCGTCATCATCGGTACGGAGTTTCTCCACCACGTCAGTGATGGCGCCATCCCGCGGTTCATCGAGTGGCAACCGACGCGGAAACGATCCATCGAGCCGACCCCGCTCATCAAATATGTGGGTGAGGAAGAGGACGCTGATACGCCTTCGGAGACGGAATTCCCCCACACCCGCAAGTCGTTACGCTACCGGGGCGGGTTCGGTACGGAGGTTTTTCCACGCTTTGGCCATGATTTCGATCGATTCGAAGTGGCGTTCGCGGTTGGCGGGGAGGGTGGCTCCCCAGGGGGCGCTGAGGAAGCCGCCGAGGCGTTTGGGGTCGATGACGCGCAGGCAATGCTCGACAGTCAGCCCCGGGTTGGAGGGCTGGTAGCAGGTGCTGCACGTCGGGATCTGCCGGAACCCGGCGGCGTCAAACTGCGCATACCCCTTTGCCCGGGCGGAGGTTTCGAAATCCTTGCCGTAGTACCAGATGCTCTGGAGCACCTCGCGCGACATCCGCTCAAAAAAGAGGTCGCCGTACTCTTCCCAGATGGTGTCGCTCCAGACCCATGGGGTGACGCCGCGCCGGGCGACTTCGCGGCAGAGAAACTCCAGATCGTGCCAGAAGAGTTCGTTGCGGCGGATGACGATGAGGTTGTTGGACTGCTGCTCGGGGAAGTTTTCCTCGTCCATGCCGAGGTGGAAGAGCCGGGGGCGGAGGAGGTCGATGACTTCGCCGATCAGGTCGGAACAGACCTGGTAGTAGACCGGCGTGGCGACGCTGCGGGAATAGATCGGCCCGAGCCAGGTGTCGTGCCCGGCGGAGAAGTTGAGCTTGGGGATCAGCTCCAGCCCGTACTCGCGCAGCCGCCCGGCTTCGTCGACGAGGCGCTGCGGCTCCCACGCGCCCCGGACGGCGATTTCCGGGTGGGTCCGGTAGCGGATGCCGTCGCCGAGATCGAGCACCACGGCGTTGAACCCGGCGTCGCGCATCCGGGGGAGGAGTTCGCTCCAGAGGGTTTCGTCGAAACGGAGGTCGGGCGCGGCCTTGCGGGGGCGATCGGTCTGGGCGTCGTGCTCCTCCCACATGTTGTAGCTGAGGTGGAGGAGGTTGGCTTTGAGGAAGCGGGGCGGGTGTTGCATGAAATGAAAAACAGGGATCAGGGAACGGCGTTGACCGGTTGGAGATCGGCATCGAGCACCTGGAGGAAGTTCAGGGCGAAAAGACCTTTGGCATCAAGCGATTCGACGTGACCATCGAGAAAGAGGACGTTGGCCCTGCCGCCATGGCGCAGATGGACGCCGCCGCCGGAGTAGAGCTTGCGATCGGCGATGCGGAAGCTCTGCTTGCCCGTTTTGGTGCTGGAGTCCGACATCAGGAAAAACCGCGCCGGGTCTTTCACGCTGGCGAGACGGAACCCGTAGAAGCCGTTGTCGTCTTCATCGCGGGTGATCGGGAAGCCGGGGTCGTCCTTGATCAGGGTGGTCAGGTAGCCGAGCCGCATGCCGTAGCAGTACCACGAGCCGACGTCGGTCCAGCGCATTTTCGGGCAGCCGAAGGTTTTCTTGGCGGCTTGTTCGGTGAGGTTGGCGTGGTTGCGGAGTTCGGTGTACCACATCGGACCCCCGCCGTCGCGCATGAAGCGGACCCGGCCGTTGTGTTCGGCGGCATAGCTGTGGAAGATCGGCGAAATCTGCCGCAACTGGCTGACGCAGGCGGCCTGCCGCGAACTTTCATAAGCGCCCCGCATGACGGGGAAGAGGAGCACGCCCAGAAAGGTGATGATGACGATGCTGATGAGCACTTCGGTCAAGGTCAGCCCTTGCCGGCTGCGGGTTGGGGAGAGAGGGGGAGAAATCATCGGGAACTCCAGGCCCCCACGGCGAGCGGGGGCAGTTGCAGCATGCCTTGCCTGATGTCGGGTTGACCTTCGAGCAACGGCTTCCAGTCCGGTCCGGAGGCCGGGAGCTTGAAGGCGAGAGGATCTTCGGAAGAATTGACGACGAACCACCAGGTTTTCCCCTTCCAGCGAAAGGCGGTGGTGGTAAAGGAGGGGACTTCGACCGTCTCGGTCGGCGAACCTTTGCGCCCGGAAAGAAGCGTCATGGCGCTGCCTTCGACCACTTCAAAGGCGGGCGGGTCGACCGGTTGCCCTTTGAGAAAGACGGCCCCGAGCTGCCGGGAACCGTTGAGTTCCCCCGCCACGGCCGACCAGGCGTGGTAATAGGCATCCCACTCGGTCGAACCGGGGTAGAAGCCGGGGCGGCGGCCAAAGGAAAAGATGACGATCCCTTTCACGCCGCTCACCAGCGAGGCGTAGGCGTCGTGCCGCACCCAGCGGGCGACGGTTTCGGGGTCCCAGGTTTCGTTCGAGCGCTTGAACATCTCCAGGATGCCGTACGGGATGGCGGTGGGGTTGGCTTCCGCGATCGCCCGGGCCTGCTGGTCGAGCGTCCAGGCGACCCAGGTCCGTTCGGTGCGGCGGCCGGCGTAGTTGGTGTAGACCCCCTTGCCGAGGATGTCCTGAAAAGGGGCGGTTTTGGCGAGCGCCCCGTGCGTGCGGTGGCCCGGTTCGTACATCCAGACGGGGCGTTGGCGCGGATCGGCGGAGCGGATGGTTTCGGCGGCGACCTGGAGGTATTCCATTTCGAGCGGCTTCCAGTTGCGCAGTTCCTCGGGGGTAAGATACCAGGTGGTGATGACCTCGCGATCGGCGACGGCTTCCACCTGCCTGCGGATCTCGCGGCGCACTTCATCGAAATCGACCTCCGCGACCGGTTCGCCTGATCTGCCGAGGAAGTCGATCGGCATCCCTATATTATAGATGAGCGGCATCCCGATCGCTTCACATGCTGCGAGCAGTTCCTCCTTGTCGCCGTAGGTCGGGCCCGCAACGGTGAAACCGGCGGCCTGGTCGCGCGCGGGGTCGCCGCTATAGCCGCCGATCGGGAAGACGACCTTCTCCGAAGTGGCGAACGCGCAAAAGGCGGCGACCGAAAGCGCTGCCACGACGGCGAGCGCCAGGAACGGTTTCAGGCGGCGGGAAAGGCTCATTGCCGGGTAAAATGGTAGGCGCGCACTTCCAGCGGCGCGAGTTCAACGGGAAACTCCCCTTCCCCGACGGCGAAGGCGGGCTTGTCGTCGTCAAAAAGCTCCCGGGCCTGCGCCGAAGCGTAGGGAAGCCCGCCGACGGCGACTTCCACCGGTTCATTGGCGGAGTTGACGAGCAGAAGGTAGCGTTCGTTGCCGTAGGCGAGGTCAAGCGAAGTGACCGAAGGGTAGCGGACCGGCTCCTTGAGGCCGCCGCTCGGGAAAACCAGCTCCAGTTCCTGCGGTCCACTCACGTGGTCGATGACGATGTCACCCCGCTTTTCGCCAAAGAGCACTGCCTGCCCGAACGGCCCGAGCAGTTCGCGGGCGGCCCGGGTATAGGCTTCGTAATAGGCTTCCCATGCCTTGGGCGGGAGGCTCGGGCGCTGGCGCAGCGAAAAGATGACGACCCCCTTGGCCCCGGTCGCCACGGAGAGGTAGGTATCGTGCCGGACCCAGGCGGGGATCTTCGCGATCGCCTCGTCGGTCAGCGGCGGACGGCGGCTGTCGTGGTACATTTCCGGAACGGCCAGCGGGACGGCCTTCGCGTCGGCAAGGCGGATCGCTTCCACCTCCTGTTCCATGCTCCAGCGGACCCAAATGCGGTTTTCCTGCATGGAAGCATAGTTGGTATACATCCCCTTGCCGAGGTAGTCGACCCACGGTGCGATCGACTTGAGCCGGCCGGCGCTGGCGTGGGCGGGGTCGTAGATCCAGATCGGGCGCTTCCGGGGGTCGGCTTCGCGAATCGCCTTGGAAGCGACTTCGAGGAAGGTCATTTCGTCCTTGCGCCATGGGCGCAGTTCCTCGGGTTGCAGATACCAGATGGCGATCGACTCGTTGTCGGCGACGGCCTTGACCTGTTCGGTGATGGAGCGGGTGACATCCTTTTCATCGAGCGGCACCGCCGGTTTCTGGTGAAAGAAACGCGGTTCCCCGTAGGTGACGGTATAGATGACCTGCAACCCGTGCGCCCTGGCATCCTCCAGAGCGCGCCCGTTCATTTCATATTGCGGGCCGAAAAGTTTCAGCCCCACCTTTTTATAGCGTTCGAACTGTTGCCGGACTTCCTCTTCGGGCAGGGCGGCGTGTTGGTCCGCGCCGACGCCCCCTCCCAGCGAAAAGAAGCTGAAAGGGAACTGCCTGCCGACGGGGTAGACTTTGTCGGCGGGAAGATTCTCCGGAGCGGTCGGAGCCGGTTTGAAAAAGGCGTCCGGCGAGGGGCCGAGCTGCGCGTGAAGGAGCGTGGTGGTTCCCAGCGCCGCAGCGGTCAGGAATTGAAGGAAACGGGGTAGCGATTTCATGAGCGAAGGGTAGCGGAACGACGGCGACGGGAAGCCAGAAGAAGGCCGAGACCGCCCAGGGCGGCGATGGCGGCGACGGAAGGTTCGGGGATGGCGGCGTATTGGTAGGCAACGTCGGAGATGCGGAAGTTGTCGTAGTAGCCAAGCGCCGCTCCGTAGCCGCTCCCCAGCCGGTTGCCGAGACGCCACCGGCTGTTGGCCTTGTTGACGATCGGGCCAAATCCCGCCCTTGAGTCGGATGCCAGCATCTCGCCATTGCGGAAGATCTTCAGGAGCGTATCGCCCTCGGAATTGACTTCAAACGTGGCGGCGACGTGATACCACTCGCCGGTTTTCCACTCGAGCCCGCTGGTGCGCACACTGAACACGGCGCTGGATTGCGCACCGTTGGCGACGATGAATTGCAGCGAGCCTCCGTTACCCGTGCCCTGGTTATTGAGGACCAGTTGCACGCCGGTATTGCTGTCGTACTTCTTGTCGACGAAGTAGGAGAGGCTCCCGCCCGCCACTCCGTCCTCGATCGGCTTGAACCAGAACTCCAGCGACAGGGCCGAGGAGGGAAAAAGGCTGACGCTGGAAGAGACGTCGAGCGAGCTGGCGTCGGTCGTACTCCGGGTGGAGATGAACATCCCCTCGCCGAACCTGCCACCGGGAACCCCGACGGAGGCGTTGGAGAAACCGCTGCTGCCGGTGCTGTTGTTGATGAGGACGTCGCGCCCGTTTTCGGAGGAGTCGGCCTTCGGAGCGGCAGTATTAAACTTCCACAGAACCAGCGTATGCGGTTCCGAGCCGGAATAATCATTGGCCCAGGCGGTATAGGGAGAACCGTCGTAGGTTTGGGCGGAAGCGACGGTTGCCGAAGCGGCCAGCGCGATCGACAAGGCGGCGGAGCAGAGGGAGGTGGCGATGGTTTTCATAAGGGGTCACGGGGGCCTGGCGGCAAAGACGGCACGAAGGATCGTCCGCCTCTGCCATCAGGGTGCGGGCAAAGGGTTCAAAACGACGCGGGGCCGTCGGATCGGGCGGAGGGGTTGGCGAGGGTGGGTGTTACGCCATCGACAGCGGCTTCGAGGAACGTTCGGGGGTCGGGGCAGACTCGCTGCCAAGCTCGATCAGTTTTGCTGTCGATGATTTAACGGCGAGTTTAACACCGTTTAACATAGCTTGCATCTTTAAAGCATACTTTTCGGCAACCCGGCGGGTGCTCGTCTGGGAGACGGTGATCGGGAAGAGGGGGGTGAGGCGGACGGCGTCCGAAGAGGAGACCACGATGTCGAGCTGCTGCGGCACGGCGATCTTCAGGTCGAGGATCGCCTTCTGGCAGTCGCCAAAGAGCATGTCGTCGAGGACGATCAGGCTGTCGGGCTTGTTGGGGGTGCCCCGCCAGAGATCACGAAAACGCTCCCACCCCATCCCGACCGGACCGACCTCCGCCGTCAGGTCGAGAAGACGGTCGTCGATTTCGATCCCGGCTTCCTCCGCGAGCATGCAGAGTTCCGTATAGAAAGGCTTGAAGAGAAGTTCGGGATTTTCCCACGCCAGGACGGCGAGGCGGCGGCGGCCCCGCGCCTTGAAGTGTTTGAGCGCCTGCCGGATGAAGCGGGTCTTGGAGGACCACCCTTCGTCCCACCGGAGCTTGCCGTCGAGCAGCGGCAGGCCGTTGATCTGCTTGATCCCCTCCCAGACAGAGCGGGAGGTATTGCGAAGGACGATGAGGCCGCTGAGACGGTCGAGGCGCAGGTCGGTCAGAATATCTTCGCAGGTCAACGGTGCGGCGAAGGGGGTGTAGGGCTGGGCAAAACCGTAGTAGGCCCTGCTCGGAAGGCCCAGGCCCGTCAGAGCGAGGCGGATTTCCTGCGCCAGTTTGGGAAAGTGGGGCGAAAGATCGGGGTGCGTCGGGTCCGCCTCGTGCAGGATGCCGATGTGGCGACGGGGAAGCGGCTTTTCCGGGACGAAGGTTCCAAGCCCGTGCTGGCGCTCCACCACGCCGTCGCGCTCCAGATGCCCCAGCGCCTGGCGCACCGTCACCAGGGAGACGCCGAACCGCTTCACAAACTCCGCCTCCTTGCCGAGGAGTTCCCCCGGCTGCTTCTGGCGGGCCAGCGCCGTGATCTGCTCCATGACCTGACGGTAAAGCGGGCGACGGGCGATCGGGGATGAAGAGGGTTCGGCGGTCATTTGCAGATTACATTATGCATATTGCAATATCTCGTCAACGAAAAAATGGCGGAGCTTTTCGGGGAGTTTCATCGGGGTATTTTCGGTCGGCCACCTTTTGGCACGGGGATGCAGGAATCCTGGAAGGATTTCAAGCAAGGCAGCCGGGGGGGCAAGCGCTGGCGACCACTTCGGAATCGATCGGGTGGGAGCGCCAATGGCCCCGACGGTTGCAGAGAACCCGGCACCTCGTTCTCTGCGACCCTTCCAGGGTCGATTTTCTCTTTCGCCGGTGATTCCGGGGGTGGCGCGCTCCCGCGCTTACCCCCGGCTGCCCCGCTGGGATGCCATTGGCATCCTTTGGAAATCAGCCCGCACCGGTTGAACGAAGCGGTGACGGACGAGAGACGTCCGCGAAAGGAAGCTTAAACGCGCCCCGGATTTACCAGTTGGTGATCCAGCGGCGTTGATCGTCCGCCGTTGCCGCTGTCGTACCCGCACCGGACCAGAGATCAAAGGTGGGGTTGTTGGTTTTATTCGTGCTGTATCCGTAGGGATTGCCGAAAGGATCAATGAGATAGCGCGACGAAATATTCGCCCCTCCCTCGGGATCGGGCACCGGTTCCGTCTGCGCAGATTCGCTCAATCCGCTTTCGGGCCATGAATTCTTCTTGGCCCACTTGACGATGGCGCTGCCTTCATCCGCGTCGGAAGCGGCCTGTTTGCCGAAAAGGTAGTAAGCGAGAACCGCCGCTCCGCCATTGCCCGCCTTGGCGGTGGTGGACTGGCTGGATTGCGGATAATCGCCGAAATCCGCCTTGAACGCTTCCAGCAGGTTGGAAAGCGCCGCGATTTCTCCCGTCGCGCGCGCGGAGGCGGATTTCTGTTGGGCGTACCCCATGCCTCCCAGAATCAGACCGGCGAGCACGACGATGATGGCGATCACGGTCAGAAGTTCAAGCAGGGTGAACCCGCGCTGGCGGCAGGCCGCTCGCCCTACCCCGCCCCGGGATGCGGCGGCGGTCAAAAAAACAAGGCTCCTGTTACGGGCGGGGAGGTCGGTCATAAAAAAAAGAAAATCGGGGGTGTCGTCGTGGAAAATCCCTGGGAAAAAGCTCCAGAGGCTTCCGTTCAACAAAGCATAAGAAAGGCCAGCGGGCAAGGAAATTGCCGCCATGGTCGCCAGCCGCCGCGCCGCTCTTCCATTTCTCAAAGACGGGACTCAAACAATGCTCTACCCCGATGTCGCCGAAAATCCTAACCTCGCTTGATCCAGTGCTCTGGAGCACGCGCTGCGTGTGAGACCGCCAGAACCACGATGTGATCTTCGCGAAGGGCATAAGCGACATAGTAAGGGAATATCTTAAAATTCACCCTTCGATAGGCGCCGGAGCGTAAACGCGGCAAAGTGGCATTTCCTGCGATCCAACCCAAATGCTGATCAAACTCCACCCAAAGACGTTCGCCCAGCCCCGACTGTTCCGCTTCGTAGTATTCCACGGCATCCTTTAACTCAGCGGCTGCCTGCGGCAGAATGACGACCTTCACGACGCAAACCGGCGGATCATGCTCTGACGGACAGTATCATAAGGGACTGCTTCCACACGACCTTCGTCATAAGCCTTCAATCGGGCGCGAATCTCGTCATCCCAGGCGGCGTCCACATCGCCAACTGTTTCCTCCGCATCAAGACTGAGAAGAAACTTCGCAAGCGCAAGGCGTTGCGTGCGAGACAACTCCAATGCGTCGTAGGTAATGTCTTGCAAGGCTCTGGACATAAATTTTCAAGGAAGATAAACGAAAGGAGCCGGTTGTGCAAGGCCCCCGCAGCAGGGGGCGCATCGTCATACGGATGAGGGCGGCAGCCACCGCTCCAGCGCGGCGGCGAGTTCGGTTTCGCGGATCGGTTTGGTCAGGCAGTCGTTCATGCCCGCCTCCAGGCAACGCTGCTGGGTGTCGGGGTGGACCCCGGCGGTCATGGCGATGATCGGGATGTCGCGCGGGCAGAAGACGTTCTCCCCGGAACGGATGAAGCGGCTGGTTTCGAAGCCGTCCATTTCGGGCATCTGGCAATCCATGAGGATCAAGGCGTAGCTTTCGCTCCGGAGGGCTTCGAGGGCTTCGATCCCGTTGGAGACGACGGTCGCTTCATACCCCTGTTTGCGGAGCAGGATGCGGCCGATCACCTGATTGACCCGGTTGTCCTCCACCAGCAGGAGGCAGACCGGGGCGGTCGCTCCGTCGGAGGCGTCTGGAGCCGGGGTTTCCGATGCGGGGGAGGTTTCCTTCATCTCCGCGACGGCAAGGGTCACCGTAAACCAGAAGGTGGCCCCCTCCCCCGGCTCTTCCTTGACGCCGATCGCCCCTCCCATCAGTTCGGTCAGTTCGCGCGAGATCGCCAGCCCGAGGCCCGAGCCGCTGTACGGGTAGGCGTCGAACCGTTCGTAGGGGGCGAAAAGGCGGTCGATCCATTGGCTCGCAATGCCCGAACCGGTATCGCGCACGGTGAAGCGGAGCCGGACGCACTCCCCTTCCTGCCCGTCCATCTCCACGCGGACAATGATCCGCCCCTGCGAGGTGAATTTCACGGCGTTGTGGACGAGGTTGACCAGGATCTGCCGCAGGCGGCCGGGGTCGCCACGCAGGAGCGCGGGAATGCCGGGTGCGACTTCGCAGCAAAGCTCGACCCCTTTTCGGCCGGCTTCGACGGTGAGCCACTGGGTCGACTGTTCGAGCACCTTGCCGAGGTTGAAGGCAACGTTTTCGATCTTGAGCTTGCCGGCTTCCATCCGGGAAAAGTCGAGGATGTCGTTGATGAACCGCAGCAGGCTTTCGCCGCAGTCG
Source organism: Chthoniobacteraceae bacterium (assembly GCA_035555975.1). GTDB lineage: Bacteria > Verrucomicrobiota > Verrucomicrobiia > Chthoniobacterales > Chthoniobacteraceae > DATMFV01. Next base: position 10,054 of record DATMFV010000030.1, read on the forward strand.
CGCAGGTTGGCGACGTGCTGTTGCTGATCGCGGGTGAGCGGGCCTTCGGCAAGGAAGCTGCCGAGCGAAAGGATGCCGTTGAGCGGGGTGCGGATCTCGTGGCTGACGTTGGCCAGAAAGAGGCTCTTGGCCCGGTTGCTCGCTTCGGCCCGGGCGTTGAGTTCCTCCGCCTGTTCCGCCGCCTGGGAAAGGGCGGTGTTGAGTTCCTTGAGTTCGTTGGCGGAGGCGACCAGCCGCTCTTCGACCAGGCTGCGGCCGATCTCGATGCCGGTGACCATCAGGTTGAAGGTGGTGGCGGCAATGAGGTACGCCCAGAGAAAGAGGATGCCGGCGTGCAGTTCCGGCTGGTAAAAGGGGCCGCGGCCGACGGCGGTACCGTACGCGGCAAAGACGGCGAGCAGCAGGACGCCGAGCGAGGTGCCGGTGATCCCCAGGCGCATCGCCGCCCAGACGGTCAGAACCAGCGGGACGAAGATCAACGGGAGCATGGTGATGCCGGGGCGACCGGGGAAGAAGAAGATCATCCCGATCAGGAAAACAGAAAGGCCGAGCCAGGCGACGCACTCGAGGCGGCGCTCGGCGATCTCCTTCCAGCTTGCGGCGGAGATGGAGATCAGCAAGGGGCCGACGGTCAATACCCCCATCCAGTCTCCAAGCCACCAGTGGAGCCACGCCAGGCCGTAGCCGTCCCAGGGAGCTTCGCCGATCAGGCAAAGGAGGGTGGTCCCGGTGGTACACGGGATGAGCAGGCCGACCGCGGAGAAGAAACAGAAGATGAAGATGTCGCGCCGCCGGTCGAACGAGGCGTGAAACCCGTTGAGGCGCAGGAGCCAGGCCGCCGCGAGCGGGCCGAGGGTCTGGCCGGTGACGATAATGCCCGCCAGCGGCCATTTCACACGGAACGAAAACTCCTGCAACAATGCCGCCGCGATGAAGACAAACGGGGTGTACCGATACCCCCAGCGGTAGAGGGCGGCGGTGGCGATCCCGGCCGGCAGCCAGATCAGGCTGATCATCAGTTCCTCCGGGGCAAGCAGGAGGCCGACCCGACCCGCCGCCAGGTAGCTCGCGATCAGGAGCGCCGCCCGCAACGCGACAACGCCTCCCTGTTTTCCGAGTGAGAAAAAGGAAAACGGAGCCATAGAGGATAAAGGAACCGACCCGGGCGGGCTGGTCAACAACCCGGTTCTTAGAGGCTGTGAAAAAATGATTTTAATGGCCTCGGAGCCCCTATTTTTAGCCTATAACGGAATTCTGCCGACCGCCTGTATTCAGGGAATACAGAAAGGAGAAGGAATGCAGTTAGAGGCAAAAAGAGGTGCTCCATGGCCTTTGAAGGACTTTTTTCACGGCCTCTTAACTAAGCACCGGAACGGAGGGGCGGCGATCAAAATTTTACAAGCGGACGGGCGGTGCGCCGGTGCGGCGTCAGTCGGGCGCTCAAAACAAGATTGGCGCATCCCGCCGCCCGTGTGTAACATGGAAGCCAAGCCCATGAAACGCACTCTGATGTCCCCATCCCTCCTGCCGATCTACGACAAGGTCGCCGCAGGCGGGCGGATCGACGACGACGACGCCCGGCTCCTCTACGCTTCGAAGGAGATCAACCAGATCGGCGCGATCGCCAATCTGGTACGGGAGCGCAAGAACGGCAACGTCGCCACCTACATCCTCAACCGGTACATCAACTACTCCAACGTCTGCATCCTCTCGTGCCAGTTTTGCGCGTTCAGCGCGCGCAAGCGGGACCCGCATGCGTTCGAGATGGCGATCCCGGAGATTGTCGAGGCGGTGCGGGAGGAACTGGAGCGCGGGATCACCGAGATCCACATGGTGGGGGGGCTCCACCCCTCGCTCAAAAAAGAGTGGTACCTGGAAGTGCTGAGTTCGCTGCGGTCACTTGACCCGAAGCTGCACATCAAGTCGTTTACGGCGATCGAGATCCGCCACCTGGCCGAGCGGGTCTTCAAGCTGCCGATCGAGGAGACCCTCGCGCGGTTGCGGGAGGCGGGCCTCGGTTCGTTGACCGGCGGCGGGGCGGAAATTTTCGACGAAGGGGTGCGCGACAAAATCTGCCGGGGCAAGGAAAGCGGCGACGAATGGCTGGAGGTACACCGCACCTGGCACCGGATGGGAGGGCGCTCGACGAGCACGATGCTCTACGGCCATATCGAGACGATCGACCACCGGATCGACCACCTGCGGCGGCTGCGCGCGTTGCAGGACGAGACGGGCGGGTTCACCGGCTTTGTGCCGTACGCGTTTGTGCCGGAGACGACGGAGATGGCGCACATCAAACCGGCGACCGGCTTCGAGGAACTGCGCAACCTGGCGATCTCGCGCATTTACCTCGATAATTTCGACCATATCACGGCGTACTGGATCAGCCTCGGGCTGCCGCTGGCGCAGATCGCGCTCAACTACGGGGTGGACGATCTGCACGGGACGATCCGGGAAGAGAAGATTTTTCACATGGCGGGAGCCAACACGCCGCAGGAGCAGGCGGTGGCGGCGCTTGAAGACGCCATCCGCGAGGCGGGCCGGGTGCCGATGCAGCGCGACTCCTACTATGGGCGGATCGGCGCGGAAATGGCCCCCGCTTTTTCGGAATCCGGAGCGCTGGCATGAGTCTGCCGCACAAGGGGGGGGCCGACCCGCTGGGAGCGTTGCGGGAGCTTCGGATCGGGTGCGTCCGGTACCTGAACGCGCGTCCGTTGATCGGCCCTTATGAGGGACCGGTGCGGCTGGAGCACCCCTCGGTGTTGGCCGAAGCGCTGGTGCGGGGGGAGCTGGATGCCGCGCTGGTGCCGGTCTACGAAGGGTTGCGTTCCCCCCGGTTTCTGGCGGTGGACGGGGTGGCGATCGCGGCGGACGGGCCGGTCTGGAGTGTTTTTGTGGCGCACCGGGGGCCGGTCGGGGCAATCCGGCGGCTGGCGCTCGACCCGGCTTCGCTCACTTCGGTCAATCTTTGCCGGGTTCTCTTTGCGGAATGGGAGGAGAAGGAGCCGGTCTATGTCACCGGCGACGAGGAGGCCGCGCAGGCGGAGGGGCGGCTTTTGATCGGCAACCAGGCGAATGCGTTTCGTCAAGTGCACGGGGCGGCGTATGAATACCTCGATTTCGGCGAAACATGGAAACGGCGGACGGGGTTGCCGTTTGTCTTTGCCGTCTGGCTGCTGCGCCCGGAGTTGCCCGATCCGGAGCGGTATGGCGACGCCTTTCGCGCGATGGCGGAGATCGGGCAACGGGAGGTGGAGCGTTATGTCGCCGAAGAGCCGGGCGATCCCGCTTTTACACGTCGTTACCTGACCCGGCATATCCGTTATGGACTTGGGGCACGTGAGAAGGCGGGGCTGGCGGAGTTTTACCGTCTGCTGATCAAGCACGGGCGGCTGGAGCCGGTGGAAGGCGCGGCGGCGGGGTTGCCGTTGCGGTGGGTTTAGGGCGGCGAGTTGCCGGTCTGGAGCCATTCGGTGGGGGAAAGCTCGAAGCGCTTCCTGAAGACGCGGCAGAACTGGGAGGACGAGGAAAAACCGGCCTCAAGGGCGGCGGAGGTCATGGAGTGGCCGTTGCGGAGAAGTTCGCAGGCGCGCTTGAGCCGTCGCCCTTCGACGTAGAGGCGGGGCGTGATCCCTTCGGCTTCGACAAAGATGCGGTGAAAATGAAACGGGCTGTACCCGGCGGCCTTGGCGAGGTCGGTCAGGGAGAGGCGGTCGGTGAGGTGTTCGCAGGCATAGCGTTTGATTTCTTCGATCAATGAAAGCTCATCGTCGGGAGGCTGGTTGAGATCCTTCTCCATCAGCGTTTCGAAGATTTCGTGGAGCAGGTAGAGGATAAAGTGCTCCCGCTTCGGATTCGCTGTCGAGAGGTTGCGATCGCCATGCAATAACGTGGCGGCTTTCTTAAGGTCATCCGCGAAAAGGGGTGCGAGACCTGATATGGAGTGGGAAACGTACTTTGAACCGGGGGTATGGAAGATGAAGTTCATGGTGACCCTTCCGTGGGGCAGGAAGTGGAGCCAGAAATCGACGCATGCCTGGTGGTGATCGTCGTAGGTTTGATCGTGCATCTGCCGGTTGGGGAACAGGACGACGCTGCCCGGGGCAAGCCGGTGTGCCACTCCGTCGATACCGTAGAAATGGGAGCCCGAGAGGCAGACGAGGATTTCCGGGTAGTCGTGGCAATGGGCGTTCTCCCGCAGCCAGTCGAGATAATCGGCAGGCGGCGCTTTCACGACCGGGGCCGCGCCCCAGCGCAGCGCGGCGAGGGCGGTTTCCCATTCCTGACGGGTCAGGCCATGTTGTTTCGAAACCATGCGGGGGGATTCAGGGAGGCGGGATCGATCTTTACCCTTCCCGCCGGAAAAAATCAAAGCTCACGATCAAAGATGGCCTTGGCTTCACGCAAGGCGGTGCGAAAATCGCCGCAAGGGCTGAACTCGTGGCCGACATAGCCATCATAGTCAAGCGTGTGCAGGGCGGCGGCAATCGCCCGGTAGTTGATCTCCTGGGAAGCGTCGGGTTCGTGGCGTCCCGGGTTGCCTGCGGTGTGGAAATGCCCGATATAGGGAAGGTTTTCGGTGAGGGTGCGGATCAGGTCGCCTTCCATGATCTGCATGTGGTAGATATCGTAGAGCAGGCGGACGCGGGGGCTGGCGACCCGCTGGCAGACGGCGACCCCGAAGGGGGTGTGATCGGCCTGATAGCCGGGGTGGTCCACCTTGCTGTTGAGCAGTTCCAGCAGCAGGGTCACCCCCCGCTCCTCCGCCAGCGGTGCGACGCGCCGGAAGGCGGTGGCAATGGCTTCGACTCCCTCCGGGTCCCCCGCCCCTTCGCGCCGTGGACCACTGAAGCAGATCAAATTTGCCACGCCATGGTCTGCGGCGAGGCGGATGGCGAGGTCGATCTCCTGCTGCGCCTTTTCGTGCAAGGCCGGATCGTTGAGCGGGGTCGATGTGGCGACCATGGCGCAGATTTCAAGGCCCGCCTCCCGGGCGGCCCCTGCGATGGCTTCGAAATCAGGTTTCCGGCCCCATAGTTCGATGCCATCGAAGCCGAGTTCGCGAACCAGATGGATCAGCGCCTTCTGGTCGGGTTCCCGCTTCCGGAACATCGGCAGCGAGACGGATTGCTTAATCGGTTTCATGGGAGCAAAGGTAGGGAGCGGTCAGTTCGCTCATGGTGATGAAACGGGCAAGCCCTTCTTCCCGCAGCAGCGGGAGGAGTTTTTCATGGATGGCGTAGCCGGTGCCGCCCTCCAGCGGCGGCAGGCCGTCGTCTTCTCCCGGGTGGGAAAGGCCGTGGTGATGGCTGATCAGCAGGGAAGGGTGGCCGCGCCCGGCAAGGAGACGCTGGTGGGCGACGCCGAGGGCGACCATGCCGTCGATGAACTCCTGCTGGTTGGGCACCTTCCAGGCGACTTCCGCGCCGATGGGGAATTCCCAGATGCCCGCGCTGAGACGATGCGGTTCCGTTCTGACCCCTTCGAAGAACTCAATCGGTTCCCCCACCCTTTTGAGGTAGGTGGTCATGGAGGGAAGGCGTGAAGAGACCCATGAATAGCCAAGCATCGTCAACGCCTTGTAGAGATTGCCGCAGTACGACCCCCAGCCGGGCCGGAACCCGGGGGAGTTTTCGCCAAAGGCGCGACGCCAGATCCGCTGGCCGTTTTCGAGCATGGCGACCAGCGCTTCGAGCGTGTGGTAGGCCTCGACCCCTTCGCGGTCGGCGTCGTAACGCCGGGCGGCCCGGGGGTCGAGCTCGAACATCGGCAGGCACGGGATGCCGCATTCGAAGGCAAAATGCCGGTAGCCGTGCTGATAGAACTCGTGCCCTTTTTCCCGGGCGGCTTCGATGACGCGGAGCAGTTCGCGGTCGCGGTCGATCGGTCCCTTCGCATTCTCAGGGATGACAAAGAAAACGCCCGGGATGTCGAAGCGGTCGATCAACTCCAGTTGACGGAGCAGTTGCGGGGCGTTGCCGGTGCTGATGTCGTCGTTGGTCCAGACGGTCGGGAGCGGTGTGTTCATCATGATGGAGGGATGGGTGAATCCGGTTCAGGAAAGGGCCTTGCCTACCTTTTCAATCCCCCGGCAGACTTCGTCAAGGTAGCGATCACTCATCAGATGGCCGATGGAAAAGAAAATGCCGCGGCTCATCCAATCGAGCGTTTGGGGACACATCTCTTTGCTGTATTCCATCTGGCAGGGGCGTGCGCCGCCGGTCCACGGGAAGCCGTTGCGATGGAGGGTGCGCTTTTCCATGATATAGTCCCAGTGATAGAAGAGGTGCCGGTCCGGGACGTGACGCGAAAAGCGGGTGCCGCACCGGATGCCTTCGGCTTTCAGGATGGTGGCGACCTCCTTGGTCCTCTCTTCGCTTTCGGTAAAGAGCGCGAGCGAGATGCCGCAGTCTCCCTCCGCGTCGTGGGTCGCTTCCGGCGTGATGCCGGGCAGGGCTTCGCAGGCGGCCCGCAGCTTCTTTTTGATGGCGCGGGTGCGGGCGAGGATTGCGTCGCGCTTTTTGAGCTGTTCGTAGCCGATCGCGCCATGCACTTCCGACTGGCGGTAGTTTTCACCCAGGAAACAGGCCTGCTTCCAGCGGGCGATCTCTTCGGGATCGCTCAGTTCGCCCTCGATGTTCTTCTCCATCCAGAAAGTATAGGCAGAATCGTGGTAGATGGCGGCGCGATCATGGATTTCCTTCCGGTTGGTCACCAGCAGGCCGCCTTCTCCCGAGGTGATGATCTTGAAATGCTGGAAGCTGTAGGCTCCGGCATCGCCGAGGAGCCCGAGGGCGGTGCCGCGATAGGAACCGCCGTTGGCCTGCGCGCAATCTTCAAGCACTTTGAGCCTCCTGCGCCGGGCGAGGTCGACGATCGCCTCCATGTTGCATGGGACGCCGCGCATATGGACCGGGACAATGGCTTTGGTGCGCGGGGTGATCTTCCTTTCCGCGTCCACGGGGTCCATGGTCAGCGATCCGTCGATCTCCACCACCACGGGGAAAGCGCCGAGCGCGAGCACGGCGGCGGCGGTAGCGATATAGGTATAGGCGGGGACGAGGACTTCGTCGCCCTGGCTGACGCCGATCCCGACCAGGCCGGAGATCAGCGCGGAAGTCCCGCTGTTGACCGCCAGCACGTGCGCGGCCCCTGCTTTTTCGGCGAAGAGGTCTTCCAGCCGTGCCACGTACGATTCCTCGCGGCTTTTGAAGAAACGGAAGAGGTTTTTGCTCTTGAGAACGGCGGTGACGGCGGCAATCTCTTCGTCGCCGATTTCCTCCGGCCCGAGCCCGGCGCTCACATGGCCGGAGAAGGTGACCGCCATGGGGCCGCCATGGAGGGCGAGGGTTTCGTTTCCGACGGAGTTCGGCGCTTCAAGGGTGTTTCCGGAAGGAGCCGCAGCGGGAGAGATGGGTGCAGACATGCGGTGAAATCTAGCGCGCGTCGGCCCCCGGCGGCTTTCCGGTTCTTGCGCCGCGTCAGCGGTTCTTGCTCTCCTGGAGGGATGCCTCGGCGGCTTCGGCCCCGAGGGCGGCGGCTCCGATGACGCCGGCGTCGCTCCCGAGCGCGGCCGGGACGATGGCGAGACGCTGGTGGTAGCTCTCCATGGTGCGCGCGGCGATGGTGTCGCGGATCGGCTTGAACAGGCGTTCCCCCGCCTTGGCGACCCCGCCGCCGAGGACGATGCAGTCCGGGTTGAGCAGCCAGACGACGTTGGTCAACGCGGCTCCGAGAAGGGTGCCGACCTCGGTCCAGAGGGCGGCGGCGACCGGGTCCCCGCCGTCGGCGGCCTGGGAGAGGGCTTTCGGCGTACACGCTTGAGCGTCCGGTTCAACCCCGGCTTCGCGGTAGCGTTGCCGGGCCAGTTCGGCGATTTCGCGGTTGCCGACATATTTTTCGACCGCGCCGAGGTTGCCGTAGACGGCGGGGACGCCCCGGTGGTCGATGGAGGTCTGGCCGATCTCGCCCGCGCCGTTGGCGCTGCCGCGGTAGAGTCGGCCCCCGAGGATCAACCCGCCCCCCACCCCGGTGCCGAGGGTGACGCAGATGACGTTCGGGTAGTCCTGAGCCGCGCCGAAGCGCCATTCGGCGTAGGTCATCGCCTTGGCGTCGTTTTCGATGGCGACGGGAAGGCCCGTTTTTGCGGCCAGCACGGAACGCAGCGCCACGTCGCACCAGCCGGGGACGTTGGAAAGCTCGTGGACGATCCCGCCCTCGGCATCGACCATCCCGGGGAGGCCGACGCCGATCGCCGCGACTTCCGGGTGGCGTTCCCGCAGGCGGGCGATCTCCTGTGCCATCGCTTCGAGGATCGCGTCGGAGGAGGCAAACCCCTGGGTTTCGAGGCTGGTCCCCCGGTCCACGATGGCCGGGCCGCGGACAATGGCAAATTTCACGGAGGTTCCCCCGAAGTCGATCCCGATGGCGGTCAAGGCAGGCGCAGTCATAGGCTCCAAGGTATGCCGTGCGGCGATGAGGGACTGCAAGCCTGCAAAGCGGCTTTCGTTAAATTCATCGTCCTCCCACGGGAGACCGGGGCGCTTACAGGGCGTCGGCAGCGGGGGCGTGGTGATCGACGCGCAACCGCCGCAGATCGCCTTCGAACCAGTCGCCCCGAAAGCCGCCCACGGCGCTGGTGGTGTCGTAGATGCCGGGGCCTTTGATGGCGATCGGCTGGCCTTCCTCCCCGTTGACGGCGATGTGCAACGTTTCCTGGTCGTAACGGATCACCACCGTCGACCATTCCCCGGCGGGGAGGGTGGCGAAGGAGTCGGCCCCTTGAGTAGAGACCCCTTTTTCGTTCAGGAAATCGGCCTTGAGGTGGCCGTTGTCGACGTAGATGGAGAGCGACCCCGGGTAGTGCGAGGCGTTGCGGAAGAGAACCTGCCGCCGGTCGACCGTTTCGGGTTTGAGTTCCATGGTGATCGTGTACCCGGCGCGCCGGGGAATCACCCCCTGCGGGAGGACGATGTAGTTGCCCTGACCATCGAAACAAAGCACGTCGCGCCCCTGCTCGTCCCGGGTCCACCGGGGGGCTTCGAGGGAGCCTTCCGGGAGGTCGAGGCGCGTGGAGAAGAAGGGCGAGCCGTCGTTGCTCTCGCCGCCGCCACGGTCGGTCGCCTGCGAAACGTAACCGCCCAGAATCGCCCAGAACGGGCGGCCTGCATCGGCGACGAGGACGGAACCATGCCGCGGGGTGAACCGGTAGTCGATGACCGGGAGGGCGTCCCCGGAGACTTTCACGGGAAGGCTGCCGCCGGTGGTTTCGGAAAAGACGACCGCCGTGGCCTGTTTCGCCTTCGGGTCGCCGGTCACGACCGGTTTGCTGCGGTAGATGCGGCCCGAGACGCCGACCGCCTGCATCTGGTAGACCGAGGAGGGGAGTTCCGGCCGGACAATGGCGTGAAATGCGCTCTTTTTCTTTTTGAGATGTTGCGGCATCCACGACGGCTGGAGCATGCGGCTGATCACCAGATTGAACCGGTCGGGGCCGGGGACTCCATAAATGGAATGCTTGAGGAGATCGGCGACGGCGATCGGGGTCTCCTTCCTGCCGGGAAAGTCGATGACAAGGGAGGCGTTGCCCACCTCCTGCCGGTCGATCGCCAGCAGGACGCGCTGGGAATAAACGCTGGGCTGAAGCCGGTCGAGCCTCTGGCCGGTCAGGCGCGGTGCGTAGCGGCTCTCTTCGTTGGGCACCCGCCACCTGCCGGTTGCCCCTTCCAGCCGGATCGATCCTTCGACCGCTTTTCGCCGGCTCCCCTGCTTCAGGGACTGCCACTGGAGGCTCAAGACCACCTGTTCCCCGTTTTCCTGCCACGGGTCGCTTTCCCCGCCGCCCGCCATGTGGACGACCTTGCCTTCATCGAGCACCTCCAGATAGGCAAGCGGTTCCTCCACTTCGATGCTGCCCGAAACGGTGCGCAGCCCACCGGCATCCGGCTCGGAGAGGGTGAAGGCGGTCTGCGTCGGTTTCATCAGGTCGCGAAGCGGTTGCTTGACCCATTTGTAATCCCAGTTCCAGGTGCTCCGCAGGCCGATGTAGTGCAATCCGTCGGAGAACGTCCGCGATTCGCCCTCGCGCACGATTTCGAGGCGGGGCATGAGCGCGGTGTGGCTGCTCAAGGTTTCGGAAGGGATCGACAAGGTGTGGTCGTGGAGCCGTGTGCGCTCAAAGGTCAGTTCCGGAGAGGTGTAGACCGTCGTGCCATCGGGCGTTTCCAGCGTGATTCTGGCCGTATAGCTACCCGCCTTTTTGCCGTCGGGGATGTTCAGCAGTTCGATCTCCAGCTTTTCACCGAGGACGAGGAGCTTGCGGTAGCTTAAAACGAGGTTGGGGATGGCGGTGTCGTCGCCGGGCAGCGGGCTTTGGGCTTCTCCGCGCAGTTGGTTCATGTAGTAGCGCATGATGCGGAGCGTGGAAGTGCCGTTGTAGAGGGTGGGGCGCAGGCTGGTGTTTTCGTTCTGTTCGTCCCATTCGGGGATGTTGATCAACTCCGGCCCGGCGGCAAGGGCGGTTTCAAGGGAACTGCGCAAGGTCTTGGTGCCGTCGCAACTCCGCGTATAGCCAAAGCGGGTGCAGTTCTCGTGGCCGATATAGGCGCTCAGGCCGAAGAGTTTTCCGGCGAACTCCGGCTCGGCCAAAACGCTTTTCATGTTGGCGATGACAAAATCGCGGTAAAACTCCGGGACGAAACGGCGGCGATCGTCCGCGATGGAGCTTGGCGTGCTGAAATAGAGCCCGTCGCCCAGGCGCGCCCATTTGCGGTAATATTCCCGGATCTGCTCCCGTTCCTGGTCGCTGATCTCCCCGGCGGCAAACCTTGGCAGCCATTCCGAAAGAGGAATGCCTAGCGGACGGATTACCCCCGGCAGAAAGGCGATGCGGTCGCCAAAGGTTTCCCGGAGTTCCTTGACGATGCCTTCCCAGAATTCGATCGGCCGGGTATCGGCAATGCCGACGATGACGACCACCCTGCCGCCGATGCGGAAGGAGGCGGCACTCTCCAGGGCCTTTGCAATGGAGGCATTCCGGTCAAAGCGGCCTTCGAGCGGCTTTGCCGTCAGCTCGGTCAGGAGCAGGAAGCTTTCCGGCCCGTACTCTTTTGCATAGTCATAGATGACGGCGCGCCCGGCGGTCTCGGGATAGAGGCCCATGCCGTCGAGACGGTAATCTTTGACGATCTCCTGCGTTCGGGCAAAGCCGGGATACTGGATCGGCCTCGGCGTTGCCGTGTCCCGGAGCGCGGGGTCGACAAACAGGGGGCGGTCGATCCAGCGATTGAGGTAATCATTGCGCTGAAGGCCGTACTTCCACTGCGCACGGCAGAAGACGTAGGTGCGATCGGTCTGCCGCTGGCGTTCGGAAGGCTCCTCCCTGGCAAAGGCGCAGGAGAGCCCCAGGGAGACGATGCCGAGAAGCAGGGTGGAAAGGAAAAGTTTGGAGCTGACTTTTGACATAAGGGGAAGAGAAGGCCGGTGATCGGGACCGGTGGAGGTAGCTAGTCGTAACTATTCCGCCGCAGGCACGGGCGCGGGCGGATTGACCTCCACGGTAAAGCCGTACATCCCGCCGCGTTTTCCGCCGATGTAGCGGGGCTGCCGGCCAGGCTGATGAAGGTTTTGAAAATATTCGGCCTCCTTGGCTTCGATGTGGCCGTCGGCAAAGAGAGCGTTGGCGCGGCCGTTGTGGCGCAGGTGAATGCGGTTGGAAGCCGGAGTGCCCAGCCGGGCGGCATGAATGGTGTAACCTTGCGAACGCCAGTTGGACGCAGACCAGTAGCTGTCGGCCACGAGGAAGAAGTCCGCCGGATTTTCTATCACGGCGAGCGGCTTGTGGGGTTGAAGATCGTCGGTGTTGTAGCTGGGCGAGTCGGGAACGGTCCACGAGCGCATCCCGTAGGCTTCGGAGGCGTCGACCTCGAAGGGAGGGCGGCGCAGTTGGCTGGTGTTTCGGGGGAAAAAGGAAGGGCAAAGGAAGACGCTCTCGTCGAGCGCATACCCTGCCGCCGCCAGCCGCCGGGGCCACCCCTTGGCCACTTTGCCCTTGGCGTCGCGGACGATGTGGTCGGTGGCATCGCCGCTGAACCCGGGGGGTAGCATTCCGTTGCGCTCGGCCGCATAGGCAAAGAGCATGGAGCCGATGTTGCGCAGGTTGGCAATGCAACGGCTCGTCTCCGACTGCGCCCGCAGCGTGCCGCCCACGGAAAAGAGCAGCACCATAAGAAACGCGAGGATGGCGATCACGACGCTCAACTCCAGCAGGGTGAAGCCTGACCGGGACGGGCGGAAGCGGGCTGTCGGAGGGAGAGGCACGATCAAGAAAAAATGAGGTGAGAGAGGAGGCTCAGGCCGTGGCGCGCCGGCGGCGAAGGAGCAGAAAGGCCGCACCGAAGCCGAGCGCGGTGATGAAATGGGACGGCTCGGGAATCGGCTGCACGTGAACGGAAAGCGTGCCGAGCGTGGAGAGTTTTTGCGTGTCCCATGTCAGCGAAAGCCCCTGCCAGGTTTCCGGCAGATCAAAGGAGGCATAGCTGCCGGTGATCTCTCCGGTGACGTTGAAGAGCTGGAACGAGGCATCCTCCACCAGGGCGATGTCGGGACCGAGGACGATCTTCAGGGTGCCGCCGAGCGCCAGATCGCCGGTCACGTCGGCGGCGCTGTACCCGTCCCCCCGGGAGAGGCCGTTGAGCGTAAACTCCGAGGTGCTGCTGCCCAGCAGCGTCAGGTGATCCTTGAATTTCAGCGCCTCGTACGACGCCGAAGCCGCCCCATCAGCATCGTCGCCGGGCTTGAGGGTGCCGGAGATGGCGGCGGCTCCGCCGATGTAGCCGATGCCGCCGAGGGTGCCACCTGCGTTGACCGTCACCGTACCGGTGCCGGTGGCGCTCTGAGCGGCGTCCGCAGTATTGGCCAGGAGGGTGGCCCCGCTCTGGATCAGCGTGCCTCGTTCATAGGTATTTGCGCCGGTGAGGACGGTGGTTCCCGCCTTGAGTTGAACCTGAAGAGCCCCCGTTATATTGAGCGCTTCGGAACTGGAAGCGCCTTTGAGCAAGGTATAGCGCTCGTTGGTATGATTGAAGATGAGGGTATTGGTGTTGTCGGCTCCGCTTGCGGAAATTTGCGTGGCATTGATCCAGCCCGCCTGGGCGGCGGTGGTCAACCCGCCGATCACGAGCGTGGCGGTCTGGTTCGAATTTTCGCCGGTCTGGTTGGAAAGCCCGACGACGCCGGTGGTATTGAGGGTTCCGCCGTCGCTGACGACGAGCGTCGCATTGGAGCCGTTGTTCACCCCGAGGTAGATGCGCCCGGTGGCGTTGAGGGTTCCTCCTGCGATCGTCAGAAGGCCGATCTGCGAGCTGGTGGATGATTGGCTGATGCGCACCAACGAACTGCCGGTAACCGTCAGGCTTCCGCCGGTAGCAATGGTCAATTCGGAGAGCGATGCCCCGCCGACGTAAAGAGACTTGATAGAGGTTACGGCAGAGGAGATGACCGCCTGATTAAAAGCGACGTAAGCCGCCGAATTTTGCAGCGGGACTCCGTTATTCCAGTTGGTCGCGGTCTCCCATGCGGTCGATCCCGCATTCTCCTTCCAGTTGGTGGAAGCGGGGCCTTGAGCCTGTAGGGCGGTCGCGGCGGACAGGCTCAGGAGAAGGCAATAAAACAGGGAGTTTTTCATGGTGTGGGGAGGGATGGGGCAACAAGCTGTTGCCGGGGTTCGGGTGGACAGATCGGGTAGCTTTTCAAGGATGTCTTTGGGTCGACTCCCGGACGATCAACTCGCAAAGGAAGCGTTCGTGGACCGGGGCCTGCATGAGATCGCGGTTCTCGATGACCTGCACGAGCCGCTCAATGCTGAAGCAGGCCAGGTCTTCGGAGGGTTGCCTGAAAGTGGTCAGCGGGACTGCGGTGTGCCGCCCGAACGGGCTGTCGTCCCCGCCCGAGATGATCAGTTCCTGCGGGACGCTGATGTTGCGCTTCTGGCAGACGCCCAGCGCGCCGATGGCGATGTCGTCATTGGTAGCGACGAGCGAGTCCGGCAACGGCGAGCCGGTCTCCAGAAGGGTGGCGACGTAGTGGGCTCCCAGCTCAAAAGCATTGGAGATCCCCGGGGGGCGCGGCGGGTAGACGACCTGGCCGCGAAGCCCGTCCGCGCTCCGGCGAAAGGCTGCGGGCAGGCCGAGTTGCGCGGCGTTGTCTTCCCGTGCGGAGATGACTTCGCCGCCCTGCTCCTCAATGGCGCGGGTAAAGCCCCGGACGCGGTCGGCGATCGTCCTGAAGACGGTCTTTCCTCCCAGAACGGCGACGTCGTACGAGGCGGTGAGGAACGTCAGGCGTCGGCTCCCCTGTTCGAGATGGTGGCGCGTCATCCGGTAAAAAGCATCCTCCATGTTGCAGGAGACGGCGTCGACAGCGGCTTCCGAAGGGGAACTCAGACAAAGCGTCGGCCAGTCGTGCACGCCCCATTCCCACTGCTCGCTCTTCTCGGGTGAAAGGTTGCAGAGGATGACCCCCTCGGCCGCTGCGCCCTTGAGGTATTCGGCAGCCTGCTTCAGGTCGTCTTCAAACCATGCCAGATCGACGGCGATCAACTGGTAACCGGCCCGGATTGCCGCCCGGGCGAGATGTTTGACCCGTTCCTGCGGCCCGTGATAGGCGCTGTAGATAAAGACGACACCGATGGTGTGGCTGCGACCGCTGCGCAGGATGCTCGCCTGCCGCTGGGGGGAGTAATTCATCTCCTTCGCCTTGGCCTGGACGCGGGCGACGGTTTCGTCGGTCAGCTTCCATTGCGTCTTGGCATTGAGCGCCATTGCCACCGCCGCCTGGGAAATGCCGAGCGCCTTGGCAATATCCTTCTGCGTCGGCCGGATTTTCAGGAGAGGGGTGGTCATGACGAACCCAATTTATACGAATAAATAACCGCGTCAATGACTTTTTTGCACGGGAGTGGAAGCGAGTCAGTTCAGCGTGGCGATCACGCGCAGCCCCTCCAGCGTCAGGCGGGGGTCGACCCGGGCGATTTCCGGCATTTCGCGGGCGATCAGCTCGGCGTAGCCGCCGGTGGCGACAACGGTCGGCGGGCGGGCGGCGGCGGGGCAAAGTTCGCGTGTGATGGCGTGGAGGATCTCGCGGACCAGGCCCCGGTAGCCGTAGACGGCCCCGGCGAGCATGGCGTCGCGCGTGCTTTTGCCGATGGCGGCGACCGGTTCGTGGAGGTCGATCTTCGGAAGCAGGGCGGTGCGCTGGTGGAGGTAGTGGGTCATCGCTTCGAGGCCGGGGGCGATGACGCCGCCGGTGTAAGTCGGGCCGTGTTCGGCCTCGGCAATGACGTCGAAGGTCAGGGCGGTGCCGAAATCGACCACGATCGCCGGGGCTCCGTAGAAAAGGGCGGCACCGGCGGCGTTGGCGAGGCGGTCCGCGCCGATGGAGGCGGGGTCGGGATAGTCGATGCCGATCCCGAGCCGGAGCGCAGGGCCGACGCAAAGGAGCCGGGGCGCGGCGGCACCGGCCGGAGCGGTGGCGAGGTAGGCTTCCACGGCGGCGACCGCTGCGGGGACGACGCTGGAGAGGACGACCGCGCGGTAGCTCTGCGGCGGCCCGGCGGCCTGCGTCAGCGTCGTGGCGGAAAGCGAACGGGTGGCGAGGCGCGCGGTCTCCCCGACCAGGGCCGCGGCGTTCGCAGGCGAAACCTTGGTGAAGGAGTTGCTGATGTCGATAAGGAGGTATTCGGGCGCGGCGGACATGGCGGTCAAGGGAACGTTGGAAGAGGTGGAAGCCTGAACCGGGCGGCGGCGCGATTCAAACCGGAAATTTCCGCCGTTACGACAAGGTGAGAAACAGCCGCGCCAGGTCGGACCAGAGCCAGAGTCGCCATTTGTCTTCCAGCGGTGTGCCGTGGAGATCGGTCACCTCGCCTTCCGCCGTGACATGTTCCGCCCCGATCCTTTGCAGGCGTGCCATGGCGAGGGCTGGAGCATGACCGCGCAGCGCGTCGGCCACGAGGGCGTTGGGTGTGTCGCGACATTCCCGGCGGCTCTCCAGTGCGGGGTTCACGGCTCCCTCCTGATCCACTGCTGCGGCCACGGCGTGACACGCGGTGTCCAGCATCGGCAGGTACCCGGTGAAGGCCGGTTCGCGGCAAAGCGGGCGG
Source organism: Chthoniobacteraceae bacterium (assembly GCA_035555975.1). Classification (GTDB taxonomy): domain Bacteria; phylum Verrucomicrobiota; class Verrucomicrobiia; order Chthoniobacterales; family Chthoniobacteraceae; genus DATMFV01. The sequence goes on from DATMFV010000030.1 coordinate 26,213, forward strand.
AGGTGGACGATCATCATCGACTGAAAGAAGAGCGATGGCACCGCGTCCCCGGCGGGAAGGATCGCTCCGCTTTCCGGGTGTTCCGCATACGGCCACCAGCCGGGGAGGTGTTGCCCCAAACGCTCCCGCAGATGTTGCAGGAAGGGCTCCACCATGGAGGCATACCGTTCGCCGCCCGGGAGCAGCGCGGAGAGGGAGAAAGCGCGGGCGGCAAGGGCGTCGCCGTTGAGCACGTCCCAGCGCAAGGGGCCCGGCGCGTCGTAGTCGCGCTTGCGGATGATGCCCGGGCGGTGCGGCAGGCGCGCGGTTTCAAGATAGGCGGCGGCGCGCAGGATCAAGGCGCGGGCTTCCCGTTCCCACCGCGCGGGAAGCGCTTCGCGCTGAAGCATGAGGCTTAAACTGTCGACGACGATGGCGAGGTCGACCTGATCGCGCACGCCATCGGGGTGGGTCGCGCCGGGGTCGGGGAGGTTCCAGCGAAAGGCGCCGGAAGGGTCTTGCCGTGCTGCGATCGCTTCCACCAGGCCGGGGAGCCGTTCCAGCCAGCGGGCTTCCCGCGTGACTTCCCCGAGGGCAAGGAAACCGAGCGCGAGATCCGCCAGAAAACGGCCTGAAAACTCCGGGCCGGTCGCCGTTCCGCCGGCATTGCGGTAGCGAAGGTCGGCCCGGCGGCTCCATTGGTTTCCCAGGCGCTGGAGCAGCCCGGCGGCGCGGCGCCGCAGTTGTGTTGGCAAAGAAAGCGTTTCGATCATTCGCGGTGGTTCCAATGGTAGGCTCCGCTTTCCGGGTCGATGGAGCCGACCTGCCGTGCGGGAATCCCCGCCATGATCGCGTAATCAGGCGTGGAACGGGTCACCACCGCGTGGGCGCAGATGAGATTGCCCCTGCCGATGCTGCACCCCGCCGTGACGCTGCACCCGGCGCAGAGCCAGCTTCCCCTGCCGATGCGAATCGGCGCGGAGCTGTTGGCGGTAAAGGCGCGCGTGGCGGGGTCGAAGCGGTGGGTGTTGGAAGTCACCGAACAATGGGGGCCGATGATGACGTCATCCTCCAGAACGACTTCACCATTGAGGTAGCTATACAGTCCGACAAAGCAGTTGCACCCGATCCTGCCCCCGCCCGAGAGGCGGACAATGGCTCCAGGGGCGATGCGGACCCCGCGTTGGCCGTAGCCGAGCCGGGCGGCGCGGCGGAGATTGGCGTCGGGGTGATCCGTTGCATGGCTATGGCGGATGAAAAGGTCGAATGCAGCGTCGTCAGGAGAGATCATGTTATCTGCCGTAAATTTTTCCCCGGATCCCCAGGGGGTGAAGCTGGTCCACCCCTTCCGGGTCGAGGCTTTCCAGATGGCCGTCGAGGAACACCACGTGGCAGCGGTTGCGGTGGCGGTAGGCAAAGCGTGCGCGGGCCGGATCTTTCCACATGCCATGGTCGACCTGAAACCCGTGGGCATCCATCATCAGCGGGACGTTGCTCTCCATCCCGGTAAACATCCGGTAGGTGGTGGTTCTGGTGATCCCGCCGCCCCATCCTGAAGGGTAGGATTGATAGAACGCGAACGCATTGACGCCATAGGAGACCGGCTGTTGCAGAAAGGCCCTCTGGTAAGCGGTTCCATAGCCATACATCACCGGCACATCGTACCAGGCCCCCCTGGCAAGGCTGTCTGCCGCAGGGCAACACATCATCTCTGCGGAAGGGACCACTCCGCCTTCGTAAAGATAGCCGCTTGGCCGTTGGCTCTCCACGGTCAGCGGAGGTGCGAACCGGTCCTGCCGGTCCTGCCGCCAGAGATTAATCGCCACGCCGAGCTGGCGCAGTTTCGCGACGCACCCGGCGGTCTTCGCGTTGTCGGAGGTCCGGGATAGGGCGGCAAAAAGGAGTCCGGCAACGATCGCTACCAATGCGATGCCGATCAGCAACTCCAGCAGGGTGAAGGCGCGTTTGGACTTAAGGATGGCGAACCACATAGACGGCACCTTCCTGCGCGGGGAGTTTTACCTGGAGGACGCCATCGTGCCCCTTCACGATCTGCCCTGAAAAATAGTCCCTGACCTCTGCCGTGCCGGGGGGTAGCGAAACCGTAAACGGGCGCTCTTCCCGGTCGGGGTTCATCAGACAAAGCAGCGCCTCTTCTTTGCCGCGCATCCACTGGGCGTCGCGCGGGGGGAGATCGTCCACCGGTTCGGGTCGCTGAAAACGAAAGATCGGTTCATGGTCGGCGACCAGACGGGTGATTTCGCCGATGTTGACCCACGACGCGCCGTCCATCGTGGCGCGATCGTAGAAGAGGACGCCGTAGTTGGAATCAAGCACGCGCCGGAGCAGTTCCGCCTTGGTCGCCACCTGGGCGGGGATGAGATGGTCGGGCTGGTAGGGTTGAATCCAGACGCCGTACATGATCGGGGTTTTGCCGACCGCGCGGGAAGTCGGGATCATCGTTTCCCAGCTTCCGGAGGTGCCGATCTGCACGACATCCGCGCCGCCCTCTTCGGCGACATAACGCCAGTCTACGCCGTAAACGGAGACGGTACGCGGCGATTGAGGGAGGCTGAAGACCGTCAGAAAACCGCCGGGGACCGCTTCTTTGACCGCTTGTCGCATTCTGGCCATCACCCGCGCCGCCTGCCGCGCCATGTAATCATCCCACTGCGGGCGATACCGCGCTTCGATCACTTCCGGCGAGAGCGCTTCCTCAATGCCTTTTTCCCGACCGAAGGCGTTCAGGCAACGGGGGCAGAAACAGGAATGCGGCCCGCGCCATGGCGAGTATTCATAGTCATAGCAGGCGCTTTGGTAGCCGTTTTCCTTCATGAGGCGAACGATGGCGGCCTGTGCCACGGGCCAGCGTTCGTTGAGAAGGAGCGAGGTGCAAAGCCATTCAGGGTGGCGGCTTCCATCATGGCGCACCAGTTGCTCGCCGGGATTGGCTTCAAGATACGGCTTCAGGTCGATCGACCAATGGGCGAACTTGATTGCGGGGCGGACGTCGATCCCGTAAGCGCGGCCGTGCTCCACGGACCATTTTTGGAAATCGACCAGAAGGTTGAAGCCGGCCTGCTGCATCCCTTTGAAAATCTGATGGCGCACCGCTTCGCTATCGAGATTGCCGAAGTTGCTTCCCCAAAGCTCAAAGACATATTCCCTGGGTTGTCTGCCGCGTACGGGCGGCAAGGTTTTGAAGAGAAAGCTTTGCCTCCGCTCGGTCACGGTCCCCTCCCCGGCCTGCGACCAGTAGTAGATGCGCCCGTGGCTGAGGGCGCGGCCCGCCGCGTCGTCAGGCACCTTCAGCATCAGGTGAAACATCCCCGTGCGCCCTCCCGGCGGGTGGACCTTGTCGTAAAAGAGCGGGCGATCTGCCGTGATCCGGTAAAGCGCGAGGGTCTCTCCGCGGAGCGTCGTGGTCCCCGAAGGGGTCACTTCAAACTTTGGCTGGCGCTCGCGGGTCGCGCCATAAAAGCCTGAAACGCCGTCCACATGCACTCCCTCCGGGATCGCTACCCAGGTGGTCCACTTTTCGAGATCGCGCCCGGGAAGGCCGTTGAAGCGAAAAGTCACCGGTTGATCCATGCCGCGGGCGATCAGCAGGGCGGGGTCGGGAACGGGCCAGACGACGGTATGCGTGCTGAGGATCGTGCATTGGGAGATCATCGCCGTCCCCGATTCGGCCCCGATCAGGGCCAGACCGCGAGCGCCGTTCTGCGGCGTCCCCTTCTTACCGGCAGGGGAATCTTCCGGCGTCACCTGCCAGATATTGGAAAAGAGTTCGCCAGGCTCTCCTTCGAGCCTTGCGCTGGCTTTTGGTGCCTGGGTGCGCAGGACGAGCCGGTTGGCTCCCTTCGCCAGTCGCAGGGCGAGTCGCTCCCCTTTGGCGTTCGTTCCGCTGGCGACCTGTGTTTCATTGAGATCGACCTGATAGGCGCCCGGCGTATTCAAAACGAGCGTGATTTCGCTGGAGTAGACCGCCATCTGCGCCGCGGCAGACCGGTAGATCGGCTCAAAGGTTGCTCCATCAAGCAAACCCCAGCGCACCGCTCCTTTCTGAAGATCGGTCACATCAAAAGCGTGCGTGGCATTTCCTTGCTGCCCGGCGAGCCGGGTGCCGGAGAAAAGACGGGCACCGGAGTCAGCCTGGATGAAAGTATAGGCAACCGGCTCGCGGCCGCCCCTGACTTTGAAGGAGAGCTGGTTGCGCCCCGGTGTCAGCTCCTTCAGCGGAGCCGCCACGGTTGCGGGGATCGCCTCCCCCGCCGGGGCAAACCGCAACCTTCCCCACTGCTGCGGCTGATGCGCTCCGTTGCCGGTCGGGTTCCATGCGGCATGCTCCTTGCGGCCCGGCGCGAGACGCGCGAGCGCCACCTGCCAGACTTCCCCCGGGGCGGGAGGCCGCGCCGCCAGCGCTTCAAACGCCACTGCCATTTCCCAGATCCAGCGGCCTTCATGCCGCTTCTGCGCCAGGCGGACTCCCTTGGCGTTCCAATGGACATCCCGATGTTTCCAGAGATCGCCTGCCTTGAGCCGCGCATCGAGAAAAATGCCCAGTGAGTTGGAGACAAATTCATAAGCGGACGCCCCCCCGGCCGGGCGGAGCAGCAGAAAACAGGCATCGTCGTTGAGAACGTCGTGCGGCGATACGCTGTCGTTCTGCTCCGCCTTCGTCACCAGTTCCTCAATGCGCATCTCCGCCGCGCGCAGCAGCGGCTCATCAACCACCCATTGCACGTAAAGATGGCGCTCATCGTGAAGAAACCGGACGGTGGTCTCCAGCGACGCCGGTTGATGGGTCGTGAACGTCAGGAAATCGCGCACCGGCACGGCCTGCGCCCAGACCGGGTCGTCTCCGCTTGCATCGAGGCGCGGCGGCGTGTCAACAGGGTAGCTATTGACCCACGGAGCTTCGTCCAGCAGCGGTTGGGCGGCTTCCAGCTCGCGAGGCTCGAGATCAGCGCGGGTGGAGACGACCACCGCCCCGGCCTCCAACGGACGCCCTGACTCTTTGGAAGGGACCAGATCCAGCCGGACCACGCCCCGCACTTTGTCTGCGGCAAACGGAGACAGCGCCACCCATTGCCATTGGCCGGGGGTCATCCCGGAGAGCGTCGCCAACGGGGTTCGCCTCCCTTCGTGCGCGGTTTCAAGAATGAGCCTGTCGCGATCGCTACCCGGTTTGATCCGGACCCAAAGGCAAAGCGGCAACTCCGTCGCGGGAAGCGGAAGATGGCGCAGGATCACACGGTTGGTGGCCACCAGGCAGCGTTGCCCTTCGCGCTCCTCCACCCTCGCGGAAGGCGCGGCGAAATCTGACAGATCAAGCCGGTAGGGAGCGACGGCGGCCTTGTGGGCGGACGCCTTTCCTCCCCACACGATCAGAACGAAAAGAAGCAGACGAAACATGCAACCGGAAATGGTGGAGATCATACCCGGCGGGAACGATGGCGGAACATCATGACCAGGACGCCTGCGCCCAGAACCAACCCCGCCACGGAAGGTTCGGGGACGACAGCGTATCCGACGATCCTGTCGTAGGAAACCGCTCCGGCGGCGGAAACGGTGCCGTTGTGATGCGCCCAGAACTGAAGCCGGAAAAGGCGCATGGCTGCATCGGCCTCGCCCGTGTCGTAGATGGCGATGTCCTCAAGAATCTGAACGTTGTTGAGAAAGACTGAATAGACCGGGCCGCCGGCGTGATCGAAGTCCGCCTGGAAACGGAACTGGTTCCAGTCATCCAGATCCAGCAGGGAAGCGCTGAAGGTGACTGCGGCGTTGCCGCGTTTGTCGGTGGCTGTGGCGCTATGGATGTTATACTGGAGACTCAATACGGAGGGGTCGCTGGTATAGGTAATGTGGAACTCCAGCCGGCGGAGATCGTCTTCATCGCCCGGCACCCCTGTTTGCAGACGGAACCGCATGAGATGGACATTGGCTTCAGGGTACGCGTCCGGGTTGGTAAAGTAGAGAGAGATCCCGTCCAGATCATGGGAATAGAGCGTCGGGCTGTCGGCGCGACCGGTGCCGCCGCTGCTGCGAAGCGATTGTTGGCTCTGGTAGCCGCCGGTCGTGTCGAGGGTAAACGTCGTCCCGCCCCCTTCCCAGCCACCCTGATTTGCAATACTGGAGCCGTTGGCTCCGGTGTAGCCTTCGGAAGTCTCAAACCCGAAGAGGAGCACTTCCGCCGCCGCCGGGCGGGGCATCCAGCCGACCGCGGCCCATGCCACGACACAAAAGACGGCCAGATGGCCATGGAACAAGGATTTCATCATAGGGAAAAGGGGGAGTTGAAAGTTTTGTGTTTGTCTGCTCTCCTGTGGATCGCCGGAGTCTTCCGGGAAGATCATGGGGTTGATTCTGTCATTTCCCGCCGGGCGTTCACAATAGCTGATCGTTTCGAAAGTTTACCATTTTTGCATGCGTCGTTCATCCCCCTCCCCGAGCCTGAAAGCGTTGAGCGAAGCCGCAGGCCTTGCCAGACAATGCCCGCAACCGGCCGACTTCTTTTCCGGACGCCCCGAGGAGCCGCCGCTGATTCCCGCCAACATCCTCTGTTTTACCAAGGCCAGCGCGCAGGAACTGGTCGCCGGCAGCCAGCGGCACCGCCGGCATCATCGCAGGCATGTTCTTGTATGCGCGCTGGAGGGAGATGGCGTGATCGACATCAACGGAGTGACGCACTCCATGCAGGCGGGCCGGGCTCTTTTGATCTTTCCCTTTGAAGTTCATTACTACCTCCGGTTCGCGCGGGAGAGGATCTGCTGGCTATACATCACGTTTGACCTGCCTCACGATGCCCGCATCAAACGTTTCAAGGCGGCCGGACCGTTGCCGTTGCACCGGGAGGGGGTCGCCGCGCTGGGGGAGGTGCTCAAGGCATGGCTGGAGCGCCAGCCCCCCTCGATCCTGATCCTCTCCACCGCGCTTCTGCTGACCCGGCTGGCCGGTGGCCTCAAGGTCCCCCCGCCCGAGGGGTTGCCGACCCATGACAGCGAGCGGTTGCTGCGCCGGGTGGACGAACTGGTGGTCGGCAGCGGCTACCGGCGGACCTCCGCGAAGGAGCTGGCGGCGGCGCTCGGGATCTCCGCCTCGCTATTACGGAGCTGGTTTCACAGGGAGACCGGGATGACCCTCGGGCGGCACCTGCTGGAACTGCGCCTCCAGCAGGCCTTCGCCCTGTTGGCGGAGGAAAACCGCCGGATCGGCGAAATTGCCGAATTGTGCGGATTCGCCTCGGTCTATTCCTTCAGCCGCGCTTTCAAGAAGGCACGGGGGATCTCGCCGAGCGACTACCGGCGCGAGCTGGAACGACGGTGACCATGCCGCTCCGATCGCCGGTCGGCGATTTTCAAAAAACGTTGACAACGGGAGGGCACTACGTAACATCCATGGCAGTAAGTACGTAGTACCCACTCCAAAAGTGAACTAAAGCAGACTTTCTGTGCCTGAACGAACGGTTGCCTTTCCACCCTGCCCCCAACTCCCTGTTCCCCACCTTTTTTTCATGAAGCCGGTAACCCAGAATGACATTGCCAGAGCGCTCGGGCTTTCGCAGACCACGGTGGCGCTGGTGGTCGGTCGCAACAACAACCATCGCGGGCGGGCGAAACTCGCCGACGAAACGGTGCAGCGCATTCAGGAAAAGGCGCGGGAACTCGGTTACCGTCCCAATCGCCATGCGCAGGTGATGCGCAAGGGCCGGAGCGCGCAGATCGGCATCATCTACCGCTCCAGCCAGTTGCAGGTTGCCAGCGAACGGACCTACCATATCACCCACGCGCTGGCGGCTTGCGGCTACGACCCGGTGCTCTACGACGAATGTTGCCACCGGCAGGGGCTCGAAGGCGGTATTGAAGCGATGCTCGACGCCAAGGTCTCGGGGATGATTCTCTGCTACGGCGGACGCGAAGCCGGGGATGACCAACTGCTCAATGGAGTGACCACGCCGCTGATCGGGCTTTCCGCCACCAGCGTCGGGGAGCATCGCCTCATCCGCTGCGACATGCGCGACGGGATGCTCCAGACCTTTCGCCATCTGGTCGCCCAGGGCTGCCGCCGCATCGCCTCCGTCGTCCCGGGCCATGTCCCTTCCAGCTTCGGCTCGTGGCTCTGGCAACAGCAGATGCAGGCCGAGGGTATCCGCCAGGGGACGCTCGAATGCGGGGGCGATTTCTCCCTTCTCGACATCGGCCGCTACGCCGAATGGGCCGCGAAGGTCGGCCGCTCCGGCGAAAACGTGACGGCCACCGCCCTCTGTACCACGCGGGAGATCGACAACACCGAAACCCACTGGCAGCCGTACTACCCCGGCCTCTCCGTCGCCCGCACGCTGCTCGACTCCGGGGCTCCCCTGCCCGATGCCATCATCTGCCCCAACGACGACTGGGCCGTGGGCCTTGCCTGCGAGTTGATGCGCCACGGCGTCAAGGTCCCGACCGAGGTGGCCGTTACGGGGTTCAACGACTCGGGCATCTGCGATGTCTTTACCGTCCCGCTGACCTCCATCCGGCAGGCGACGCAGGCGATGTGCCAGCTCGCGGTCGATCTTCTGACCCGGGAGATCAACGGGGAGCCTTCCCGGGGCGAGACCTACGACCTCGTCGGCCAGCTCATCCCGCGCGATTCCTCCCGGTTCGGTGTCCCCGGCGACGAGCTGGCGGGACCGGCCGCCGCTCCGCACCTCCACGCTTTTTCCCCTTCGCCGCCGCAGGCGTAAACCAGCCATGGCCCGACTCCTCCCCACCCCCCGGAACCTGCCCGCCGCCGGGAACCCCGACACCCTCCCGGCGCACTCTCTTCACCCGCCGCTCTGCTCGCTGGGAGAGGAGATCATCCCTCTGCCGACGCTCGGGCCTGTCCGGGTCAGGAACCGTTCCTTCAAGATCATTTATTTTCTCTCCGGCAATGTCTCGCTGCTTCTGAACCGGAGGGAAAGCCTGGAGATCAAGGAAGGGGATGTCCTTGTGCTGCGCGATGCGGATTACGAGATCCACCGGTCGCGCCGCTGCCCGGCCAGCCGGGTCCATCTCCTGGAGATCGTTTTCGACCGGCGTTTTCTGGACGATCGCCTCGCCGCGGGGGCGCACGGCCTGCTTCGCGAGCTGGTGGAGCTTTCGTTCCCGGGGACCGCGCTGCTCAAAAGCGCCTCCAACTCGTCGATCACCTCCCTTGTTTTCGAGCTTCGCAATACCCGCGAACAACTCGGCCAGAGCGGGCGCACCGGTTGGTTGAAACTCCATTCGCTGGTGGTGATCCTCATCTACGAACTGGCCGCCGTCGCCACCAACAGCATGAAGCAGGAGGAGAAGATCATCCACGATGTCCACCATTTCCTGCTGGAAAACCTCTCGAGAAAAGCGCTTTCGCTCGACCAGATCGCGTGGCAGTTCAACCTGAGCGGCGACCACCTCAACCGGATCTATCGAAGCCATACCGGGAAGACGGTTTTTCAGGAGTTGAGGGAGATCCGCATGAACAAAGCGCGCTCGCTCCTGCTCCAGGTGGAACATAGCCTGGCGAAGATTGCTTCGACGGCGGGCTATACTTCCGTCTCCTCCTTCTGCCATGCCTTTCGCGAGGCGGTCGGCTGTTCCCCGAGCGACTACCGAAGCCGCTACAACGCCAGGGCCCTTCTGGTGGAAACGTCTTTTTCCGATGTTGGCTGATGTGAACATGATCGCGTTCCCGGATTCCTTTTCACGCCTTGAAACCACCCGGTGGAATCTCTCGCAGTCCCCGCGCCCGGCCCTCTCCCTGCGCCGGAAACTGTGCGGGGTCTTCGGGCATTCCGACCGCGATCCCCATGAGGTGTTGATCGACTCCAGCCCGTTCCGGATCGACCCGGACGAACTGCTGCTCGTCCCCGGAGAGAGCCTGGTCGGTTTCCCCGGAGGGAGCGCCCGATGGTGCGGCGTGACCCTTTCCGACCGGAGCGCCTTTTCCGGACACGAACCCCGTGATGAGACCTCGTTGAGCGTCTTCCTGAAGGAGCGGCTGGTCCGTCCCCTCCAGGCCCGCAAGCCGGTCGGGGGGAGCATCATCCCCTTTCACCGGCTGGCCAGCCGGGTCGCCCCCTTTCCGCCGCTCTACCTCGCTTCGCAGACGGTGGTCACGATTCTGACGATGCTTCAGGCCGCCGACGCTCCGAAGGCCGCACCGGCGCCTCGCGAGCCCGCTTCGCCGGGACAAGGCTACCTGATCAGCCTCGTCAAAGATTACCTTGGCCAGCATTACCGGGAAAAGATCACCCTTGACCAGATTGCCTGGTATGTCCGGGTGAGCCGCGAACATCTCGCCCGGACATTCAAGGCGGCGGAGGGAGAGACGGTCTTTGAGGCATTGCGCAAGATCCGCATCGCCGAGGTCGGGAGGCTGCTGGTGGAGACCGACGAGACGCTGGAGACGATTGCCGAGAAAACCGGCTTTGCCTCGGCCCCGCTGCTTTGCCGGACGTTCAAACAGCAGCTCAACTGCACGCCGACCCGGTTTCGCGAGCGTTACCGCCGCTCCGGCGCAGAACAGTAGCCGGAGGCCGTCAGGGTTGTTCCTTTGAAAGGAACCTCCCCCAGCGCGGACCGGCGGGCGGCGGGTTGCCGTCAGCGGAGACCAGGTCGGAAATCTTCAGGGGAACCGACTGGACGATCCGCGAGCGGTTTTTGCTGCTGAAGCGGTCGAGACCGGCGATCTCCCAAAGCGGCCAGTCGGGCTTCGCCTCGAAGCTATCGCGGTCCTGCCCGGTCGCCTGCCGCCATTGGGCCAGAGGGGTGTCGGCGACGATGTTGCGGGCGGTGTCCTCCCGGTCCCAGACAAAGCAGTTCCCGTTGGAGACGACCGGAATGGGGGCGGGGCCGCGCTGGTAGAGAAACGGGTGCCGGAGCTTGCGCAGCGAAGCGGCCAGCGGCGCGATGACGTTGCGCCGCAGGACGAGGCGGCCGCGGTTTTCCTCCTGAAAATCGGTGACAATGCCATAGATCTGCCCGTTGACGAGGGCGCTCTCCTCAAAGACGCAATCAGCTTGCGGGGCCTGAAGGACCGCCATGTAAAAGCTGTGAAAGAAGAGGGAGTCGGCCACGGTGAACGCCGGAGTCTCCCGCCGCGCCGCGCCCGCCATGTCGCCCGCGTTGCGTGCGCGCAGGCCGACGTTGTAGGTTCCCCGGCCATCGAAGACGCATCCGGAAAACCGGATGCCGAGCGAGCCGGAAAGGTCGACCTGCCCCGAATAGGCATCCCCCAGCCCGCGGGTCTGGTTCTGGCGCAGGGCCGAGCCGTAGAAGACGAGGTTCTCGAAATGAACAAACGCCTTGGCGTGGACGGCGACGCAATAGGAACGGCTGCTGAATTCGTCGATCGGCACCTCTCCGGAATCGCGGCCCGCGCCGCCGTCGATCACGACGCTCAGCGGCCGCTCGGCGCGGAAGACGACCGGCTGCTCCTGCGAAGCCCCGGTTCGCAGCGGCTGGAGGAGTTCGAGGTAGCGCCCCGGCGCGAGGGTGACGACATCTCCCGGGCCCGCTTCCTGCGCGGCCTTGTGGAGTGTCTTCCACGCGGTGACGGGGGTCTCCCCGTCGCGCGAGTCATCACCATCGGTCGCGACAAAGAGCCGCCTCGGCGCACGATCCTTTTCCGGGGTGGTGAAGGTAAAATCCTCCGACCAGACTTCCCGCTGACGGTCCTCGACATCCCGGATCGGGAAACCGGCCCCGGTGGTCTCCGTTTCCATCCATGGATCGCGGAAGCCGACCCTGTAGTGGTAGGTCGTGCCCGGTTTGAGGTCGATCAAGCTCACGGTATGAAATGTTTCGTAGTCGCCGGAATCAAACCCGGCGTGATCCATCTTCCGCCCGTACTCCCTGCTCTCGCCCCACTCGATCATCGCGCCGACGATCACCCCCGGCGTGCGGAAGGTGAGGTTGGCGGTGGTGGGGGTGGAGGAAAGGAGCTGCACCTGATCAATGAACCGGTCGATCTTTCCGGCTGCATGGGAGGGGCCGAAGTCGCGCTCGCCTTCGCGGATCGGGAACGGGAGGTTCCACAACCCGGGGAGGGTCGCCGCGGCTGCGGAGGCGTGGGTAACGCCGCGGTGCGCCAGAAAGGGGGCGTCGCCGGAAAAACGATTGCCGGAGAGGGCAAGCGAGAGCTTTTCCCCGTCGGCGACGAGGTGCGGCTTGCCCTCGCGGTGAAACGTCGAGCCGATGAGGGAGACCCGCCTCGAAAGCCCGTCCAGATGGACTCCCCCGGAGATTTCCGACTGCCGGAGCCGGATGTCCGCGCTTTCTTTCACGGCAAGGCCATCGCTTTCGGCAGCGGAAACCGCGAGATGGTCGAGGGTGATCCCGCGGCTGTTTTCAAGGCGCACCCCTTTTTTCCCGATCGCGATCCCTTGCACGGAAAGGTTGGCGCTGTTGCGGATCACCAGGCCGCTGAAGACGACCTGCCGCCCCGGCTCACCGCGGATGATGGTCGGCCGGCCCGGGGCCGCCTTCAGGCCGTCGAGGAGGAGTTCCCCGCCGGGAGAGCCGGAGGTCAGCAAAACGGTCTGCCCGGCTTCGAGGGTGGAGGACCACGCTTCGGGAGGTTGGCCGGAGGGGATCGTCGTGACCGTGCTGCCCCGCCGTTTGGAAAAAGCGGTCGCCGCCGGGGTGCGGGAGAGGGGCGACGCGGGTTGCAGGCGGAAATCGTCGTACTCCGGCGCGAGAAAGAGCGGGCGGCCCGGGGGCGCGGAGAGTTTTTCGTTCCCCCGGGTGATCAGCCGCCACCCGTCCGGATTGGCATAGTAGGTCGTCAGGCGGCCGACGAGGTTGTCGACGGCGATCGGCGCGCGCAGGTCGGCCTGCGTGTTGAGAAATGCCACGTTGTTTTCGGCAGAGGCGTCGCCCAGGATGTCGGTCTTGTAGAAAATCCCCATCTGGCCGCTCTGGTAGACGACGTTGCCGCGCACCATGGTATCGCGCACGCCCCGGCCGGAGTAGAAGCGGATGCCGTGCCCTTGCGAATAGGCGGCCAGGTTGTCTTCTACGAGCACTTTTTCCATTGCGGAGCGGATCGGGTTGAAGATGATCTGCCCGGGGTAGCTGCTCGGCCTTCCCTTCCACCAGAGCGGGTTGTTTTCCCAGCCGTTGCGCCAGAGGCGATTGTCGAGGATGCGCAGGTCGCGGCCGCCAAAGGCAGCGATACCGCAGGCGTTGGCATAAAGGCGGCAGTTGCGGATCTCGACATCCTCGGCATCGTCGATCTGAATCCCCGCGCTGCCGAACCCGGCGATGGTCACTCCTTCGAGCACGGTGTGGCTGGCCATCACGACCCCGCTACCGAGATTTCGTATCCCGAGAAGCACCCGCTGGTCGACCCCCTCGAAACCGGCGAGGTGCGCCGCCACCACCCCCTGCTCTTTGAGATACGAGAAACTTCCCGCAAGGCGGTCGACCTCGCGCTCGCCCGCCACCCGGCGCAGCCAGCCGTTCCTCAGATCGACCACGCCGAAGATGCGGTCGGCGTCGACTTTCGCCCGCACCACGGGAAAGGCGGAACCTTTTTGCACGATCAGGGGGATTGGTTTGCCGATCAGGCTCATTCCGGGAAAGACGGCGCTCAGGCGGATCGGTTTCCCCGGCGCTCCTTTTTTTAAGACGACCGATTCGTCGTACTGGCCGGGGTAAACCCGGATGGCGGTTCCCGGCTCCGCCCGGTCGACGGCGCTCCGGATGGTTTTTAGCGCGGTCTGCGGGGTGAGGCCGTCATTCTGATCGCTCCCGTGCATGGCGTCGACATGAAGCTCGAGCGCCGGAAGCGTCGCCCGAAGACAGAGAAAAAGGAGGACGACCGGCAACCATCGCATCCACCCGGTTTTTGAAGCGGCCACAGAGATCATGAAGCGATTGATCTACCGGCTCCAACGCTGCTTTCAAGAGAAAAGCCGGTCGACATCGGGCCGTATCAGCGATGGTCAACCGTGGACAATTCACCCTGGCCCGGAGGTCAAAACGGTTGCGAGCAACCAGGGTCAACCCGGGTAAATGACAGCCCGGGCGCGGCTTTGGTAAAACGGGGGCACGATGAAAAGAGCCTCTCTCATTCTGGCGCTGCCGCTGGCCCTGTTCTGCCTGTTTCAGGCGAAGGCCGACGGCGCGACCCTGATCGAAGCCAACTTCGGCGGCACTGCGGAGATCAACCCGTGGGATCAATACCCCGGGCAGGCGGGCGGAGGGTGGCTGGGCGCCTGGTCACAGAAGAATGCCTCCTCGGACTCCTCCACCCTTTCCACCGAGGTGATCGGCGCAGGCAACACCCCCCTGAACCCGGGGTATAACTACCTCAAGATGACCTACCACCGGCCGGGCGTCGCTTCCGGTGCGAGCCGTTCCGGCGTGGCCCGAAGCTGGGATACGGAGGAGGTGCTCTCCCTGGGCGATTACTCGGTCGGCTTCAGCGTCCGGTTCGATGATCTGACGACGTTCAATTCCCAGGGTAGCAATTCGGTGGTTTTTGCGGGCACCCAGGTGGACCGCGCCAACCAGTCCATTACGCAGGGGATCAGCCTCTGGATGGTGCAGCTTTACTCCGAAAACAAGGGGTGGGGCGTCATCAAGAAGGATGACGGAGCCTCCAGCGCGACCACCTTCTATTTCGGCACGACGAACGTCCCGGTCAGCGCCAACACGGTCTATACCTTCCGGATTGATATCCTCGCGTCGATCGGTAAGTACGATGTCACGATCAACGGGGTATCGGCCTCTTCACTCAACGACGGCAAGCTCTTCAACCTCGGGAGCACGGATGTCGCCGCCTTCGACTGGCTGAACTGGCAGGCGTCGATGATCTCCACCTCTGAAAGCGGGGCCACGCTTTCCTATGCTTTAAGCCATGTCACCCTTCAAACCATTCCCGAACCGGGGCAGGCCGGTCTGTTGCTGGGCGCTCTGGTATTGATTGGCGTTCTTCGCTACCGCAGGAGGTTGTCCCGATGACGGATACCGTTCACACCGCTCCCGGCGTCGCTCTGGTCACCGGGGCGGCGGGCATCATCGGCCCGGGCATCGTCCGCACGCTTGGGCGGGAAGGGTGGAAGGTCGCCGCCGCCGAGCATGATGAGCGCTGTTTTGATCGCTACCGCCGGTTGTACCGCGAGGAGCCTCCGGGCGATTGCCTGCTGACAGGCGACCTCCGCGACAGGGAGACCTGTTGGCGACTGGTGCGGGAGACGGAGGCGGCGCTCGGGCCGGTCCGCCTTCTGGTCAATGCCGCCACCGGACATACCCGGGCGGTATCGCTGCCGTTTGACCGTTTTGATGAAACCACCTCGCGGCCGGTCTTTGAAGTCGACCTGCTCGCGCCGCTTTTTCTCGCCCAGGCGGCGCTGGAAGGGCTCTCGCGGCAGGGAGGGCTGGTGGTCAATCTCTCCAGCGTGCGCGTGGCGGAGTTCACCAGGGGCTCCCTGCTCTATTCCAGCATCAAGGCAGCCGTTGAAACCTTCACGCAGGCGCTGGCGGTGGAACTTGCGCCGCATGGGGTGCGGGTCAACGCGATCCGGATCGGCTCGATCCCCGGCCTGGAGTTTCTGCGGGGAGCGCTCGACCTCCTGCCCGATGCCGAGGCGCGGGAACTGCGCGAGGAGGTCCACGCTTCGCTGGTGGAGGATGCTCCCGAGCCGTCGCTGACCGGTCGCGCGGGGCTTTCCTCCGACGCCGGTCAACTGATCGCCTATCTTGCCTCCGAAGCCGGTCGCTTCATCAACGGGGCGGTGCTTCCGCTCGATGGCGGCTATCTCTCCGCCAAGCAGCGGCTGGTCGCCCTGCCGCCGGAGCCGCTCGAAGAGATCCGGCGCTGGTGGAAACAACCGCACGAATCGGTCGAAGCCTGGCGGAAGGCGAGAGCTTCCCGCACCGGCGAAAACCTGCCCGAACCATGAAACTGACCCGCGTCAACCTTTACGAAGTCGTGGTGCCCGTCCATCCCGGGCGGGTCCATAGCGCCTGCTTTGGCCCGGCGGTTTTTGATGTCGTCCCGCGCCTGATCCTGGAAGCGCACACGGATGTCGGGATCGTCGGTTACGGCGAAACCCGGGGCGGCACGCCCCTTGAACGGGTGGTCCGGCAGATCCGGCTGCTGCGCGGGGTCGATCTCACCCGCATCCGGTTGCAGGACCCGCCGGTGATCGACCTTTCCGACGATGATATTTTTGCCCATCAGGAGACCGGCAGCCACTCCGGTTTCTGGGAGTTTTTCCCTCCCGATCTGGACGATCTCGGGATTCACACGCTCCTGTTCGACCTCGCGGGCAAGCAGGCCGGGCGGCCGATGCACGACCTGATGGGCGGCGCTTACCGGATGCGGGTCTCGACCAGCGCCTGGATGGGGCGGATGACGCCGGAAGACTCGGCCCACGCCGCCGCGAGAGCCCGGGCCGGGGGGTACACCGGCATCAAGCTCAAATGTTCGCTGGAGGACGACATCGTGGCGCGCGCCGAGGCCATACGGGAGGCGTGTGGCACGGAGTTCAAGCTGACGGTCGACCCGAACCGGCGGTTTTATCGCCCGGGCGACGCGCTGGAGACGTTGCGGCAACTGGCAAAGGTCGGCAATGTCGGCTGTCTTGAAGATCCTTTCTTCAAGGAAAACCTTTCGTGGTACCGGACGTTGCGGCAGATGGGGCTCTTTCCCGTCGCCCTCCACTGGTGCAACGGGTTGCGGCTTGAGGAGATCGTGCGCGCGGATGCGTGCGATTATGTCAACCTGCAGGGGGTGCCGTGGCAGGTGCGCAAGGCGGCGGACGCCTGCGCGGCGGTCGGAATCCCGAGCTGGCATGCTTCGGGCGCGGACCTCGGCATTCTGGAGGCGAGCTACCTGCACGTCTGCGCGGCCACGGAGTCGATGGTCCGGCCGAGCGATGTTTTTGGCCGCTCGATCCGCGTTCATAACCTGATCAGCGACCCGTTTGCGCCGTGCGACGGCCACGTCGCGGTCCCCACCGGGCCGGGGCTGGGGGTGGAGGTCGATCGCGATGCGCTCGAGCATTATTCCCGGCAACGTTTTTCCCTTTCCCTGGACGACCCGGCTGCCGAACCGGTCGCCCTCTCCGGTCGCCATGACCGACAAACCTCATGAATCCTGCTTCCCTTCCCCGGCCCGTATCCGCCGATGGACCGTATTCCCTTTGCCTCCGGAACGACGGTCCGTTGCTTTTCATCTCCGGCCAGGGGCCGTGGAACCCCGAAACCGGCAGCTACGAACGGGGGAGCATTGCCCGGCAGACCGAGCTGACGCTCGAGACGATCAAGGCAATCGCGGAACGCGCCGGGGCGCGGCTGGAAGATGCCGTCCGTTGCCGCGTTTTTCTTCAGCCGTTGACCCGGGAGACCTTTGAAGAGATGAACGCCGTCTATGCCCGTTATTTCCCGGGCGAGCGCCGCCCGGTGCGGACCACGGTCGGGGCCGGACTGCTCGATATCGATGTCGAGATCGACTGCGTCATCGGGTTGAAGGAGCCGTCGCCTTCTGCCGTCCCCTCTCCCGGTTCACTTTGAACCGCCCCACCAGAAGAGCGACTTCGGATCGCTGACAAGCATTCTTTCCCGGGTGACCGGCTCGACGTGACCGTCGAGAAAGCAGACGTTGGAGTGTTCCTGGTGCGGAAACTGAAGCCGGTCCAGGACGTTGGCCCGGTTGGTGGAGCCCTCGTGATAGGCGTGGTTCCACGGGGAGCCGTCCGGCATGCGGCTGCCGTCAAAGACCAGCGCCAGTTCCGCAGGAAGCGGGATTCGCTGGATGAAGATCCTGCCGTCGGTGGAATTGGAGTTGGCGGCGCGGTTGAAGGTGTAGGTTTTCAGAAAACTGCTTTTTTCATAGCTGGTGGCGGTTTCCGGGTGGGCCTGTAACTCCGGGCAGGTCCATATGGTCGGCCCTTTGGCCGCGGTCGCGCCGGTATAGTCCCTGATGCCCGGCCGGTCCGTCCGCGTGGAGGGGTAGATCGGCGTGTCGGAGGGGAACTTCCCGTTGTGGTCGGCGGTGTAGAGCAGGAAGGCGATGCCGAGCTGCTTCAGGTTGGAGACGCACCGGGTCGCCCGGGCTGAAGCCGAGGCGCCTGTCAGCACCGGGAAGAGAAACGCCATCAAGACCGCGACGATGGCGGCGGTCACCACCACCATCAGCAGCGAAAAGCCGCCCCGGCCCGAAAGGCGCGTCCTGCGGGAGGATTGGAAACGGCCAAAAGAAGCGGCGGCATTTCGGGGGTTTTTCCCACCGTCTTTGGATTTCGGGAAGTCCATAGGCCTTCTTTATAGCATTCCGGAGGGCGGCGGGCCTTTACCAACGTTGACCTTGACGTTGCTCCAGCGATCAATCGGCAAAGGAGCGACGGGGGGCGATGCGGACGACGGTTTGAAAAAAGGCCGTTCAAAAAGGCGGCTTGCCGCTTTTCCGGGGCGCTTTTAAGGTAAGGGGCTTTATGTTCACGCCTCTCCGCCGCCGTCCCCGTCGCCTTCGGGCGAGTGCCACCCTGCGCCGTCTGGTTCGCGAGACCAGCGTCACGCCCGACGACCTGATCCTGCCGCTTTTTGTCAGTGAAACCATTGCGGAGCGGGCGGCGGTCGGGTCGATGCCGGGGGTGTTTCAGCTTACGGTTGCCGAAGCGGCGGAGGAGGCCGCCGGGGCTTGGGGAGACGGGGTGCGCGCGGTGTTGCTGTTCGGGATTCCGCGGCATAAGGACGAACAGGCGAGCGGGGCGTATGACGACGGGGGGATCGTGCAACAGGCGGTCCGGGCGATCCGCGCGGCGGTGCCGGGGATGCTGATCATCACCGATGTCTGTCTCTGCGAGTACATGAGCCACGGGCACTGCGGGGTGACCCACTTGGAAGGCGGGTGTCTGGAGGTGCTCAACGATGCGTCGCTAAAGTTGCTGGCGAAAACGGCGCTCTCCCATGCGGCGGCGGGGGCGGATATTGTCGCGCCGAGCGATATGATGGACGGGCGGGTGGCGGCGATCCGCGAAGCGCTCGACGGGGGCGGCTTTGAGAAGACGGCGATCATGAGCTACGCGGCCAAGTTTGCCTCGGCCTTTTACGGGCCGTTCCGCGATGCCGCGCAGAGCGCACCACAGGCGGGCGATCGCAAGGGGTACCAGATGGACCCCGGCAACGCGCTGGAGGCGCTGCGGGAGGTGGCGCTCGATGTCGAGGAGGCGGCGGATTTCGTGATGGTCAAGCCGGGGCTCGCGTACCTCGATGTTTTATGGCGGGTCAAGGAACGCTTTGAGATGCCGACGGCGGTTTATCACGTGAGCGGGGAGTACGCGATGGTGAAGGCGGCGGCGGCGAACGGGTGGCTCGACGAACGTGCGACCGTGCTCGAAACGATGACGGCCTTCAAGCGCGCGGGAGCCGATCTCATCATCACGTATGCGGCGCGGGATGTGGCCCGCTGGGTGGCGGAAGATGCGGCGGAATGAGGCGGTTTTGCTTCAAGCTGTTATGGATCAACGGGTTACATTTTGAGCCGCCGTTTTTTAAAAAGGAAAAACCGGGCCTCCTTCCAGGCGGAGGAAAAAAATTTCAAAAATAAGCAAAATTTTGTTTGCGGGTTTTTAAAACGGCTGGTAAGGTTCTCGCAGATTTCAAAATTGTTCTGGGGGGAACATGAGCCCTTCGCGGTCACTCGATCGCGGGGGGCTCAACTCTTTTAAAGCCTGATGATGACCATCGAACCGGCGAAAATCTTGTCCGGCTTCTTTTGACACGATGAACGAGGTCTTTTTTTCCCACTGGGGCGTGGGGCAATGGGCGCTGGCGGCCTTTGCGGCGTATTTGATCGGACTTTCCAAAAGCGGCTGGGGCGGCCTCGGGATGTTGACGGTGGTGATCATGGCGTCGTTGATGAAGGGGCAGGAGCGGGAATCGACCGGGGTGGTGCTGCCGCTTCTCATTGCGGGCGATCTGATGGCGGTTCGCGCTTATCGGGGGCAGGCCAACTGGCCGCAGGTGTTGCGGATTCTCCCCCCGGCGGCGCTGGGCGTGGTGCTTGGGTATTTCATTTTGCGCGGGATGAGCAGCGACCTTCTCAAACCGGTAATCGGGTGGATCGTGTTGGCGCTCACGCTGCTGCAATGGCTCCGCCAGCGGTGTCCGCAACGGTTTGCGGGGGTGCCCGAGAGCCGAGGGTTTGCGTGGGCGATGGGGACCGGCGCGGGTGTGACGACGATGCTCGCGAATGCCGCAGGGCCGATGATGGGGTTGTATTTTCTGGCGATCGGCCTGCCCAAGCTGCAACTGGTCGGGACGGCGGCGTGGTATTTTCTGACCGTCAACCTTTTCAAGGTGCCTTTCAGCGCGCAACTCGGGTTGATCGGCGGGGGCTCCCTCCTGTTCAACCTCTGCCTGCTTCCGGCCGTCGCCGCAGGCATCCTCTCCGGGCGGGCCATCCTGCGCCGGGTCAACCAGACCTTTTTCGAACGCTTCCTCCTCCTGACCGCCGCCCTCGCCGCCCTGCATCTGATTCTTTTTTAGCGACTTTTCAAATAAACCGCTTGCAACTCCACGAAAAACCGATAGTTTGATCCCTACGAGATCGCGGGGTGGAGCAGCCTGGTAGCTCGTCAGGCTCATAACCTGAAGGCCGCGGGTTCAAATCCCGCCCCCGCAACCACTTTTCAGAGTTCTAAATGCCTCGCAGACAGTCGTTTGCGAGGTTTTTCGTTTCTCGGGATGCCTCTTGCGAAAGGGGGCTGTGCTTTAAAAGGAGTGCCCTCGTGTGCTTAAGCGAAATTCGCGGACCGATTTTTCGGCCACCCGCGCAACCCATCAAGCACCGTATGGCCTCCATCTATTACCGCGGAAAAACACCCGCAGGCTCCTGGTGGCTCCAGTATTATCACCCGAGATCGGGGAAACTGGAGCGCTTCAGCCTCGCGACGGGGGATCGTTGTGCTGCGGATTTGATCCGTATGCGGGTCGACATCGAGATCGAACTGCTCAAGCCGACGATTGCCTCAGCCCGGGTGCCCGCTGTTGTTTTGGAGAATCTGGGGATTTTGTCGGATGCTTCTTCCGAAGCTCCTGCAATGGAGGTACCGGAGAGAGAGATTCGCAACGGAAGCTCCGCATCCCCGAAAAACGGCTCTCTTGAGAAGAAAAAAGAAAATCGCGCCACACTGATCGAAGGATTAGAACGTTACATCAATCTTATTCGTGCTGAAAATGCCGACGCCCATCTGCCCAAAAAAATGTCGATCCTGCGTTTGATGTTCGGGTCTGACGCCCTGGAGGCGGCGGGCGGCGATCGCGGTCCTTTTTGTGAGCCCGGGATCGATATCCAATACCTCGATGAACTCACGGCTTCCGCAGCCGGACGTTACCTGCGGCGTCGCGACGCAGAGGAAGCCGTCCGTGTCACCCGAGGGAGTCAGGGGACAAAGGCCCAGCCGGAGCCTCCGTTAAAAGGGGCCAACGCGAAGATGCTTAAACGAAAGACGCTCCGCCATTACCGGGAGGTGCTGCATCACTTTGCTGAAGTGCTGCTGAAAATCGGCATGATGCAGCCGGGTAATTTCCATTGTCCCAATCCCATGGCCGCGCTGCCATCGTACGGGACGAAAGGAAAACAGCGGATCATCTTTCTCCAACCCAAGGAAGTGGACGAACAGTTGACTGCGCTTTCCGATCACGCTGCCCTTCATGCGGGGGTGATGATCATGATCGAGGCCGGCTTGCGCCGTTCCGAGGCGCTCTGGCTGACCCGTGACTCCATTGCCGCTGATTTCTCCCATCTTCGTGTGATCAATCGTAAAGACGAAGATCTCGCAGATGAGAGTTCACTTAAAACGGGTGAAAGGACGGTGTCGATCAGTCCAAAACTTAAACGCTTTTTGCAGGAATATCTTCCGATGCTCAAAGGGGACTGGCTCATCCCCTCCCCCGTGGGGCAACGCTGGAACGGAGACGCATTCGCAGCGGAA
>DATMFV010000031.1:0-20620 GCA_035555975.1 Chthoniobacteraceae bacterium
GCCCTTCAACGGCCATGGAGCACCTCTTTTTGCCTCTAACTGCATTCCTCCTTCCTTCTGTATTCCTTGAATACAGGCGGTCGTCAGAATTTCGTTATAGGCTAAAAATAGGGGCTCCGAGGCCATTAAAATCATTTTTTCCCAGCCTCTTAGCAATTTCAAGATGATGGTTGGCAATTTGACGGAGGCAGCTTCCCGTGGCATCTGGTAAAACTTCCCGTCCACCCTTGGTTTCTCGTGCTTATTTTTATCGCTGCTTTTGACCTCTTTGAAGGAAGGCTCCGGTCCGGTTGAAGTCGCCGGAGAACCGCTTATTTATGTCCAACCAACCAGAAACGGCCCATCACTCCATTGAGCGACCGGTCTGGGAACAGGTCAATGGCCTCTGGCAACCGCTTTACGGCGGGTTCCCCCAGCAGGGGGTGAGCATCGAGTGGCACGACTTCAGCATGGAGACGCCGCTCCTCTGGTCGCAGAGTTTTCATCAGGACAGCCTGGAGATCTGCCTTAACTACACCGGGGCTGCGGAGATGGGTTTCGGCCCGAAGAGCTACACGCTCGGCAACGAACAGCTCGCCATTTACACCGCGGGCGGCCGGGTCCCTTCCGCGATCCGCAAGGCCGATTCGAAGCACCGGTTCCTGACGCTGGAGTTTTCCGTCGATTACCTGCGCGAGCAGTTTTCGAACATGCTCGGCAACCTGACCCCCGGCGTACGCCAGTTTCTGGAGAACCCGGAGAAGCGCAGCCCCTGGCTGGAGGTCGGCGGCCCGCTGCCGTGTGCGTTGCTTTCGATCCGGCTCAACCTGCTTCAACCCCCGGTGAGCGCTTCGGCGCTGGAGCCGTGGTACCAGGGCAAGATCCTCGAAGTTCTCGCGCAGACGTTGTTCCGCCCCGACAATCCGCAGGAACTTTTCTGCCAGCGCTACAAGCGGCGCAACCGGGAGCGGATCGAGCGGGCGCAATACCTTTTGGAGCGCGACATCGAGAACCCGCCCAGCCTGGAAATGCTCGCGGGCGAGGTCGGTTGCAGCCCGTTCTATTTAAGCCGCCTTTTTGCGGAAGAAACAGGCGTATCGCTGCCCAAGTACCTCCGCCTCAAGCGGGTGGAAAAGGCGGCTGACCTGATTCTGGAGGAGGGGATGAGCGTGACCGACGCCGCGATGGCGGTCGGTTACTCAAGCCTGAGCGCGTTTCACAAGGCATTCGTGGAACGCCACGGCGTTTCCCCGAGCCAGTTCGGCGTGGTCCAGCGCAAGTTGAAGGGGAAGTAAAAAAAAATCCCCCCCGACGGAAGGTGGGGGCCTTCCGATGGAGGGGTGGGGGGATTTTGCGTCAGGCCAGCCGGGGCTTGCGACGCAGCAGGACGACCGTGCCGACGCCGACGACGAAGAGGAGGCTCCAGGTGCTCGGTTCGGGGATGGCGGCGACGTTGTTCTGGTAGGCGAAGTCGCTCTGGTCAAGTTGCAGGGAGTAGAGCTGGGCGTGTTCGACCCCGGTAAACTCAATCTCCAACAAGGTGATCGGCGTGGTGACACCGCTCAGATCCCACTGAAAGGCCCAGGTGTTTAAGTAAAGCGGCTCCGGTCCGGTCGGTGCCTCAAAAATTCCGTTGTCCACCTGGTTGATCAGAGTAAAGGAGAACGCCGGCCCCTCAAGAGCGATGCGGTTCCCGCCGGTGGTGTAGTAGAGCACGGGGTCGGCGCCATTGACCGGGTCATCGTAGAGGTCGTACCCGGTGGCCTCCCCGATTTGCAACTGGAAGACCACCGTTTTAAGATTGGCGAGCGGGGTATTATCCCGCACGACGAGCGTACCCTTGGGGTCGTTGGGGATAGAGCCCGTTCCGCCGAAATAAATGGAGCCCGAGGCGGGATTGCCGGTCCCGTCGACCTTGTCGAGTTCGGCATCCCCTCCGAGGTTGGAGGCGATGGTGCGAGGCCAGGCGGCAGCATTGCCGAAACCGGGAAAATTGGGCTCGCCTGGTTTATTGTTGGCGTTGGCGGTGAGGGCGGCGGTTTCCCATTTATCATACGAGGTGTTGCCGTTAAGGGAAAGGTTGATGGTCTGGGCTTCGGCGCTGGGTGCGATCGCCGTGGCAATCACAGCCAGTGACAAGGCGCACAAGCCGGAGGTGATGTTTTTGATCATGGAACGGGAGCGTAGCGGCTGCCCCCTTTTTCCCGCTACCTGCGGATTGTCGAAGGTTTGCTTGGTTTTGTACCCCCGGCTTTTTGTCGCGGAATCGCAACTACCAGCAAATGAGCAACAAGGCGGAGAGAGCCGGTTTTCCCAAGTCGCCTTTACAGTGGGGTGATACCGGGCTTTGTCGCGTGAGCTTCCCGTTTCCCGATGAAATGAGGCAACGCGCCAGAGCCGAATGCGCACCAAAATATCCAATCCAGATGATCAAACCACGCCATGAACCCGTTTCTCCCCGGAACATGGCTGCCGGAAACGCAGGGTTTTCCGTGCTCGAAATTGCTGTCGCGCTCCTGATCGTGGCCGTGCTGGCGGTGCTGGCGGGTGCCGGGTGGGGCAGCGCGAAGAGAAAGGGGGCTCTGATGCGTGAGATTGCCGCCGGGAAGAACCTGATCACCGCCTACGGGCTTTATGAACTCGATCACAACGGCCAGTTCATGCGCGGGATGGACTGGACCCAGTCCCAAGTCTGGTATGAACCATCGGGAAAATATCTGGCCATGATGCACCTCGCCAACCGTTACCCGTACCGGCTGGCTCCTTATTTCAATTACGAAATGGAAGGGACCATTCTCGTCAACGGGAACGCCGCGCAGATCGAGAAGATCGCTCCCAAGGGGCAGTTCATGCACGAATATGTCGTCTCCACCTTTCCTGCGCTCGGCATGAACCTCAACTACGTGGGGGGCGACTATGTCCAGATTGGCCAAGTTGATGCCAACGGTGTCAAACTCGGCAAATACAGTTGGCCCAATGACGTGACCACCCGGCGGGTGCAGACCCGCGCTTCGCTTCTGGTTTTCGCTTCGGCGGCCCTGGGGCCCGAATCGGCCAAGGATTCCGTCACGGGATATAATATTTTAACCCCTCCTTATCTGACCTACGCCTCGTGGTCTTCCAAACCGTGGAAGAAAGGGGCCGATCCCAGCCTCTACGGCAATGTCGACGCCCGCTACAACGGGCGCGCCGTCTGCGTTTTTCTGGATGGAAGCATTCAGATGCTCACCATCGAAGAACTGCGGGATATGCGGCGCTGGAGCCGGAACGCCGCCGAACTTGACGACCCGAACTACCAGATCCCCGACAGCATCGAAAATTATTAGGAAAAAAGCATGAAAACCACTACGACCGAACTCAGTGAACAATGGAAGGCCCTGCTGGCCCAAACCCCCAAACTGCGGATTCGCGACGCGGCGCAGCGCCTCGGCGTCAGCGAAGCGGAACTGCTCGCCACCCGCTGTGGAGAAGGGGTCGTTCGACTGGAAGGCGACTGGCGCGAGTTTATCAAGTCGCTCCCGAAACTGGGTCGTATCATGTGCCTGACCCGCAACGAACACGCCGTACACGAGCGTTACGGAGAGTTCCGCAAGATCGGTTTTTTCGGACCGGCCCCCGGCATCGGGCAGGTGGTCGGGCCGGATATCGACCTGCGCCTCTTCCTCGCCCACTGGCAGGTCGGCTTTGCCGTGACCGATCACCTGGAGGAAGGGCCGCGTTACAGCTTCCACTTCTTTGACAGCGACGGGACGGCGGTCCACAAGGTCTACCTCCAGCCGGAAAGCAACCTCGGCCATTACCACGAACTGGTGGAGGCATACGCCTCGCCCGACCAGGAGCCGGAGCAGTTGACGACTCCGCTCCCCGCGCCGGAAGCGGAAAAGCCCGACGCGGAGATCGACCTCGCCGCCTTCCAGAAGGAATGGCTGGAACTGAAGGATACGCACCACTTTTTCATGCTGCTCGGCAAGCATGGTGTCAGCCGTCAGCAGGCGCTGCGGCTCGCCCCGGAAGGGTATGCCTGGCCGGTGAAGGTTGCCTCGACCGAAATCGTGCTCGAAACCGCCTCGAAGGAGAACCTCCCGATCATGGTTTTCGTCGGGAGCAAGGGGTGCATCCAGATCCACACCGGCCCGGTGAAAAACATCAAATGGTTCGGCAAGGATTGGCTCAACGTCCTCGACGACGAGTTCAGCCTCCACCTTTTCAACACGGCGGTGAAGACGGCGTGGATCGTCCGCAAGCCGGTGGCCGAAGGCGGGGTGGTCACTTCGCTGGAACTCTTTGACGCCGAGGGGGAAAACATCGCCCTTTTCTTCGGTGAACGCCACTTTGGCGACAAGGAAGACCCGAAATGGGCGGAACTGGCCGAAAGCCTGCCGAAGGAGGAGGCGCGCTAAATGAAAGGAATCGTAGCCGGTTTATTGGTCGCGGCGCTCGGCGCTTTCGGAACGCTTTCGGCGGCAGACGCTCCGCAGCGGATTGTCTCCATCGGCGGTTCGGTGACGGAGACGATCTATGCCCTTGGCGCGCAGGAAACGCTGGTCGGCGTTGACACCAGCAGCATCTACCCCGAGGCGGCGACGAAGCTGCCGCAATGCGGTTACCAGCGGATGCTTTCGGCGGAAGGGGTCGCCTCGCTCAAGCCCGACCTGGTGATCCTCGCGGGGACGGCAGGCCCGGCTACGGCGCTCGAGCAACTTGAAAAGCTCGGCGTCCCGATGGTTCGCCTGAGCCACGGGTACAGTGTCGAGACCGCGAAGGAACATGTCCTCAAGATCGGCTCCGTGCTCGGTCGCGACGAAGCGGCCCGCAAGCTGGTCGAGGGGATCGACGCGCAGGTCGGCGCGATCCAGCCGGGCGCGGACACGCCCCGGGTTCTCTTTGTGTTGAGCCGGGGCGGCGGTTCGGCGGTCGTTTCCGGCAAGGGGACGGCGGCGGATGCGATGATCCGGCTCGCCGGAGGGAAGAATGTCGCGGCTGACTTTGAAGGGTACAAGCCGGTCTCCGCCGAGGCGATGGTTTCGCTCGACCCGCAGGTGGTGGTGACCACGTCGCGGACCTTTTCGGATCTCGGCGAAGGAGGGCTGGAGAAAGCGCTCCCCGGGTTTTCGCTCACCAGCGCCGGAAAGGCGAACCAGGTCGTCGTGATGGATGATCTCCTGCTCCTCGGCTTCGGGCCGAGGGTCGGGGAGGCGTTGCAGGAGCTTTCCGCGGCGATTCACCCGTCGGCTTCCCCGAAGGCGGCACAGCGCTGATGACTCGGGCCGATTCTGATCACTGGCCCCGGCGCGGAGGCCGCCCCTTCCATCAATGAACCGCGTCCTATCCAAAACCGTTTCCACATGGCCCGGCTGGTATTCCCGGCCGCGGTGGCTGGTGCTTGCGCTGGCGCTTCTGGCCGGCGGGGTGCTGTTCGGGTCGCTCGGCGCGGGGGCCTTTTCGATCTCGTGGAGCGAGACGCTGGCGGCGTTTCGCGACGGGTTTGCCAGCGCCGACCGCCAGCATGCGGTGATCTGGCAACTCCGGCTGCCCCGCATCCTCCTCGGGTTTGTCGCGGGCGGGGCGCTCGGCATCTGCGGCGCGGCGTTGCAGGGGTTGTTCCGCAATCCGCTGGCCGACCCGGCGCTCGTCGGCGTCTCCGGCGGCGGGGCATTGGGGGCGGTGGCGGCGATTGTGCTCGGCGTGCCCGGTTTTTTGCAGGGGCTGCCGCTGGTTTCGCTCTACGCGGTGCCGGCGGCGGCTTTTGTCGGGGCGCTGGTGGCAACGGCGGTGGTTTACCGCGTGGCGACCTGGCAGGGGCGGGTGCGCGTGGCAACGCTGCTATTGGCGGGGATCGCGATCAACGCCGTGGCGGGGTCGGCGATCGGCTGGTTCAGTTTCGTGGCGGACGATGTCCAGTTGCGGGAGTTGAGTTTCTGGAGCCTCGGGAGCGTCGGCGGGGCGAGCTGGGAGGCGCTCGGCGCGTCGGTGCCGCTGCTGCTCCTTGCGCTGGCGGTGTTGCCGCGTTACGCCCGTTCGCTCAACGCGCTGGCGCTGGGGGAATCGAACGCACGGCAGATGGGAGCCCCGGTCGAAGAAATGAAGCGCGGGGTGGTGGTCGCGGTGGCGATGGCCATCGGCGGGGTGGTGGCGTTTACCGGGATCATCGGTTTTATCGGGCTCATCGCGCCGCATCTTTTCCGGCTCGCGGGAGGGCCCGACCACCGGTGGGTGCTCCCCGGTTCCTTCCTGATCGGCGGCTGCCTGCTGTGCGGGGCCGATGTGATCGCGCGGGTGGCGGTCGCCCCGGCGGAGATCCCGGTCGGCATCATTGTTTCAAGCGTCGGCGCGCCGTTCTTCCTCTTCTTGCTCCTGCGCGAGAAACGGCGGGGAGGTGTGGAGTGATCCGGGCGTGGGAAGTCACGGTCGAGCGCGGCGGCCGCCGGTTGCTCGACGGGGTGAACGCCATGGCGGAGTGCGGCGAGTGGCTGGTGATCGTCGGAGCCAACGGCGCAGGCAAGACGACGCTGCTTCATACGCTTTCGGGGGAGATTGCGCCGTGTCACGGCCGGGTCACCTGGAAGGGGGAGGCGCTTCGTGCGTTCAAACCGGTCGATCTCGCAAGGCAGCGCGCCTCCCTTTCGCAACATGTCTCGTGCGCCCTGCCATTCCGTGCGCTCGAGATCGTGCTGCTCGGCGCGGAAGCGGGCGGAGCGCGGGGCCGCGCGGCTTACGAACTCGCTGCCGGTTCAATGGAGCAGAGCGGCACGGCGCATCTCTGCGATCGGTTGATGGAGAGCCTTTCGGGCGGTGAACAGCAGCGGGTGCATTGGGCGCGGGTACTGGCGCAGTTGGGGGGAGAGTACGAAGGGAAATGCCTGTTGCTCGACGAACCGATCTCCAGTCTCGACCTCGGCCACCAGTATGAAATGCTCGATCTCGCCCGGTCGGTGGCGCGCGCCGGGGCGGCGGTGGTCGCCGTGTTGCATGATCTTAACCTCGCGGCGGAGTATGCCGACCGCGCCGTGCTGCTTCAAAGGGGGCGGGTGATCGGCGACGGCAAGCCGGCGGAGGTGTTCACGCCCGAAGCGATCGCGCAGGCGTTCGGCGTTTCGGTGCGGGTGGAAGCCAACCCGGTTTCCGAGCGGCCGTGGATTCTGGTCGATCGCGGGGCGAACCCTGCAGCGGTTACGACCCCCTGAAAAAGGCGAGCAGATCGGCGTTGACCCGGTCCTTGTGCGTCGAGCAGAGGCCATGGGGCGCGCCGTCGTAAACCTTGAGCGTGGAGTGGGGGATCAACTCCGCCGAAAGGCGCGAGGAGTTGTCGATCGGGACGATCTGGTCGTCGCTTCCGTGCAGCAGCAGGGTCGGGACATTGATCTGCCGGAGATCGTCGGTGAAGTCGGTCTCCGAAAAGGCTTCGATGCAATCAAACACCCCTTTGAGGCCCGCCTGCATCCCGAGCCGCCAGAAGGCTTCGCGCAATCCCTGCGAAATATCCGACCCGGGGCGGTTGGCCCCGAAAAACGGCGCGCTCAAGTCGCGGAAATACTGGGAGCGGTCCGCAAGGACGGCGCTGCGGATCTCGTCAAAAACTTCCATCGGCAGTCCGCCGGGGTTGGCTTCCGTCTTGAGCATGAGCGGCGGCACAGCGCCGATCAGGACGACCCGGGCAACGCGATCGCTCCCGTACCGGCCGATGTAGCGGGCCACTTCGCCCCCGCCGGTGGAATGGCCGACATGGATCACGCGATCGAGCCCGAGTTGCTCCACCAGCGTGGCGAGGTCTTCGGCGTAGGTCTCCATGTTGTTGCCTTCCCACGGCTGGTCGGAGCGCCCGTGACCGCGACGGTCGTGCGCGATGCAGTGATAGCCGTGCGAGGCGAGGAAAAGCATCTGGTCTTCAAAGGCGTCGCCACTGAGCGGCCAGCCATGGCTGAAGACGACCGGTTGACCCGTGCCCCACTCTTTGTAGTAGATCCGGGTGGAGTCCCGGGCGGTGATGGTACTCATAAGGGAGGTGTTTTTTCCCTCCCCATCGCATCTCCACCGCACGGCGCGTCTATTAAAAGCCGGTTGCCCGCCAGCGACGTAGGCTTGCCGGGACCAACCGTACCGGCCCTAAAAATAAAGCCTCAACCCGGTCAGCACGGTGAGGCCGTCAAACGACGTGCCGTGCTGGCGGTTGCTCATCCGGTGGTATTCCGCCCCGCCCATCAGCTTCAGCTTGTGGCCATAGAGATAGTAGTTCAAGCCGAGGTAGAGCGCGTTGTAGTCGCTTCCGGAGCCGGCGGTGCCGAGGTCGTGGGCCAGCCGCTCGTAACGGCGCTGGAGCTGGAGCGAGTCGTGATCGCCATGTGCATACTGGTAACGGAGGACCGCCTGAAGTTTGTTCGTCAGGAAAAGCGACGGCGTGAGGACGACCCCGTACGCGCCGCCGTGGCCGTGGCGCTCTGTTCCGCCGAGAAAATCGGTATAAAGACCCCACTTTCCGGCCTGGAGATCGCTGTTGAGCGAAAAGGCATGGTTGTAAATCCCGGGGCCGCCATCGTTTTCGGAGCTGGAGCTATACTGGTACTGGAGTTTGAGCAGCGCGCGCTCGACCCGCTTTTCCAGCCACGGGAGCGCCTTGAAATCGTACCCGAGGCTCCCCTGCACGACGGCTCCGGCATCGAAGCGCGAAAACTCGCGCCGTTCGTCGCCCGAATAGAGGCCGAGGGTGTAATGCCAGGCGTCGATCTCGCCCTTTGCCCAGACGCCGGTCAGCTCCGAAGCGACCAGGGTGGCGGCCAGCAGGTTCCGTTCGAAAACGATGATCTTGCTCGAAGAGGTTTCGTATTCGTGGCTGAGGGCATGCGCGCTGTTTTTCCCGAGACTGAGCCTGAAGGCGGGGGTGGGGGCGTAGGTGAGGTAGAGGTCATGAAGATCGCGGTAGATCCCCCGTTCCCATTCGCCGTCAGTATCGGAGGGGTGGCCGCCGCGTGCGTTAAGGTCGGCATGGGCCTGGAAGTGCCAGACGCCGAACCATTGGGAGGTGAACCCGAGCCGCCACCGCCGTACGTCGATGTCGCCCCAGCGGAGGTCGTCCGCGAGGTCGCGGGAACCATAGGAGCCGTGATCGGAATTCCCCGCAGCCCATTGCAACTGGATCTTTCCGCTGAGGGAAAATTCCTGAAGGACGGGGTTGTCCGGGTTGGAATAGAGCGTGGCGGCGCTCCAGATTTTGTCGTAGAGCGAAGGGGCCTTTTCCGGCGGGGTGTCGGCAACAGCAGGGAGGGAGGCAAGAAGGAAAAACGGGAGCAGCAGGGGGAAGCGGCGACGGATCGTGCGGAAATGGAAATTCATGAATCGGCCTTTTTAGAAAACTTCGGACCCGTCGCGTGTGTGGCTGGTTGCCAAAAACTATCGCTCGCGTGCTTTTGTCAAAGGTTGACGGCGAAAGCGATCTTTTGATTTTGGGGGTTGCGATTTGATCTGCCAGAGGGTATCACGTGATTTCATGCCAACGCCAGCCGTAACCCAGCATCAGGTCGCCCGGGAGATCAACGTCTCGCGTTCGACGGTCGCCAAGGTGCTTTCGGCCGACCCGGAGGCGAGGATTTCCGAAGGGGTGCGCAAGCTGGTGCTGGAAACCGCTGCGCGGATGGGGTATCGCCCGAATCGTTCGGCCCAATTGCTGCGCAACGGCAAGAGCGGGCTGGTCGGGATCATCAACCTCGGGCCCGCGCGCGACCTCCCCCGGCGCAAGCTTCAGGCGGTGGCGGAAACCATCCTCAAGCACCGGTACGAACCGCTGGCGCAGGAGGCGCTCTGGTTCGGGGAACTCGGGGGCGACGCGGGGGAACTGGCGTGCCAGCGGATGATCGACGCACGGGTCGAAGGGGTGGTTTTGGTGGACGCTTCGCGCCTGTTCGAGCAACGCTTCCTCGACCAGCTTCTCAAGGCCGGGATTCCCGTGGTGGTCATCGCGGGAACCCACCTGCGCGGTATTCCCAGGTTCGAGTCGGACCGCGAATGGGGTTACGAGACGATGACCAACCATGTTCTTTCGCTGGGACACCGGCACCTGGTGCTGTTTTCACCGTCGAAGTCGAATTCCGCGACCGGTTTTCGCCGCGCTTGCAAGGCGTGGCCCAAGAAGTGCCGCGCGGAGGTCCGCCCCGTCCCGAAGCAGGTGCGCGGCGCGCATCGCGATGCCGTTCCCTACCTGCCCGGCAAGCTGGTGATGGAGGAGATCATCGCAGAGGGGGCGCTTCCCGACGTCGTGTTATGCAACAACGACGAACTGGCCCTGGGGGTCATGACCGCCTGTTCGCAGGCGGGAATCCGCATTCCCGGGGAGATGGCGGTGACCGGGTTTGACAACCAGCCCGCCGCCGAATTCGGAGTCGTTCCGGTGACGACCTTGCGCCACCCGGTCGAACAACTCGCCGAAGCGGCGGTCGCCTGCCTGGTGGAGATGATGAAAACCGGGAAAAGCCCGACGGACCGGATGACCAGGATTCGCGGGGAACTGATCGTGCGGCATTCGTGCGGCGCTGCTTTGAAGAAAAACTGACCATGAAAATGAACCTCTTTGAACCGACGGAAAAAAAGGGCCACCGGGTGACGATCGCTTCCGACTGGGCGCCGATCTGGACCTATGAAGCGTTGATGGAAGCCGACCCGCTGGCGGTCTATGGCGATCTGCTGCCCCTTTTGCGCGGGAGCGATCTCAACATCGTCAATGTCGAGTGTGTGCTCGGCGAAAAAGGAGCGCCGATTCCCAAGGCGGGGCCGTGCCTGCGCGGGGACGAAAAGGTGGCGCTCGCAGCGCTCACACAGGTCCCCTTCCATGTCGCCACGCTGGCCAACAATCACTCGATGGATTACGGACCCGAAAGCCTGGAAGAGACGCTGGCGCTGCTCCGGGGAGCGGGCATCCGGACCGTCGGCGCGGCGATGAACGGGGAGGAAGCGGCGTGTCCGCTGATCATTGAGAACGACCGGCTTCGCCTCGGGATCATCAACTGCGGCGAGGGGGAGGCGTGCGCTTCGCTGGCCGGAGGGCCGGGGGCTTATGTCTTTGATCTGGAGGTGCAGGAGGCGCAGATCCGCGCGCTCAAAGGGGAGGTCGACGCCGTGGTGGTGATCTTCCATGGCGGGCGGGAACATGCGCCGATGCCGCCGCCCTACGTGGTGCGCGCCCTGCGCCGTTTTGCCGAAGCCGGGGCGGCCGCCGTGATCGCCCACCACCCCCACGTGCCGCAGGGGCTGGAGGTCCATGCCGGCGTCCCGATCGCCTATAGCCAGGGGAATTTTGTCTTCCGCCGGGAAGTCCCGTCGTATTATCGCAATACCGGTTATCTGGTGCATCTCGATTTTGACGCGAAAAAGGAAGTCAACCTTTCCATCACGCCGTACCGGTTGAAGCCGGAAGGGGTCTTTGTCCTGCGCGGGGAGGAGCAGCGGGAATTTCTCGCCGAACTGGAGGCGATCTCAAGGTATCTCGCCGACCCCCGGGCGATCGCCGACCTCTGGGACGCCTTTGGCGATGAGTATGGCGACGGGGAGAAGACGGTCATCTCGCAACTGGAACGGGGGCTGGAAGAGTACGGGAGATCGCGCGAATCGGCGATTGCCCGCTGGCATCACTATTTCTTTGCGCCCGCACACCAGCAGTATTTCGAGAACGCCTTCGAACGCCTCAAGCGGGGCACCTTCGGTACCTCGCCGGAGTGGGCGCGCGAATGGGTCCGGCGCTGGAAGGAGCGGGAGCTGGAAGGTTAAGCCGTCCCGCGCCGTCTGCGGCGTTGGACCCCGCCAGCATCTTGGACCTCAACTCCTGCGATGCGGAGGTTCTCTAGCTAGTCTTTCCGTTTCATGGGCGCGGTTCGGGGTACCCGCATACGTGGCTTCGGGGCCGCTTTCCCCGGCACCCAGACGCCCTTGATCTGAAGGACGCGGCGCTGCTCCGGCACACCGCGTTGCCCCTGGTTGATCATCGCGCTGACATAATCGACCGCCGTTGCGCCGATCAGTTCAAAGTTCTGATAGATGCCTGCGGCTTCGCCCGACCGGTCATAACAGGCAAGATTGATCCAGGGAAGGGTGTTGATTCCCTTGATGTCGCCCCGGAGCAACTGGGCATAACCGTGGGGAAGCATGATCAGGACTTCGGGCTTCCAGGTGCGATGCCATGCTTCGGTGGCGTTGATCCATCCCTTTCGCTCAAGAAGCAACGGTTCCAGGGGCGCGCTTTCGGGGTGGGTGCGTTGCTGGATCAGGTAGGCTGAAAGCCAGAGCCGGCAGACCTTGTCGCTGGATTCCTGAAACAGGACGAGGCCGATGCGCCGGTAGCCGAGGCGGAGGCATTCCTCATAGATGGTCAGCATCGACTGAAAGTAGTCGTGCGTGATCCGGTGAAGATCAGGCGTGGCAAAGGAATAGCCGATGGTGACGGCGCTGAAGGCCGACCAGTCAAGGCCGGGAGCCATGACCTCCGAGAAACGGTTCTTTAGCGGGCCGGGGGCGATGATGAGCCCGGGGATGTTTCGCGTCTTGAGCATCCGGTCAAACCGGCCGGAGCTCATGCCGGGGTCGCCGCCCCAGAACGACTCCAGTTCGTAGCCGAGCGCTTCCGCCCGCTCGCAGGCGCCGCGATACATCTGTTCGTACGCGCTCCTCTCGCGGCGCTCCGAAGTCCGGTGCGAGGTGATCCAGCCGAGCTTGGCCTTCCAGTTTGGGCGGCGATGCCCGGCGCGGTAGCTCATCAGGACCGAGACGAGCGGATTGGGCGTATAGCGAAGCCGTTTGGCGATCGCCCGAATCCGCTCCCGCGTGGCAGCCGGAATGCGCGGATGCCCCCGCAAGGCCAGGGAAACCGTGGTCCGGTGAACCCCGGCGGCGGTGGCGATATCTTCCATCGTCGTCAGTTTTTCGGCTTTTCTGCTCATGAGAACGGGGGACGAACCGGAACGATAGGCGGCGGGCGGGAGGGTTCAAGCCTTTCCTGCCAGGGTAGCGCCCTCCGACACTTCTTCCGGCTCCGGGTGAAGCTGCCGCGCGATCTCCGGCCACCCGACTTCATGCGGCAGTCGCTGGCTGGAAGCCGCGATCGCCGCCGTCACCCCCGCGGCTTCTCCCATGACGACGGCGTTGCCGGTCATGCGATAGCTGGAGTGGGCAAAAAAATCGCCGCTGATGCAGCGCCCCGCCATCATCAACCCATCGACCTCCCGGGCCAGCAGCGCCCTCAAGGGGATATCGTACGGTTGGGTGCGGATTTTGTTATCCTTTGAAGCCTGTGTTCCGTGGGAAGGATCAATGGAATGGATATCGATCCCGGCAGTGACGCGGCAGACGGCGTCGGGATGGCGCGCGCCGGTGAGCAGGTCCTCCAGCGACACGAGGTAGCGACCCGCGATCCGCCGCCCTTCCCGGATGCCGATCTGTTCGCCGGTGGCGACGATCCGGAGATCCTTCCACGGGTTGCCGAGCTTTCGCAAGGCGCGGATCAACCGATGGAGTTCCCTTCTGGCGCGGAGCGTGGCGCGGGTCACTTCGTCGGCGTTCATGGGGGAGACATTGTATTCGTGGTTGGCTACCAGGGCGAAAAAGTCGTCCCGCACACGGAACAGAGTGGGACCGCCATAGGAAGGGGTCACCCCGGCGCGAAGAAATTCCTGATGGAGATTGATTTTCGCCTGCCGGTCCGCGCCGCCGATAAAAGGGGCGATCTCTGCGGCGCGGACACCGGTGATCAGCGCGACGAGGCTCATCGGCTGGGCTTTTCCGGTTTCGGGATGACCATATTCATGGGAGCAACCGGCAAGCGCCGCGAGGTCGCCATCGCCCGTACAGTCAATGAAAGCCTTGCCTTCAAAGGCTTCGCGGCCCGACCGCGACTCGGTCACGATCCCCTTGAGGAGCCGCCCTTTCCGGTGGGCCGCGGCGACCCTCGTATGAAGGCGGATCGCGACCCCGGCCTCCGCACAAAGTTCCTCCAGCAGGAGCTTCATCTCTTCGACATCATAGGCAAAGCGGGTCCCCTTGATCACCCGGGCGGAGCGGGCGTCGAGCTTTTCCGAGATTTCCGCGATCAGGCCGGTTTTGTTGTGGGCGTCGATCACCCAGCTCAAAAGCCCGGAAGTCCAGACGCCGCCCAGACAGCCATGGGTTTCGACCAGCAACGTTTCGGCTCCCTGCCGGGCGGCGGCGAGTGCGGCCCCGACCCCGGCAGGGCCCGAACCGGCGACGACGACATCGTAGCTCCCGGTGACAGGGAGGGTTCTTTCTTTTTCAGTGACAGATTTTTGAGGATTGCTTTTCATTAAAAAGTCAAGGCATTGGTTTTGCGCCGCCGGAGGGTGGCGGCTGCGAGGGCAAAGGCGATCGTGCCGAGTAGAACGCCGGAGGGCTCCGGGATCGCCGCCAGTTGGAAGTCGATATAGCCTTCTTCTCCGCTTTGGTAGAAGAAGGTGGCGAGGTACGGCCCGGAAAAAGAGAGTTCGCCGGTAATGGAGCCATCGGCAAGGTTGAAGAGGCGGTAGGTTTCACCGGGCGCCCAGCCGCTTCCATCCAGCGAAAGGGTGACGCCTTCCGCCAGATCAAGGTCTCCCTCAAGAAGGGCCGCACCGGCCCCGTACGTCATGACGATCCCGCTTCCGGCTTGCATCGAAAGATCACCGGCAAAGGTGAGCACTTCCGTGCTTTCGAGATGGACGGTTCCCACGATTTCCGCCGTCCCGACGCGGCCGCTCGCGCCGGAAAGATGGCCGTCGGCACCGATGATCAGCAGGCCCGAGCCGGTGGCCAGGCCGGTTTGGTTGGCGACGTGGAGTTCGCCTTCATCGATCGCGACGGTCTGCGACCAGGCGGCTGTGTTGTCTGATTCGATGACCAGTCTTCCTTCCCCGGTCTTGGTGAAGGTTCCCCCGGAGCCGGTCACGGCACTCTGAAGGATCAAGGCTCCACCGGTTTCAACGACCTCAATCGTCTGGCTGCCCATGCCAAGGTCGAGCGTTCCGGCCAGCCCGAGCGCATGGCTACCCGTGACCCGGAAGCCGGTATGCGCCTTGACGGCGTTCTGGAGGGTGCGCGCCCCGCCCCCGGCTTCGATCGCGGCCTGGCTGTTGAGAAACTCGAACGGGAGCACCCCGGCGGCGTCGTTGGCGCGAAGCTCCAGAATACCGGTCCCGGCATGGGAGAGGGTTCCGCCGCCGATGGTGCCGAGCGTGCTCCCTCCGGTATTGAGGATCAGCCGCCCTGAAAAGGTCGATTTGAGATGAAGCCCGCCGCCGACCCCGCTGTCGATCATGGTCCCCTGAAGGGTGATCGTGCCATTGCCGTCGACCGGCAGGTAGCGGACCACCTCGCTTCCGCCGACGGTCAC
The DNA here is from genome assembly GCA_035555975.1 of Chthoniobacteraceae bacterium. Taxonomy (GTDB): domain Bacteria; phylum Verrucomicrobiota; class Verrucomicrobiia; order Chthoniobacterales; family Chthoniobacteraceae; genus DATMFV01. The sequence goes on from DATMFV010000031.1 coordinate 15,335, forward strand.
GTTTCCCGCAACGTCGAGCAGGAGTGTGCCGTCGTTGACGGTGAGGCCCCCGACGGTCTTGTTTCTAAAGACCGACATGGCGACGCTCCCGGCGTGCAGGGTGATGTCGTCGGAATCGACCGTGATCCCGCCATCCTGTTTGCCGAAGACTACCTGGCCGGAGGTCGTCAGCGTAAAGTCGCCCCCCTTGAAGTGCAGTTCCCTGAAGCGGGCGCTGCTTCCCGTGTTCTGATCCGGTTGGTTGGGGCCTTCGAAGATAAAGATATAGCCATTCTGGACGCTGTTGGGCGATGTGGAGGTATTGAAATCAGGAACCGGATTCCAGTTGTCGGCATTGCTCCAGTTGCCGTTGTCGCCTTCGCCGGTCCAGTAATAGGTGTCGTCCTGCCCGTGGAGGCGGGCGGCGGGGAGGGAGAGTCCGAGGATCAGCGTCAAAAAGGCGAGTGGAAAGGTTTTCATGGGGTCGGATGGGGGTGGGGGGTCGCGTTGATTTTGTCTGCGGCCCACTCAACCGCAGATGACGGGCAGACTCAACCTCGCCACCGGTCTCATCGTAGACTGAAAAAGCTAGTGTCATGTTAGCTTATTTCCTTTTCAAATTTCGGGCGCTTTTCCGATTCTCCGGCGTTGCTCGCTGCGGTCGGTATCTTAGGATGCCGCCCTTACTCGCGCCTTGGAGAATACGAAAAATCACCTCGAACTTTTTCAAGGAACTAACCTAACACGACACTAGTCAGCCGCCGGTTGCCACGGCTCCCGCGTCGGCTCGTTGCGGTCGGGGGCGAGGAAATCGGTCTCTGCCAGCCACTCAAGATGTCCATCGGCGTAGGCGATCTGAATCCCGCCCGAATGGGGGAAGATAAACGGGCGCCCGGGTCGAGCCATCGGGCCGTAGTTGGCGAAACCGGCGCCATCATGGTCGGTGATCGGGCCATCCATGAAGAGATAGATTTTCGACGGCTCAGGCAGCCTGGTCCATTGGCGGACTTTCTGCCACTTGACGATTTCCCCATCATAGGTGCTGGTGAGGTACTGGTTCATCGCGTAGGTGGCGTGCATGTAATGGCGCGTCGGGTGGGCGGCCTGGCTGGCGGGGCAGGTTTTGAGTGTGTCGTAGGCTGCACGGCCATCGGTGATGCCCATATAGCCACGGAGCTGGTTGCGCATGGAATTTCCGGGGAAAAGCCCCCCGTTATCCTGCGCGAAGAGCCGCGCCGCGACCACGTGGTTCTGGAGGTTTCTGAGGCATTGCGCTGATCTTGCCTTTTGGCGCGCCGTTCCAAGCCCCGCCCACGCAAGGATGAGGAGAAGGAAGGTCGCCGCGACGACGACTGCCAGTTCCAATAGCGAAAATCCGTGGTGTCTGGGATGGGGCAGGCGCATTCCGGGGGTAATGAAGAAGGTTTATCGGCATTGGGCGGGCGGCCAATGGGGGCCACGCTGGCCGTTGAGGAGGCGGTGGAGGGGTTGGAAAGGAGACTCCGGAGGCAAGCCGCAGAGGTCCCCGGCTTGATCAAGCCATTGCCGGTCGCTTCCGTAGAGTTCCTTCTTGAGTTGATCGGTCAGCAGATCCAGGCATTCCCGCAAGGAGGGTTCACCGGCAAGGTCGCTGCATTCGTTTGGATCGGCTTGCAGATCAAAAAGCTGGCGGCGGTTTCCTTCCGCATAATAGATCAGCTTGTAGCGATCGTTGCGGATCATCCGCGAGGCGGTGGCTCCCTCCCTGTCTTCCGAATAGAAGTAGCGGCGTCGGGCTTCCCCAACAAGCGGGAGCCCTTCCACGTGAGAGGGGATCGGAATTCCGGCGAGTTCCAAAAGGGTAGGCATGATATCCTGAAGCCCGGCGAGCCTCCGGTCGGTGCTGCCGGGGGGGATGTGCCGGTCGCCCGGCACGCCCGCCAGAATCATCGGGATATTGGCCGAGCCTTCATACATCGCCCGTTTGCGCCAGAGGCCATGGTTTCCAAGGAGATCGCCATGATCGGAGGTAAAAAGGATGATGGTGTTTTTCAGGAGGCCGCATTGCCGCAACGCGCCCAGAACCAGGCGGATCTGGTGGTCGATATGGGTGCAGAGCGCATAAAAGGCGCGCCGGATGGCGGCGATCCGGTCCGGAAGACGCTGCCAGTCGGGGACTTCGCCATGTCCCAGCAAGGCTTTCGGCAGGGTGGTGAGGTCTTTAGCCCACTCTCCGACGAAGGGAGCGTCGATCGGCACATCGCGGTAGAGATCGAGATAACACGCCAGCGGCGCGAGGGGCGGGTGGGGGTGGGTATAGGAAAGGTAATAGAAAGCGGGGCGCGTCGGGTCTTTTCGCTGGATCTGGCGGGCCATCGCCCGTGTGGCCCAGTTGGTGACGTGTAGTTTCTCCGGCAGATGCCACGGCCGCCAGGTATAGCCATTGTTGGACATGCCGTGGGTAAACTGTTCGCCTGCAAGGCCCGAGTCGCCGAGAAAAAGTTCATAGTCATCGAGTTCACCGCCGACGCTCCGGCCTTCTTCGCACAGGAGGATGTCGTCGAAGCCGATCCGGTGGCGCGGGGGCGTGGTGGCGTGGATCTTGCCGACGGCAAACGTCTGGTAATCGGCGTTGCGGAAGGTTTGCGCCAGTGTCGGGACATCCGGCAAGGGAAGGGATTGCATGATGCGGTCGCCGTGAGAGCGGGGCGTCAGGCCGGTATGCAGCGACCGGCGCGAGGGGACGCAGACCGGGCAGGGGCTATAGGCATTGGGGAAGCGGACACCGTCCGCCGCCAGGGCATCGAGCGTCGGCGTCTGGATGACCGGATGTCCCGCGCATCCCAGTAGCGCTCCCGGCCAGTGATCGACGGTGATGAGCAGCACGTTCGGGGAAGAGGGAGGGTTCATGGTTCAAGGAAAGGGAAATCGTTGCGACAGTGAACCGTCTCGCCTCCCTTCCCGCAACGGCGGTGCGAGTCTCATCGTAGACCGTCCGCCGGGAGGGAGCTTCGTCATTCCGTGGAAATTGCTTCTCATCGCTGTACTTTCCCGTTCATGATGGGGCCCGCCCGTGAAACCGATCTGGAACCATCGCCAAACCAACAAGGAACAACGTCTGGAACGCGCCGCAGCCCTTGGCGGGCGAAGGCGCAAAATCGTCGCTCCGGATCAGGTGACGGCGCTGCTCGAAGCGGTGATCGAACCGGGCGACCGCCTCTGTCTCGAAGGCGACAACCAGAAACAGGCCGACTTCCTCGCCGCGGAACTGACGCAGGTCGACCCCGAGCGGGTACACGATCTCCATATCGTCCAGTCGTGCCTCACGCTGCCCGAACACCTCGACCTCTTTGAACTCGGCATCGCCCGGCGGGTCGATTTTGCCTACTCCGGCCCGCAGGCGGCGCGGCTTTCGCGGCTCATCGAGAAAGAACAGATCGAGATCGGCGGCATTCATACCTACCTGGAGCTTTACGGGCGTTATTTTCTCGACCTGACGCCGCGCGTGGCGCTGGTCGTCGCCGAAGCCGCCGACGCCGACGGCAACCTCTACACCGGGGCGAATACGGAGGATACGCCGGTGATCGTGGAGGCAACCGCGTTCGGGCAGGGGATCGTGGTGGCGCAGGTGAACCGGATCGTGGAGAAGCTCCCGCGGGTCGATATTCCGGGCGATTGGGTCGATTTCGTGGTCCAAAGCCCGAAGCCGTTTTACCAGCAGGCGCTTTTCACCCGCGACCCGGCGCAGATTTCCGAGACGATGATCCTGATGGCGATGATGGCGATCAAGGGGATCTATGCCGAATACGGGGTCAAAACGCTCAATCACGGCGTTGGCTTCAACACGGCGGCGGTGGAACTGATCCTGCCTACCTACGGGGAGAGCCTCGGGCTGAAGGGGAAAATCTGCACGCATTTCGCCCTGAACCCGCACCCGACGATGATCCCCGCCATTGAAGAAGGGTGGGTCGAGACGATCCAGGCTTTTGGCGGCGAGATCGGGATGGAGGCGTATGTCGCCGCCCGGCCCGATGTGTTCCCGATCGGCGTTGGGGGGTCGTTGCGCTCCAACCGGGCCTTTGTCCAGACGGCGGGCCATTACGCGTGCGATCTTTTTATCGGCGCATCGTTGCAGGTCGACCCACAGGCGAACAGTTCCACGGCGATCTTCGGGCGGGTGGCCGGATTTGGCGGCGCGCCCAACTTCGGGTGTGACGCACGGGGGCGGCGGCATGTCTCCCCCGGCTGGCTCAAGGCGGGGCGGGAGGCGGACGACGGGAGGCTCCCCGGGCGGATGCCGCGCGGTCGCAAGCTGGTGGTGCAGATGATGGAGACCTTCCGCGAAGGGTTGCAGCCGGTGTTTGTCGAAGCGCTCGACGCCTGGAAATTCATGGAAGCGGGCGCGTTTGAACTTCCGCCGGTGATGATCTATGGCGACGATGTTTCGCACATCGTCACCGAAGAAGGTATCGCCAACCTGCTGCTTTGCCGCACGCCACAGGAGCGCGAGCAGGCGGTGCGCGGCGTGGCCGGGTACACGCCGGTCGGCCTCGGGCGCGACCGCCGGATGGTCGAAAACCTCCGCGATCGGGGGGTGATCCGCCGCCCGCACGATCTCGGCATCCGCGTTTCGGAGGCGACGCGCGATCTTCTCGCCGCCCAGGATGTGCGCGATCTGGTCCGGTGGTCGGGCGGCCTCTATAACCCTCCGGCGCAGTTCCGCAACTGGTAAAAAGAGGGTCACATTTTATGGAGCATCTGACGTTTTCTTTTCCAAGCGAGCCGTTCACCGGCGACGCCGCCGCGCCGGTAATGGCCGGCGTGGTTGGTTCCGGCAATCTGGAGGTGCTGGTTGAGCGCGGCGAACCGGGCGCGGTCAAGGTGGAGGTGGCGACGAGCGCCAAGGGATTCGGCGCGACGTGGGAAGCGGTTTTGAGCGACCTCGCCGCGCAGTTTGCCGTCGGCGGGTTGCATTTTTCGATCAACGACCATGCGGCGACTCCCGCGGTCGTGGCGCTGCGGTTGCGGCAGGCGCTGGAGCTGTTTGTGAAATGAAAGGGAGCACGATGAAGGAGGGGATTCGCTTTTACCACGCCACGGCGCGCCGCCGGGTCGCGGCGTTTCTGGATGAGGGGACGTTCACCGAATGGCTCGGCCCGCAGCAGCGGTTGACCAGCCCCCACCTGCCGGAGTTTGACCTGCCGGTCTCCTTTGATGACGGGGTGGTGATCGGGTGCGGGCGGCTCGCCGGGCGCGAGGTCTACGTGGCGGCGCAGGAGGGCGGTTTTCTCGGGGGGAGCATCGGCGAAGTCCATGGCGCGAAGATCA
>DATMFV010000032.1:0-102804 GCA_035555975.1 Chthoniobacteraceae bacterium
TGGCCTCGGAGCCCCTATTTTTAGCCTATAACGAAATTCTGCCGACCGCCTGTATTCAGGGAATACAGAAGGGAGAAGGAATGCAGTTAGAGGCAAAAAGAGGTGCTCCATGGCCGTTAAAGGGCTTTTTTCACAGCCTCTCAGATTGGCTAACCATCCCTTCGCTCCCGCAACCCTTTCGTCCGTCGGGCCGGACCGGTCGATTCACGAAGGATCAGCGTCGGCTCCAGGGTGACGGAGGCGGGAGGCGGTCCGTCGGGGTCCTCCATCTGCCGGATGAGCATGTTGAAGGTCAGTTCCAGCGCCCGATCCACGTCGAGGTCGATCGACGTGATGCCGGGCGTCGCATACGAGCTGAAGCTCAGATTATCGAACCCCGCCACCGACATCTCATCAGGCACCCTGATCCCCGCGGCATGAAACCTCTGGATGGCTCCCAATGCCAGTTCATCGTTGGCCGCTATACAGGCTGTTGCCAGAGAGCCGCATTCCAGCAGCCGCGCCGCCATCCGGCTTCCATAGGCAAAGGTGGTCTCCTGCTTCTCCCTCGGCAGGCTATATTGATCCACATACCGGTCGGCATCGAGCCTGCGGGCCTTGTACGCGCGCGCGATCCCCTCCAGCCGGGCCTGAAAGCTGAAAGCCTTCGGGTCAAACCCGATGAGCGCCAACCGCTGGTGCCCCTGCTCCATCAGATGAAGGACCAGCTTCTCGTTGACGAGGCTGCGATCATACTGAACGGAAAGATGGAGGGAGGCCGGCCCGCCGAGATTAAGCAATGAAAACGGAATCTGACGTCCCGCCAGCGGTTCGAGCGTTTGATGGCACTGCTCCAGGCTGGGGCCGATCACCAGCACGCCTTCGACCCGCATCAGGGTAAAATGCCGGATGATATCGTGGCTTTCTTCCGTGATCGGGTTGGCGACCTTGATCAAGGCCCGCTTGCCATGCGCCTCCAGCAGCTTGAGCAGCCGGATCAGAAAAACGCCCGAGATGAGATTATTAAAATGAGAGAAGAGCACCCCGACCAGACCGCTCTTCCCGGAGCTTAACCCCCGGGCCAACGGATTGGGAACATAACCAATCTCCCTTGCGGCAAGCAGGACCCGCTGCCGGGTCGCGTTCCTCACCTTGGAGTGCCCGTTAAGCGCGCGGGAAACCGTCCCCACTGAAAGATCAAGATGCCGGGCCAGGTCAACCAGCGAAATGTGGGAGGGAAGCGAGCTGTCGGTACGGTTCACGCGGCAGACTTACCATACCCTTCCCTCAATGCAACGGAATTTTTTGATGCTGTCCTGTCAGTTTTTGACGGTCGCCTTCAAAAAAACGCATACGCTTGCGTTTTTTTCTTGCCATCCCACGCGATGCGGTATTGACTCCCTCCAGCCAAACGTTTCCGCCATCCCTACCCCGCATCAGAATTTGAATAGCCATTTGGTGATTTCCCCATGAACAAAATAGTAACACTCGCCGGTGTGCTGATCATGATGCTCACCGCCTCCGTCATGAGGGCGGCCCCTCCAACGGAACCGATCGGCAGGGTGGCCCGGGGAGAACTTCAGGAAGCCCGCGCCGAATGGTGGGGTTTTGACGCGGAGGATGCCACCGAATGCCTTCAGGCGGCGGTGGACTCCGGGGTGGCTACGCTGATCGTCGGCAACACCGGCAAGGCGTGGGTTCTCAGCAGGCCGCTCCGGCTCAGATCCAACCAGGAGATCATTTTTGCCGACGGCGTCGTCGTCGCCGCCAAACCGGGGTGCTTCAGGAAGATCGGCGACGCGCTCTTCATCGCCGATGGAGTGGAAAACCTGACCCTGCGCGGAACAGGCACGGCGACCTTGATGATGCGAAAAAGCGATTATCAGGACGCAACGCTCTACAAACCGGGTTCGTGGCGGCATACGCTGCTTCTCAACGGCGTGACGAACGTGAACGTTTCCAATCTTACCCTGAAAGAAAGCGGGGGCGACGGCATCTACGTCGGAGCCGGAAAGAAAGGCTATAGCGAAAACGTTCTGGTCGAGGATGTGATCCTTGACGGGCACCACCGGCTCGGGATGGCGGTCATCAGCGGCGAAAATATCGTGATCCGGCGTTGCAGGTTCACGCGCACGAAAGGAGGCTCTCCTCAAGGCGGGCTCGACTTTGAGCCGAACCGGCCGACAGAGCGTCTGGTCAACTGCCGGGTGGAAGACAGCCTCTTTCTGGACAACCGTTCAGGCGCAGCCATCAGCGTTTCGCCCAATCACCTTGATCATACCTCCAGACCGGTCTCCGTGACGGTGGAACGCTGCCGGATGGAAGGCAACGATCTCGGGATCTTCTTCTATCCATCGCGCGCCTCCAAAGCCCCTCCCCCGACCGGCAAAGTTCGCTTTGTCGATTGCTCCGTGGCAAAGAGCAGTTTCGGCGGCGTCCTGCTTCAGGACCCGGTGGCGAAGGGGGTCGAAATCCATTTTGAAAAATGCACCATCGATAATGGCAATGCCCGGCGGGAAGCCTTTGTCGTCCGCTGCGAAAGAGCAACGGGGCGCGCCATAGGCAATCTCTATTTTTCGGATACCACCGTCATCGATCCGACGCAAGGGCGCGGCCCGATGGCGATTTCCTATCAGGGAAACGGCACCCTCTCCGACCTGATCTCCGGCGAACTCCATACGACAAAGGCCGCAGACGCCCCGAAGGAACCGTTCGATCTGGCGGCCTTCATCCAAGCCGAGCAACGGAAAATCGCCCGCATCAATGCGCAGAAGCCTGCAACCGTCGACCTGAAGTCGCTAACCTTTTCGGAGAAAACCCTCCCCAGGGAGGACAACGGAAAGATTTACCTTCGGGGTGCCTTTACCTTCCTCCAGCATGCGAAGGCAGGCGATGAGGTCACCCTCCACGCCGTTGTGGAGCGGGTGGGCAACTACTCCATGAATACCGATCTCGAACTTCGCGCTCCGGATGGCAAGACTCTCGGGAAGTATTCGCTGCCGCCCGATGGCAAAACGCACCCGATCACGTTTACCGCTGATGCCACCGGAATCCATGCCTTGAGCTGCAAAGGAACGGTTCATCGCATCGACATCACCTCCGAACACCCCGGCAACGGTCTCCTTATCGATGATTACCAAACCTTTCTGCCGATCGAGGGCCGCCTCTATTTTCAGGTGCCTGCGGGCGTGAGCGCCTTCACCCTCGGCGTATCCGCTGATGCCGGAGCCGACGTGGCGCTCTATGATGCGCAGGGCAGAGAGATCGAGCGGCAGAACGGCCTTCATTCCATGCACCTTTTCTCCGGCATCCGCAAGGAGGCTGCCGCCTCTGAAATCTGGTCGCTCGGCGTCAGCAGGGTCAACTGGCATCTTACCCTTCGCTTCAATTCCCCGCTGGCTCCCCTGGTTTCGACCAATCCCCACACGCTTCTTTTGACACGGTAGTCTTTCGGTACTTTAACCCCCTTCTTACCATGCCTGATCTTTCCAAAACTTCTTCATTCCCTGACAGGCGCTCGCTCCCCCTCAGGCGCGCCCTCGGCTCCCTCCTCCCGGCGATCGTTATGCTCGGGCTCCTCTGCCCGTCTCAAGCCCAAACAAGCTGGGAGGCAACCGGCAGCGGCTACTGGAAGGACGCAGGCAACTGGTCTTCAGGCGCTCCATCAGGAACCACGAGGGTTAACATCATCAACGATGGCAGCAAGACCGTCACGGTCGACAATGAAACACCGACCGCCCATCTGCTCTTTGGAGATCTCTATATCACCGGCAAAGGCAGCGCCACCAACGAACTGCGCCTGAGCAATAGCGATCAATGGCTTGAATCGACCGGGACGACCACGCGGATCGATAGCGCCGGCCTCCCTTCCCTGGGAAAGATCGTCAACGACGGCGGGCTCTTTCGAAGCACCGGCCTGATCCGGTTTGGCTATGAGATCAATGGTCAGGGGGCGCTCGAGATGATTTCGGGAAAATGGGAAGTTTCCGGAATCAACCTTGGCAGCCACAACGCCGGAACGCAGGGAACCTTGACAATGAGCGGCGGCTCCATCCTGCTTTCAGATACCCTCCGCGTGGGCGCTTTTGGCAAAGGCAACGGCACGGCAACCATCACCGGCGGAATCCTGGCGGCTCCCAGCATTCTCATGGGCGCCACCTCTTCGCAAAGTTTTCCTTCCGAGGCGATGGTCGATGTCAGCGCAACGGGCATTCTCGAGACGAACTCCATCTCCCTCAACCGCAGCAGCACCAATGAAGGTTCCACGTCGTTGACGATCCGCGATGGCGGCACGGTGCAGTTTACCTCGGCCAATCCCACTATCACGATCAGGGACGGCGTACCGGTGATGAAGATCAGGGATGGCGTCGTCTCCTACCGCAGTGTCAGCGATGCCAATATTGCCTCGGGGAACTTCGCATCCGTCCTCTTTGAAGGCAAAAATACGTTTCGCCTGAATGACTCCAGCAATCTGGCCGTGGCCGGTTATCTCTTTGATGCCAATCAGGGTGCTGCCAACTACCATCGGCTGGAACTGACCGGTGCAGCAGCGCGCTGGCAAAGTACGACCCTGACCATCGGAGCCGACGGCGCTCTCTCGGTTTTCAACGCTACCCAGGCGACCATTGCCGCCTCGACCACCAGTTCCGGGGCCATCTCCGTGACCCAAAGCCAGCTTGGCTGGGAGGGGGCGCTCACCCTTCAAGGCGGCTATCAAAGCGATGCCGCAGCCAGTCTCTTCACGGCCGATGTCACCGTCGGCACGGCGGGCTTCCTCGCCGGGAGCGACGGATCATCCTTCGAATTCCGGGGAAATCTGACCAACCTCTCCACCGAAACGGACTCCTTCCATCTCCTGACCAGCACGGTCGCCTTCACCACCGGCGCAACCGAGCTTCACCACCTGGACCTGACCGGCAGCGCCTCCTATGAACTCGGCCTCGGCGGATGGCGCGCCGATAACCAGGCCATGGGAACCGTTGCGATCGCGCTTGGCAACCAGTTGGCTCTGGAAGGAGCCGCAGGCGTCAATGCCCTCTATGTCGGCGCGCTCGACCTCTCCGAATGGGCTACCGGCGAGGCCGACCTTGAACTCACCCTGCAAAGCGCCCTTGACCTCTCCGCAGGCGTCCACCTGTACTACGATCCCACCCGGCTGGAGAATGCCTACCTTTCCGGATTGGACTATGACCTCTGGGGCGGGGGACAACTGCGCGCCATACCGGAACCTTCCGCGCTGGCGTTGGCCTGCATCGCTTTGCTGGCCGCCGTTGCGGTCGGCCAAAAGAAAATAGCCGGGTAACCCGGGGGGGAGGGTGCGCCGACCTCCGCCGGGGTCGCAAAACAGCGAACCCCACAATCTGCGGCGCGGTTCGTTTTCTTGCCAAAAGGGTGTTTGCCGACCAATGGGACGAGTTCCTCAAGCTACGGGCCGCCGCCCCGGAGGTCGCCTCCTTCTTCCGGTATGCCTTTGAGGCGGGAGGACTCTCCAGCGGCGCGGGGGCGATGTTTGAAGGCCTCGGGATCAGCCGGATCGGGCCTGACCGGGCCGGGCAAATCTTTGAAAGGGAAGCGGGCCGCCACGCCTGCCGCACGGCGGTTAGCAAGGTGGCGGCATCGTTGCGGGAAACCCCGGCCCTCGCCCCGGCGCTCGCCTATGCGCTGGCGTGGCTGCGGGTCTCCGGGAGCAACTCCGTCCTGCCGCCATGGGTCCGCAGGCAGTTTCCCGCCGTGGTGGAAATCCTGAACCGGTTGAGAAACCTCCCGTGTTCCGCGGAAGATTGCGCCTATTGCCATCAGACACACGATCCCCGCACCCAACTGAAACGCTTTTTCGGTTTTGATGCCTACCGTCCCGAACCACGGATGGCGGATGGAAAAAGCCTTCAGGAAACCATGGTAGCCCACGGAATATCGCGATCCTCTATCTCTCCCCTGAACAATTGCGCAACCGGTCGGTCTGCGACGTGTTAAGCCAGCGCGAGATCGGCGCCTGGGTCTTTGATGAAGCGCACTGTTTTTCAAAATGGGGGCACGACTTCCGGCCCGACTACCATTACGCCTCCCGCTTCATCCGCGAGTTTGCCGCCGCACAGAAGCTCCCGATCCCGCCCGTGGCCTGTTTTACCGCAACAGCCAAGGCCGATTCGAGCGCAACCAGAACCGGACCAGGGTCTTTCAGGGCAGCCCGCTGGTGCAAAACCTTGAACAAGCCCGGGAACAGATCCGGAAACTGGATCTCTCCCGGTCCAAACAGAAGCAATGGCTGGCCGTCCTCGAGTTCCTGATGAACGCCAAGGTAAACGATGGCATCAGCGCCGACGCCCTCGCGGAACTGCCCGAGTTTTACCTGAAACCGGCGTCGCCGCCCGAGGCGCGGCAGGAGGATGGCGGCGATACGCTCTACGTCCTGCGAACGCTGGATGAAATGGCGCAGGCGGGGCTCATCCAGAAAAATCTGCTGATGACCGCGTTTGTACGGCACAAGGTCGTCAACCCGTCGTGGCAGATTCTCGAGCGGATCTGCACCCTGGAGCGGGCGGTGATCGACCTTTTGAGAGCCGAGGAACCCGACCCCGAAGGGTGGCTGCTCCTTTCCGTCACCCGCCTCAACACCGGCTGATCGCGCTCAACCGGGACCGGATGAAGACCGACCGGCCGATTGAGCCCGACAAGGCGCGTGCGCGGGATGCCGACGGCGGCCGCTGGGAAACGCTCGATCCCGTCAGCCGCGGCCGGGTCCAGATCCTCCAGGTCGGAAACGCCCACGAACAGGCGACCGCCCTCCCCGCCGAACTCGACCGGCTGAAGGAACTCTCGCCCGGGTTCCAGTGGAGTGACTGCGCCGTCCTGGCGCGCACGCGGGAAGAATTGATGCCGGTCCGGGCCGCTCTGGAAGCGTGCGGGATTCCCGTCAACCAGGCCCTCGATCGCGACCGCTTCCCTCCGCTCCACCGCCTCCGCGAAGTGGCGGACTGGCTCGGGTTTCTCAAGGCCCGCCGGCATGAGCTTCAGAAGGGGAGCGACCTGCTGGCGGCGCTGGAAGCGACGATCCCCGAAGAGAACCGGTGGTGGCAACTGGTCCGGGAACTGATGGAGGAATGGCGGGAGGCCTCCGATGACGCCGAAATGCCGGTATCAGCCGCCGTCGAATTCCTTTACGAGTCGCTTTCGCAGCGGCAACGCGAAGCCGTCCCGGGCAACGGCATTTTCCTGAGCACGATCCACTCCGCCAAGGGCCTCGAGTTCCGGCATCTCCTGATCCTCGGCGGCGGCTGGCGGCACTCCGCAGATGCACCGGGCCGCGAGGAAGAGCGGCGGCTTTGCTATGTGGCGATGACGCGGGCGCGCGAAACGCTGGCGTTGTTTGAACGCAGGGATAGCCGCCACCCGCATCTCGAAGTGTTGCGCGAAGAGGCTCTCGTACGCCGTCCCGCCCTTTTCAGCGAACTCTCCTTCGAAACCACCTCCCTGCGGCATGATCTTCTCTCGCTTGAAGAGATCTACCTCGATTTCGCCGGGCGGCAGCCTGCAAGCCGAGGTATCCACCAGCGCCTTTCAGATCTGAAACCGGGAACGCCGCTCACCCTCGCCCCGACGCAAGCCGGGCACCTGGAGTTCTTCGACGCCGCCAGCGGCCCGGTCGCGAGGCTCTCCTCAAAGGCGCGCGAAATCTGGATGCCGCGGCTCCGGGGGATCGTCGGGATCAAGGTCGTGGCCGTGATCCGGCGAAGCCTCAAGGATGTAACCCCCGAATACGCGGAAGCCCTCCCGTGCGAAACCTGGGAGGTGCCGGTGATGGAGATCCAATGGCGGTAAACCGACGGTTCCCGTGAAAACCCGCTTCACCGCAGATCCGGGTTCAGGCATGCCTCCAGAACGAAAATCTCCTCCGCCGAGACCAGGTAAACGGAATCGTCCTGAACATGCCACCCGTAGAAATCCGGTTCGGGCTCGTCGTAAAGCAGGCGCAGGCAACGCGGTCGGCGCAGGTCCCAGAGTTCCACCCGGTTGCCGGTCCGCAGCAGGAAAAGACCCGGTTCCCCCGTCCAGAGGAGATCCTCCCCGCCGCCCGGCAGCGCTTCCATCGCCGAAAGAGCGGGAACCCGCAAATCCCCAACCGCGACGCGAAACCAGCGCCGGATCATGCGGGAACCCTGCGGAAGCCACGCGGCACAAAGGTATTCCCCCGCATCGACCAGGCCGACGACGGAAACCTGCCGCACCCCCTCCGGCGCGGCGGCCTGCGTGACGGGCGAAAGCTCCTCCGGATCGATCAGCGCCAGGTAGCAGCACGACGCTTCAGGATCGCGACTCCGGGAATCGGCATCCATCGTGGTCCCCGCAACCAGCCAGCCGCTGGCTGCGTCGAAATGGAGCGAAGTGATCATCTGGTCGCCAAGCGGCCGGTGCCGGTGCAGCGCTTCGCCGCCCGCCGTGTCGTACCGCGTCAATGTGCAGCCGGTCCGGCCATATTCCAGGCTGCATGCGTAATAAAGCGCCCCGCCCCTGCGCGCCGCCGCCACCGGGCGCATCCCTCCGGGTGGATCAGCCACCACGCGCGGGTTTTCCGGAAAATAAGCAGGCCGCGCAGGGTCGTATTCCATCAATTCCCCGCCCGCATAGGCCGCCATGTAAACCTTGCCGTTCACGAGCCATGTCCGGACGATCTGCCCTCCGCCGGGAGCGGCGCGCCCCAGATCGACGCCGTGGCCGCTCTCCAGATCAAGCTCCCAGAAACGTTGCGTGATGAACGGCGTCCCGAGCAGGCGGCGGCGATCGAGCCGCACCAGGCAATCGACCCGGACGACCGAATCGGTCGGAAGCCGCCGCGCCAGTTCCAGCGCCCCGGTCGTCGCATCGTGGCGGAAAAACTCCCCGTACAACGTCACGGCCACGATCCCGCCCTCCCGCGTCAAGGCGGCGGAGGCAGGTCCCAGGTTCGCCAGCGTGGCGAGGCTTTCGACCGCCCCGGTCCGCAAATCCCAGCGGACCACTCTCCTTTGCGTGGCGTCGGTGCGGCTCTCCTGCGCCAATCCCCAGACCAGCTCTCCTTTGCGCGCGAACCAGGTGGCTTCCCGGTCGGGCCGCGGCCCATCGCTCACCGGTTGGGCGGCGCGGAGATCGCACCAGCCAAGCCCGGGAAGATAAACCCGCCCCGCTTCATCGGCGATCAACCGCTGGAACGCCCCCTGAAACAGGCTCCCGCCCCCGGTTTCCGGGATCTCCGCCTCCCCGGCCAAGGTCCGGCTCTCCAGCGTCTCCCCTGCGGGGTCCCAGTGCAACAGGGCGATTTCGGGAACGACCGCCACGATGCCAAAGGTCCCGTCGCCCACGGAAAAACTCCCCCGCGTGTACCGCGCCGCGCCGTCGGTTTCGTAAAAGCGCGCCGTCCGCCGCTCCCGGCAGTCAAAGGAGACCGCGCACGTCTTCCCTCCGGGCACGTAAGCCGCGACCAGCAGCTTGCGCGTCGCCGGGTCGAAACAAAGCCCCTGAAAGACCAGCACGGAAGGGGCGCCGGTCGGGTAAACCTCATAAGCGCCGGTGCCGAGGCAAAGGCGGACCACACACGAAAGATCGCCGCAGAGCCAGAGCGTGTCGTCATCCTCCCGCGCCGCGCCGTAGAAACCGCGTTGCGACCGGTCAAAACGGTAGATGCGTTCCCGGCCCGAAGCGGTCACCACCACGCCCATGCAGCCGGTGCCCGAATTGTAGGAGGAAATCCAGAAACGTTCCTCCCCGTCCGCGCCCGGGCCAAGCGGCAGGAGCGGCGTGTTGATGAAGGGATCGCGCGTGAGCGGGATCGGGAATCGGGAAAAAGCAGGTTTCATCTCATTTCGTCTCGGGATCGCCCTTCCGCCAGCCGCTCCAGCGCTCCAGTTTTCTCAGGACGCCGACGTTGCCGATTTCGACGGCATGGGCATCCCGGAACGTGTCGAGTTCCTCCTGCGCCTGCTCGAACTCCTCCTTCAGAACCGGGTCGCGCCGCGCCTCGCGATGCGCATGGAAAGCGGCCAGCGTTTTCATCGACCGCTCGGCATGCTCGAGCCAGAGATCGAGGTACGCGATCCGGCGCGCGCCTGCCGTATCGTTCGCACGCTCAGCCGCCGCCTTCGCCTTTTCCAGCAGCTCCCGCCCCTGCGCGAAAGCCTCCGGGGTATAGACTTCATCGCCCGCCTTGCTGACAAAGGCCCATCCGCCCCGGTTCCGGTCCCGGAACTCCTGGTCGAGCTTCAGCGTCACCCCTTTCCAGTAATCGAAATAGGCTCCCACCTCCTTGGAAGCCGCCCCAAACCCGGCATAGTATTCCTTCAGAATGTCGGCCACGGCAAAGTCGGGGTTCACATTCAGGCGCGCCATCATGTAGAGATTGAGTCCCTGCACGCCCCACATGCCGAGCAGGGAGTCGAAGTCGGTCGCGATCATCCCATGGCGCGCCGCATACCTGAACTCTTCGCCAAACTCCTCGGCAAAGATATAAGGCACGCAGTAACCGCTCAGGAAATAGTTGGGCCGCAGGTAGAGCCGCGCCCCCGTTTTCGCCCAGCCGTCCCAGAGTTTCCGGAACGCCTCCCGGTTCTCGTCGCTCAACGGAAAGGCATACGGCGGGACAATGCCGACGATGATCCGCTCGTTGAGCTTCGTCGCCACCGGCGGCGCGCTGGCGTCGGCATAGGCGTACCCGAGCACCGTCGCCTCCGGGTCGTGCTTTTGCCCCTCGGCCTGAAGCGCCAGCCAGAACCGGGCGTAGCGGTCGGAGAGCGAAACCATCGGCCGGTCCGAAGTATCGCCGGTCATCTCCTTGCGCTCCGCCTGTTTGGAAAGGAGCGGGGCGTCGGGCGGGTCCCAGGCGCGACACGCTTCGCAGACGCAGTTGGGATCGCGGGAAGTCTTGTCATTCTCCACCCCGTTGATCCACGGCAGACGCGGCACCTCCCTGCGCTGGACCAGCCAGTCTTCGATGATCTGCCGGTGCAGCCCCGGGTTGGAGACGCACATCTGCACCAAGTAGGGCCGCTCTTCGAGCACCGGCGCGCGCTGGCCGTCGGGCCGCAGCGCGAAGTACTCCGGGTGCGTCTTGCCGAAGCGTTCCCAATACTGCACATAGCCGTGGCCATACTCAAAGCTCACCCCCCTCGCGAAACGCTGGCGACGCAGCCAGATGCTGGTGTCGTCAATGTACCGGTCGCGAAGCTCTTTCGTGAGCCCCGGCCACGGCGTCAGGCTGAGCCGGGGGCGCGCGTGGATCAGCGGACGCACTTCGGTGCGCTCCTCCTCCGGCCCGCCGGAAAGCCCGCGCGCCGGCGGAACCACCGTCCCTGTCTCGCCGGGCCAGAGCCAGCGGACGCCCGCCTGCCGCTCCAGCCAGTCGTAAACGGCAAAAAGCGACCCCATGGAAACCGAATCGTCCAACGGCGGCGCGCCATGGACAAAGCCGGTCCATTGTTTCATGGCGCTTTGCGTAAACTTGTCCGGCGGCTGCACCCCGTCGTCCCTGCCGCTCAGGAACACCGCTTTTGCCGTGACTTTTGTCTGAAACCCGTTGGGCGGCAGCTTTCCGGGATCAAGCCCCGCCTCCCGGGAAGCCGAAGTCACCCCGAGGTAAATCCGGTTTTCCAACGGCGAGGCCGCGGCCTGCCCTTCGGAAAGGATCGGCAGTTTCGCGCCGGTCGCCCGTTCGATGTGCCACTCCAGCTCCCGGGCTGCGTAACGGGCCACCGCCGAAGGCTTGTCGGGCACCACGATGACGGCGCGCGGTTCGCCCCCGGCAACGATCTCCACCGCCTCCAGTGAAGGGAGCACGACGGTCAGGAAAAGGGGAAAAAGCAGGCGCAGGTTCATGAAAAAAGAGCGTTCGTCGTGGCGGTGCGGGTGAACCGGGTGCGGCGGGAGCGCCACCGCGCGCCCGCCCCGGCGAGGCCGAGAACCGTCAGCAACATCCCCGCCGTGGAAGGCTCCGGAATGAGCGCCACCTGGATCGTGCCGTTTTCGATCAGCCAGCCGTTGACGCCGAAGCTGGTGTCGAGCCGGTCATTGCCATTCAGGAGGTTGAGATCGCCGTAACCCAGCGTGGTGCTGCCAAACTCCAGCAGCGTGTAGACCTCCCCCGCCTCGCCCCCTGCAAGGTTGAAGTTGAGCTTTGCCGTGCCGCTGTTGGAAAGCGCTCCGGTAATGACCACCGGGCTGCCGCCGGGTTGAAGGTCGAGCGTGACGCCCCCTTCGATGTCGAGGCTCGAGAGGGTCAGCGTCGCCCCCGCTTCGGGAGCCAGCGTCAGGTTGCTGCCGGTTGTGAACGCCCCGCTGAAGGTCAGGCCGCTGGTCGCCTTGAGCGTGGCATGGTCGCCGATTGTCGCCCCCGCGCTGAAGATCAGGAGCCCGGTGTTGACCGTGTCACCAAAGGCGACCTCCGCCCCGGTGGCCACATTCACCTCGTTGGAAAGGGTCCGCGTGTTAACGGAAACGGAACTGATGCGCCCTCCTTCGAGGGTCAGCGCCCCGCTGCCGAGGATCGAGGCCGAACCGGTCCCGACCTGAAGCGTGCCGTTCTTCACGACGGTTCCCCCGGTATGGAGGTTCGCCCCGGTGAGCGCGAAAGCGGCCCCTCCATCCACGATGATCGCCTTCGAGCCGGTGACAATCGTTGCGATCGTGACCAGCCCCGTGCCCGTGCCCGTCAGGGTGAGGTCGTCGCTCAGGCTGATCCGCCCGTTGCCCTGCACCCGGAAAGCGCCGTCGCTGTTCTGGACGATCGCGGGCCCGACCTCCCCGTCGGCAGCAAAGGTGATCGGGCGATTGGAGTCCGCCGTATTCCCGTTGCTGATCGTCGTCAGCGCCGTGCCCGTCCCCGGCTCGAAAATAAAGCGGTTGAGGACGAAAGCGGCCGTCACGTTGTCCGTGGAGGCGTAGGCCGTCTCTGAACTCTGGAAAACGAGCACCGTGCTGCTGCTGGTGCTGCCGCCCACCGGAAAGCCGCCCGGCGTCCAGTGGGCGGCGGTGGACCAGCCCGCGCCGGGGCCGACCCAGGTGTAGGTGGCGGCCCGGGCGCAGGGAACGGCAAGGCCAAACAGGAGACAGGCCAGCGAAAGGCGGCCCCAACGGTTCAGGAAGGAAGGATGTTTCATGGATGGGATTGGTTGGGTTGCAGGTTGAGAAGATTCTTTCCGGGCCGGAGCGGCGCACAGAGGTAGCGGGCCGCCCCTTCGCTCACCGTTTCCGGCGAGGGAACGGGAACCCCGTTGAGCAGCAGGAGGCCCGGACCCGTTTCCGGCGGCAGACCGGCGCAGACCTCGAGCCCGGCGGGCACATCGACTTCCAGCCCCGCCTCCCCGTGGAGCACCTGGATGACCCCGAACCGGGTGGCGACCCGGCAGCGGAGCCGGGTCAAAAGACCGGGCGCAGGGAGCACCGCGTAGCGCCGCCCCGAGTCGTCGAGCCGCCGCACCCCCGCGAAATAACGGGCGCAGATCACCGCCGGGGAACACGACCAGGCGTGGGAGAGCGATTGCCTCTGATCCCACGTCTCCCAGACGGAAGTCGCCCCCTGGCGCGCCAGTTCGCCCCAGCGCGCCTCGATAAAGCGCTGCGCCTCCGCCATCTTCCCGGCGCGGCACAACGCCTCCAGCCAGTACATGGCGAAATAGGGCGTACCGAGCGGCACCATTTTTTCCTCCGGCCAGCGGTAACGGCTCAGGGCGAGCGAAACGGTCGGGATCTTGCCAAGCCCGGGAAGCTCCGCGTCGTAGTCGTTTTCATCGGCCACAAAAATTTTCCGGAGATCCTCGCGTTGCAGCCGTTCGAAGATCCGCTCCTGCTGGTCGGCGTCCGCCAGCCCGTAAAGGAGCGCGAGGATATTCTCATGACAGCCCCACCGGGCCGTACGCCGCCCCTCCACCACTCCGTTGACAAAAACGCCCCGCTCCCCGTCCCAGAAACAGGCCCGGAACCGGTCGCGCAACCCCTCCGCCAGCCGGTTCCAGCGCCCCGCCTCCGCAGCGCGGCCGAGCGCGGAAGCGATGCGCGCCGAGCAAAGGAGGGCATGGCAGCCAAAGGCGTTCCAGGCCGCGTTGGCTCCGCGCAGGTCGATCGGCGCCCAGTCGATGAAGTTGTACCGGTTGACGTGCGCGCTCACCTCCGTCGGCGGCGCTTCCAGAAGCCCCCCGGCGTTGAACTTCGCCTCCAGCCAGCCGACCAGCCGCACCAGGTTTTCCCAAAGGTCGCGGGCCAGCCCCCAGTCGCCGCTTTCGATCGAGTATTCAAGCAGCGAAGGGGGATAGGCGAGCGTCCAGGTCGAAACATGGGAGGTGATATTGCCCGGGTACTTGCCCTGCATCTGCCCGTCGGACCGCTGTCCCCGCGCATGATGCAGCAGGAAACGGCGGGCAAGCGAATAGTCGCCGAAATAGGCATAGGCGGCCCGCGCCTTGATCAGGTCGTCGCCGAGCCACGCGCCCCGCTCCCTCCACGGCGTATCGAGGTAGGAATCCTCCATGCAAAGCTCGACGGTATGGAGGCTTAGTTCCACGGCATGGTCGAGCACGGGGGAACTGGAGGCAAAAAACCCGCGGCGCTCCACCGGGAAGGCGCTCCGCTCCCATTCGAGCCGGATTTCCGCCGCCCCGCCGTGGACGACCGCCTGGACGTAGCGGGCGCATTTGGGCCAGGTGACCCGGTGGGAGAACGGCGCGTCGCCAAGGATCACGCGATCGAAATAATTAAGGCGCGCCTTGGCGGGATCGACCCGCCCCCCGCTCAGGTGCTCGCCGTAGCAGAGATCGACGATCGTCCCCGCCGGTCCGCTCAAATGCGCCACCGGGTAGCCGGTCCAGAGCCGCCCGAGATCCCACACCGCGTAAAAACTCTCCCTTGAACCGTAGGCCGTGGCGAGGGAACGGACGCAGCCGCCGCTCCCGCGCCCCGGCTGCCCGCCATCGCCCGGGAGCGGCGCATCGGAGGCGGCGCGCAGGCTTTCAGCCAGTTCGCCGAGCGCGATCTGCGGGTAGGGCCGGGCGGTCCGCAGCCAGCCGACCTGAAGCACCCGGTCGGGAAGATGCGCCTGCACCGGAAAAAACGGAATATCGCGCGGCTCCGGCAGCGTCGGGCCGGAAGGTTCCTCCAGTTCGCAGGCAAAGGGCCAGCCGCTGTCGTCGAAATCGGCTGCCATCACCTCGCCGGGCCGCTCCCGTGCGTCGTAGCATTCATTGGGCGGCTGGACATCGCCCCTGCGGGCGGTCAGCGCCGCGTAAGCCGGGTCGCGCCACATCTTCCAGCGCCGGTCGGAAACCAGTTGATGTTCCCCGAGGCTCAACCGGCACCAGAGCCCGCCCCGCCGGGGCATGCAGGAACTGATCGCCACCTTGCCGAGGCTGTAGACGCGGACCGCGATCACATTGCGCCCGCTGCGCAGATGGGCGGCGAGGCGGTAACGATCGACCGTTGGCGTCGAAACATGGTAGCGCGGCGGGCCGAAGCCGATCCGCTCTCCGTTGACCCAAAGATCGTAGCGAAGATCCGCCGTGATCTCCAGCAGCGCCTCCCGGGGCACGGCGCATTCGAAAACCCGCCTCGCCCAGACCCAGGCATGCCGGTCCGAGCCCGCCGCCGGGGAGGCGTCGCACCAGATCCAGCGCGGCCCGCTTCGGGTCGACTCCGGCGGGCGGGGTGAAGGCGGTGCAGCCGGGCGCGGCACGGGTTCGATCGTCGGTGTCATGGGATGGCGGGAAACTGGGTGGCGGTGAGCGCTTCCTTGCTGGTGGAGGTGACGTGGCCATCCGCCCAGAGGATGTTGAGCCCGGAGGCATGGCGGTTGGCCATGAACTTCCAGGCGTCGGTGGAAGGTCCGTAGGTGCCGAGGCTCCAGGCGGTCCCGGCGAAGGGGTCGGTCACGGCGGAATCGCCCAGGATCACCACCTTGGACAACTCCGCCCGGGCGGCCATGGCGGTCGTGCTCACCAGTTTCGCGACCCCGCTCGGGCGCAGGGCGTTGTAGCTGGCGCAGTAGGGGAACCCCGTCGGGTTTTTGGTCGAGGGATGATCGGGGGAACGAAACCGGTTCTCGGGACAGACCGTCAACTGGTCGAGCGCCTGCTGCCCGCCCACATAACGGGCGAGGCCGCGCGTGCCGCCCCCGCTCGGCGCGAACCAGAAGCCCGACCAGCCGAGTTCGGCGGCCACGGCGTTCTGCGAATTGGCAGGCGGGAACCTCTGCCGGTGGTCGAGCGTGTAAAGCCGGAGCGCCACCCCGACGCCGCGCAGGTTGTTGACGCACTGGGTGCGCCGGACGGAACGGATCGCCCGTTGCATCCCCGGCAGGACCAGCGCCAGCAGGACGCTCACCACCAGGAGGACGACCAGAAGCTCGCTCAGGGTAAACCCGCGTAAAGCCAGCCGACCCCGGGGAGAACCGGAAAACGGTCCCTGAAATGAAACCGGGCGCGGCGGATCAACGGAGGGCATGCGGCCCAAAGTAATTAAATTTGAGCCTAAGTCAATAAATTTAATGCAGTGAATTTACGACGGAGAGGCGTCGGGCCGGGAAACCGAAGCACCCGGCGGCAGATAAACCGGGCACGGCAGAATCAGCTCCTTGACGCCGGAATCGGGCTTTTTGATCAGCTCGACGAGCATTTCCACCGCCCGCTCCCCCATGCGCACAAAGTCGGGCCGCGTCGTCAGAAACGACTCCTCCCACTCCGGCTCCTGCGAATTGTCGAACCCGACGATCACCGCCTCCCCGGAAAGCGTTCCGCCGGTTTCCTTCAGCAGTTTTTTTAACGAATGGGCATAACGGTCGCTCGGGGCGATGATCGCGGTCGGGGCCGGGGCGTGCCCGAGGAGTTCGGGGATCGCCTCCCGGTTTCGTTCGAGGATCTGGTCGTAAATATCGGTCGCGACATTCGCCGCCGTCGGCGAGACGGGCCGGGCCGGGCTGAAGTAACGCTGCACGAAGTAGTCCGACCGCGGGATTTCCGCCTCCTCCATGGCGCGGAGAAACCCCGCCAGACGGTCTTCCACGCTCCGGATCGGCGTCGGCGTGCAGAGGTGCATGAACGCGATGTGCCGGTGCCCGTGGGCGAGGAGATGCCGGGTGATTTCATACCCCGCCGACCAGTTGTCGAAGACGATCCGCGAACGGTCGACCCCCGGCACCGGCGTATCGACCAGCACCATCGGAAAATCCGCAAATTCATGGAAAAGGTAGTCGTTCCTTTCGTCGCGCGAGGAGAGGACCGGATGGAGCAGCACCCCGTCGAGCCCCCGCTCGATCATCCGGGCCAGGTGCTGGCGCTCCTGCTGGTAATCCCATTCGGCGCTGGCGATCTGGAGATTCAGCTCCATCCGCCCGGCGGCGCGGATCACCCCCTGCAAAATCGGGCTCGAAGCATGCACCGTGGAGGCGATCAGCCCGATCGAAAACCGGTCAACCCCCTCCTGCGCCGCCGCTTCCCCCGGCAGGCGGAGGATGTAGACCCCGCTCCCGCGCCGCCCTTCGAGGTAGCCCTGCACCTGGAGAATCCCGAGCGCCTTGCCCATCGTCGGCGGGCTGACGCGGTACCGCCGCGCCATATCGGGGATGGAAGGGAGCTTGTCGCCCACCTGAAACTCTCCGGAGGACAAATAATCCTCCACGACTCTCTGGCTGAGCGGCTTCGTGCTGGAGCGGCCGGGGTGATCTTTCTGGTCAGGCATGGCGAAACTTCAGGGTGATAAAATAGATTACTTTGGAAAGAAAAAAAACCAATCGGCGTACGGAAGAGCTTTTGCCAAAAGCAAATATATTTTGTTGATCTCACCGGATCTCCGGAGCCATCATCACCGTTCATGACGCCCGCTTCCGCTCCCCCCCGCCCTGAAACCGCCCCCTCCCCGCTGACGCCCGGCGCTGGCGAAGGCGGCGGGGATCTGCTCTACTTCGACGCCTTTACGCGGATCGGCCCCCGCCCCAAAAAACACCCCGCCCACCCGTGGAAGCTGGAGGAGCTTCTGGCGGAGATGGAGCATTGCTCGGTCTCCGGTGCGCTCGTGGCGTCGACCCTTTCGGTCAGCTACGAGCCGATGCACTCCAATCTGGAGCTTTCCGCGCGGCTTGAACCCCACCCCCACCTCTTTGCGATCTGGAACGTCCTGCCGCACCAGGGCGGGGAATTTCCCGATCCCCGGCGTCTCGCCGCGCTGATGGAGCAACACCGGGTCCGCGCCGTCTCCCTGTATCCCGAGGCGAACGGCTGGGACCTGACCGGCGCGCATGGCCGCCCGCTGCTCGAAGCGTTGGAAGCGGGGCGGGTGCTGACCCTCCTCCAGCGCCCCGAACCGGGCGGCGGCTGGCGGGAGGTCGACGCTTTTTTGACCCTCTTCCCGCAGCTCCCGGTCCTGCTGACGGCGGTCAACTGGCGTGACCAGCGCCACCTGCTCCCGCTTCTGGAAAAACACCGCAATCTCCACCTCGGCTTCGACCAGTTTCAGGTCAACTACGGCGTGGAAGACCTGGTGGAACGGGGGTACGAGGACCAGCTCCTTTTCGCAAGCCACGCCCCGATCATGTCGATGGGAGCCCACCGTTGCTATATCGACTACGCGGAAATCCCCCGTCCCGCCCGGCAAAAGATCGCCTCGGGCAACCTGATCCGCCTTCTCCGCGGGCAGGCCCCGCCCCGGCTCCGGACCAACCCCGACGAAGACGCGATCATGACCGCCGCACGGCATGGCAGGCCGCTTCCCGTCCCGCTCATCGACATGCACATGCACATCCTGCACGAAGGGATGAACGGCGCGGGCGGCAGCTACCGGATGTTGCGCGGCGGTCCGGAAGGGACCTTCCACCGGCTGCGGCAGCTCGGGTGCCGGGGCGGCGGTTTCATGAGCTGGAACGGCACCGTCAGCGGCGATTCGATGGCGGGCAACGACTGCGTGCGCCAGGCGCTTGAGGTCGCGCCGCCCGGCTACTGGGGCCTTGCCTCCTTTGACCCGGCGCACCAGAGCGAAGCCGAGTTGAGCCGCCTCATCCCGCAGGTTTACCGCGACCCGCGCTTCATCGGGATGAAACCGTACGTCACCCACGGCATCGAATACCACCACCCCTCCTACGATGTCTGGTGGCGCTTCGGCAACCAACATCACCTCTACGCCGGTCTCCACCGCAACCGGAGCGATTTTCTGGAAGTCAGCACGCTCGCGGCGAAATACCCGAATATCCGCTGGGTGGTCTACCACTGCGGGGGCGACTACGCCACGGCCGACCGCGCCATCGAGTGCCTGCGCGAACATCCCAATGTCTATGCGGAGATCACGCTCACTTCCGTCCCGTGCGGCATCATCGACCACCTCGCCGCCCACGCCGGCGCGGACCGCATCCTCTATGGCAGCGACCTGCCGATGCGCGACCCCCGCCAGCAACTCGGCTGGGTCGTCTTTTCCCGCCTCTCCTTCGAAGAAAAGGCAAAAATCCTCGCCGCCAATGCCATGGAAGTCATCCGCCCGTGCCTCTCGCGCCTCCCCGCCCACAACCGGCCCTCGCTGGCGGCAACGTGACGGATGACTGGAAGGCGGAGGTCGCCCAATGCCGGAAACTTTACGGTTTCAAACCAACGGCCTTGAGGCTTAAAACAGAGAAAAAGCTTTCCTTCACCAAGCTTCGTCTTATGTAGATGGGACGGTGCGGGCGGACCTCGGGTCCTCCCGCCCTTTCCATGTCGTCCTCAGCTACATTGGTTGACAGTCGCGGCCAGCGTATCACCCGCCTGCAGATCCAGCGGGCGATGCGGATCAACATCGGCGCAGGGTGCCTCGGCATGATCTGGATGGCGATGAGCATCAACATGCCGCTGGCGATGTTCATGGAGACGATCGGCGCGAGCGGGTTCCTGATCGGGCTGATGATGACGATCCGCTTCCTGGCGATGCTCGTCCAGATCCCCTCGGCGCTCATTTCCGAACGGCTGGAGAGCCGCAAGCCGATGTGGGCCACGCTGGCGATCATCCACCGCAGCCTCTGGTTCGGCGTGGCGGCGCTGGCGTTCTGCTGGCACCCGGGGCAGGCGTGGCTGCCGATGGTCGTCATTGCCATGGTCGGCTTGAGCGATATCCTCGGCAACGGCGGAAGCGCCCTCTGGTTCGGCTGGATGGCCGACCTCATCCCCTCCAAAAGCGCCGGAAGCTTCTGGGGGCGGCGGCAATCGATCGTCACCGGCGCGTCGCTGGTCGGCATGGGCCTCGCCGGGTTCATCCTCGACCTCTTCCGCAACCCCGGCGCGCCGCAGGAGGTGACGCACGGCTTTGCCGTGGTTTTCTCGATCGCCGCGCTGGCCGGGGTGCTCGACGTCGTGGTCCACCTCGGCGTGTGCGAGCCGCGCCCCACCCCGGGCGACGCCGTCGGCCATTCCCGCTGGCGGCGGATGCTCGAGTCGCTGCGCAACCGCGATTTCCGCCGCCTCACCCTTTCCATGGGGTGCTGGGCGTTTGGCCTCAACATGCTCGCCACCTTCGGGTTGATCCATTTCAAGCGCGACTTCCCGGTCACCTACACCCACGTGGCGGCGTTGACGATCGCCGGGGCGCTCGGGGCGATCACCTCCAGCCATCTTTTCGGCATTTTGACCGACCGGCTCGGGCCGCGCGTGCTCGCCGCCGTCCTGATGGTGCTCTGCCCGCTCACCACGGCAAGCTGGTTCTTTGTCCATGGCGGCTACGTCACGCTCTCCCTGCCGTGGGGCGCCTGGACCCTGCCGCAGGTGCTGGTGGTCCAGACGGTTTCCACCTTCCTCGGCGGGGCCCTCTTTGCGGGGATCGCGCCGTGCCAGTTGCGGCTCGCCGGGGTGCTCTCGCGGGCGTCGGGGCGGACGATGGCGATGGCGGTCCACTGGTCGGTCGTCGGGATGTTCGCCGCGTGCGGCACGCTGCTGGGCGGGCTGATCATGGACTTCTGGGGCAATCACCGCCTCTCGTGGGTTCTTCCCAACGGGACCACGTTCACCTACCTGCACGTCATCGCCATCCTCTTTTCGCTGACCGTCTGGAGCGTCGCCCTGCCGTTGATTTTAAGCATCCGCACCCCGGTCGACGCCATCCCGTTCGGCGAAGCGCTCTCGCGCATGGTGATGACCAACCCGGTGAACGCCTTCCGCAACATCTACAGCCTCCAGACGTTTTCCGCCTTTGGCCCGGCGCACCGGCGGGCGGAGGCGGCGCGCAAGCTCGGCGAGGGGCGCAGCGAGATCGCCATCCCCGAACTGGCCGCCCGGTTTGAAGATCCCTCCATGGAAGTGCAGGAGGAGGCGATCCGCGCGCTGGGCGGGATCAACACGCCCGAAGCGGTCTCCGTGCTCCTGGAAAAACTGGCGGACCCGGCCTGCGAATTCGTCCCGCAGATCGCCCGGGCGCTCCGGCATTCGGGCGATTCGCGCTGCATCGACCCGCTGATCGCCCGGCTCCCATCGGACGACCGCGAGACGCTCATCGAGTGCATCCGCACGCTCGGCCAGCTCGGCGACCGGCGGGCCATCCCGCCGCTGCTCAAGCTGCTGACCTACAACCGGGAGCGGAAAGTGCTCGCCGTCTCCAGTGAAGCGCTCGCCGCGCTGGGCGAACTCTCCGCCGCCTACCAGATCATCCCGCAGATGCGCGCCATGCCCAACCGGATGCTCAAACGGGCGCTGGCCGTGGCCGTGGGCGACCTGCTCGGGCGCAAGGATACGTTTTACCCGATCCTGATCGCCGATACCGAGCAACCCGGAAGCGGCGCGAGCCAGATGATCCTCGACCTGCGCAAGCGGATCGCGCGGCGGCTCCCTTCCTGCCCTCCCGTCGAAACGCTCGAACAGATCGAAAGCGCCTACCACGACGGCGAAGTGGCCCGGTGCGCGGCAATGCTGCTCCACCTCGGCCTCCACCTCGCCCAGTTCCTCCACACGCTCCCCCTCACGCTCGACCCCGACCGCGCCATGGAACAACTGCTGGAGCGCGACCGCCGCGCCGCCATCGCCATCTGGTACCTGAACGTCTGCAACGAGCCGTGGACCGAAACCGGCCCCGACACCCGCGACGCAAGCGACCTCCTGCTCGGCCTCCACCTCATCGTGAGCTTCGTATGGCGGAGCGAAGAGGCCGGAGGCTAGCTAAGGCTGCCGGTATCACCAGCCAGGTATTTTCCGGAAGGATGCCGAAGGTATCCCGGCGGAGCAGCCGGGGGTTGAGCGTAGCGAAACCCCCGGAACCAATTTCTAACTGAAGGGATGCCAGCCGATCTTGAACTGCGCAGACAGACGGAGCCCTCACGCCATCGGCACAAGGCGGGATTGGCTGCGAAAAGCCGCGGGCGAAATCCCCCGGTGCCGGGTAAAGGTGCGGGTCAGATGATGCCGGTCGCAAAACCCGCATTCCTCGGCAATGCGCTCAATGCTTCGCCCGGTATGATGAAGCAGCAGGCAGGCGGAAGCGAGGCGACGCTCCATGACAAACGCACCGGGCGTCTTCCCGGTCTCCTCCCGAAAGAGGCGGATGAAAGCGTTGAGATTCATCCCCACCCGCCGGGCGATCTCCCCCACCGCCGCCGCCTGCGGCAGCATCGCTTCGATCATCTCCACCGCCGCACGGACCCGCTCGCTCGCCGGTCGTTCCATGTTCCAGCCGACGGCGGGGAGTTGCTCCAGAGACTCCGCCACAAGCGCCATGATCCTCCAGCGCGGCGCAGCGGCCGGGTCGCCTGCGACCAGCCGTTTCAGAAACCGTCGCTGATCCTGCCATATCGCCAGCACGGTAGCTTCATGTTCCCGCCAAAAAGGGAAGGTTAGAAAATGTACATAAAAATGAGTCGCCGCCCGCCGGGTATGGGCGGCAAAGGAAGTCTCCGGCGGAATCAACACCAGGCGATCGGGTTCAAGCGCCATCTCGCGCCCGCCGCAGCGGAGGTACATCCCCGGCGTTCCGTTCCAGTAGAGCCTCCAGTAAGGCGCCCGTAAATCGCTGTAGTTCCAGTTGACCGGCGTGCGCCAGTTGATCTCGAGCAGGTCGAGGTGAATCCCGGAAAAGGGGGGCAAGGAGAGTTTCATCCCAGGGGGGCCGATGCAGGCAGGCGTAATTCGTACCCAAAGAAAGGTGAGTTTGTCCATAGCCGCAAGCCCAAAAATTCCCTAAAAAAAACAACCATGCCGCCCACGCTCCATTCCCTTCCCTTTCGTCAGGTTCATCTCGACTTCCACACTTCGCCGCAAATTCCCGGCATTGGAAAAGCCTTCGACAAAACCGAATGGCAGGAAACGCTTCGGGCGGCGGCCGTCAACTCCATCACCCTGTTCGCCAAATGCCACCATGGCTGGAGCTACCACCCCACCGGCGTGGGAGCGATCCACCCGCACCTCGGGTTTGACCTGTTGCGGGCGCAATACGACGCCACCCGGGAGGCGGGGATTCATGCGCCGATCTATCTCTCCGCCGGGCTCGACAACCGGGCGGCGCACGAGCACCCCGAATGGCGGGAGATCGACAAGGATGGAACCTACGTCGGCTGGGCAAGGCGGAGCCTTCAGCCCGGCTTTCATACCATGGATTTCCATAGTCCCTACCTCGACTACCTGTGCGACCAGATCCGGGAAGTCGTGCGGCTTTTTCCCGATTGCGACGGCATTTTCCTCGACATCATCAAGCAAAGCGAGTCGTGCGGACGCTGGAGCCTGGAGTTCATGAAGGCCCACGGGCTCGACCCCCTGAAAGAGGAAGACCGCGTGGAATCGTCCCGCCTCGCCGTGGAAAAATACTACCAGCGCACCACGGCAGCCGCACGGGAACTCCGCAGCGACATGCCGATCTTCCACAATGCCGGACATATCCCCCGCGGCCGCCACGACATTTTCCCCTATTACAGCCATCTCGAACTGGAATCGCTACCCACCGGAGGCTGGGGTTACGACCATTTCCCGATGTCAGCCAAGTATGCCTGCCATCTCCCCTTTGATTTTCTGGGGATGACCGGGAAATTTCACACCATGTGGGGAGAGTTCGGCGGCTACAAACATCCCAACGCCCTGCGTTATGAATGCGCGGCGATGCTGGCCTTTGGCGCGCGGTGCAGCGTGGGCGACCAGCTCCACCCTGCGGGCAGGCTGGACGGCTCGACCTACCGGATCATCGGCGAAGCCTACCGCGAAGTGGCGGCCAGGGAACCGTGGTGCCTGGGCAGCAGGCAGGTGTTCGACATCGGCATCCTCTCCAGTGAAGCGGAATCGGGCGCGTTTCGCAGGGCGCCTTCCGATGAAGGGGCATGCCGGATGTTTCTCGAAAGCCATTTCCTCTTTGGCCTGATCGACCGGACCATGGATTTCGACCGCTTCAGGGCGCTCGTCCTGCCCGACGATGTCCGGATCGACGCGGCGCTCAAGGCAAAACTCGATGCCTACCTCCTCCAGGGCGGCAGGCTGATCCTTTCCGGGGCGAGCGGGCTCTGGAGCGACCGCGATGAATTTGCCTTCGACCTCGGTGCCGACCACCACGGGTTGAGCGGGTTCCACCCGCCGGAAGGCGAATTGAGCCGCGGGCATGACTACCTCCTGCCGATCCCGGAACTGCGACCGTCCTTCGTCGACGAACCGCAGATCATGTACGAGCGCTCCCGCCGCATCAGGGCGACCGGCGGCGCTTCGCTGGGTCAGGTCTTCGACCCCTACTTCAACCGCACCTGGGAACACTTTTGCAGCCACCGGCACACGCCCGCCCGGGAGCACCCCTCCGGCTTTGACTGTGGCGTGCGGCAGGGCGCGATCCTCTACTTTGCGCACCCGGTCTTCCGCAACTACCGGGCGTTTGGAGCCGTGGCCTCCCGGGAATTTGTCGTCCGGGCCGTCCGGTCGTTCCTTGGCGATGCCGTGACCCTTTCCACCAACCTCCCGTCGACCGCGCGCCTTTCCCTGACGGTGCAGCCGTCGGAAAACCGACACGTTCTCCACCTCCTCTACGGCCCCACCATCCGGCGGGGCGGATCGTTCCAACTCCCGGGGAGCAAGGCGGCCACCGGGGTTGACATCGAAGTCATTGAAGACCTCCCGGCGCTTCACGACGTGGAAGTCACCCTCCGGACGGATGCCACGACCGCCCGGCTCGTACCGCAGGAGAGGGAGATCCCCCTCACGCGCAGGGACGGCATCGCCACCCTCCGGCTGGACCGCTTCTCCTGCCATCAGATGATCGAGCTTCGCTAGAGGTCAGGCGCTCTCGCGCAGGACCAGCCGGGGCGGGATCTTGCGGACCAGCGGCGCTTCGTAGCCGGGATGTTTCAGCCGGAAAAGCTCGGAAACGAGCTGCTGGGCCTGGCTTTTGAAGTCAAACGTGATCGTCGTCAACGGAACCGGGGCGAGTTCCGCGATCAGCGTGCCGTCGCAACCGACGATCGCCAGGTCTCCGGGCACCTTCAGCCCGTGCCGTTGCAGGCCGCGCGTGAGGTGGATCGCCACAATGTCGTTGGCGCAGATGATCGCCGTCGGCAGCGACTTGAGCTTGAGGATCTTTTCCACCAGCGTGTGACAGGTTTCGCGCAGATTGGAAACCAGCGGGCGTGAAAGATTAAACGGGATCTCGCCCGAATCGGCCTTGATGGCGGTGACGATCGAGTGCCGGTGAAGCGGCAGCTTCAGGGCCGCGCAGGCCGCCTTGAACCCGTCCACCCGGGCGAGGTAGGAGCCGGTCCGGTCGTTGGCTTCGTTGACCGGGCAGGCCAGGATCAACCGGCGGTGCCCCTGCTCATGCAGATAGCCGACGGCATCGGCCACCCCCTTCTCAAGATCCTGCGAGATGGAGGGAACCTTGCTCCCGGTCATCAGTTGTCCATTGACCACGGGAACCTTGATCCGGCTCTTCTCCATGGTTTTAAGATAATGGGTGGAAGGGATCACGCCCATATCCCAAAAACAGGAAAACAGGATGATCCCGTCGACACGCATCCCGACCATCTCGTCGAGCGCGTTTTCCTCCTGCGCGGGATCGTGCTGGGTAAGCATGATCTCCACGTCGAACCCGATGGAGCGCGCATAGTGGTGGATCTCCTCGATCATCAGGGCGATCCCCGCGTTGGAAAGCTCCGGCACGACGATGCCGAAGGTCTTGGTGCTCTTGGAGAAAAACTTGGCCGCGAACCGGTTGCGCCGGTAACCGACCCGCCGCACCTCCCGCTGCACCCGCTCCCGCATATCGTCGCTGATCCCCGGCTTGTCGCGCAAAACGAGGCTCACGGTCTGGACGCTCACGCCGAGCTTTCGGGCGATATCGATCAGGCGCGGCGGCTGATCGGCGGCCAGTCGGCGCGGCGACGGCGATTGGCTGGGTTGGCTGCTCATGGAATCCGGGAAATCAGGGAAGGCCCATTCCATCGCATTTCGGGCTTGATAGTCAAGTCCCAAGCGCGCGGGCGATCCTTCCGGCGTCTCCCCCCTCCCCGCCCGCCGCGGCTTCCTGCGCCGCAAGTTCGCGCAGGTAGGCGGCGATTCCTTCGCGCTCCAGCGGACGCGGAACGACCCGCCCGATGATCCGATGAAAATTGGCGGCATAAATCTCCCGCAACACTTCCGGCGGCAGGGCCAGTCCGCAGAGGTCGGGCCGGTCGTCGGGCACCATGAACGGGTCGGGCGGAAGCGCGATCACCTCGCCGGTTTCAAGAAAACGCCGGAGCGTCGGCGCACGGTCGCGGTGCGTGGCGTTGTGAAGCATCCCGAGATCGCTCCCGTAGATGATCCGGCGGGAATGGCGCACGAAAAACTCCCGACCGGCTTCGCGGTTCGCGCTCAGGTGGTGCATCCATTCCACGCCGGGAGCCAGGTCGATGGAAACCGCCGGGTGGCGCTCCAGAAAGGCCGCCGCCTCCTCCAGGCGATCGGCCAGAAAGAAAAAGTGGGGGAGGATCAGGTTAAGCCGCGGATGCCGCTGCAACACCCGCTCCATCTCCGCGTCGATCATCGCCTTGGATGGGTAGCTTTCATCATACCACCACCCCTTCGGGCGCGCCCACTCCGGCGCTGTCGCCTCGCTCCAGAACTCCGGGGGATCGCCCACATGCCAGAGCACGGGAAACCGGCTCTCCTCCAGCCATTCCAGCAACGGGCGCATCGCCGCCCCGTCGAGCGCCACTCCCAGCGTCCGGCGTGGACCGGGCTTTCCCGTGATCAGCTTCAATCCATCGAATCCGAGCGCCTGCAACCGCTGCGCCTGTGGCACCAGCGGGAGATCGGGAACCTCCCGCCCTTTGT
Organism: Chthoniobacteraceae bacterium; assembly: GCA_035555975.1. GTDB lineage: Bacteria > Verrucomicrobiota > Verrucomicrobiia > Chthoniobacterales > Chthoniobacteraceae > DATMFV01. The sequence continues at coordinate 27,198 of DATMFV010000032.1, forward strand.
CAAAGACCCCCTCCCAGTCGATCCCTCCAAAAAGAAAGGCGCGCCCGGGGTTTTGCGATTTCATCCAGATCCCCTGGGCCTGCCTGAACGCATCCGGGGCATTCCCAAGCCGGTCCATCACCAGCACACAGAACTGGTCCGCCCCTCCGTATTCCAGATCGGCAAGCTGGCGGTCATAGACCTCGAGGGCTTCAAAATGAATATGGGCATCAACGATCATCCGCGACCGCGACGATCCCGCTTGACACCGTTTTTGTCAACTTGATAATCAAGTGAAATGACCCGGCCCCTTCTGCCTCTCCTCGCTCATTTTGACCTCAAGGGGGTGTTGCCTCGCGAGCGCCACCTGCTCCGCCACCTCGACAGCTTGAAATCACTTGGGTTCCAGGGAGTGCTGGTCGAGTACGAAGAGGTCTTCCCCTTTGAGACGGTTTCCCTGGCAAGCCATCCCGAAGACCGCTGGAGCCGCGCCTTTCTTCAGGAGTTCCTCGACCATGCGGCAGCGCTGGAGCTGGAGATCGTCCCTCTTCAGCAATGCCTGGGACATCTCGAATACGCCTTTGTTCATGAGGCCCATCGCCCCTTTGCCCTTCCTTCCCAACCGCTGAAGGATCTCCACATCGGCCGCCCGGAGGCCGTGGAATGGATGAAAGCCATCCTGGGGGAAATCATCGCCGCCCACCCGCGCTCCCGCCATATCCATCTCGGCCTCGATGAAGCGCACACCCTCCGCGCCTATGCAGAAGAAGCGGGCCGCCAGCCGCTGGAGCTGTTTCTCGACTACCTCGAAAGCCTCTGCACCTTTTGCGAGGCACATGGAAAGAAGCCGCTGATCTGGAGCGACATGCTCGAGGAACATTACGACCCCGCCCTGCTCGACCGGCTGCTCGCCCTGCGCGACCGGCTCATCCTGGTGCCGTGGGATTATTCCAATGACCGCAACCCGCCCGCGCTCGTCCGTTTCTGCGGGGTGCGTTTGAGCCGCCGCTGGCTCGACGAACCGCTCCACCCGGACGCTCCGCCGCTTCCGCCCGCGCTCTATGAAAGCCTCCCCGCGCTTGAAGAGTGGCCCCCGGCCGTGGCGGAGCTGATGAGTGACTTCATGGCCTCCCCATGGACCGTGCAACCGTTTTTTCCCGCCCGGCTCTGGAAGCGGTTCGGCTTCACCGTGTGGGGCGCATCGGCTTCCGCAACCAGTCAGGATGGAACCCTTCTCCCCTGCTACCAGCGGCGGATGAACAACCTTTCCGCCTGGAAAGAACAGGCCGGCCACCTCGACGCGCTGATCGTGACCCAATGGGGGCGCTCCAATTCGCTGACGGTCCCCAACCTGATCCCGGAAGTCTGCTGGCCGCTGCTCGCGTTTGCCGCCTGCGGCACGCCCGCCGCCTTCTTCCCGGAAATCGACGCCCGCACCGTGGAAGCCCTCTTTCTGCTGATCGGCCAGGCGCGGGAAAACTGGTGCTTCACCGGTAAATGCCGCAACAACTGGCAGATCGAAAACCGGCTCATCGCTGAAATGAAACGGCTGCTGCCGCTCACCGGAGCCCGTCGTTACGAATGGGAAACAATCCTGTTGATGGTAGCGATCATGCGGGAAAACAAGGCGCTCCATGCCGCGATGGAACAGATCCGGCGTTATGAGGGCATCGGCCGCCTTCCCGCCGAAGGGTGGGAGCCGCACCGCCGCCGTCTTGTGGACTTCACCGAAAAATGGTCGCAACGGGAGACCGAAGCCCGCCGCCATCTCGAAGAAGGCTACCACGGCACGGCGCTCCGGGAGTGGTTCCATACGGTTTTCACCAACGGCCGCCGGGAAGCCGGGCGCGGCCTTGCTTCCATCAATGCTTCAGCCGCCTTGAAGAACTGATCCGACCATGATACCTCCCCTTCCCAACACGGCTTCCACCCCGCCCGGCGCCGCCTTTGCAGCCACGGAAGGGATCGACCGCATCTACCGCAACCAGTCGGCCAGCGACGGCTTGCAATGGCTCGACGCCTTTGACTCCCGCCTGGCCCTGCTCGGCCACGGCTGGCCGCGGGAAGCACGCGCGGCGCGCTCCTTCCGGCGGCTTCCCGACCGCGCCGTCGGCGGCCTCTCCCAGGCGGTCCGGAACCTTTCCCATTGCCCGGCGGGTCTCTGCCTCGCCTTTGCCACCGACGCTTCGGAGATCGCCGTGCGCATGGCCAATCACGACGCCACGCCGATGCTCCTGCTGCCGATGACCGGGTGCGCCGGGGCGGAGCTTTTCCGGCGCGACGGGCGGAACTGGACCCCGATGGCGGTCGCCGTCCCTTCGCTGGAAATGGCCGCCTTCGAGCGCCGCCTCCTCTGGGACCTGCCCAAAACCCTACGGGAATACCGCCTTTACCTTCCGCTCTACAAAGGCGTTCACGAGTTGAGCCTCGGCTTCTCCCCCGAGGCCGAAATCCGCCCCAGCCCCGCGCCGCCCGGAGCCCGGCCAATCGTCTTCTACGGCACCTCCATCACGCAGGGAGGATGCGCCAGCACCGCCGGAAGCGACTTTGTCTCCCGGGTGGGCCGGTTGCTGGAAGCCGAAACCATCAATCTCGGCTTCTCCGGCAACGGCAAAGGCGAGCCCGAGGTGGCGGAACGGCTCTGCGAGATCAATGCCCGCCTCTGGGTGCTCGACTATTTCTCCAACTGCGACCCGGATCGCGTCCGGACCACCCTGCCGGAGTTTGTCCGCATCCTGCGAAGCCGCCACCCGCGGGCCCCCATCGTCCTGATGGGCACCGTCGGTTACAACCTGGTCACCTGGAACCTTCAGGCGCGCACGGAAGCGAGGGCGCGGCGCGAGGAAGTGATGCGCTTTTACCTCCGCGCCCGGGAAGCCGGGGAAGAACATCTCCACTTCATCGACGGAGAGGGCCTCCTCCCGCCCCGGACGACCGGTGCCTATGTCGATGGCATCCACCCGACCAGCCTCGGCTTCGAACGGATCACCGAACGGCTGGTCCCCCAGTTGGAAACCATTCTCGACTGGGAAGGGTACTAGGGATCAGGCTAGGGGTCATTATACCAGAGCCGCCGGTTTTCGACCACCTCCTCGCGGCTCAAAAGCGCCGTACTGCCGTCGAAATAGCAGACCAGCGCCTTGCCGCCGTAGCGATAGGCGATCGCCCCCTTGATTCCCTTGGTCGTCTCATCCAGCTTCTCCGTATAGCTGTCGGCAAGCCGCATGATGATGTACCAGTCGCACGAAGAGGCAAACGCGAGGGTTTGCGAAGGGCGGTGAATCTGGCTGGCGCGGGCCTGGTAAACGGGCTGGATGCGACCGCTCGAGCCGCCATGGATGTCGTCGTTGTAGGAAAAATCGGTCCCCCGCCAGCCGTAGATGGAGGTGAAGCCTTTTTTTCTCCGGGAATGGAACGAAGGAGGATAGTGGGAGACCGAGCCGGACGGGTCCGGCGGCACGCCGAGGTAGCTGCGGAACTGGCGGTTGCGATACCAGTAATCAAGCCCCGTTATCGTCTCCACGTCGAGGACCATCAGGGGAACATACCACCCGTCGTGCTCGGCGGCATAGACCATATTGGCCCGCTGGTAGCTGCGAAGGGTGTTCAGGTCGTAGAGGGTGTCGCTCTGCAATCGCAGCCTGCGATAAACCGGAAACGACAGCATCCCGATGATCAGGACGATGGCGACGACGATCAGCAACTCCGTCGCGGAGAACCCCCGCGGGCGGCGCTGCAAAACGCCGGGGCGTCGCCTCGCCAAAATCTCGTCTTCCGGTTTCCGGCAGCAGAAAGTCATGACCGCTATTTCTATCCCAAGTCGCCGACGCGGTAAACCAGCTCCATCATCCCAAGTCGACCGGGATTGCGCCTCCGCAGGAACGCCGGCGGCGACGGGTCAGCCAGTAGAGCCCGGGAGCGGCGAGCGAACCGAAGAGCGCCACGGACCCCGGCTCCGGGATCTGCTCGAACTTCACCAGAGCCCAGTTCTGCTTCGCGGTGGTCGCCCCGGCATTGCCATCCCCAAAGTTCAGGTAGGGAGCCTGCGTCCCGTTGGCGGTAAAACCCTGGTAGGCATCCGTCTGCAACTCGCCATCAATATAAAAGGAGACGCCGGTATCTCCCGGTTTCCATTCCAGCGTAAACTCATGGAAAAGGCTGTCCGTCAGGTTATAGACGAGATTTCCTCCCGTCTGGAACAACTGGACCCTCATGTTCCCGCTGCTGTTGGTGCCGAAATGCAGGTTGTAAAAGGTACGCGTCGTGGCTGAATACGTCCCGGCCGCATCGTGGTCGGCGTAGAAGAGCGCCTGTGTATTGGCCCCCAGAGAGGCGTTGTTTCCCTCGATCCGGACCGAAACCGACATTCGCCACCCGGTGAGGAAAGGCGTCGCCTCCGATGAAAGATTGGATTGATAGACCAAGGTCCGCGTGGCGGTGGTGGAAGTCCCGTCGTGAATCTGCCAGACCGGCGTGGTGCCGTCCGTGTAAGCCGCTCCGACCATGCCGGGGTCTCCCGCCAGTCTGGTCCACCCTTCCGTGGTCGGATCATGGCTTCCCTGATGTTGCAAAAGCACCGCTGCGGAAAGAGAGGTGCAAAGGAGGCCAAAGCTGGAGAGCCGGAGGGCAGCCGTCGCCGCACGCCGCAGGGAAGACGATGCCGGGATCATACGGCCCGCCGGGAAAAAGAGGCTAGAAGAGTTCATGGTCAAAGGAGGAGGCGATATTTTTTAGTGAGGGTGGAAAGAGTGGCCGGAAAGCCGGGTCAGTTTGATAATCAAGTTACCAGATTTCGATCGTTCGGTTTCAGGTTCAGGCTTGGAATCATCCGCGACCCCGGCAGGGAAAATGACAGGATCGGTCGGTATATTGGAAGGGAGTTCGGAAAGGGAGTCAGGAAGGCCCCGGCGTGAATCGCGGAATTTCTTCATAGAAAAATCACTTTCTACTGGACAATCAAGTAAAAAATTCGTTTTGTCGTTTCATTGCCTGTCCCCCGGGGACATTCGCATCGCCCGATGAACTCCATCGTCCGGCCTGCCAGCCAGATCGTGAACTCTCCCTGAAAAAAAAGGGAAGCCGGAGAGCAACCCGCCCAACCACCACCCGCCAGAAGATCACTCCCTTTCACCTTTTTTGAATCACTTTATAATCAAGTTAAAATTCCCCAAACCCTTTCGACCCCCGGCTATCCTGCCATGACGCTCCCAACCCTGAAAACCCCGCCTCCGACCCCTTCCGTTCTCCCCGTCCCCGGCGTCGATGACGCGCTCCCGCAACCGCTCCGCCCCGGAGCCCTCTGGGATGGAGCCATCCTCACCGAAGGCGCCCGGCGGCTCTTCGAACAGGAAGGGAAGGGAGCTTCCATGCTGCGCAGGCGGCTGGAGGCGCTTCGACAGAAAGCCCGCGAACAGAAGATCGAACACCCGGTCAGGGAACCGTTTTTCCCGATCGACCCGGAACTGGTCGCCCGGTTCCGCAAACAGGATGCCTGCACCTATTGGAAGGCCGCCCTGGCCGACTCCCAGGTGGAGCAGAATGCCATTCCCCTGCCCGCCTATAGCTACCAGGAGGCGGACTACCCGAAGTTCATCGCCCCGGTGCGGGAGATCCGCACCGCCGTCACCACGGCGATGGAGCTGACCCTTGCCGGGCTGGCGTTTGAAGAGGAGGAGCTTCTGGAACGCGGACTCGCCGTCTGGCGCGACATGGTCGCCTGGAAACCGGGCGGTTTCTGTGACGACTGGCATGGCGACATGCTCGCCGCCAGCGTCACGCTGCGGCTCATCCGCGTCGCCCTCTGGCAGAAGGAACGCCTCTCGACCGGGGACTGGCAGGCGCTCGGGGCGATGCTGGAATGGCGCTTCCGCGAGACCCACGAGTTGATGGTCCATTTCGCCATCGATCGCTACCCGTACGACTCCCACGTCATCCACGCCGCCGCGCTCTTCGCCGCCGGAGTGATCGCCACCGAGCCGTACTTTCCCGCGCTCCAGCCGTTTCGCGACTGGGTACGCGAGGTGATCGAGCCGCAGTTTCCGATCTGGGGAGGCGACGACGGCGGCTGGGCGGCGGGGGTCAGCTATTGGAAATGGTCGGCCACCGACTGGCTTCTCCTCGCCGATGCCTACCCCGGGGGCCACCCCCTGCGCTCCCACCCGTGGGTCCGCAACACCGGCTGGTTCAAATTCTACGCTCACCCCGCCCATAGCCGCCAGGGGGCGTTTGGAGATCACGGCGACATCCCGCCCGGTCCGCTTGATGCCTCGCTCCTTCGCTACCTCGGCGCGCTCCACCGCGAACCGCGTTTCATCTGGTATGCCGACGAAGCGCTCGCCAACCAGCACGGCGTCGCCGATCCCGGTCCGGAGTTCGTCGAAGTCGAAGGGCTGGCGCTTGATCTCGCCGCCTTCTCCACGCGATTGACGGGAACCCCGCCCGCACCGCGCCCCTGCGCCCGCCACTTTGCCGACGCCGGGCTGATCGCCGCCCACACCGCGCCCGGCGACCCGTTGCGCAACCGGATGCTCCTGTTCCGATGCAGCCGCTGGGGTTCGTTCAACCACGCCCATGCCGACCAGAACTCCTTCGTCATCGAATCCGGCGGGGAACCGCTCCTGATTGATGCCGGGTACTATCCCAACTATCATCACCCGCATCAGAAAAAATTTTCCATCCAAACCGCGGCGCACAATGCGCTTCTGGTCAACGGGATCGGCCAGACGATCCGCAACCTGCATTCCCGGGGGAAGATCGTCGCCTACCGCACCGAAGACGATGCCGTCACCTTCACCGGCGACGCTACGGAAGCCTACGGAGGCCGCTGCCGGAAAGTGCTGCGGCATCTCCGGTTCGAAATGGGCGCGGAAACTCCCTTCCTGATCCTCATGGACGAAGTGGAAACCGATCACCCGCACGTCACCGACTGGATGCTCCACTCCTACGAACCGATGGAAATCAACGAAGCCGAACGGACCATCCTCGTCACCGGACATCGCGGCTACGGCGGGCGCGCCCGGGCGCTCGTCCACCTCCTCACCCCGCAGGAAGTCTACTGGAAGCAGAGCGACGAATTTCCCGCGCCGACCGACCACCGAGAAATCCACAAACCCAAGCAGTGGCACCTCCAGGTGACGCCCCGGTTTTACACCAGCACGACCCTCATCCTCGCCACCCTCCAGCTCGGCGACGCTTCCACCCGCTGGAGCCAGCCGTTCTACGATCCCGAACAGGGAAGCCTCACCCTCGGCTCCCGCTCCTTCCTCGTCCGCCCGGGCCACGGGATCGATGCCGCCACCGCCTGATCTTTTCCCTTACCATGCCTTTCCCCCGCTTCGCCCGCCACTTCATCGCTACCCTCGTCCTCTGGACGGGCACCGCCCCGCTCCCTGCCCACCAGTGGTCATTCCACGATGACACCGAAGGGTGGGGCCCGTACGGAACCCCGCCGGGGCTCGCCCCGGAAGAGACCGCGCTCTTTCAGTCCATGGTCCAATGGGAAAGCACCCTCACCCCGCCGGGAAGCGGCGGCAGCCTGAAGATCGAAGACCGGCTCTGGAACCGGGCGCGCCCGTACGCCATCAGCGGCCCGGTGCCGATCGACGAGGGGCAGGCGTACCGGATCACCGGCCTGACCCACGGCGAAGGCGAAAACGCCGGGGTTTACCCGTCGATCTTCCTCTTTTTCTTTGGTGAAAACGAAACCGCCATGGGCGGAACCACGCCGCAATGGAACTGGAGCGAGGCACCGGAAGCACCGGGCTGGAGCCGGTTTGAAGGGGAACTCGCCCCGCACCAGTTCAAGGCGGGCGTCACCCATGTGAAGCTGGCGATCCGCCCGCCCGTCAAGCCGGACCAGCCCGAAGAGAAATACCCGCTCTGGGTCGGCAACCTGCTCATCGAAAAAACCGGCTCCCACCCGCTGCCGCTCGAGCCGATCGCCAATCTCGACCGCCACGATCCGCGCGTGAGCAACGAAAAGGGCGAACCGCTCTTCCAACCCTCCGCCGCCTCCTTCACAATGCTAGGCGAGATCGGCTACCGGCTCATCGTCGCACGCGACCCCGGCACCCCCTCCCTGCTCGGCCTCGCCGCCGGAGACAAAACCCTCGCCCGGGAAGCGACCGTACCGCTCCCCGCCGGTTCCCATGCCGGGGGCGACGGCGTGGTCGATGAACTCCACCTCCTCCACACCCTCGTCGGAAAAGACGCAAGCGGTGCCGTCGGAACGGTGGAATTCACCTATCAGGACACAAGCCGCGCCAGCGTGGAAGTCATCGCAGGCGTCCATGCCGCCCTCTGGAAGGGCGCATCGACTTCGCTACCCAAAGCCCTTCCGGCCACCCTTCCCGGCACTCCCTCCGGCACCTTTCAGGCAACGGCCATCGCCAATCCCCACCCGGAAAAGGAGGTGCAATCGGTCACCCTCCGCGCCGAAAAAAACGGCCCGCTCTGGGTGATCGCCGCTCTCGCGACCCAGAAAGGCGCTTCGCGCTTCTCCGCCACGCTCGCCGCCCGGCGCGATCTCTCGCACTGGAAGGAATTTGTACCCGGCATCCGCAAAAGCCGCCCGGAAGCGGTCTCGCTGGAATTCCTGCTCGACGCCCCGGCGGGCAAACACGGCTTCGTCCGCGTCGTCAATGGGCACTTCGTCTTTGAAAACGGCCGGCCCGCCCGCTTCTGGGGGACCAATCTCCATGCCGACTACACCCTCTTCCCTACCCACGAGGAAGCCGAACAGGTCGCCGACACCCTCGCCCGCTACGGCTGCAATATCGTCCGGATTCACTACCCGGAAAAAGCGTTGATCGACCGCACCCGCAACGACACCCGGGAAATGGTGGGCGACGACCTTTGGGAGCGCTTCGAGTACCTCGTCTTCGCCCTTAAAAGGAAGGGGATCTACCTGATGATCGAGTCGATCGGCGGCTTCGGGCGCAAGTTCAAGCCGGGCGACGGCGTGCGGCTCCCTCTCAGCCATGGCGAAACCTACTTCGCTCCCTCCCTGCAACCGCTCGCCCAGCGGTTCATGGAGGAACTGCTCGGACGCAAAAACCGCTACACCGGCCTTTCACTGGCGAACGACCCCGCGCTGGTGCTGGTGAGCGTCCAAAACGAACAGTCGATCTTCCGCCTCACGGCAGCGGCCCAATGGAGCGACGAAGTACGCGCCGAATTTCAGGGCCAATACAATCGCTGGCTTCTGGCGCAATACCGCGACCGCGCCGGACTGGCGGCAGCGTGGAACACCGGCGAGGGCTCCACCGCGCTCCGCCCGGAGGAAGACCCGGCGAAAGGAAGCGTCACCTTCCTGGAAAGCTTTCCCCGGGGAGCCGGCCTGCTCCGGAAGGCGACCCAGGCCGACGCCCCACCGGCGGAACGCCTCCGCGCCCGCTCCGAGGTCGCCTTCCTGAAATCACTTCAGGAGGGCCAGTACCGCACGTTTCAGGAAATCGGCCAACGTCTCGGGCTGAAGATCCCGATCATCGGCACCAACATCATCCAGGGCTTTGCCGAGATGGATACCCTGCGCCCGTTCGGCGTCTCCGCCCAGAACATGTATTGGGATCACGTCAAGCTGACCGACGGCGGCTTCCTTTCCCACAATCGCCCGGAGTTCGGCGTCAACCCGCTCATGGGGCGCAACCGCGAAAACGAACCGGTCTGGATCAACAAGGCGGTCGAACCGATCTGGCTCCAGAAAATCAGCGGGATGGCTACCGTCACTCCCGAAAACGATGCGATGTGGCCCAATGAATGGCGCGCCTCACACCTGATGATGAACGGAGCCACCGCCGCGTTGCAGGATGCCGACGCCTTCTTCCAGTTCGCCTTTGGCGGCGGCGGCGGCTACCGCTGGGAGACGATGAAAGCCTCCCGCTCCATCGTCGCCCCGACCATCTCGTACAACGATCCCGCCACGCTCTCCTCCTTCCTCTCCGGCGCGTTCCTCTTCCTGCGCGGCGACGTGGCGACCTCGCCCAACCGCATCAGCATCCAGCTTGATGAAAACGCCCCCTTCTCCACGGAGGAACGGCTGCGCGACGGAAGTTTTCCGACCAACTACCTTCCGTTCGTCGCCCGGTACGAATTCACCTTTCCCGGCGATCAACCGGGCGGCCCTCCCTCGCTGGTCATGAGCGAACGGGGCGATGCCAGCACCGCCGACAACCTCCGGCTCGCCCGCTCGCTCGATGCCACCCTCAAGGAACGCGGCCTGCTCGCCCGCGACCGCGGTCTACAGGAGGGACGCCTCGTCAGCGACACCGGCGAACTGGTGCGCGACTGGCAGAACGAGCTTTTTCTGGTCAACACCCCTTTAAGTCAAGGGTTCACCGGGTTTCCGGCCAGGGGGGTAGCCATTGAACTGGCCGACCTCACCCTCCGGTGCGAAAGCCCGTTTGCCACCCTTCAGCTCAGTTCGCTGGACGGCGCGCCGTTGAAGGATTCCCGGCGGATGTTCCTGATCGCCGTCGCCCGCGCCGACAACCGGAAGAGCGAAATCTCCTTTGACCGCGTGCGGAAAATGCCCTCCGGCGCGCTCCGGGGCGAAGGGTTGTTCCTGAACCACACCCTGGGCAGAAACCACGCGCCGGTCAGCCCGGTCCTCGTGGAACCGGTGCTCGCCACGCTGGAACTCGGCGGCGAACGCTTCCGCCTCACCCCGCTGGGCCCCGACATGGTCCCCCTCCCGGACCAGAGCCGGGAGTTCTCCGCACGCAACGGCAAGGCGGGCATCCCGCTCCGCGCCGACGCCTCCTTCTCCGTCTGGTATCTGCTGGAACGGATCAAGCCGTAACCCTCCGCCAACCTTCATGATCAAAGCCCTCCTCCCGCCAACCCGCCCCTTCCGCCGCGCCTGCGCCCTCCTGCTGCTCGCACTCCTGAGCCTTTCCCCCCTTCAAGCCGGGGAAATCCGCGTAATTTCACTCAACAAGGAAGCCAACCGCGGCTTCCGTGACGACGACGGCACCGGCTGGACCGGCCAGGGCGAAAACGACCTGCGCCACGTCACTCCCGGCCGCCTTCAGGTCCAGCACCTCCCGTTTGAACTGATCGACCCGCGCCAGAACGGCGGGCGCTCCGTCCTTGCGCTCCGGAGCGGCGGCGAAACCGGGTTTGCCGCCCGGGCGACGATCGACCTCAACGGGGAAAAATTCCAGACCCTCTACCTGCTGCACACCGCCGCATGGGCCCGCGCCGCCAATAACAAAGAGATCGGGCGGGTCGTTTTCCATTACGACGAAGGCGAACCGGCCGCCCAGCCGATCATCGGCGGAAACCAGGTGGGCGACTGGTGGTCGTTCGGTTCCGGGCCGGAAACCGAGATCGTCCCGCTCGACAACGTCTCGCCAAAGCGCGACCGCGTCTACCTCTTTGCCGCGCCGGTTGCCAACCCCCACCCGCAGCGGCCGATCCGCTCCGTCACGCTCGAAGCCGGGGAAACCCGGGCCATCTGGCTCGTCTTGAGCCTGCTCGGCGCGCCGGAGGGGGTCCCCGCCCTTGAGCGGATCACCGTGGAAGCCGACAACGACCGCTCCGGCTGGAAGGAGTTCATCCCCGGCATCGGCAAAAGCCGCCCCGAAGCCGTCTCGCTGGAATTCCTGCTCGACGCGCCCGCCGGGAAGCACGGTTTCGTCAAGGTCGTCAATGGCCACTTCCAGTTCGAAAACGGGCAGCCGGTCCGCTTCTGGGGGACTAACCTGCATGCCGACCATACCCTCTTCCCTACCCACGAGGAAGCCGAACAGGTCGCCGACACCCTCGCCCGCTACGGTTGCAACATCGTCCGGATTCACTACCCTGAAAAAGCGTTGATCTCCCTCGACGCCACCAGCAGCGAAACCATGGTTTCCGAGGAACAATGGGAACGCTTCGAATACCTCCTCTTCACCCTCAAGAAAAAGGGGATCTACCTCATGATGGAATCGATCGGCGGCCTCGGGCGCAGGTTCAGGCCCGACGACGGCGTCCGCCTGCCGCCCGCCCACGGCGAAACCTACTTCCAGCCCCGGTTGCAGGAACTCGCCCACCGGTTCATGAAGGAACTGCTCGGGCGCAAAAATCGCTATACCGGCCTTTCTTTGGCAAACGACCCGGCGCTCGCGCTGGTCAGCATTCAGAACGAACGCTCCATCTTCTGGAACGCGGGCGGGACCAACATGACCCCGGAAGCCGCCGCCGATTTCCGTGTACGCTATAACCAGTGGCTGCTGGAGCAATACCACGACCGCGCCGGTCTCGCCAAGACATGGAGCGCCGGGGGCGAAACGACCGCGCTCCTGCCCGAAGAAGACCCGGCGCACGGTAGCGTTCTTTTCCCCAACGCCTTTGCGCAAGGCGGGGAGCCGTTCCTGAAAGCGGTCGATCCCAAGGCCGCCCCGCAGCAACGGGCCCGTGCGCGTACGGAGGTCGCCTTCCTCAAGTTCATCCAGGAAGATCACTACCGTTCCATGCGCGAAGCGGGCAGGCAACTCGGCCTGCGCGTGCCGGTCATCGGCACCAACATTGTCCAGAGCGTTGCCGAAATGGATACCATGCGCCCCTTCGGCGTCTCCGCGCAAAACATGTACTGGGACCATCTCAAGGCGACCGACGGCGGCTTTCGCTACCATAACCGGCCGGAGGTCACCAACAGCCCGCTCCGCGGCGGCACGCAGGTGACCGAATCGACCTGGTTGCAGAAGATCAGCGGGCTGGCCACCGTCTCTCCCGAAAACGACGCCATGTGGCCCAACGAATGGCGCTCCTCGCACCTCATGATGAACGGGGCCACCGCCGCGTTGCAGGATGCCGACGCCCTCTTCCAGTTCGCCTTCGGCGGCGGCGGCGGCAACACCTGGGAGATCATGAAAGCGCGCCGTTCCATCGTCAACCCGACCATCTCCTACAACGACCCTGCCACGATCGCCTCCTTTGTCTCGGGCGCTTTTCTCTTCCTGCGGGGCGATGTCAGCACTTCCTCCAACCTTGTCAGCTTCCCGATCAGCGAAGCCGCCCTTTTCTCCACCGTCCCGTGGCTGCGCGACGGCACCTTTCCCGCCAACTACCTCCCGTTCGTCAGCCGCTATGAACTGACCTTCCCCGGAGACCGCCCCGCCCATCCGCCCACCCTCGTCGTCCCCAACCGGGGGACCGGCACCCGCGACAACAACCAGGAACTGGCGGCGAGCCTCGACCTGACCCTCAAGGAACATGGCCTGCTGGCCCTCGACCGGGGGCTTCAGGACGGGAAACTCATCAGCGACACCGGCGAACTGGTGCGCGACTGGAAACACGAGCTTTTCCTCGTCAACACGCCCAAGAGCCAGGGCTTCACCGGCTTCCCCAGGGGCGGCGAACCGCTGGTCTTCGATGATGTAAAGATCGAAAGCCGCAGCCCCTTTGCCACGCTCCAGCTCAGTTCGCTCGACGAGCAGCCGCTCGCCCGGGCGGAGAAAATCTTCCTCCTCGCCGTGGCCCGGGCCGACAATCGCGATTCCCGATGGACCTTCTCGCAATCCCAACCGATGCCGATGGGCGGCACCCGCGGCGAAGATATGCTCTTTGTTCACGATGCCCGCCGCAGCCACGCCCCCGCCGGGCCGGTGCTGATCGAGCCGGTGGCCGCCACGCTGACCCTCAAGGGGGAACGCTTCCGCCTCACCCCGCTCGGCCCCGACATGACGCCGATCGCCTCGCAGGCTAAAGAATTCCGCACCGCCGGGGAGGGGCAAACCGCCGTTGAAATCGGCGGGGGGGATTTCTCCATCTGGTACCTTCTCGAACGCCTGCCATGAGCCCCTGTCGCCTCCTTTTCTTCCTGTGGATCGGCGTCGGAGGAGCGACCGCCGGGCCGCTCGACCCGGCGTGGCGCGACGCCTCCAACCTCCTTTTCAACCAGGCCCACCAGCAATTCCAACGGGCGGCAAAGAAAGAGGGCGCGGCGGAGCGGGAACGGATGCTCGGGCACGGCATCACCCTGCTTAATCTTCAACCCCGCACGCAGTCGAACCTCGAAGAAGCCCGGGCGCTTTTCCAGCGTCTCATGGCCCAGGCACCGGAAAGCGGGGAAGCGCGTTTTGCCGCCTTCTATCTCGCGCGCCTTTACGAGCTATACGACCACCCGGCGCAACCCGACCAGGCGCGGCGGCTTTACCGGCAACTGCTCGAAGACCATCCCGGCGACCTCCTCGCCGAACGGAGCGCCTCCTGCCTCGTGCTGCTCGACCTCTACGAAACCATCAGCGACGAAGAACGGACCCGCCGGTTCCACGCCCTGGAGTCGTGGGCTTCCCGGCTCCGCACCCCGACGGGCCGACGCGATTTTTCGCTCAACATGGGGTACGCCTGCCTTGATTTTCCCGCGATCGAAGCCAGCCGCGCCCGGGCGATCCATTACCTCCTTGCAGCCGAGAAGGAAGGGATCACCCAACACCAGATGGAAGCCCGGACCTGGATCGCCATCGGCGAACTCGCCCGCCTCGAAGGGAGGAAGGAACTCGCCCGGGAGTATTACCAGAAATTCCTCACCAAATACCGGCGGGACAACCGGCATTACACCCTTCAAAAGCGGCTCGAAACGTTATAGCTACCCTTTCAACCCCACCTGACCCCATCGCCCCATCCCTTCATGCGGGAAAAACTCTTCAACTTCATCGGCCTCGCCCTTCTGGCGCTCTGCTTTGCCGCTTCGCTGGTACGGACCCTCTCCCGGCACGCTTCCACCAGCGAGGATGGCCAGCCGCAACGGATCACCATCCGCTTCGCCCATTGGCAGCTCGAAGACGGCCCGCGCGAAGCGTTCGCACGCATCGCCGCGGAATACAGCCGCCTTCACCCGGAAGTCCGCATCGAGCAGTTGCCGATCCCCGAACGGGTCTTCTCCAGTTGGCTCGTCACGCAACTGGTCGGCGGCACCGCGCCCGACATCATCGAACTCGGCAAGGGGCTCGAAATCGGCCAGCTCGTCCGCTATTTCGTACCGCTTTCCGACCTCGCCGAAGCCCCTAACCCGTACAACCACGGAACCCCGCTGGAGGGGCTGCCGCTGCGGGAAACCTTCTTTGACGGAATGGAAGGAGGCTACAACCCGCTATTGCTGGAGTATTACGGCGTACCGATCTCCGGCGGCTCCATCCGGCTCTTCTACAACCTCGAACTGCTGGAGCGGATCACCGGAAGCCGCCGCCTCCCCCGGACCTCCGGCGAACTGATGGCGCTCTGCGAAAAAATCGCCCGTCACGCCGCAAAAGAAGGGGTGCCGCTCGTCCCGATCGCCGGGTCCAGGTACAACGCCCCCTTCCTCATGGAGGCGCTCTTTTCCAGCCAGACGCAGAAGCTCGCGGAAACGCTCAACCCGCCCGGCATCATCGACGGCAACCCGGTCGCGCAGGCCTCGGGCTACCTCGAAGGCCGCTGGAACCTCCGAAGCGACGCGGTCCGCTCCGGCCTTACCCTGATGCGAGAGGTCGGCCGCGCCATGCAGCCCGGTTTTTCCCAGATCATGCGCGACGACGCCACCCTCCTTTTCGTCCAGAACCGCGCCGTCATGATCTGCACGGGTAGCTGGGACGCCACCAGCATCCGGCGGCAGATCACCTTCCCGCTCGGCGTCTCCCCGATCCCGTTTCCCTCTCCCAACGATCCGGTCTACGGTCCCCACACGCTCGGGGCGCGCTCCGAAGCGGGCGTCAATGCCGGGATCTCCTTTGGCCTGACCCGGTATTCCTCCCACCCGGAAGTCGCCGCCGATTTCCTGCTCTTCCTCGCCAGCCGACAGGCCAACCAGCTCTGGACCGACGTCAGCGGCTGGATTCCCTCCATCCTCACCACCCGCCCCGGCCCCGAAGTCGAGCCGTTCCTGCCGGTGCTGGAAGGGTGGCTGCCCGGGTTGATGCCGTCGATCAGCAAAGGGTTTGCCGATACCAGCCGCCTTTTCAACACCTCCTTCCACCTCCTGGTCTCCCCGTTCGGGAGCGTGGAGGCGATGATCGACACGCTCGAAGACGACTACCCCGAAGCGATCCGGCGCGACCTGGAGCGCGAGCGGCTCAAACGCATCCAGATCCTCCAGCGGGGCGACACCCAGCTTGCCGCCCTGGCGTGGCTGGCGCGCGACCCGGCGGCCCCGCCCGCCGACCGCGCCCGCCTCGATCTCTTGCTCCAGGCCGATTCCACCAACCAAAGAAACTTCTACCGCACCCGTTTCGCGCTGGAAAAAGCGGGCACGCCCTCCCCGTAATCCCATGGCCGCCCCGATCAGTCCCCGCAAGGCATGGCATGAATGGAACCTTTACCTGTTCATCCTCCCCGCCGTTCTCCTGATCGGCCTCTTCTGCTATTTCCCGGCGGCAAGCGCCATCTACCACAGCTTTTTCCGGTGGAGCGGCGGCGAAGAAAAAGAGTTCATCGGGTTGAAAAACTTTTACGACGTTCTGGGCGACGGCGTCTTCTGGAACTCGTTCTGGGTGATCGGCATCCTCGTCGTCAGCAACCTTTTCAAGCTCGCTCCCGCCATCCTGATCGCCGTCCTGATCCACCGGCTCAAGAGCGAACGGTGGCAATACCTTTACCGGATCGTCGTCGTCCTGCCGATGATCGTCCCCGGTCTCGTGACGCTCTTCATCTGGAAATCGTTCTTTGATCCCACGCAGGGAGCGCTCAACCGCTTCCTTGATCTCACCGGGCTCAAAACCGCGCTGGTCGCCCTCGACCGGGCCGTCGGCTGGGGGGTGTTTCACGAAGGCATCCCGATCGCATGGCTTGGCGAGCCGTCGCTGGTCATCCCTTCGCTCATTCTCTGGGGCTTTCCGTGGATCGGCGCGGTCGGCGTCCTCATCTACCTCGCGGGCCTGCAATCGATCGGCAGCGAAGTCTACGAAGCCGCGCAACTCGACGGCGCAGGCCCGTGGCAAACCTTCTTCCATATTGAGTTTCCGCTGATCATGACCCAGGTGCGTTTGAGCCTCGTCATGCTCATCATCAGCACCCTGCAAGGGTTCGGGCTCCAGTTCCTGCTGCTCGGGCAGGATGGCGGCCCCGGCGGCCGGGGGATGGTGCCGGGGTTATGGATGTTCAACCGCGCCTTTCTGGCGGGCGAGTTTGGCTATGCCTGCGCGCTGGGGCTCTTTCTCTTTGCCTTCATCCTCGGGTTGACCTGGGTCAACAACCGCTACGTCAGAGTCGAAAAAACATGAACTCCACCCTTGCCACCGTTCCGCCCCCGCCCCGCGCCGACGAACCGGCGGCAGCCGTCCCCGCCGCGGCGCGCCGCCCCCGCTCGCCCGATGCCTTCAAGCACCTCGTCCTTCTGCTGCTGCTCGGCATCAGCCTCTTTCCCTTCTACATGATGTTGCAGATCAGCCTGAAGGATAACGCCCTCTTCTTTTCCAGCCCGTGGCTGCCCGGCGCGCCGGAGAGCTGGCAGTGGCAGAACTATCTCTACGCCATCGGGCTGATCTTTCCCTATGTCGCCAACTCGGTGGTCGTCTCGGTCACCGCAACGCTCGGCTGCCTCGCGGTTTCCGTTGGCGGAGCCTACTTTTTCGCCCGTTACAAAATGCCGATGAGCGGTTTTCTCTGGACCGCCTTTCTGGTCCTGATGCTGATGCCAAGCATTGCCAACATCGTCCCGCTTTTCGCCGTCCTCAAGGGGCTCAACCTCCTCAACACCCTCTGGGCCCTGATCGTGCTCGGCATCGCCGGCGGGCTCGTCTTCTCCATCTACGTACTCCGCAACTTCATCGAAGACATTCCGAAGGACCTCTTCGAAGCGGCGGAGATCGACGGCGCTTCCCACCTGCAACAGATCCGCAACGTAGTGATCCCGATGAGCGGCTCGATCATCGGCACCCTCGCCATCCTCAACTTCCTGAGCACGTGGAACGACTTTCTCATGCCGCTCATCGTCCTGCGCGACCCGGAAATCTTCACCATCGGCGTCGGCCTGATCTACCTCGACGGCGAATACGTCAAACAATGGGGCCACATCATGGCCGCCTTTGTCATCGCCAGCCTGCCGCTGATCGTGATCTTCCTCTTTACCATGAAGCTTTTCATTCGCGGCCTGAGCGCCGGGGCGGTCAAGGGATAGTCACGCCACATTTGACACGTAAAGTGTTAAACGATTAACCTTTCGGGCATTTCGCACCATGAAAACCGAAGCGTTACCGCAGGCAGCGTGGGGAGAAGCCGACTTTGCCCGGGAAGTCGGACGTTGCGGCTTGCGGCCCGACACCTTTGAAACACTCATCGAAAGCCACCGCACGATCGCCCGCTCGCCCGGGCTCCGGCTGCTGGCTCAAACAACCTGCGCGACGCTCTTTGGCCGAGAGGAGGTCCCGCCTCCGGCGCTCCCCCGGGTGGCCCCCGCGCTGAAGCTCGAAAGCGGCCTGCTCCACGCGGTCGCCCTTCTTTTCCGGCTGCCCCGCCTCCGCAGCGAACACGCACGACGCGGAATTCCGGAGGCTGTCACGCGGGCTACGCTGGAGGACCTGGAACGCTGGATGGATGCCTTTGCCGAGGCGAACGGAAAGCCGGGGCTCTCGGAAGCCGCATGGCTCGCGCGGCATTTCCAGGGGCGGCTCCTCGCCGTCGGCCGGTTGCAGTTTGAGTGGACGCTTTTCAAGCTGCCGTACCGGGTGTTTCGCCATGGCGACGATGGAACCCCGCTCGTGATGGCGACCTCCGGCATGGATTGCGATGCCCGGGGCTGGCCCGCCGACTCCGCTCCGGCATGGCAGAGCGTTCTGCGCGAGGGGGACGACGGCTGGGAAGGCCATCCGGTCGATCCTGATAAAGGTTGCCTTCGCCGGGAACCCACATTCCTTTCCCGGGACGAGTGGCAACCCGTCCTCGCGCCGGGCGACCGGGTGCTCGCCGTCCACATCCCGAAGGGTGGAAGGCTGCCGCCCGAAGCCGTGGCCGATTCCTTCCGCGACGCCGCGCGCCTTTTCCCGCAGTGGTTCCCCGAACATCGGCTCCACGCCATGACCTGCGCCTCGTGGATGCTCGACCCGCAGTTGAAAGACCACCTGCCCCACGGGTCCAACCTCCTCGCCTTCCAGCGGCATTTCCTGCCGGTGCCGATCCCCGGCGCGACCGACGAACAGCTTTTCGAGCGCGTCCTCGGCGGCCAGAGGACGTTGCCTGAAAACGCCACCTCCCTGCAACGGGCGGTGCTCGAACACGTGCGCTGCGGCGGCGCGTGGCGGATGGGCGGCGGCATCCGCCTGCCGGACGCGCCTTTCTGAGCCGCAAATTCGTGCAAATTAAGCGCTTGACTTTACAAAGTTAAGCGCTTAATTTTCACCCTTATCGTTATGGCTTCCACCACTCCGCTTCCATCCCACACCGCCACCCCTCCCGCTTCCGCGAAACCGATCCGGCTCGGGATCATCGGTCTCGGCTACCGCTCGATTTCAGGGGTCCTGATCGAGGAAATCCGGCCCGCCTTTGAAAAAACCGGCGGCGCTTTCGAGATCCCCGCCGTCTGCGATGTCGAACCCCGCAAGCAGCAGGCCGCCGTCGAGAAAATCAGCCGGTTCACCGGGAAAAAGCCGGAGACCTTCGCCTCCTACGAGGAGATGCTCGACCATGGCGAACTCGACGCGGTCTACATCGCCGGGCCCAACGACCTGCATGCCCCGATGGCGATCGCCGCCTTGCGCCGCGGGGTCGATGTCCTCTGCGAAAAACCGGTCGCCACCACGCTGGCGGATGCGGATGCCATCGCGGCGGAGGCCCATCAGCGCATCGTCGCCTTTTTCATGCAGATGCATTACCGCAGGAAGTATCACCGCGTGGCGGAACTGATCCGCTCGGGCCGGATCGGCGAACCGGTCATGACCTGGTGTACCGAGTTTCGCGCGCCGTTTCCGCGCTGGATGAACTGGGTGGCCGATCGCAACCGCTCCGGGGGAGCGCTGGTCGAGAAAAACTGTCACCACTGCGATATTCTTGACCTCTGGACCGGCAGCCGTCCCCACTCGGTTTATGCCACCGGCGGACAGAAGAAATACGCCACCCTCTGGGGGCAGCCGAGCAGCATCGTCGACCACGCCTGGATCACCTTTGACTATGAAAACGGCGTCAAGGGGATGATCGGCATCAACTTCACCCAGAGCCACCGGCATCAAAGGGAGTTTGGCGTTGCCGGAACCGAAGGGTTGATCCGCTTTGATCTCAAAGACGGCGAAAAGCTGCATATCACCACCAACAACGGCGACACGGAACTTCTCGACTGCCCGGGAGAGCTGCGCGGCGGGGTCTTTCTTGACTTCCTCAACTGCGTCCGGTCGCGCACCGAGCCGCTGGTCTCCTTTGAAAAGGGGCGGCGGAGCCTTCTGGTGCCGCTCGCTGCGGAGCGTTCCATCCGGGAAAAGCGCGTGGTCCTGATTTCGGAGATCGACCCCCGCCCATGAAAACGCCCTCTCCCTTCTGGAGCGGAACCGCCGCCGAGGTCGGCGCGGCGCAGCAACGGGCCTGGAGAGCGGCATGGGAGCCGTTCCACGCCCGCCTGCATGCCGAGGGCAACCGCAGGATCGACGCCGCCCGGGTGCGACAACTGGTCGCGCTGCTGGAAACATGGGCGCCGGACTGGCTCATCGAAGCCGAAGCCTTTGCCGGGGAACACCTGGAAGGCTACCTCGACGACCAGTGCCGCAGGCTCCAACCCGACCCGCACACGCTAGCGGAAGCCAACTGCTCCACGCTGCTCGCCCTGGGCCGCGCCACCGCCGACGGCGCACCGCTGCTGCTCAAGATCCGCGATGAAGCCCCTCACCCGCAGATCCGCTTCCGCCGCAAGGTCGGCGCGACCCGCGCGGTCCTCACCGGAACCAACCTCGGCAATCTCGGCATCGCCCAGATGGCCAACGACGCCGGGCTGGTCGGCGCGAACAACACCGGCGGGCCGTTGAAGGAGTGCAGCGGCGAGGTCGGGCTCAACGATTGCCTGGTCCTGCGCCTGATCGCCGAGACGTGCGCCACCTGCGCGGAAGCCGTCCGCCTGCTGGAACGGCTGGCCGCCGCGCGGGCACTAGGCAACGGAGGGTATGCACGGGGGATGATCTTCCTGCTCGCCGACGCCACCGGGCGCGGGGTGATCGCCGAGTGCTCCCGCACCGAAGTCGCCGTGAGGGAAGTCACCGACGGGGTCTGCGGGCGCACCAATCACTTCCTGCTGCCGGAAATGGGAGCGCTGGGCGATCCCGCTCGCAACCGGGAAATCGCGGTCCAAAGCTCCCTGGAACGCTATGACAGGCTGATGAAACTGGCCCGTGAGCTTCCCACCCTCTCACCGGAAAGGTTGATGGAGATTTCCCGCGATACCGCAGGAACCTACCCTTTATGCCAGAGCGCTTCCACGCTGCCGTGGCGCACGGTTTCCTCCTGGGTCCATCGGGTCAGGCCCGTACCGCAACCGCCGCAGTCGTGGTGTTGTGACACCGCGCCCGTGGATGGCCGCTATGTGCCGGACTCTTCCTGCCAGACTCCATGACGACCGATCCTTCCCTTCCCACCGGCGATCCCCTGCCGCCGATGATCCATGACCTGTGGCAGGACTCCCACGGTTTTCTCCATGGCGAACGCCTGCGCATGGAAGCGATGGCGGCTTCGCGGGGGCACCGGCTGCCCCTTTCCCTCGAAGGCTGGCGCAAACAGGCCGATACGCTTGCGCAAACGTTGAACGCCCGGCTGCACCTTGCCGAAGCGCCCTGCCCGCTGGATGTTCAGATTCACGGGGAGATCTGCCTCGATGGCTACCGCATCCGCAAGGTCTCCTTTGCCTCCTCCCCCGGCATCCGCGTGACCGCGCTGCTCTATATTCCCGAAGGCAAAGGTCCCTTTCCCGGCGTCCTGAACCTGCATGGCCATTGGTTTGAGGGGAAGATCGCGGCCCGCGTCCAGTCGCGGGGGCATCTGCTGGCAAAAAGCGGGTTCGTCGTGCTTTCGCCGGATGCGCCCGGTTCGGGCGAGCGCGGGAGCGATGAACGCCAATGGTCGTACCATGGCGGAGCCCCGGCGGCGGAGCTTTTCCTTGCGGGCGACTCGCTGCTCGGGTGGCAGGTGCGCGACAACCGGCGGGCCATCGACCTGCTGCAATCGCTACCCTTTGTCGATCCCGACCGGATCGGGGCAACCGGCGCATCCGGCGGGGGGAACCAGACGATCTGGCTTTCGGCGCTGGATGACCGGATCAAGGCGGCGGTCCCGGTGGTTTCCGTCGGCTCGTTTGAAGCCTATATCACCCGGCGCAACTGCCTTTGCGAGACCCTTCCCGGAGGATTGGCCCTCGGCGAACAATGGATGGTCCTGGGTAGCATCGCCCCGAGGCCGCTCCTGATCCTCAACGCCCTTCTCGATGCCCCCGCTTTCGCTCCCGAGCCGCTCCGGTACACCGCGCGGCAGGTCGGGGAAATCTACCGGCTGCTGGGCGCGCAAGGGCGCTTCGATGTCCGCCTTCTCAATATGGAACACGGCTTCTTCCCCCCGGCGCTGGCGGCCATGATCGGGTGGATGCGGCACTGGCTTTGCGACGACCCTTCCCCCGCCCCGGTCGCGCTTCCCTCCTGGATGCCGTTGCCCGAAGAAGCCTTGATCTGCTACCCTCCCGGCGAACGTCCCGAAACGGTCGACTACCGGTTCAACCGGGAAGCGATCCGGCTGCGGCGAACCACGCCCGTGCCCGGCGCGGGCGGACGCGAAGCCCTCGCACCGTTGCTCGGCTGGCGGGAACCGTCGGCTGCCGATTCAAAAGCCGAGTGGAAAACGCTTCACGCCGATGGCTCCCTCTCGGGTTGCGTCCCGTCGGTTCGCGGCGTTCCGATACCGCTCTTCCTGCACAAGACCGTGCGCGATGCCCCGTGCGAAGTCCGGCTCCTCCTTTCCGCGCAGGGAAAGAAGAGCCCGTTTGTGCTTGATCAATGGCGCAACGCGATCGACGCGGGAGCCGTTCCCGCCGCGGCCGACCTTCCCGCGACCGGCGAGCTTTGCCGGGATCATCACCCGATGGAAGGGTGTGAATTCCACGACGACGCCCGCGCCGCCCTCTGGCTTGGCTATCCACTGGCGGGAGAATGGGCGGAAGCGATCGTCTCGCTCTGCCTGGCCCTCCGGCACGAAGCGCCCGGGGCTTCCATCCGGATCGTCGCCCATCAGGAAGCGGCGTTCGCCGCACTGCTGGCCCGCGCCCTGCGTCCGCTCGAAGGGGTCAGCATCGAAGAACATGACGGCCTGCACTCTCTTTTGGAAAACCGCTCCACCTCGCTGGCGTGGCATGTACCGGGGTTTCTGCGGTGGGGCGATCTCGACCGGCTCCGGAGTCTTGCGGAGAGCTAAGCTCATGCAGCTTAGAGGGTCGACCTCCGCCGACCGCGGGGTGGATGCTGTTCCCACCCTTTTCCCGTCTCCTTACTTCAACGGCTGCCGTGGGTCTGCGCGAGCCAGTCGGCGAGGTGCGTCGGGGCGAGGTGCGGGTGGCCGGCCGGGGCGGGCGTCAGGCTCCGGTCGTCGACCGGGGTGCCGAAGTAGCCGACCCCTGCGTCCGCAACGACCCGGCGGGGATCGTTTCGCGCGCGCAGGTATTGGCCGACCACCTCGGTCATCGGGAGCGCCTCGGGTCCGGCAATGTCGCGGGTGCCGTTCAACGGTTGCGCCAGCGCGGCAGCCGCCACTTCCGCTGCGACATCGCTGCTGTAGATCGGCTGCATGAGCGCCGGGGAAAGCCGGACTTCCCCGTCGCGGGTCGCCCCCTCGGCAATGGAAGCGATGAACTCGAAAAACTGCGTCGCACGAACGATGGTATAAGGAATGGGCGATGCCTTGATCAGGTTTTCCTGCACCAGCTTGGCCCGGAAATAGCCGCTGGCTTGCAGGCGGTCGGTGCCGACGACGGAGAGGGCGACGTGATGGCCGACCCCCGCCGCCTCTTCCGCCGCGAGGAGATGGGCGGTCGATCTGCGGAAAAAATCCATCACCGCTTCGTCCTCGAACGAAGGCGAGTTGGAAACGTCGACGACGATCTGCGCCCCTGCCAAGGCTTCCGCGAGCCCCTCGCCCGTCACGGCGTTGACTCCGCGCGACGGCGAGGCCGCTACGACATCATGCCCCGCCTCGCGCAGGAGATTTGCCACCTTGCTCCCGATCAACCCCGTACCGCCGATCACGACGATCTTGAATGCCTGAGCCTTGTTTGATGATATGGACCGATTCGCTTTCATGGTTATATCACGATACGGCCCGGCCCCCCGCTCCGGTAGTCGCCCGTTGTACATATCAGCCATACCTGTTTTGCATGACCGCCTTTGAAGATCTCTCCCTCCTGCGCGCTTTCATCGCCATTGTCGAAAGCGGCAGCATCTCCGCCGGGGCCCGCAGGCTCCGCATCCCCCAGCCGACCCTCAGCCGCCGGTTGCGCGCTCTCGAAGAGCGCAGCGGCATGGCGCTGCTGCGGCGCGATACGCACCGGATGAGTCTCACCCTGGCGGGCGAACGGCTCCTGGAGGAAGCGCGGCTCATCCTCGTCCGCATCGACGACGCCCAGCAGCGGCTCCGCGAGGAGCACAACACCCTCTCCGGTCATCTGCGCCTGATCGCGAGCATCGACTATGGCCAATGCCATGTCACGCGGCTGGTGAGCCGCTTCCTGCTGCAACACCCCGGGGTCACCGCCTCGCTGGCGCTCACCAACCGGCCCCTGCACATGATCCGGGAAGGGGCGGATGTCGGCGTCGTGCCGGGCCGGATCACCGACGAAAGCGTGATCGCCCGTCGGGTCGGCGCGATCGTGCTTCATCTCGCCGCCGCACCCGCGCTCGTCAAAAAACATCCCAGGGCGCGAACCCCGGCCGATCTCGCCCGGTGGCCGTGGCTCTCGCTCGACGGCCCGCAGTTCTGGAACGTCAACGAACTGATCCTGCACGGCCCCAAAGGCGCACCCCGGAAGGTGACCCTCTCGCCGGTCCTGACCTCCGAAGGGGTGACCAGCCTGTGCGAAGCTGCCCGCACCGGGCTCGGGCTGGCCCTTCTGCCGGACTGGCTCATCCGGGAGGATCTCCGCTCCGGGACCCTCGTACGGGTCCTCCCGGAGTGGAAGCCGCAGGATCTCCCCCTCCATGTTGTCTACGCGGGCAATCGCCTCCTGCCGCTGCGCACCAGCGCGTTTATTGACTATGCAGTGAAGGAGCTTTCCACCAACGGAGAATACCGGGGCGCGGCGTAAAGGCCCCGACCGGGTGGCGGGTCGGGACTCCCCGGCGGTCTTCTTTCCCCTTCTCCAACCCGTCAGAAGTTGATGCGAATCCCGCCGTTGACGCTGTGGGACTCGTAGTGAGTCCGGCCGATCTCGCCGAGGTAATAGGCAAAGACCGAAGCGCCGGGATGGATCTCGATGGAAGCGCCGGCGTCGATCACCAGGCTGTCGCGGCCGAGTTTCGGGCCTTCGACGGCAAATGTTCCGCCGCCGCCGACAAAGCTGGAGCCGACGACGGCCTTCGCGTCGAGAAACTCATGCTTCCACTGCGCGCGCACCTCGGGGCTTACCCGCAGGCCGCCGACGTTCCAGACCCCCGCGAGCTTCACGCCCAGCGCGGAACGGAGCGATTCGGCGCTGTTGTCCGCCAAGTCCTGCGGCGCGGCGGAACCGCTTTCGCGGTACCCGTCCACCCCGAGATAAGTATAGGCAGCCGAAGCGACCGGCCCGACCGTGAAGCCCGGGCAGACCTCGTAATCGTAGCCGCCGCCCAGCAGCGCGTCGAATTCCCCGCCGTCGGTGTCGCCGCGCGCGGTCCCGCCGAGCGTCGCCCGCTTGATCCGGTAGGCGTTGTACCCGCCGCCGACCGCTGCGTTCAGGTACGCGCCGCCGTGGAAAAAGATGCCGTACAGGTTGCCGCGCCCGCCGTTGGCTTCCATCTTCCCGCCAAAGGCGAGATCGACGCCGGTATGAACATACCCCGCGCTCAGGCCGAGCACGAACGCTTCGCTCACCCGGTAGTCCGCGCCGACGGTGACGCCGCCGCTGGTCAACTGGCTCCCTTTCGCCTGCGAAGTCGTCTCCACATCGGCCCATTCCCCCGAACCGGTGATGAAGAAACCCCACCGGCCCGGCGTCACGACCGGCGCGACGCTCTCGCGCCCGACCACGCTCCTGCCGTCCCAGCCCGCGAGGGTCAACCCGTCGCGGTCGTTGGCGAGCGGCGCGCCGTCGAGATGGAGCGTGCCGCGGCTATCCTGCAAGGAAAGCCCCCCGGCGCTGAAACCGCGGCTTCCCGCGCGGACGGCATCGAGGCGGCGTTCGATGTGGGTCTGCTGCACCTGCGCGGAAGCAAACCCGGCGTGGAAGATCGCGCTCAGGCTTTCGGGCGAAAGCAGGGAGAGCAGCCCCGGGATTTCGGAGAGATCGCCTTGATTGAGACGGGCGATCAGTTCCCCGAGGCGGCCCTTCTCCTCCGCGCGATCGAGCGCACGCGCCACCGCCCGCTGGTTGGGCGTTTCCGCCAGCGATGCAAAGGAATGGTTCAGGAACTCCAGCCAGACGGAATCGGGCCGGTAATCGACCGAAAGCGTCAGCCGTGAAGAACCAAAATCGTCCGCCACTTCGTCAAACCGGGAAACCACCCCCTCTTCGCTCCGGATAATCTCAAAGCTTTCATTTCCCTTGAAGTCGTGGCCGCCGCTGAAAACCTGCAACGTCCCGGCCAGTTCCACCGCTTCAAAGGAGACCAGCTTCCCCGTCTCCCCCCGTTCGTTGAAGGCGACGACGAACGTCCCGTCGGCTCCCTGAACATAGCCGGCGACATCGAGCACCCCGCCGGCGGAGATCACGGTGCCGTGGTTGCGAACCCCTCCAAGGATGTTGCCCGCCCCCTGCATGAAGGCCCCGGCGTGGACGTTGACTCCGCCAAACCCGACGTTGAAACTGTCGTTTTCAACCAGCGTCAGCATCCCGCCCTGAAGATCGAGCGCGCCGGAGATCATCACCTGCCCGTCGACGAGGAGTTCGCCCTCGCCCCGCTTCCGGAGCGATCCCGTCCCGGTCAGGCGACCGGAAATCGCGCTCGCGGCGTCGGCGAGGCCGATCGCCAGATCATTCGCGCCGCCCTTCCCAAGGTCGACCTGCCCGCCTTCGGCGATCACCAGCCCCGCCAGCGTTTGAGCGTGGTCGTTCAGGAAGACCGCCGCCGCTTCACCGGTCACATGAAGGTCCGAACCGAAGGGAATGGCATCCACGGCGTTGATTTCCAGCCGCCCGCCGGTCACATGCGTGCCGCCGGTGTAGTGGCTGGTGCGGTTGAGTTCCACCGTGCCGCTTCCGCTCTTGGACAGCCCGCCGCCTCCGCCAAGGGTCACGTTGACGGCTCCCTCGTGAAGATCGAAACGACCGTCGGTCAGGATCACCCCATTGCCGAGGGTGTCATCAAGGCTCCCACTGTAGAGCGATAGCGTCTTCACGTTCTGGGTGGTCCCGAAAACGTCGAACGAGCCGGTCTCCGTCACTTCCAGCCGCGATGACGATGCCACGGCATCATCCACCGTCGTCTGGAGACGCCCGCTGATCACCGCCGTCTCGCCGGTGTGGCGGGTCGCCACGTTCAGGCGGGTCACGTCGCCATACTCGTCCCACCCGACCTGGTAGACATTCACCTGCACGCCGGAGGGGTCGTCGACGAGCGCCACGTTCACGTCGCCATCCTGAAGGGTGATCGCCCCGCTCCGGCTTGAAAGCGTCCCGGTCCCGGCCGCCGAGCTGTCGTCGAACGCTCCGTTGATCAGGACCACCTCGCCCGCGACGCTCTGCGCCGTTCCGGCCACGTCAAAGATCCCGTCGGCCACAAACAGATGATTTGCCTCGGCGATGGCGGAGTCGACCGTGGTCCTTAGCGTCCCTTCAAAGACATAGACATCGCCGGTGAAGGTGTTGCGGCGGTTGAGGGAGGCCGCAAAACCGTCGTATTTGGAAAGGTCGCCCGCGCCGCCAAGAACGACGTCGATTTCACCCCCGTAGAGAAGATAACCTTCATCCGCCGTCACGACCGCGCCCCCGTCGGGATGACCGCTTCCCGAGCTGTCGATCACCCGTCCGTTGCCTTCGACAAAGAACATCCCGGCGATCGACTGGTCATAACCGTTGAGATCGAAGACGGCCCCGCTGCCGACGGCGATCCCGCCGATCTGCGCAAAGGCGTCGGCCACATCGGTCCGCAACGTCCCTTCCGAGACATAGACCAGGCTGGTCAGGTCGCTTTGGACGCTGATGGAGACGAGATCGCTACCCATCTTGTCAAAATACGCCTCCCCGAAAAGACGGACGCCGATCTCCCCTTTCATGGCCGTGAAAAAGTCGGTCACCTCCATCGCATCGGAGAAAGGCCCGGTTCCGGCGACGATCCTGCCGTCGATCAGGTCGACGTTCCCGTGCCGTTCCGGGCGGTCCCCGTCGGGGTCATGCTCCACCGAAGGGGTATAGGTGTCGCCGTTGTCGATGACGAGGTAGGGAAGGTCCGCCGCATGGGCTCCTGCGGCCATCATCAGCGAAGCGAGGGCGGCGGCGGTGGACGAAAGCAAAGGGATGGTTTTCTTGTTTTTCATGGAAGGGAGGCCGATCCTGAACCACCTCCGGCGAAGTCGGCCATCCCACCTTTGGACCATGGATCGCCCGGTCCGGCCTTTTTGTGGTTCTTTGGTAGCATTGCGCTTTGCGGTCGGTATACCCTGCCCGTTTTATGAAATTCATCCGGGGCCCCTCAGTCATTACCAAGACGCTGTTGCAGATCGGCGCGGTCATGACGCTCATCCTCGCCGCGGCGACCGCCGCCACCTACTGGACGACGCTCAAGACGACCGAGACCCAGATGCTCCGGAGCTTCTCGGAGTACGCGCTCGAGCGCTCCAAACGCGAAACGATGCTCTTTGCCCAGGGGGAGGAGTACCTCCTCGCCATGAAGCGGCAGTTCCCCTCCCTTCTGGAAGCCACCGACGACGACCCGGCCCGTTTTGAGGCGATCATGTCCCTCGACTCCGACGGCGCGCTCCGGACGCGACGCGACCGCATCGACCCCCGGCAGCAGGCCTCCACCTGGGTCGCCGCCAATACCCCGGTCACGCCCCGGCTGCGGCGGATGATTTTCGCAGGGAGCGAAATGACCGAGCGCTTCTTTCCCGCCTGGTCCTCCCGGTTCGCCGCCTTCTATCTCTCCTCGCCCCTCGGGTTCAATACCGGCATCTCGCCGCTGGAACCGAACTGGATCTGGTCCCTTCCCGGGGATAGCGACCAGAACAGCTTCGACTGGTATCGCGATGCCGCGCCGGAACGCAACCCCTCCCGGAAAGCAAGCTGGAGCCGCCTCCTCCCGGACGAAACCGACCAGGAGAACGGCACCGGGGCTTATGTCACGTTAAGCCAGCCGATCGACCTTGAGGGCGAACATGTCGCCACGCTCCATCTCGATGTCGATCTCGAACAATTAAGGGAACGCACCATCCAGTCGGAGCGCCCCGGGCTGGAGCATCTTGTCGTACGCCGCGACGGGCAACTGGTCGCCTCCTCGCGGGTCGGCCGCGAACTTCTCAAGCGGGGCGACTACAACCTGCGGGATGCCGGCGATTCCCCCCTTCACGCCGTCTTCAGGGCCGTCACCGCGCAGGGCCGCCTTCCATGGGTCGGGTACGATCCCGCCAGCGACCACTACATCGCCGCCAACCGGCTGCCCGGGCCGGACTGGTACTTCATCTCGCTGCTCAAAGGCCCCGACCTGCGCCAGCAGGCGTATGCCTCGGCGAAGTGGATTCTCTGGCTCGGCCTCCTTTCGCTGGCGCTCGCCCTGCTTGCCCTCGCCCGCATCCTCCGGCGGCAGATCGCCCTGCCGCTCCAGCAGTTCCTCGACATGACCCGGCGGATGGGTTCCGGGGAGACCGACGTACGCGTCGACTGGCCGACGCGGGACGAACTCGGCACCCTCGCCACCGCGTTCAACGAAATGGCCACCCGGATCGCCGAGCGCGACGCCTCGCTCCACCGGCTCAACCAGGAGCTGGAAACGCGCATCGCCGCCCGCACCGAAGTGCTCCGGCAGTCCGAGGAACGTTTCAACCGCGCCTTTCACGGCAGCCACGCGCTTCTGGCGATCATCGACCTCACCACCCGGCGCTTCCTCGACGCCAACACCGGGTTCCTCAACACGCTCGGCTACTCCCGCGACGAACTGCTCGGCGAGATCAGCCGGAGCGAAGCGCTTCCGTTGGAAAAAGTCATCCCCGACGCCTTTCTGCGGCGCTGCCTCAAGGAAGGGTGCGCCCGCGATGTCGAGACCATCCTGCTGACCAAAACCGGTGAACTGCGCGTCGTGCTCCTCACCGGCGACCGCGTCTCCATCGGCGCTTCCGACTGTATCCTCGCCGCCGGGACCGACATCACCCACCGCAAAAAGATCGAAGCCGACACCCTGCTCGCCCTGCAACGCGAAAAACGGCTCAGCGAACTCAACAGGAAGTTTGTGGCGATCGTCTCCCACGAGTTCCGCACCCCGCTGGAGATGATTTTGAGTTCCACCGAGATTCTGAGCCGCTACCTGCCGCGCCTCACCCCCGACCAGCGCGACCAGCGGTTGA
Source organism: Chthoniobacteraceae bacterium (assembly GCA_035555975.1). Lineage (GTDB taxonomy): Bacteria > Verrucomicrobiota > Verrucomicrobiia > Chthoniobacterales > Chthoniobacteraceae > DATMFV01. The sequence continues at coordinate 57,765 of DATMFV010000032.1, forward strand.
GCACCATCCAGGTCGCCGTCCGCCGCATGGCCTCCTTCATGGAGGAAGTCCTCCTCCTGGGCCGTTTCGACGCCGGGCACGCGCCTTACCATCCCGAGGAGCTTCACCTCGCCGCCTGGTGCCGCCGCCTCGTCCGGGAAGCGACGGAACTGGCCGACGAACCGCGCGAGATCCGCCTCGAAGCCGGTGCCTTTCCGCCGATGGCCCATGCCGACGAATCGCTCCTGGGCCACATCTTCACCAACCTCCTTTCCAACGCGCTGAAATATTCCCCGCCCGACCAGCCGGTCACCCTGCGCGTCCGGCGCGAGGGGGCGATGGCCGTTTTCGAGGTTGAAGACCATGGCATCGGCATCCCGCCGGAAGATCACGCCCGGCTTTTCGACGGCTTCTACCGCGGCGCCAACGTCGGCAAGCGCCCCGGCACCGGCATCGGGCTGATCGTCGTCAAACGTTGCGTCGAGCAACACCACGGAGCGATTTCTTTTCAAAGCCGCCCCGGACACGGTACAACGTTCACCGTCCGGCTCCCCCTTTTTGAAGCCGACCCCTGAACATGGAAAAGATCCTGATCATCGAAGACGAAAAGCGTACGCGCGAAAACCTCGTCATCCTTCTCGAGATGGAAGGGTACGCGGTCCGCTCCGCCGCCAACGGGCGCGAAGGTCTCGACCTCGCCCGGCGGGAAGCCGTACACCTGGTCCTCTGCGACATCGCGTTGCCGGAGGTCAACGGTCATCAGGTTCTCGAAACCTTGCGCAACCACCCCGCCACGGCGGAGATCCCGTTCGTCTTCTTCACCGCCAATGGGGAACGGTGCAACATCCGCACCGGCATGGACCTCGGCGCGGACGATTACCTGGTCAAGCCGGTCGGCGCGAGCGAACTGCTCGCCTGCGTGCGCGCCCGGCTCAAACGCCGCCTCCGCGCTTCCGCGCCACCGTTTTCCCCCGACTTCGGCTCCCCCGCCCCGCTCCACGCGCTCGGGCTGACCCGGCGCGAGGCCGAAGTGCTCCTCTGGGTGGCCCAGGGCAAAAGCAATCACGAGATCGCCCTCATTCTGGAAACCGCGAAAAACACCATCAAACGGCACCTCCAGAATATCTTCGAGAAAATCGGCGTCGACAACCGGCACGCCGCCACGGTCCAGGCTCTGGAAGTGCTGCACCGGGCCGGGGAACGCCCGCCGGAAGCTCCCCCTGCCTGATTGCCTACGCTTTGCGGTCGGCCGTCGGCGGAGAGCCGAGCCGCCTGCGGAAAAGGCGGGAGAAGTAAGCCGCGTCGGGGATGCCGCACCGGCTGGCGATTTCCTGCACGCTCCGGTGGGTATTCTCCAGCAGGCGTTCGGCTTCCTGAAGGCGCAGCCGGTTCAGGTAGGCGTTGAAGCCGGTGCCCCCCTCCTCGCGGAAGAGCCGCGTCAGGTAACCGCTCGAGATGCCGAAATGCTCCGCCACGCTTTCGCGCGAATGCCGTTCGGTGAAGGTCTCTTCCAGAAAGGAGCAGATCCGCAGGAAGAGCCGCTGGCGACGCCCCGGCCTCGGCACCGCGCCGGAACAACCGTCGATGAGCAGCCCGGTCTGCGCCAGCAACATCCCTTCGGCGGCGCAACGACCCGAAGGCCGCGCCGCAAAGGCGGCCAGCCGCTGGCTCCACCCGGCAGGCAGCCCGGCCATGGTCGGCAGGTGCCAGACCTCCTTTGGCCGATCAAACGGACTCCCCTCCCGCAGGACCAGCCGCACCCCGGCGGCCTCCCAGTGGATGCCGAGCGAACGGATGCGCCGCGCGGGGAAAGGGGAAATCCAGGTGCCCGGAGAGAAATAGATCGCCTGCCCGACAGCGAGCCGGAGCCTTTCCCCGCTTTCGTCGCAAAGCTGGTAGCAGCGCGTTCCTTGCAGCCCGACCATCAGGCGCGGCCATTCCACGTACTTCGACGTCGCCGCCCGGCACGAAGGGGCGTTGCGGAGCACGAAAGTCAGCTTCGGCCGGGGGGAGGCCGCCCCCCACCAGTCGGTCAGCATCGAGGCGATTTCGCTCAGTTCCACTCCTTGCGTTATTACGCAAAAAAGGTTCGTTTTGTCCATGAAAGAACCGATTATTCCGTTTTTCATGGCTCCAAAAGGTATCTTTAATCAGGTCCATGGATTTTGATCTGGAAAACGATGCACGCGCCGGAGTCCCGGCGGAGGAACTGACACGCCGCCTCGGCTCGGTGACGCTCGAACCGGCAACCCCGATCGTCGCCGGGCAGTACGGAACCTGGACGCTCACCCTGACAGTCGGCTCCTACGGGCTGGATGAAGGGGGAAGCGTCAAGCTCGCCCGCCGGCTCGCCGACGACTCGCAAGCGCCGCAGTTTGACCGCCCCGGGGAGAGCGGTTACTGCCGCGTCACCACCGACGGCGCGGCCACGCTCAAGGTCCGCTACGAACCCAAAAGCCACATCCGCCCATGGAAACGATGCATCGTCATCGACATCGTCGACGGTTCGCTGCAACCGGGCGACACGATCACCATCGTCCTTGGCGACCGCTCCGGCGGCGGCCCCGGCATGCGGGCGCAGAGTTTTGTGGAATCGGCCCATGAATTTCGCATCCTGATCGACCCGACCAACGCCTGCCAGCTCCGGCGGCTGCCGACTTCGCCGGTCGTGCCGATCGTCCCGGGCGAGCCGATCCGCATCTTCGCCGCCGCCCCTTCGCTCGTCACTGCGGGCCAGCCGGTCGCACTCCGTTTTCGCGGAGAGGACCGGTGGGGGAATGCCGCCCCGCTGCCGCAAACGCCGGTCATCTCGTGGGAAGGGTCGGGAACCCTCCGGCACGACGCCGGGGGGCAGCCGGTCGCCTGCACCGCCGGTTCGGGGCGCTTTCACCTCGCCTGCGGAGAAATCAGGGGGAGCAGCAACCCGGTGGAGATCGTCGACCACGCCCCGGCGCTCTCCCTTTACTGGGGCGACCTTCATGCGCAGACCGGCTTTTCCGTCGGCACGGGGAGCGAGGAGGAATACTTCCGGTTTGGCCGCGACCAGGCGTTTCTCGACTTCACCGGGCACCAGGCCAACGATTTCCAGATTTCGCCAGCCGACTGGGCGCGGCTCAACGCCGCCATCGCCCGGTTTCATGCCGATCATCGCTTTGTGATCCTCCCCGGTTATGAATGGTCGGGCAACACCACGGCGGGGGGCGATCGAAACGTCTTCTTTCTGGAGGAAAACCCGCCGCTCTTCCGTTCCAGCCATTGGCAGGTGCCCGACGTGGCGGAAACCGCCCTCTCTCCCGCCCACCCGGCCGACCGGCTCTTTGAGCGCGTGCGCGAACACGGCAGGGCGTTCACCTGCGCCCATGTCGGCGGGCGTTATGCCGATATTTCCCGTTACTTCGACCCGGAAGTCTGCCCGCTGGTGGAGGTCGTCTCGTGCTGGGGGGTCTTTGAATGGCTGCTCGGGGATGCCCTGAAACACGGTTATGTCGTCGGCGTCATGGCCAACAGCGACGGGCACAAGGGCCGCCCCGGCGCGGAAGGCCCGGGCGCGGGGGAATTCGGGATCGGCGGCGGGCTGACCTGCGTGCTCGCGCCGGGCCTCACGCGGGAGGAGGTCTTCCATGCCCTGCTCCAGCGCCGTTGCTACGGCACCACCGGTCCGCGGATTGCGATCGACTTCGATCTCGGCGGCCACCCGATGGGGTGGCGGGGAAGCCTGAGCGCGCCCGCCCCGCTCCGGGCCCGGGTCGCCGGGACGGCCCCGATTGAAAAACTGGAGCTTTTCCGCAACGGCGAGCTGGTCGAAACCGTCTGGCACCCCGCTTTTGCCCGGGAAGGGGCGACCCGCCGCGTGCGCCTCCTCTGGAAAGGGGCGCGCCACCGGGGGCGGGGCCGCCGCATCGACTGGAGCGGGTGCGCGGAAGTCACCGGAGCCGTCATCGAAAAGGCGGAAACCGTCGCGTTCGATTCCCCGGCGGACGGCATCCTTTCACAGAATGCGGGAGAAGTCCGCTTCCGTTCGCACACCACCGGCGACACCGACGGGCTGGACCTGATGCTGGATCGGGCCGACTTTGCCACCCTCACGCTCCGAACCCCGGAAGGGGAATGGACGCTCAACGGCAACGACCCCGCGCTGCGGCAACCGGGGGGGCTGCTCGTGGAACTCGGCGATCTGGAGCGGGCCGTCCGCTTCCAGCGCTACCCGGAAAGGCTGGAGGAAATGCCGCTCTCCCTGGAGGTCACGGTCCCTCCCGCCGAAGGAGGCCGACGGGCGGCCTACCACCTCAAGGTGACCCAAAGCGACGGGCATCTCGCCTGGACCTCGCCCGTTTACGTGGAATAAAGCTTGGTATCGGGCACGGGGGAGAGCTACGCTGCTTCCCCGTCTTTCATTCCATCCACATGCGCTCTCCGTTAAAGAAAATCGAGTATTGGGGGATCAACGTCCCGCTGCTTCAGGAATGGGCCAGCAGCCCCGAGTTTGGCGAACACGGGCACCCGCCCACCGGCAGCGCCAGCCGCTATCTCCTTTGCGTGACGGACGAAGAGGGCAACGAAGGGTGGGGCGAATCGACCGCCCGTAGCAGCGAGGCTTCGCTGAAAGCCCAGCTCCAGCAGCTCCTCGCCGCGTCCGACCCGTTCCACCGCACCGCGCTCCTGAAGCTGACCGCGCCGGGTCATCTTTACTGGGAACGCCCCGCGCCTCCCTCTCCCTACACGCCCGACCCCGCCAACCTCCGCCACCGGCTTCGCAACCCGTGGCAGCACCTGATCGAAACCGCCTTGAACGACCTGCTCGCCAAGCGGGCCGGGGTGTCGCTCGCCCAGCTCTGGGGCGGCCCGTGGCGCACCGCCATCGAAGCCGACTACTGGATGGGGCGCGCCTCCGCCGAAACCGCCAAGCGTTGCGTCCTGCGCGCCAAGGAACTCGGCTTTCGCGGCATCAAGATCAAGACCACCCTCGAAGACCCGAACGTGGAACGGCTCGAAGCGATCCTCGAAGCCGGGGGCCCCGACTGGAAGGTGACCGTTGATCCCAACGGCCGTTTCTACCGTCTGGAGGATGCCCTGCCGACCATCCGCGCCATGGACGCCGTCGGCAACATGGCGATTCTGGAAGACCCGTTCCCGCGGTTTCACCTGCCGGAGTTCAAGGCGTTGCGCTCGAAGATCAACGCACGCGTCGCGGTCCATATCGACCCGCCGGAAACGCTCTGGGATGTCGCCACCTCCGGCGCTGCGGGAGGGCTCAACATCAGCCATTCCGACCAGGGGCCCACCGAATGGCGGATGGACGCCGCGCTCGCTGAACGCGCCAACCTCTCCATCTGGCACGGAAGCGGGCTTGACCTCGGCATCGCCACCGCCACGCAGTTGCACCTCGCCGCAAGCGCCCCCAACTGCCGCCTGCCGGGCGACCAGGCCGGCCCGTGGCTGCGGGAGGCGACCCTGCTCAAGACCGCGTTCGAACTGGAGGATGGAAAGATCAAACTCCCTGCGGACGGTCCGGGGCTCGGCATTCAGGTGGACCGCGATCAGATTGAAAAATATACCGTCTCCCGGCACGAACTGGTCGGCCAGCCATGATCGGGCGAGCGGTCTGCTGGATCGACGGAAAGCTGGTGCGGGCCGACCGGGCTTCGCTTCCGCTTACCGACCTGAGCGTTTCGCGCGGCTACGGCGCGTTTGAAGCGCTCCGGACCTACCACGGCAAACCGTTTCTGCTCGAAGCCCATCTGCAACGCTTCGAGGCGACCTGCCGCCACCTCTGCCTGCGCCCCCCGCTTTCCCGGAAAGCGTTGCGGGAAGTGGTCGCCGAAGTGCTCCAGGCCAACGGTTTGCCCGAAAGCCTCGTGCGGATCTATCTCACCGGCGGCGACGCGGGCGGGTTCCTGCCGGAAGGCAACGGGCGGCTGCTGATCCTCGCCGACCCGGTCAAACCGTACCCGGAGTGGCAATACGAACGCGGCATCGCGCTCAAGACCACCCCGCTCCAGCGGTCGATCCCGCTTGCCAAGACGCTCGACTACACCGCGGGCATCCGCGAAACGATCCTCGCCCGGCGCGACGGGTTTCAGGAAATCGTCTTCACCAACGGGCGCGGCCATCTCCTCGAAGGCGCGCAGTTTAATATCGCGGCAGTCCGGGGACGCCGCGTGATCTCTCCGGTGGAAGGGGTTCTCAAGGGAACCACCGTCGAGCACCTTTTGAAACTGGCCGGACGCGAAGGGTTCACGATCTCCCGGGAACCGCTCACCACCGCGCAGGTGAAACGGGCGGACGAGCTGTTCATCACCTCCACCACGCGGGAACTGCTGCCGGTCGTCCGGCTCGATGACATCGTGATCGGAGCCGGAACCCCCGGCCCGGTGTTCCAGCGGCTGCGCGAATGCTTCCGGAAAAGCGCGGTCAGAGCGGCCCGCAAGATTTGATTTGCCGCGCACCGGCTCCCGGACTTATAACGGAAGCCATGCGCAGGCCATTCCCGCTGCCCGCCGGGGCTTTTCTTGCCGACCTTTGCCGGTATTCCGTGGGTGCGCTCGCTCTGGCGCTCCTCCTCTCCTCCCGCCCTGCGGTTTGCGCCGAGCCGCCACTGCCGCCGACCAACTACCAGCTCTCGCTTCAGGCGATCCCGATTGTTTTTACCAATGCCACCCAGGGCGAACGGACCGACGGCGACATCTGGGTCAACCTCGTCGGCGGCGGCCTTCCGACCGATCCCGCCAACACCCAGGCGTACGACCCGGGCCAGGTCATCGGCTATTACTACGACGCCGACGGGGTCGCCCGATCGCTGACGACCAACACTTCGCTGAACCTGACGGCGATCACCTCCAACCTGCCCGAAGCCGCGCCGACACTCTACCTCTATGGCTGGACCTCGGGCCGCCTCTACATCAGCTACGGGAGCGGCTTCACCGGGTTGAGCCCGAGCTATACCCCGACCGGCGGCCCGTACAACGGATGGCAACCGGCCCCCGCCTCCGATGGGCTCGACCCGAATTTTCTCATCCGCCACCAGTCGATGGAGCTTTCGGTCATTCCCCAGCACAACAACGAACGGACCGCCTTTAGCGATGTCAATGAAATCTGGAGCAACACCACTTACATTGACTATACCGCCATCTCGCTGGCGATGCAGGCGCACAATTCCAGCGCCACCCACCCCACCCAATGGAGCAAAAGCACGCAGGAGATGCTCCAGGCCGTCGCGATCCGTGATCCCATCGATCCCGAACACCCGTACACCCCCACCAGCAATGTCCTGACCGTCGGCTATTACAAGCAGGAGGGCGACGATTACCCGACCTCTCCCACACCGCAGGAAGGCTACCACCCGATTGTCCAGATCCCCGGGGAACAGAATCCACCGCCTGCCCAGGGCGCTCCCTACCGCAACCCGGTCGCCTTTCTCCCGGCCGACGGGGCGCTGCCGAGCCCCAACTTCCTGCGCGCCACCGGCCCGGGGCTGATCGGCACCCTCGGCTCCGCCGAAGGCCCCACCGCCGTCTACCACGACTGGACCAACTACCTGCATGCCCTCCAGCCGGGCGGCGCCCTCAACCCCGCCCAAGCACCGCTGACCACCACCATCGCGGGCACCTTCGGCGGAAACCAGGCTTACAACCTCGCCACCACCTTTCATTCCGGCACCATCAAGATCGCAAACGAGATCACCTATGAAGGTTATGTCGAGATGACCGGAACCATCGGGGGAGAGAGCGTCACCATCATCATTCCTTACAGCGAGTTGCAGAAAAGCGAAGGCATCTACGGAGCCAACCCGCACTATTCTGTCAACAACCAGCCTCTGCAATCGCCGCAAAACGATGTCTACACCTGGGTCGTGGGCGATCTCGTCGCCGGGATGAACCTCGGGCTCGTCGGCAGCCCCGTGCAAGTGACGCTGGAGGGCGTCACCCAAAGCATCGGCGCTTTTACCTCCACGCAGTGGTGGCAGATTGCCAACCTCAACGGCGGCGAGTACCAGTTCGACGGCGCTCAACCCAACCACAACGATTTCTACAACCCGTACTCCGCCGCCCTGCGCGAAGTCACCTCCGGCTACAACTTCGCCTACACCGACCGCCTCGGCGACAGCCTGACCTCGTTCATCCTGAACCCGTCCGGCTCCGGTCAATACACCGACGCCTGGCTGGAAATCCTGATCCAAAGCGACTTTTCCGACCCGGCCGGCTTCCCCGGCATCGTCCCCGAACCGTCGCCCCTCGCCCTCCTCTCCGCAGCCGCCGCGCTCGGTTTTCTCCACCGCCTCCGGCGTCGCCGGGAGTCCTGACGATCGCCGGGGTCGATCCCGTCCAAGAGAAACATTGACGCGACCGGGATGCAGCTCTTTTAATCCCTTCCGTCATGAGGCTGCCTTGTTCCGTTCTGTCCCGTTCCGTACCCGCCGCCATGTTGCTGGCGGCGCTCGCTCCCCTGGCGCAGGCCGACATCCAGTCGCCCCCGGCTCCGCAGGAGGCCGCCGCAGGGGAGGTGCTTTCCCCGTTTTTCGCGCGGGAGGAGGCGGAGCCGGGCGGTCCCGCCCCTGCTTCCCCCTCGGAAGGTTCGTTTGAAACGCCGCCGATCCTTCAGGCAGCCGGAATCCTCAAAGCCCCCTACCTTCAGGACGCGCTCCATACCGTCGACCCGCAGGTGCCGACCCGCGTGGGACGCAATTTCTACCGGATCAGCTCGCCCCTTGGAAGCTTCCAGGCGGAGGGAAGCTTTGAACTGATGGAGCGGATCGCCGAGCTTCACGCCATCGCGAAGCTGCGCGAAATTTCCGACGGCGAGGAATACAAGAAAGCGCTCAAGGCCGCCGCCAAAAGCCCGGTGGAACTGGCGCGCAATCTGGCCGACGACCCGGTCCAGACCGTCAGCGACATTCCCCGGGGCGTCTTCAAGTTTGTCCGGCGCACCGGGCAGACCATCTCCCATGCCGTCAAAAAGGAAGGCCCCGAAGAACCGCGTCCCGGCGAGGATAGCGGGATCAGGCAACTCCTCGGCGTTTCCAAGGCCAAACGGCAGTTGGCCATCGACCTGAACGTCGATCCCTACAGCCCCAACCAGATGCTTCAGGACGAGCTTGACCGCGTTGCCAAGGCGGCCGTGGCCGGGAAGATGACCTTCAGCCTCGGCACCCTGCCGATCGGCGGCGCGGCGGGGGATGCCCTGCTCGGCATCGGCCTGGCCCGGACGAGCACGGAGGTCCTCAGGGAATCGACCCCGGCGGAGCTTTATGATCACCTGCTCAAGGCGCTCAAAGGGATGGGAATTAGCGAAAGCCGGGCGCGCGCCTTTCTCGACCATCCCCATTACAGCCCGACGCTCCAGATCACCCTGGTCGAAGCGTTGCAGCGCCTGGACAGCGTCGCCGGGCGCGATCGCTACCTGCTCGCGGCGCTGGAGGCCAACACGCGCGGCGACGCCGTTTTCTTCACCCGCAGCGCACGCTTGATGGCGGTGCTGCACAAGCAAACCGCGCTGAGCCATATCGACGTGGTCGCGGGCCTGCCGATCTGCAAGCAGGCCAACGGCGTCCTGCTCGTGCCGCTGGAGTGGGACTACGCCTGCTGGACGGCCAACACCGCCGGTTTCGTGCGGGAAGTCCGCAGGATCACCGCGCGCGACGGCAAGCTCACCGGCTACCGGCTGGTCATCACCGGAGCCGCCTCGCCCCGGCTCAAGGAACGGCTCGCGGCCAACAAGGTGGAACTGACGGAGTTCGCCCTCCCCGGACCGCTGAAAGGGAGCTAGGAATCATGAAAATCGCACAATGCTGGGACGACGGGGTGCATGACGACATCCGCGTCATCGAAATCCTCCAACGCCACGGGGCGAAAGCCACCTTCAACCTCAACGCCGGGAAGCACCACGCCCGTCGGGTCGGCCACTGGAAGGAACGCTTCCAGAAGGAGGTCCAGCACCTCGCCCTTCCGGAGCTGCGCTCGGTCTACGACGGTTTCCTGATCGCCAACCATACCTTTTCCCATCCGCGGCTCACGCAGCTTCCCCTCGAAGCGGCCCGGGAGGAGATCCGCACCGGCAAGGATGCGCTCGAACAGATCTTCGGCTACGAGATCACCGGCTTTACCTACCCGTTCGGCGACTATAACGACGCCGTCGAAGCGCTTGTGCAGGAAGCGGGGCATCTCTACGCGCGGACCACGAAGACCATCGACCGGATCACGCCCGGCGAGCGGCCGATGGCCTTTCACCCCAACTGCCATTTCCGTCTGGACGACTTCTGGTCGCGGTTCGAGGCGGTGCAGCGGGAGGATGGCGTCTTCTATTTCTGGGGTCACAGCTACGAGCTTTGCACCGAAGAGCAATGGCGCACGTTTGACGAGCAGATCCGCCGCCTTTCGCAGGCCGGGGAGTGGATCGACCTCCCGGAGCTGTTTGCGCCTGCGGCTCCCCAGGGGTAGCCCTCCCTACTCCACGCGCCGGAAGGTCGCCAGCCCGTCTTCGACGAACTGCGCCGCCCGCCCTTCCTCGACCGAAAAGACCAGGTTCACCTTTCCGGAGCGAAGATCCTCCGCCGCCGCTTCGTAACGCCCCAGAAACCGGTTCTTTTCACTGGCGCGCAGGTCGAGTTGCTGCTCGCGCGTCCGCCGGTAGCTCAAGCCGTCCTTCTCAAAGGCGATCTCCACCTCTCCCAACGCAGGGTGGGCATACCGCCCTGCGTATTTTTCCAGCGCCAGTTCGGCGGTCACCCGGTTTTTCCCAAGTTCCCGCCATGTTTTCTCCTCTTGGTCCCGCGAAGCCAATGCCTCGCGGTGGACTTGCAGGAGCCGCGGCGTCAGGTCCTCCCCTTTCCCGCCCAGCGCGTGGTCGGCCAGATGGTAAAAGATCGCCTTGCGCAGGTCGCAATTCTCCAGGTTGGAGAGGATCACCACCCCGAGCTGCCGGTCGGGAAGGAAGCCGACCCAGGCGCTCATGCCGTCGATCCCGCCATTGTGCCAGACGATCCGCGCCCCACGGTAGCTTTCCGTCACCCACGCCAGCGCGTAGGCAGGCAGCTCCGTTCCGGGAAAAAGCGGCTGGTCGTTCGGCCCGGTCGTCCCGAGCGGCGTCTGCGAACGGTGAATGAAGCGGAGCGTTGCAGGCTGGACGATCTGCCGGTCGCCCGCCTTCCCCTCCGCGAGGTTCAACCCTACCCAGCGGGCCATGTCGCGAACGCTCGAGATGATCGACCCCGCCGGGGCGATGTTCGCCATGTCGCGGTAGGCGATCGCCACCGGCGCGCCTTCGTAGTCGATCAGGTGGGGCCGCGCCACGTTTTCCTTTGTGTCGATCCCCGCCTCGGTCGCAAACGTCCGCTCCATCCCGAGCGGCTCGAAAAGCACCCGGGCAACGTACTCGTCCCAACTGCGGCCATCCACCTTCGGGATCAGTTCCCCCGCCGCCAGGAACATCGTGTTGCGGTAGCCGAACCGGTAGCGGAACCCTTCATCAAGCGGGACCGCCGCCAGCCGCCGGAGGATCTCCGCGCGGTCATACCCGGTGCCGTACCAGAGCAGCTCGGAAAGGGGGCTCAACCCGCTGTGGTTGGCGAGAAGGTCGCTCACCCGGATCTCCTTCGTGACCCATGGGTCTGAAAGCCGGAACTCCGGCCAGAGTTGGGCCACATGGGCGTCCCACGCCAGTTTCCCGGCATCGACCAGCGTGCCGATCGCCGTCGCGGTAAACGCCTTGGTGGTTGAGCCGATGGCAAAGAGCGTGTCGGCGTCGACCGGCTCCGGCCTGCCCGCTTCCCGCACGCCGTAACCCCTGGCAAGGACCACCTCTCCCTCCTTCACCACGGCGATCGCGAGCCCCGGCACGTGCCATTGCTCCATCCCGCGCCCGATGTAGGCATCGAGATCGTCCGGCACCGCCTTCCCGTGCGCCCCCCGGGGCGCGGCGAGCGCGATCACAACCAGCCCGACGGTTCCGATCCACCAGCGAGAAAGGAAAATGCTCATGGGCGTGTTTACGAATTTTGAAGGATGAATAAAAGAACGATTTTTGAGGCAAAAATGGGGCTTTCGAGGACGGCTTCAATCGAGATTCGGACGCCCGAGGAAAGCCATTTTGGGCCAAAAAGCGGCTTTTAATCGCCTCTCACTTAAATTCGTAAACACGCCCAATAAGGAACCGCCTTTCTACACGCCGCCCGCCCTTTCGTAAAGCACCCCCGCAGCGCGCGGTGATTGGTGCTGGCTTTTCCGGCGGGAGATCGGCTTATATTTCCTTTGCCATGCAACCTACATTGACTGCCTACGGCACCTGGAGCGGTGGCCGTTTCATGCACTACGGCGAAAAGCTCGACGAAACCCGTTTTATCGCCTCCATCCGCCGCGCGTACGAACGCGGCATCCGCACTTTCATGACGGCGGACGTTTACGGCAACGGTGAGTCCGATACCCTGCTGGGGCAGGCGCTCCACGGCTTGCCGCGCGATTCGTATTGCCTGATCGGGGCCGTCGGGCACGACTTCTACAAAGGCGAACGCCAGGGCTCCAAAGGTTTCCCGAGGTTCACCTCCCCCGCCCTGCGGGAGAGCGGCGAATATGCTTCCTACCTCCGCACGGCGACGCAACGCTCGCTGGAACGGATCGGGGCGGACCGCTTCGATCTCGTCCTCCTGCACAACCCCGACCAGACCGGCTACCGCAGCCCCGTCGTCTGGGACGGCATGGCCGCGCTCAGGGAAGAAGGGTTGACCGCGCAGCTAGGCATCGCCCCCGGGCCTGCCAACGGCTTTACGCTCGACCTGATCGGCGCCTTTGAAGATTTCGGCGACCGGATCGACTGGGCGATGATCATCCTCAACCCGTTCGAGCCGTGGCCCGGCGGCCTCTGTCTCAAAGCCGCCGAAAAGCATGGGGTCAGGATCATCACCCGGGTGGTCGACTACGGCGGGATTTTCCACGACGATGTCAAGCCGGGGCATGCCTTCGGTGCGACCGACCACCGCGTCTACCGCCCGGCGGGTTGGGTCGAAGCGGGGAATGAAAAGCTTGAAAAACTCCGCCCCTACGCCGAGCGGCACGGCCTGACCATGCTGCAACTCGCCTGTGCGTGGGACCTCGCCCACCCGGCGGTGCAGTGCGTCATCCCGACGCTGATTCAGGAAGTCGGCGAAGGGGCGAAGTCGATCGACGAAAAGATCGACGACCTCGCCGTGGTCGAAACCTTCACCGCCCCGAAGCTCACCCCGCAGGAAGTCGCCGAAATCGGGGCGATCGGCAACAACAAGGGGTGCATGGCGCTCAAAGGGGGCAACACGCAGTATGAAGGCGAAGCGATCACCGACCAGTGGCCGACCGACGAAAAACTTCGGGAGATCGCGCAGCGCTGGGGCATCTCTCCCGGGGACGACCTCGTCCGCCTGCCCGGGCATTAGCGCGGTTGGCGGGGTCACCGGGCGGGACCTCCAATGGAGCCGGGTGAGCTTCAGTGGTTACCCCGGGTCACTTCCAGCTCGCCGCGCTTGAGGTGTTCCTCCAGCAGGCGGGACGCCTTGGCGATCTCTCCCTTCCCGAGCGCGCGGCAGATCGCCGTGTGCTCTTTGGCCGCGATGTCGAAATCGTCCAGCGGCATCGGGTGACGGCCCACGGTCACGTGCAGCAGCGGCAGGTTGGAGGCTTCGTAGAGGCGGATGAGCCGGCGGTTTTCCGAAGTCGCCACCAGGCAGCGGTGAAAACGCAGGTCCGCCTCGCGCGCGCCATCGTAATACCCCTTTTTGACAAACGCGGCGTAATCCTCCGCCGCCGCGCGGATCGGTTCGAGCACCTTTTCCGCAATCCCTTCCCGCACAAACCGGAGCGCCCCCACCTCCAGCACCGCCCGCAGGTGGCTGATCTCGCGGATCTCCTCCGCCGTCATCACCGTCACCCGGTACTTTCCCCGGTTGCGGGTCACCAGCCCCTCGCCGTGCAGCCGCTTGAGCCCTTCGCGGATCGCAAACCGGCCCAGGCCGAGCCGTTCCGCCCATTCCATCTCGACCAGATGCGTGTCGGGAAGAACCCCCGCGCTCAGGATCAACTCGCGCAGGCGCTGGTAAGCGGTTTCGGATTGGGAAGCCATGGAAATTTGTTGACAGATACCACCTGTTTTGTCAACAAACCCCTTTCGCCCTCCTTCCCGACACCCGATCATGATCCCGCCCGCGCCTTCCGGTAAACCGCCTCTCTGGGATTTCAGCGGCGAATGCGTCATCGTCAGCGGCGGCGCGCGGGGGATCGGGGCCGGGATCGTCGCCCACTTTGCCCGCCACGGGGCGGAGGTCATCTTCGGCGACATCGACCGCACCGGAGCGGAAGAGCTTTGCGCCACCCTGAAGACAGAAAAGCTGGAGGTTCACTTCGTTGAAAGCGACTTCGCCGCTCCCGATGCCTGGCTGCCGTTGCGGGCGGAGGCTGAACGGCTCCGGCTTCACCCGAGCCTGGTCATCCCCAACGCGGGGATTGCCTCCCCGGAGCCGCTGGAAACCAGTTCCGCCGAAACCTTTGACCGCCTCATCGCCGTCAACCTCCGTTCCGCCTGGCTCGCCGCGCGCGATTTCGGCCCCCTCCTCCGGCAGCGCAGCGGCGCTTCGCTGGTGCTGGTCGGTTCCGTCATGGCCCGCTTCGGCACCCCGGGCAACGCGCTCTACACCGCTTCCAAGGCCGCGCTTTCGGGCCTGCTCCGCTCCCTCTGCGCCGGGTTGAGCCCGGGCGGCGTGCGGGTCAACATGGTCGTCCCCGGCTACATCCTCAACGACCCGCCCAATCTTTACCGCCCGGTCGTGCCGCCTGCGTTGTGGCGCGCCTTTCATGCCCGGTTCGGCCACGCCGCCGCCGAGGCCAACCCGCTCCTCCAGCCGCTCCCGTCGTGGGGCGAACCCGAAGACATTGCGCAGGCCATCAGTTTTCTTCACTCCCCTGCCGCCCGCTATATCACCGGCGTTGAACTGCCGGTGGACGGCGGCCTGCTGACCCGCTCGCCGATCACCCCGGGCCGGGGCAACGAGGGGTGGCGCTGGACCGGCGAAATGCAGCAATGGCTGCGCCAACAGGGCGTGGACCTGCCCGACGAAACGGCCGCCGCCTTCCCATGATCCTCGATGTCCATGCCCACTACTGGCCCGATGCCAACGCCTTTGCCCCGGACACCCTGCGCCAGGCGGAACGCGCGCGCGGCGGTCCCGTCGATCTCGTCACCGACTATGCCGACTACTGGGCGCATGCGCCGGAGGGGACGCGCGTCATCGTCTTCGGCGGCAAGGCGCGCTTGAGCGGTTTCTGGCAGGAAGACGACATCGTCGCCCGGTTCGCCGCGAGCGACCCGGAGCGCGTCATCGGCTTTCTTACCGTTGATCTCTCCCAACCCGGCTGGATGGACGAGCTGGAGCGGGGCCACCGCGACCTCGGCCTGCGCGGCGTCAAGCTCCTGCCGATGTATGCCGGGTTTTACCCTCACGACCGGAAGTTTGACCCCTTCTGGCAATATGTCTCGCGCCATCGGCTGCCCGTCCTGCTCCACACCGGCACCACCTTCATCTCGCAGGCCCCGCTCGACTGCACGCTGCCCCGGCATCTCGATGAAGTCGCCATCCGTTTCCCCGAAGCGGTCATCATCATGGCCCATCTCGGCCATCCCTACGAAGGCGAAGCGATCGTCATCGCCCGCAAGCATCCCCATGTCTATACCGACCTGAGCGCGCTGCATTACCGCCCGTGGCAGCTTTTCCATAGTCTGATGCTGGTCGGCGAATACCACGTCTGGCCCAAAATCCTTTTCGGGACCGACTACCCGTTTACCAACGTCAATGAAACCATTGAGGGCCTCAAAAGTCTCTGCCAGCGGGAGATGGGCGGCTTCCGCCTCCCGGAAGACGAGATCGAAGCGGTCATCCACCGTGATAGCTACCCGTTGCTTTTTGGGTAGCTATTCCATCTTCCACACGACTGGAGGGACGCCCTCTCTCTGCCCTTTGCTATTGCAGCTTACCGCGCGCCGTGATCCTCCACTGCGCCACCACCTCATCCCCCCGCACCGCATACGCCACATCATACAGGTTGGAGACGATGCAGGCATGGTTGGGGACCACCCGCACCTTCGCGCCGAGCGCCAGCGCCGGTTTCCCGCCGCGCACCTGAAGCACCCCATGTTCCTCGGAAGCGCGGACCAGCAACCCGCCCGGCTCCTCCAGCAAGGTCCCGAACCCGGTCTGCCCGTATTGATCGCTACTGAGCGCCTTGGTCCCGGCATCGACCGTTACCCACGCCTCCCCCGCCGTACTGACCACCGAGGCGAGGACCGTCAATGCGCAATCCTCCGGCGAAGCCACCCCCGCCGCCACCGTGATCCGGTCGTAATAGGCATAAGTCCCCGCGCGGTACTCCGTCCAGACCTCGGAAAACTTCCACATCCCGGGCGTCCCCCCACCGGAAATCCCGAAATCGGACAACCCCCGTTCCCCGGCCAGCCGCACCGCCTTTTTCATGAACGCCGTCGCCTCGTCGTTGGCCGGGTAGGTACAAAACCCGGCAAATTTCAACACCGCACGCGAAGCGATCCAGGCCGCCAGTTCCACCGCCGCCTCCGGCGAACCGATCCCGACCCGGTGCATTCCCGTATCGCACTCCACCATCACCTCCAGCGGTTTCCCCGCCTTCGCCGCCATCCGCTCCAACCCCTCCCCCACCTCGCGCGAATCCGCCGCCACCCGCAGTCGTTCCACCCGCCGGTGCAGGCCCGAAAGCCGCTCCAGCTTCGCCTCTCCCACCACATTGTAAGGCAAAAAGAGGTCGCCAATCCCCCCATCCGCCATCGCCTCCGCCTCCCCGAGTTTCTGGCAGGTCACCCCTACGGCCCCCGATTCCACCTGCATCCGCGCCACTTCCGGGATCTTGTGCGTCTTCACATGCGGCCGATTCCGCACCCCCCGCTCCGCGCAAAACCGCTGCCAGCGCTCCAGATTCCGCTCCAGGCGGTCAAGATCGATCAATAACGCGGGCGTCTCAAGTTCAGCAATTTTCATAACGACGGGAGGGTCAACCTGCTCAAATCGTTAACATCTCCCCATAGGAATTGTCAACAATTCACACCGTCGTTCCCGCCGCCTACCGCACCGACACCACCCGGTACGCCCGCTCCTCGCGCCCGAGCTTCAGCGTCAGGCGCTCTCCTGCCTTTGCTCCCTGCAACCGGCTGCCCAAGGGGGATTGCGGGGTGATCACCAGCACCTCGTGGCCTTCGTGCACCACTTCGGTCCCGCCCGCCTTGGCGGCGATGAAGTAAAAACGGCGCTCGGGCGGGGTTGCGAGCGACTCCACCTCCACCAGCGCCGTGACATCGATCGGCTCGCCCGGGTCGAAGTCGCGCGGCGTCATTGCGGCAAAGGCTGCGCGTGCCGCCTCCGCCTCCACGGCCTGGCGCGCCTGCCCCCGGGCAAGGTACGATGCCTCCAGCGCGCGCGTGTCGTACTTGTGCTCGGCCTTGTTCTGTTCGTGCGTCGCCTCCTCATGGGCGGCGCGGGCGCAGCGGTCGTAAAGCTCGCACTCCGCGGTGAGCCGGGCGAGGATGGTTTGAACGAGAGCGTGTTTGTCCACAGCCCCCATGGAAGCCGATCCTTCCCGGCAACGCAACCCCGGCAACCGCGCTATTTCCCGGCCAGCGTCGGCGCGACGATCTCCGCGTGGAGCGCCTTGATCGTCTCGGCGATATAGCAGGCGTCTTCCTGCGTAAAGAGCACCCCGAGCGGCAGGGAGATAAACCGTTCCACGACCCGGTCGGTGCGAGGGAAATCGCCTTCGCGATACCCCGGCGCGGGCCACGGCTCCATCCCGGCAAATGGCGACGCGCCCGGCGCATGGGCGAGGCCGAGGCGGCAATACTCCCGGGCGACGTGGCAGTAGGTGCCGGTCATCCGGGCGATGTGAATGTTCCGTGCGCTCAACGCCTCGTTAAACCGGGCCGCCAGTTCCGGCGTCTCCAGAAAGAAGTAAAGCTCGATGCCGTTGTCCCCCTCGGGGTCGGCCAGCAGGCGCATCTGCAAACCGGGAAGCTTCTCGATCTCCCGGCGGATGACCCCGGCCAGCGCCTGGCAATGCCTGCGGGTCGCCTCCAGCTTGCGGAACTGCGCCAGCGCCACTGCGGCCGTCAACTCGTTCATGCGGAACTGGCTGCCGCAGAAGTTCGGCTCCTGCGGGGTGATCCACTGGAGATGGTAGGGGCGGACGCTGCCGATGTCATGAAACCGGACGGCGCGCTCGTACAGCTTCGGGTCGCTGGTGACCACCATCCCCCCCTCGCCGCTGGTGATCATCTTCTGGTACTGAAAGCTGAAAATGCCGATCGCCCCTAGCGAGCCGACCCGCCGGCCCTTGTAGGTCGCGCCAGTCGATTCGGCGCAATCCTCCAGCACGGGAATCCCGAGTGCCGCCGCTTCCTCCAGAATCGGGTCCATATCGACCGCCGCCCCCTGGTAATGGATCACCATGACCGCTCGGGTGCGGGGGGTCGCCAGCCGCGTCACTTCGCCGGGAGCCAGGCCGAGCGATTCGTCGATCTCCGCCAGCACCGGGCGCGCGCCGAGGCGCACAATGGCGGTAAAACATGAAATCCAGCTCCAGACCGGTACGATCACCTCATCGCCCGGGCCGACCCCGAGCGCCCCCAGCGCCACTTCCAGTGCCGCCGTGCCGCTCGTCACCGCCAGGGCGTGGCGCGTGCCGATCAATTCACAGAACTCCTTCTCCAGGGTTCCGGCCATCTTTCCCTGTTCTTCCACCGGCAGGGAATAATGGTAGCGAAAAAGCTCGCGCGAACGGAGCACCTCCAGCGCCAGCGCCTCCTCTTCCTTGCCGATCAGTACCGCCCCGAGGCCGAGGCGCGGCAGGGGACGCAGAGGTGGCAGGGTCGGTTGAGTGCCGGAAGAAGGATGAGACGGGGTATCAGTTTGAGTCATGATCAATAGCTAGGTTAAGGGTCAAAGGAAAAGCTCTCTGCAAAAATTTGATACGTGGAAAAGCATTAGGCAAGCGCCTCCCAGGCCCGGTGCTCCACCTCGCGGGTCGTCCCTGCGGCATCGAAGCCGAAGGGGAGGTAGCGGCCCGGCAACGGCGCGCCTCCGGACTGAATGCGGGCGGCTACCATTTTCAAGACCGCGTCGGCGATCTCAAAATACGGGTTGCGGTTGGTGCTCAGGTCAAACTCTGCGGCGAGGCTGATCCCGGTCCCCCCCACGAGGCTCACCTCCTCCGGCACGCGCAGCCCGTGCTCCCGCAGCGCTTCGAGCGCTCCGAATGCCAGCAGGTCGCCGAAGGCAAAAACCGCGTCCGGCACGTAGCCCGAGGCGAGGAGCGCCGCCATCTTCCGGTACCCCTCCTTTTTCGTGGCATTTTCCGGATACTCCACCCGGAGCGCGGCGGACGTTCCGCTTAAAGCCGTAAAGAAACCGTTGAGCCGAAGCGTCGCCGAAGCGGAATGCTCCAGCGGCCAGGGAGTAAGGAAAAGCACCCGCCGCCGCCCCGTCTCCACCCAGGCCTTTCCGAGCCGCCAGCCAAAGCCGTAATAATCGGCCGAAACAAAGTTTTCCGTGGCGATCGGCGTCGGCGGATTGATCGAAACCACCGGTTTTCCCGCAGCTTCATACGTCTTCACCACGCTTGCGATCCCGACATCACGCGCGCTTGGAAACAGGATCATCCCGTCGACTTCGTCCATCTCCGCGAGAAGATCGCTCCCCACCGAACGCTCCTCCTGTTCGGAGCCGGGGAGCGGACGGATCGAAAAGCGTTGTTCGCTGCGACCGGCCATTTTCATCATGGCGGCCACAAAACTATCGGGCCAGGCAAACTCCGGCGCGCGACCGGGGCGAAAAGGGATCGAAAGCGCCAGCGAAATCCCCCGGCCGCCGTACGACGGCGGTTGATGATCCGCGGCGAGGAACGTCCCCCGGCCAACCGCTGAAACCACTTTTCCCTCCTCCTGAAGCTGTCGGTAAACGGCATGGACCATCGCGGCGCTCACCCCGAGCTGCCGGGCCACGGCGCGAACGGGCGGGAGCTTGTTGCCCGGTGGCAGCTTTCCGCTCAGGAACTCGGCGTCGACATGGCGCATCACCCGCTCGAGAGCGAGCCTGCCATCGTCGACCCGGGCCGCGGACGTTCCGGGCGATGTTTCAGGAGCGGTCATCATGATGGATCAATCCGTCAAAATCGTGAAGAAACGAAACACTTAAAACAAAATGTTTCAAACATCTTCGGGATTCGGATGAAAAATGCAATCGAAAAAAGATAAAATCGTGTTTCCATTCCTGAAAACACTCCAAACATTATCCCAAACAAGTCCCACCAACCGGTCGCCTCCCCTCCGAATCGCCCGAAATCGGCTTGACCCTGTTCTCTTCTCCCCTCCTTACTCTCTTCACCGGCTTTCGCGACTGTGTCCGGAAACTTTCTTCTTCCACCTTTTTATGCCTGCATCCCTGCCTTCCTTCTCCGCCGCCGCCGACCATCCGGCCGTTTCCCTGCTTGCCAGGCTGCTGGAAATTCCGTCGCCTCCGGGCCGCGAACAGGCGACCGCCGCCTTCCTGCAGGAGCAGATCCGGGCGCTCGGGTTCGAACCCGGGACCGACGGAACCGGCAACGTCATCGTCCCGGTCGTCCCGACGACGCAACCGGGCGACGGCCTCACCGTGCTGGCCGCCCACATGGACGAAATCGCCTTGGTGGTCTCGCGGATCGAGCCGGACGGGCGGCTGCGCGTGGTCCGCTCCGGCGGGCTTTTTCCCTTTAAACTCGGCGAGCGGATGGTTGAAATCCTCGGCGACGAAGGGAGCATCCAGGGGGTGGTCTCCTCAGGCACGGGCCATGTCTCCAAGGAGGCATCACCGCAAAGCGATCGCGCCGTGTCGTGGCACTCGTATTGGATCACCACCGGGTTGAGCAAAGAGGAGCTTGCCGAAAAAGGGATTCACCCCGGAGCCGCCGTCGTCCCGATCCGCGACGGTCGCGGGCCGTACCTGATCGGCTCGCCCTCCGATCCGCTCCTCGCCGCGTGGACCTTTGACGACCGGATGGGGGTCGTCACCCTGTTGCGGCTTCTCGAAGCGATCTCCCGGAACGAGATCGTCCCGACCCGCCCGCTCACCATCGCCTTCACCGTCCATGAAGAAGGGGGAGCCCACGGCGCGAAGTACCTCAACCACGCGCTGCGCCCTTCGGTCTTCGTCGCCGTCGATGGCTGCCCCCTCGCCCCGGAGGCCGACCTGACGCTCAAGGGCGGCCCGGTTATCTGGGCGAAGGACCTCAAGGCCAACTACAGCTTCCCGCTCATCCGCCGCTTCCAGGCCGCTGCCGACCGGGCGGGCCTGCCGCTGCAACGGGCCGTGCTGGAACACGCCTGGTCGGACGCCAGCGCCTCGTACGATGTCGGCGCGGTGCCGCAGATGATGGTGGCCGGGTATGTCCGCGAAAACAGCCACGGCTTCGAAGTCGCCCGGCTCCACGCCTTCGACGAACTGCTCGATCTTTTGAAGTCGTTTCTAAACGAACCGGCGGAGTGATTTCAGGCCAGCTTACGCCTGAAACCGTTGCAGGGCGAGCGCGGCGGCCTGAATGAAAAAGATGCTTCCGAGATCGCGCAGGTGGTAAGGTGAATCATCGCTACCATCGGGCGGGAGGATCTTCTCCAGGATGGCTCCCTTGAGGTTCGGGTCCTTCGCCTTCACAAACTGTGCATCCATGCAAAAGGTGAGCGCGCGGATGGCCAGCGGCAGGTAGCGATGCTCTCCGGCCTCCATGGAAGCGCGGAGAAAGACAATGGCGGCACAAGCGCTTCCGCTCGTGGCATGGTGAAAGCTGTCTGTGTTGAAATCGATACTCGTGTTGCGGAAAAAACCGCCGTCCCGGCGCAGCGCCCTGGCGTACCAGTCGGCGCTTCGGAGCGCTCCCTCCCGGTAGCGGGAAGTGCCGAAAGCCGACCAGCCATCGAAAAGCGAGCCTCCCCACCAATAGGCATGGCGGGGGTGAATATGATCCTCCTCCGCATGGCAGGGACCGTGCGCAATCCAGTTCCCCGCAGGGTGCTCACTGCGAAGCAGTTCCTCCGCGGTTTCATGGTAGATACGTGAAAACAACGCTTCACCCGTGCGCTGGCAGCCTTTGAGGAAAACGGCATCGTCAAGCAGGGGGCGGGGCTGTTCCCGGCGATTGGTGGGACGGTATTCGGATAAGGCGATAAAGCGCCGCTGGCCGGGGTCGTAAAAATCGTGAAACAATCCCTGCCCGTCAAGGTAGGCATGGCGCGCCACCCAGTAAAGCGCCTCAATGGCCGCCTCTTCATAACACGCCTGACCCGTGGCATCGGCAAGATGAAAGAGGCCGTCCACCCCTTCGAGAATGGCGCTGGTGTTGACCGCGTGGGGGATATCCTCAAACGCCAGCGGAAGGCCAAAGTCGGGATGCCCCGGCTCGGCGATCCGGCAACGCAACAGAAAATCCCCCCCGAGCCGGGCGGCCTGCATCCATTCCCCCCTCCGGTCTTGAGCCTCCAGCATCAGGAGCGCCTTGACCGCCTGCCCGGTGTGCCAATACGGGCAAAAAAAGGACCAGCCACGGGTCGCCGCCCGGTATTCTCCCCGGATGGCTCCCTTCCAATCGTCATAGGCAAACCCGGCGTGCCGTTCGGTGGTCAGCGACGGTTCCCGTACCTGGGCGGTTTCCACCAGCCATCGGGCAGCCATCCGCGCCGATTGTGCAAGGCGTTGCGTAAAGCCGGAGGGAAGCTCACGATAGGAAAAGGGAGGATGGGCAGTTTCGCCAGACAAGGTCATCTTCATTTCAAAAAGGAGAGGTATTGCCGCAGCGGTTCTGCGGCCTGCGGGGAAAGGTAGGACGGATGGAGAAAAAGGCTGCGGGGTGCGACCGCGTACAGGAGATCGACCCAATGCAGCCTTCCGGCAGCGTCGGGGACGATGTTTTCCGCACGCCCGATCCCCGCGCCTGCACGTTCAACCGCCTGTCGGCAAAAAATGAAAAGAGCGTCGAACCCCGGCTCGCCAAAGAACACCAGTTCGCCAAGCCGGGGCACCCAGCTTTCCAGCCGCCAGCGGCTCACCTGCGGGCACTCCCGGCGCAGGATGGCGCAGGCCCGCTGCACCAGATGGAGATTAAAGAATAGCGACGGCAGCCCGAGCGAAGTCTCGTGGTCGTTGAAGGCCACCAGATCGACCGTAGCGCAGCACATCCCGGCGGATGCGAGCGGCTCCGCAGTCCCGCGCGTCAGGACCAACACCCCTTCCCCACCCTCCCGGGCGGAAGGGCTCACCCGGAGTTTCGCCTCTGCAAAACCGAGAGGGTAGCCAACGCCCCCGTTTTTCTCCGTCACCGGGGCAGGCAATGGCTCATCCCTCCACGCCGGTTTGGGAGCCAGCGAATCCAGCGTCTTGCGTACCCGCTCCGCCGCAGCCTCGGGCGCGGTCGACCACCCCGAAGGCAACGGCGCCAGCGGATGAAGAGGAGGAATCCCCTTCAACTCCAGATAACCCGAAAGAGTAAAGGCGCGACGCTCCAGCGAAACAAGCCGGAGCGTCGCCTCGTCGAGAACACGCAACTTCTCCGGCGGCTCGAATTCAAGCGGCCATGCGGGGATGCGGGTCCCCTGATGATGGCGCTCGTGACGATACATCGGCTCCACGGAATACCCCGCCGCGCGGCAAACTTCGCCGAGCGTGGTCGTCGGCGCGGTTTGAAGAGCCGCCAGACACGGCAGGCGCAGATGCCGCGCCATCCAGACCAGCCCTGAAAGCGTCAGGTGATAAGGGCGATGCCCGCCACCCGCTTCCAGTTGACAGGCAAAGCGTTCGGGAGCACCCAACTGCCGCCACCATCGGGAAAGACGCTCCCCCATCGCTTCCAGTCCGTAAGGGGGCGTCACTTCATCCTCCCGGCCCGAACCGACCAGCAGCGCACACTCCGGCGCTGCCAACGCCATCAGCTCCAGTTGCCCGGCCTCGCGGATCGCGCCCGGCAAGCGGTAACAACAACCGATCGTGCCATCCAGACACCGGTCGTCCGCAGCCCACGACGAAAGCACTGCCGCCCGCAACCGGGGCTCCACGGCCACCAGCCATTGCACCAGCGTCCCTCCCATCGACGAACCCGCACACCCGAGGCGGGTAGCATCCACCTCGGGCCGTTGCGCCAGGTAATCGAAAGCCACGAGCAGGTCGGCCACTACCTTGCCCAGAAACGGACGCCCGGCCTCGTTCATGCGATCGACCACATATCCATGCCGATGCCCCCGCAAACCGAGCCCGTACGGTTCATGGCGCTCCTCTTCCCCGAGCGGGTCGGTCACTATTACCGCACACCCCATCTGCGCATAGAGCTGCGCGGCAAGCTGGTTGTAGCCATGAGCTTTGCTACCCCCATGCCCGCATGCCAGAAGGATGCCCGGCCCCACCTGCGGCTTCACCGGAAGGTAGAGAAGCGCGGTCTGCCACGAACCGGGTTCGCACTCAATGAGAAGCTTCTCCCGGCGAAAGTCAGCCAACCGGGTCTCGTCCACGACGATGCCGCGCGGCAAAGAAACGCGCGGCCCCACCCTCAACACCTGCCGCAACAGGCGCTCGCGAAGCTGATGGCGGAACGGCTCCACCTCCTGCGCGTCGGGCAGTGAGGCGGCGGGATGGCGCTTCAACTCGCCGTGAAGAAATTCAGCGTAGGCGTTCATGAGAAGCGTTTGCGCCGTGCACCCCAGACAAGGATCAGTACAACGCCCGCCAGAGCGATTGCCGACGGTTCCGGAACCACCGTCAGCTCAAGGGCAAGGTTGCCTTCATTAAGCAACAGCCGGGAATCAAACCCTTCAAACAACGTGCCTACGGACAACCCGCCCACGATCACCCCGTTCTGCAACACCAGACCGGCATAGACCTCATCCGCGTCTGCGGAGATGAGTTGATAGATTCCCTCCGCCGGAAGCGCTCCTTCGGACAGGGAGAGATGAACCACATTACCGCCAAACACCACCGCCCCTTCCCCCAGACCGGTGAGATCAAGCCTGCCGCTCTGGAACGCGTCTCCGAGCGTAAACCCAAGCGCGGCTCCGCTTTCGAGCGTCAGCACCGGCGCGGCGTCAGCCCCGGCACGGGCCAGGCTCATTGCTTCTCCGACGGTATCCATCGCCAGCACGCCGCCGCTTTCCACCACCATGCCATGATCTTCCGCAAACGAGAGGCTACCCGTTCCACTCAATTCGCCGCCGCTGCCGATTTCATAACCCGCCGCACCGAGATGGCTGCCATCCAGACGCAACCGCCCCGCTTCCACGCGAGTGACACCGCCGTAGGTATTGCTTCCCTCCAGCAGCAGCAGACCCGGGCCCGTGACGGCAAGGCCGCGCGGCGTCCCATCGTCCCCAATGGCTGTTTTAACGGTATAGACACTCCCGGCAGCGGCGGACGTCACACGGACATCCGTCTCCAGCGTGATGCTGCTCCCACTTCCAATGCTCAAGCTTCCGCCCGAAAGCGAAAAATCGCCTCCCCAATGGAACTGGTAGCTTCGGGTAAGCGAACGGTTTCCACCGGCGGAAAGCTCTCCGCCATTGAGGTTGATCACGCTCCCGGCGGCTCCCAGGGCATTGTTATGCAAAAACGTCAAGGTTCCAGCGGCAAGCGTCAGGCCGCCGGAAAACCCGCTGGCAGTGGAAAGCGTCAGATTTCCGCCGCCGCTTTGGCTGACCGCCACGGTGCCCGAGCCGTCATTGATCGCGCCGGAAAAGGTGACATCCCCACCCAGCACGGAGATCGTCTTACCCCCGGCGGTGTCCGACTTGATCTCCCGCGTCAGCTTCAACGCCTGGACGGAGGCGTTGGTAATATCGAGCGAGGCGGAAAGCACGATCTCTGCGGAAAGCGAATCGCCGTTACTCGTCGCCAACTGATGGATCTGCGCGTTGCCGCCGCCATAGGCCGTAAAGTTCATCAACCCGCTGGTGCCGCGCGCCAGAGTGTAGATGCCGGCACCTCCACTGGCTCCGACATCGAGCCGCCCGAGCAACCGGGTGCCGTTCACGTTGATCGTCTTGCCGCCCGAAAATTCGTGACTGATCTGTACATGAACCCCGCTGCCGCTCGGCCCCCCGGCAGGAGCAACCGGCGTCCAGTTTTCCCCCACCTCCCAACCGCTCGTGGTCTCCGCACCCGCCCATTCGTAGTCAGGTGCCGCGTTCACGCTCCCCCACGCGACGAACGTCGCCGCCACGGGTGCCAGTAATCGAATCAGCGAATCAGATCTTCTTTTCATACGTTGCTCCAAGGGTGTCGGGTGATGGCCGGTGGATCGGCTCACGGGTTCCGTCAGGAAAAGGCGGAGATTCCCGCTTCGGTTTCTGTTTTTATCTTCATAGTTGCATGCAGTCAACTACGTTTTTAAAGATTTCAATTGACGCTGATATAAACGAGATGTATGCAATCATCAATGGCACGACTTTACGAAACCATCGCCGATCAGCTCACGCTGCAACGCCGCACCCTCTCCGCTCCCCTGGCCCTGCCGGGAGAATTTGAACTGGCGCGCGAGTTCGGCGCTTCGCGGGAGACGATCCGCCGGGCGCTCAAGCAGCTTGAAGCCGAGGGAGCCGTGATGCGACGTCACGGGGTCGGCAGCTTTCTTCAACCCGAGACCCCTTCCCTCGGCGGGCTGCGGGGAAAAACCGTCGGCGTCGTCCCGCCGTGGTGGGCGGAGGAACCGGGCGCGTGGTACACCTCCATGATCTATGAAGGCATCCAGAAATGGGCCGATGCCAATGACTGCCAGTTTACGATCCTCCATTGCGGCCCCCGTTCCGCCCGGCTTCACCAATGGCTGGAAAGCACGCGGAAGATCGGCGTCGCGGGGCTCATCTGGGTCCAGCCGCAGGAGAGCCAGTTTGAGCTGTTGCACATGGCGGCGCGCCACTTCCCGACCGTCGCTCTCGGGCGGGCGGTCACCGGAGACGGGCTGCGCCATGTCGTGCCCGATTACGAAAACGCGGGGGCGCTCATCGACGCCTGCCTCGTGGAGCACCGCCGGAGTACCTATGCCGTCATTGGCAAAAATGTCTACGACCCCGTCACCCAGACGTGGATCGAAAGCATCTCGCAGGCTCACCGCAAGCGCGATGCCGACTTCAACCCCGCGCAACACCATTTTGACTACCAGTGCTTCCACCTCACCCAGTTGGCCGATCTCCTCCTCGACTTCTACCTTCCCGTGCATCCCGAAGTACAGGCCCTCGTCTTTCCCACCTCCGGCTGCCTCCATTCCCTGCTGGCCAATACCCGTTTCCGCGAAGCCGCCTCCACCGACCTGGCGATCATCACTACCAACTACGGTCCCTACCCGGTCAACTCCCTCTTTCCCGGCCACAAGCTGACCCATGTGGCCTGCAACTGGAGCAACCTTGCCAACAAAGCGATGATCCAGCTCGACCAGCTCGTCGCCGGGCACCCGATTGTCGAGGGAATCAAGGAACCGGTCACCCTGGTCCCCGGAGATACCGTCAGCCATCTTGCTTAACCTTCCATGTTGTTCATCGCCCCCTTCCTTTGCGCCGCAGCACTTGCCTTCGCCACCCCGGCGCGTGCCGCTTCCACGGGTAACAACTTCGTGCAATCGCTGGTCCAACACACCGTGGAGCCCGGCAATGGCAAGGAGCCACTTACCCTTTCGTTCGACCTGCCCCGCGACGGGTGGGTCCATCTCCGCATCGAAGCGGAAAGCGCTCCCGTACGCCTGCAACTCGACCGCGAAACCACGCCTCCCCTCCAACCCGACGCGAAGGGTAGCCTTCCGGAGCAGATGCGCCGCCTTGCCGCAGGAAAGCATACCCTCACCCTGACACCGCAAAAAGGTGGCCAGATCCGCGAAGTCAGCATCCGCAGCGTTCCCGAAATGGTCTATTTCAGCGTCGACCACCACTCCGCCCCGGTCAAAACGGTTTCGCACGCCATCATCCGGGAATATCGTGATCTTAAAGAGGCCGGCATCCTCGACAACTTCAACATCATCGCCTCCGAGCCTTACTCGGAACTGCCCGCCTACCTTGAGAAGGTGCGTCGATGGCGCGCCCGGGGGCGCTGGTGGATCACTGTTTCCAAAACACCCCGCAAGCCGGATTCCAGCGAAGAAGTCGAACACTATTGGGCCTCGCCAATGGGCGACCCGGACCTCGACGGCGTCATCATCGACGAGTTCGGCCTCAAGGAGAAACACCTCACGCAGTTTCCCTTCTGGGCCCGTTCCCTGCGGGAACTGGCGCAGCGTCCCGCCCTCAAAGGCAAGCAATTCTACGCCTTTACCGGCTTCGGAAAGCCCGAACTCTACCGCCCATTGGCCGAAGCCTTGATGGATGGCGATTACCGGATCGCACCCGAAATCTATCTTCGCCGCATGCACCTTCTGGAGAAAACCCCCGAGCGCATGCGCCAATGGCGGGAGGCCGTTCCGGGCATCGAACGCCGGATGGTCCTCTTCCTCGGTCCGGACAACATTGCCCCCTCCATGACTTTTCATCTCGAACCGGAGATGAACTATAAAGCTTTTCTGGACGAACAATTTCACCTCTTTGCCACCGACCCCGCCTTCAAGGGCCTCGCAGGGCTGGGCATCTGGGCCGCCCGGTACATGGATGATGATATTCTCCGCTGGTACGCGCGGCTCGTTCGTCATTATCTGATCGAAGGCCATACCACCCGTCTCGGTAGCGATCCCCTTTACCTGACCCATCTGCAAAATCCCGGCTTTGAACAGGAGGGGAAGGGGTGGGAGCTTCAGCCGGGAGCAGGGGGAAACATCGGCCTTTTCGACGTTGCTTCGCTACCCTTCACCAAAAGCCCCTACAGCGCCGTTCCGGAAGGAAAACGAATGCTCCTGACCCGGCGCGGCCCAAAGGAGCCCAACCGGATCACCCAGACCATCCGCGATCTCCAGCCGGGGCGTGTCTATCATGTCAATGTCTATGCGCTCGATGTTCGCGACCCGGCCCGGAAAGAACTGCTCCCACTCTCCGTGAACGTCCGCGGTGCGGAACGCCTCAATGCCACCGATCGCACCCATGAAGCACGCTCCGCGAAGAACCCCCCGAAAAAAGGTCCTGAAGACGACGCGTTTATCTTTACTGTCGATACGCCGCGTCACCGCCTGACCTGGCACCACTTTCACCGGCTCTTTAAAGCCACCTCCACCACCGCCCTGCTGGAGCTTTCCGACGAAGGCGCTCAGGAAGGCGCGGAAATCGCGTGGGACTTCATCGAACTGGCTCCCGACGTCTCGCTTCAGCCTCTGGATGCCCCTCTCTGACTTTCCCCCATGATGGACGCCCCCCAGCCACCCGCCAGCCGTTGCGGCGCATGGACCGCGACCGAACTGCTCGTCGTCATCGCGCTGCTGGCTATCCTGGCCATCCTGCTCACCGGCACCGTTCACAAAGCCCGGCAGAACGCCCTGCAAGCCAAGTGCGTTGCCCGCCTCCGCCAGATCGCCGTCGCCACCCTGCTCGCCGCCAATGAAAACCAGCAGAAGCTGCTCCTCTACCGGCTGGTGCCCGCCACCCCGGGCCAGGGTGCGCAGGAGACCACCTGGACCACCACGCTCAAACCGTACGGCATCCAGTGGGAAGATACCCTCTGTCCCGCGCTCCCCCCGGGGGGGCGGAGTACCTATATCGCCTACGGACGCCGGGCCGTGGACGACATCGCCAAAAATCTGAAGGACAATGGCTATCAGGGAAGCGCGCTGGGCGGCTCCACCTGGCTCCTGATGCTGCGCATCGAATCCCCCTCCTCCTACGTTCTCTATGGAGATTCCGTCTACTCCCCCCAGATTGCCTCGGTCCGCGCCGGGCAACAGGCCTACAGCTTCCGCCTGAACGCGACAAAAGACAACCCCGGCATCCATACCCGCCACAATGGCCGGGCCAACCTCGTCTTTGTAGATGGCAGCCTTGAAAGTTGCCCCCCGGCCCGCCTCAAAGAACTCGGCATCACCTCCGGCTACAACGCCCGGACCGAACTGACCCTATGGTAGCCACTTTTTCATGAAACCGATCGTCTCCTTCCTCCTTACCCTCCTTTTTTCGCTGTCGGCCCAAGCCGCTCCGGTGACCTTTGAAGCGATCTACACCTCGCAAAAGCCGCACCTTACCGGCGACCTTTCCGACCCGGCGTGGGAAAATGCCCCCGAATACACCGCCTTCATCAACCGGGACGGCAGCACCCCTCTGGCCTCAAGCTCCGTCCGCATGCTCTTTGACGGGGAGTACCTTTACTTCGGTGCCCGCTTTGAGGAGCCGCAGATGGAACTTCACAAGCGCCAGTTCAATCAGAACGATCTCGCCATCTTCGCAGACGACTGTCTGGAACTGGTCTTTGACATCCGCAACCGCCCGGAGACGTTTCACCACTTCGTCGTCAACGCGCTGGGAGCGATCTACGATTCCCGCAACAGCGACAAGAGCTGGTCAAGCTACCACTCCACCGCCAAAGGGTCGGTGACAAAGGATGGCTGGAGCGTCGAGCTGGCGATTCCTTTTGCCGATCTCGGGGTTCCGACGCCGGTTTTCGGCGAACGCTGGAGCGTGCGGCTCGGCCGGGAACGCAAACCGGTGGCCGAAAACTCTTCGCTTCCGCCTACCCGAAAAGGTCTCTTCGCACGCCAGGACCTTGCGCCGCTGGTCTTCCGCAACGATCCCAAGGCTACTTCGCCGATCACCGTCGAAGCGCCGGGAGAAGACCGTTTGCGCTGGGGCGTCAACCAGGTCCCGCTCCGGCTCAAAAACGAATCCGCACAGGCCAGCCGCTCCACCCTCACGGCCAAGGCGTTGTCCCATGAAGGGGAAACCGTTGAAACCTGGACCCAAACGGTCGATCTTCCCGCAGGCCGGACGAGCGAAATCGCGATGGAGATCCCGATCACCAGCGATGCAGTGGAAAACATCGCCCTGGTCCTCTCCGACGAAAACGGAAAGCCGGTGTGGGGGCATCTGCTCCCCTTTGCGCAAACCACCCCGCGCCTGCATGAAATCGAAGCCCGGCTCCCCCTGCTTCGGGCGGATCTTCTGCTGACATCGACTTCCCGCCAGCCGCTCTACAAGACCCTTTCCAAGCCGGTGGCGGACTTTGCCGCCGCCCTCGGCAAGTTCCGCTCGGACCTCGCCACCGCCATCCAAAAAAAGCAGACCCTTGCCGATACCGAAGTGGCAACGCTTCAGGGCGAAGCCGAAAAATTTCACCAATGGTTGCTTCCCCGTGATCTGGTCGTCTGGCAGGTCAACCCGTGGAAAGAGAGCACGCCGGATGACCTCCCCCCCTCCCTGCCGGATGCGCCCCCGACGCTTCATTTCACCCAGGCCGGCAATGAACGCGAAGCGGTAGCCATCCAGCTCGCCGGGCTGCTTCCGGCCGGTCGGCTCGACCTGCGCCTTGCGGTGAGCGATCTTAAACGCAAAGACGACGCCGACGTTCTCCTCTCGCGGGATCATCTTCAGGTCTTTCACTCCCCCCGCGTCCGCAACGGCATGGGCCACCTCATTCACGACCCTCTTATCCGGTCGGAAAACAACGCCTTCACCGTGACCGCCGGGCAGGCCGAGCGCCTTTGGATCGTGTTTGACTCGCGCGGTGTCGCTCCCGGCGAATACGAAGGAGAAATCACGCTCAAACCGGTCGATACGGACCGGACGGAACGCTCCTCGTGGAAAAAGCTGCCCATCAAGGTGACCGTGCTTGATTTTACCCTTCCCGAAACTCCGGACTGGCCGCTCGACACCTTCCTCTTTGGCCCCGGCATCACTCCCTCCGATGAAATGGAGTTTCTCAAGCTCTTCGATCGCTACCATATCAACTGGATGATGACCAACCGCTTTGCCTATATGTGGCGTCCGCGCAATGACGGCACCCTCTGGGACAAGGACCCCGAAAAAAAGATCCCCCAACAGCTCTATTACGACCCGGAGCGCCTCCGGTCGCAGGATTCCTTCCTTCGGGAAGCGAAACGTCGCGGCATGAAGCTCATTTTCGGTTGGAACGCCACACGCAACCTCCAATGGTACGCGGAGATGATCCCCCACCTGCGCGACGAAATCGGGTTCCGCTATGAAGAGTTCGCCTTTCAGGGCGTCAGCGATGAATTCCTGGCCGCAGGCATCCCGAAACATATCGGCTTTCACCGTGAAATCCATCGGCAGGACCCCCGGATCCGCTTCATGGCCACCCTGACCTCGGTGCCGCCTCCCGCAGGCGCGACTTTCGAGGAACTCGACGAACTAGCACCCTATATTGACCTCTGGATTCATCATCAACCCCGTCTCTGGCCGCCGGATGCGGAACGTACCCGCGAGAACCTGGCCTGGTTCCGCCATCGGAAGCGGACGATCTGGAGCTACACCTGCGCAACGCAGATGCAGAACTGGCCGGTGGAGGGTTACTACCGCCTCGCACCGTGGAGAGGGTATCTGGCCGGGGTCGACGGGATCGCCCTCTGGACCGCCATGAGCCCCAAAGGTGACAGCTTCGACCATGGCGACGGCTACGACGAAGGAATTCTCTTCCGGGGTAACGACAAGGTCCCGGTGACCACCCGGCGCATGGAAGCCTTGCGCGAAGGTCTGGAGGATGTTGCCTATATGGCGCTCCTGAAAACCACCCTCGCCCGCCTTCGTGAAGCCCAGCCGCAACGCTCGTTTGAAGCTGAAGAACGTCTCTTGAGCGAAACACCGCTGGCGATCGAAAAAGATCCGCAAAACGATGCCATTCTGGAGCGGCGTCGACAGATCCTCTCCACGTTGCAGCGCCTCCTCAAGCCGTGAAGAATGCTACCCGCCCGGAGCCTCCCCTTCCCCAAGATAACGCTCCAGCCGGAGCCGCTCGCCTTCCAGCCCGTCGCCCTCGGTCGCCGCGATCCCGCCGACGACTTCGTAAAGCGTGTCAAAGCAGACCTCGATCGTCGAAAACGGCTTCGGGATGCGAAACCCGTCCCATGTTTTAAGCTTCCAGGCGCGGCTGTAGCGGACAAAGACCGGCATCACCGGCGCGCCGGTCACCTGCGCGAGCTTGATCACCCCGGGGGCGAGCCGGTAGACCGGGCCGCGCGGGCCGTCCGGGGTCATCGCGACATCGCCGCCGTCCTCGATCACCTTGACCAGTTCGCGGACCGCCCCCGCCCCCCGGCGCGAACTCGACCCCCGCACGCTCCCGATCCCGAACCGGGCCATCACCCCCGCGACGATCGCCCCATCCTTGCTCGGGCTCGAAAGCGCCGCTCCGCTACGATGGCGGCAGTCACGCGCCTTGGCCAGCGTCACCCCGATGATCCGGTTGTGCCAGAAGGTCCAGATCACCGGATGGGTGATCCGCCCCGAGGTGATCCCGCACCGGTCTTCCACGCGAAGCCGACAGGTCGCCGCCAGGCACCGGACCAGAAAAGAAATCAGCGGAGGGATCAGTTCGCGCACGGGAGTCAAAACAAGGCGGGAAAGGAAGGTTCAGGAAACGCGATCCGGCTGCGGTTGCGGCGTCTCCTTCCAGCGAAAGGCGTTGGGAACCTCCACGCCGAGCTGGTCCAGAATCCGCGCCACCACCGTGTCGGCCACCTCCTCCACCGTGCGCGGCAGGCTGTAAAACCCGGGGCTTGCCGGGAGCACCATCGCCCCGGCTTCCATGACGCTGACCACATTGCGCGCGTGAATCAGGTTCCACGGCGTCTCGCGGGGCACCAGGATCAGCTTGCGCCGTTCCTTCAGGAAAACATCCGCCGCACGGAGCAGCGCCGAGTCGCTCGTCCCCGCTGCGATCCGCCCGAGCGTCCCCATGGAGCACGGCACCACCACCATCGCGTCAAAAAGCGCCGAACCGCTCACAAACGGGACGTTCATCGACCGGTCGCCATGTTCCCGCACCCCGGGAGGGACCCGCAGGCTGCCGAGTTCCTCCGCGATCACCTGCCGCGCAAACGGGCTGTAGATCAGGTGGATCTCGTGCGTTTCGGGACAAAGCGCGTCGAGCAGGCGCTGGAGGTAAATCGCTCCGCTGGCGCCGGTGGCTGCTAAAACAAGTTTCAAACGCATCATTTTTGACCCCTCCGTGCAACCTTCCGCCCGTTCAAAACGAAAAAAGGGGCGGAAAAGGTGGGAGCGGGGTTCTTTGTTGCACGAGAACGCTCCCCTCTCTTATACTTCGCAGAGACTTCGCAGCGCAACCTCCCGCCTTTCTTTTTTCAAAGATGATTACAAAACTGCTTCATACACGTTACCGGGTGGCCGACCTTGAGAAAACCGTCTCCTTTTACAAGGAGGTCCTCGGGCTTGAGGAGGTCCGCCGCTCCACCTCGGGCCGCGGCTCGCAGTTGGTCTTCCTGAAAGCGCCGCAGAGCGATCACATGATCGAACTCTGCAAGTTTGACGAAAGCGGCCCGGTCGTCGTCGGCCCGGACCTGACCCATCTCGCCTTTGAAGTGACCGATCTCGACGCCTTTGCGGAGCGGGCCGCCGGCCTCGGCTACCCGCTTTCCGACGGCCCCCACATCCACGGCAACGGCAACAGAATCGCCTTCATCGACGCCCCGGAGGGGTACGAAATCGAACTCATCGAACGCGCCCCCGCCAACGCCTGAGCCCCCCGCCTGCTTCATGGAGTTTGACTGGATCGACGCACCGTTTGACCTGAAGCCGATTCCTCCCAAGGAGATTGAGGAATCGTTCGAAGACCCGTTTTCGCTGCGCATCCTGCCCGATCTCCAGTCCGAACCGAGCGCCCGTTACTTCAACCTCGGCAAATCGATGTCGGGCCGCCCGATTTTCACCCTCTTCTGGACCGACGGCAAACGGTACCGGGCGATCGCCGCGCGCGAGATGGCCCCCGAGGAACATCAATTTTACGAACGCAAAAACATGGAGCTGATGTAAGTTGGCCGCCGACCGCCGCCGCTCTCCCTTTTTCTTCCCAAAACGTCGCGGGAAAACCGGCTCCCGGCGCAAAATGCCGCAAAAAGCCCCCGTTTTCCCCTTTCGCCCTGCGGCAAGCTGTTTTATGGTGCGCGGAGTCCTGCCCTTGTAACCCAAAACGCTCCGCCTCCTCTCTCCCCGTCTCCCACGATGAATGTCATTGAGCAATGGTCTGAAATCCCTCCGTTCGACGACGAAGAGGAGGAAGCCCGCTTCTGGCAGGACCACCGGCTCGATGTCCGGCTGATGAACGGCTCGCTCCTCAAGCCCGATACCAAGGAATCGATCACCGTCACGCTCCGGTTTGACCCCCGCATGCTGGCCCGCATCAAACGGCTCGCCCGGTCGCGTTACCTCAACTACCAGAGCATGATCAAACAATGGCTCAGTGAACGGATTGAAAAAGAGGGGCATTGAAAAAATGCCGCCCTCGTTCTAGCCCCGGTCCCCTGAAACCTGACACCTTTTACCACCCACTCCTTTTTTGTGGATACCCCAACTGAAGATACCCCACCGGCTCCCCCCCTTGAAACCTTGACCGAACTGGCCGAAGCCTCGCAGGCCAAGCGGCTTTCCACGGCGGACGAAGAACGCGCCACCGTCCTGCTCAAGGAATTACTTAACGGCAAACGCTCCGGCATCGCCTCGGCGCTGGAGCCGCTCCTGCAGCTTCCATGGATCGTCAGCGTCAACGCCGTCATCGGCGTCTGGCCCGACTTGAGCATCCCGATGCGCCGTCTCGTCCTTTCGGGGCTTGGCAAGCACGACTCCGAAGCCTCCCGCCGCCTTCGTTTGAGCCTGGCGCGCGCGCTCTTCAAGGTCGACCCGCCCGTCGGCCTCAAGCTCGCCGCCACCGTTGCCGGGCAGCTCCGCGACGCCGAGACCGGCAACTACCCGCCCCGGCACCGGCAGATTTTCTTCAACGTCCTGATCGGCAAAGGCAAGCCGTGGCTGCTCCACCTGCCGCTGGCCGAACTGAAAGCCGCCGACGCCCATCAGCTTCTCCACGGCGCGGCGGAAGTCTTCTCGTTCTGCTCGCCGATCTCGCAGCTCTCCATCCTCCGCTGGGCCGAAGCCGCCGGTCGGCTCAAAAAACTGCCCGAAGGTGATCTCGCCCTCCTCGCCAAGGGGGTCGCGCGCTGGCAGGGGCGGCTGCAACGCCAGTTGCGCGCGGAGATTGCGGACCTGCCCGAAGCGATCGTCGCCGTTCTCAAGCCCGAACGCAAACCCGACGAAGCCGAAACCGCGCCCGCAACCGAGAAAGGGAAAAAAGCCGCTCCCGCTCCGGAAGCCGGAAGCGAAGAGCCTCCCGCCGAAACCGCCGCACCGGACGCCGCCACTTCCCGGCAGCCCGAGCCTCAGAAAGCGCTCAACGCACCGGTCGAACCGCTCCCGCTGCCTGAACCGCAGGCAGACCAAGGGGCCGATACCGGGGAGGCTTCCGACGGCGACCCCGCTTCCAGGGTCGAAAAGAAACCGGAAGGCCGCTCCCGCTCCGCACGGGATGAAGCACGCAGCGAAGAGGCCGCCCAACGCCGCCTCTCCGCCCGCGAACGGCAGGAGGCGCGCGCCGCCGAACGCCGGGCCGAACGCGAACAGCGCGAACGTGATCGGGAGCGCGAGCGCGACAAGGCGAAAGGCAAGGCGCAGGCCCCCGGCGGGTTCGACTTCAAGGAAAGTTTACGCCACCTCGACGCCTACGTCGGTTCGCTCCGCAACGAACTGGAGACCACCAAGGCGCAGCTTCGGCGCAAGGAGGAGGAAGCCAAACGCGGCGGCTCCCGGCGCGGCGATCGCCACGCGGTTGAAGAACGCCGCCCGGTCGATCTCGATGCCGTTCTCCTCCACAACGCCCAGCTCGAGGCGACGGTACAAACGCTGCGCCTGCAACTCGAAGACCTCGCCTCGCACCACGAATCGGTCGCCGAAAGCCGCAACCTCCACAGCGACGAACCGATCCCCGAAGGGAGCGCCGAGCAGTTGAAGACCCTTCTTGCGATCAAGCTCCAGGAGATGTTCGAAACCTACCACGCCATGCGGCTCGACCCGCTCGACCGCGTCTTCCGGCTCGACTACCGCGACCTGCTCGGTTCCGTCTTTGATGTGCTGATCGAACAAGGCGTGGCGCTGGAGGAAAAGGAAACCAAAAGCAGCTAATGGACCCGCGAGGCCACAACTTCCACGATCTCCAGCCTGTCATCGCCGTCAACGATGTGGCCGCGACCCTTCGCCATTACCGCGAAAGCCTCGGTTTCAAGATCGACTTTTCGCATGGCGAGCCGCCCGTCTACGCACGGGTGAGCCGCGATCAGGTCATGCTCCATTTTGCCGCCAGCGATGAAGGGCACCCGCACGGTAGCGTAAAATGGTATTTCATCGGCCTCGGCCACGTCGACGGAGCCGGAAACCTCGACGAACTCTTCGAAGAATACACCGCACAAGGCGCGCAGATCACCCTGCCGCCGACCGTCCAGCCGTACGGCCTGCGTGAATTCGAAATCGAAGCGCCGGAAGGGGTCAGAATCCGGTTTCATGTGGATGCATGAAGGTGCCCCGACATGCGTCTCTGGTCCCTGCATCCGAAGTATCTTGATCCACAGGGACTCATCGCCCTCTGGCGTGAAGCCTTGTTGGCCAGGGCCGTTCTCCGCGGGCAAACCCGCGGCTACACGCGCCATCCTCAACTGGAACGCTTTCGCGGTCATCCCCATCCCCGTTCGGCCATGAACGCCTACCTGGCCGCCATCCATGCCGAGGCGGTACAACGCGGCTACTCCTTTGACCGCTCCAAAATCGGCCCCGTCCGCCCCGTGCCGCCCATCATCGTCAGTTCCGGACAAATCACGTTTGAGTGGCAGCACCTGCAAAAGAAACTCTCGATGCGCAGTCCGGGTCTCCTTGTCCAATGGACCCGCGTCCAGCTTCCTGCATGCCACCCGTTGTTCCATTCACAACCCGGGCCCGTGGCGTCATGGGAACGAACGAAGGAAGGCTCCTGATGATTTGTTGGATCAAGGAGATGACAAGCCCGCCTGCCGGCAAACTGGCGATCACTGCATGCGATAGAGAAGCATCGACCTGTCTTGAAAATGGGAAGATTATTGAATGGTTTGTCCAAAAATGAAACTCCCCCTCAAGACAAAGAACAACTCATCCCAGATTCCGGAAGGTGCGACCTGCTTGATCTGCAATGCGAAGATTGGCGAGATCGAAGGCTTCATTCGGCTCACCACAGGGGCCATTCTTTACTGCGACAAAAAGCGGGATACAGGAGGACCTTCCGATAAAATGGATACAGTCTTTTCGCTTTACTATCACGGTCCGCACCCTGTCATCGGTATGAACCATGACGAGTGTTATTTAAACATCGTTGAACCGGTTCGTGGCGGTCAGGTGGATCTTCATTTTTGCAGCACCTCCTGCCTTTCCACGTTTTTCGCATCAATCGTTCATCAATTTGACCATTCCATTAAATCCATCACCCGGAGGCATTCTTCCGATGGCTGACCTGAATCGTCGGATACTTGCATCACCCACACCATGAAACCGATCCTTCTCGCCCTGGTATTGATAAGCGCGCTGGCATTTCCATTGCGCGGTAGCGACGATCCTCTTTCGGCACAGGAACTGGCGCACCACCTCGGCGCCACCTCCTGGATTTCCAAGATGAAGTTGCAGGGTAACGATTGGGTCTTGCAGATTCTCCACGTCGTCAACGGCAAGGCCGTCAACCACGTTCTAGGCAGCCCTGCCTTTGCCACCGACCGGGAGTTTACCCGCGTTGTCATCCTCGCCAGCCAGACATCGGCCGGCACGCAACTGAGTATCGAGATCCCGGGCGCTCCCGCCGCCAGACGCCGGATTGCCGATCTCCCGCTCAAGGTGACGATTCCCTTGCCCCCGACGCTTTCGGAGGGCGACTATGTTCTTGGGGGAGAGATACCCCTGGAAGCGATCAGCAAAGACCAGCCTGCGGCGAATGTCAAAGACCTTCAAAACGGTCTTGTCCTTCGCGTCACCAAACGCCCCTGATTCCCGGCTGAAACCAGATGTCACCTACCCAAGAGTTGATCGAAGCCCTGACCAGGGCGGACGAGGCGGGGCATGTTGCCTATACGCGCCAGCTTTGTGAGAAGATTCTCGCTCAATGGCCGGACCATGGTCCTACCCTGCTCCGGCATGCCTCCGCGCTGATTGACCTCGCGCTTTATGATGAGGCAGCCGCCGTGCTTGAACGGGCCGCGTCCGTGGTTCCCACAGGGCAGCTCCGCCTTGTTTTCGCAGGGCGGGGGCATCGGCTCAAACAGATGGGAAACTTCGCTGCGGCTGAAGAGGAGTATCTCAAGGCTCATCAGCTCGATCCCGACAACGCCACCTACCTGGTCTATGCAGGTTCCGCCGCATTTTGCCGTGGCGACCTGTCGCGGGCGGAAGCCCTGGTGCGAAAGGCTCTCGATTGCAGCGAAGGGTCTCTGGATGAGGCGTATTTCAATCTCGGCGGTTATCTGCTGGCGCAGAAGCGTTTCGCCGAAGCGCGGGATTGCTACTTGCGAGCCTTGGAGATAGACCCGCAATACCTGATAGCGAAAACGCGCCTTGCCGATGTCGAACTCGCCATAACATCCACGGCGAACAGGCCGGAGAAGGCACCATGAAGGAATGGACTCGCCGCCTGTCAGCTCCCCGGGATTTTCGGACGCGTTCCGGAAACGATCGCCACGGTCCCTCTTTTGAGTACCGGCATGCTCGTGGCCGATGTCATCTGAATGGCCGATGCGCCATCCAACGAGCACCCGCAACGGCCCGGCGGCAAAGGATTGACAGCATATCTGCAAAGAGACATCATCATCC
Organism: Chthoniobacteraceae bacterium; assembly: GCA_035555975.1. Classification (GTDB taxonomy): domain Bacteria; phylum Verrucomicrobiota; class Verrucomicrobiia; order Chthoniobacterales; family Chthoniobacteraceae; genus DATMFV01. The sequence continues at coordinate 97,563 of DATMFV010000032.1, forward strand.
CAACGCCTCCCCCATCACATTCTCAATTCCGAAATCAGGAGCATCAAATGAAGAAAATAGCCTTCGGTTTTATCTGGTTTATTATATTCTGGCTGGGCGCGTTGACCATTGGCGGTGCTATTTCCGGCGGCATTGCAGGTGCGCAGGTGGATGCCACCACCGCTTCGGAGGGTTACCAACAGGGCCAGGCTGCCGGTTATGAGGCCGGAGCTGCCTTCGGTAAAAAATATGGCCGCATCATTTTTATAGGTTCCATCCTTGCCGCTGTTGGCGGCACTTTGGCCGGAGTGCTTCCGGGAACCAGATCCCGGCCGAGCCAGGAAGATGCCTAAATCCCCGCCGTCAACCCACGTGATATGACGACCACCCCTCCAGCCCGCCTGACCGCCTCCTCCCCGGTTCTTCTCGTCAAGGATGTCGTCGCGGCAGCCAACTTTTACCGGGACACCATGGGCTTTCATTATGAACAATTCTGGGGAGAACCGCCCAGCTTTGTGATTCTGAAACGCGATGGCCGGTATATCATGCTTCGGCAGGCGGATCATCCCGGGCAGGTCGTCCCGCATTGGACCGCCGCAGACAAACTCTGGAACATCTATTTCTGGGTTTCCGATGTCGACGCACTTCACGCCGAGTTTGTGGCAAGGGGAGCCAAGATCAGTTATGATCTCTGCCATCAATCCTACGGATGCCGCGAGTTTGGCACCTACGACCTTGACGGGCATGCCATAGGGTTTGGGCAGCCGACGGCGTAGAAAAACGGCATCAGGAGTGGTGATCGCCACGGCTTTCGTCTTGCCTTCCTCCCCCCGCTCAGGTTACCAACTTGTAAAGTTGGCTTCGACCGGTGGTTTGATCACGAAGGTGATGATTTCCATCTGGTTCTCCAATAGGAACTTCCCCCCGTTCAAAGCGCCTTTTATGCCGATTTGAGTCGTTGTGTTAACAGGTACTAATGAACGAACTTGAACATCCGCCATGAAAAACATCGCCCTCCAGTTGATCCTCTGTATGGTTGCCATACATGCCTCGTGGGGCATGGCGGTCGGGCTTGTCCTCCCCGATGCCATCAAGCGAGCTGATCTCATCGCGCACATCCGCATTGACGACGATCTCGAAATATCCCCGAGGTTTAAGCGCACCTCCAACGCCGATGGCGGTGTAACCATAGCTCTTCTTGGCGGTTCGGATGATCCCGAGGCTTATACCAGGATCGCAACCGCCTCCATCGTTCACACCTTCAAGGGAGGCGAAGGCACTGGAACGATAAAGATAAGGCATACGAACGGGTTTACCTGCCCCAACGTCATCTACCAGGCAGGAGAGGAATACATTGTATTTCTCCGAAAGGAACCGGATTCAGATCATTACCTTACCATGAACCATTACGCCGGCCAGTTTAAGATGGAAGACGGGCAGGTCATCGCGTTCTATCTGATCAATAACTACAAGCATCCTGATGATCTTCGTCTGCCATATGGCCGGGTTTCCACATTCCTGAAAGAATCGATCAAGGAACAGGAGAGCCCATAAGACGCTCCTTTTACAGGCTGTCATCTCATGGCCTGTTCGCGTGCCTCATCCATTCTGAAAGCGTCGGCAACGGGTCACCACCCGGGCAGCGAGCCAGATTGGTGAAGATGGGATTGATGGAGGAGTGGTGAAAGATCTGCGGGGAAAGGCAAGGAGCGGCTCCTGGTCCTTCACGTCAAACAGCCAAATCCTTCGCTACGCGCCGCGCTTCCTCAAAAATCCGGCACCAGCACCGCCGCCCCCGTCAGCCGCCCCGAGCGGAGCCGATCCAGCGCCTCGTTCGCCGCCTCCAGCGGAAGGGCCACCGTTTCGGTGCGGACCGGGATGGTGGGCGCGAGCGCGAGGAATTCCTCCCCGTCCCGGCGCGTCAGGTTGGCCACCGAGCAGATGGAGCGTTCGCCCCACAGATGGTCATAGGGAAACCCGGGGATGTCGCTCATGTGAATCCCCCCGCAGACCACCGCCCCCCCTTTGCGCAACACCCGCAACGCCGCCGGGACAAGCGCTCCCACCGGTGCAAAGATCAAGGCGGCATCGAGCGGCCTGGGCGGCGTTTCATCCGAGCCCCCGACCCAGGCCGCGCCGAAGCGCCGGGCAAACGCCTGGGCTTCGCGGTCGCCCGGCCGCGTGAAGGCATAAACCTCGCGCCCTTCAAACCGCGCCACCTGCGCCGCCAGATGCGCCGCTGCGCCAAAGCCGTAAAAGCCCATACGCCGCGCATCCCCCGCCTTGCGCAGCGTCCGGTAACCGATCAACCCCGCACAAAGCAGCGGCGCGGCAGCAACATCCTCAAGCCCTCCCCTTTCCGGAAGGGGAAAACAAAACCGCGCATCCGCCACCGTCCACTCCGCATACCCGCCGTCGATGGTATATCCGGTAAACCGGGCGCGATCACAAAGATTCTCCCGCCCCGAACGGCAAAAATCGCACTCCCCGCAGGTCCACCCGAGCCACGGAATGCCGACCCGCATCCCCGGTTTCAAGCGCCCGGTTCCCTCCTCCGCTCCCTCCCCGAGCGCCTCCACACGACCGACGATCTCGTGCCCCGGGATGAGCGGCAGCTTCGGCTCCGGCAACTCCCCGTCTACAACGTGCAGATCGGTCCGGCAAACCCCGCAGGCGCTCACTTTCACCAACACCTCTCCCGGCCCCGGCTCCGGTTTCGCCACCTCCCGCTCCACCAGGGGCCGTCCCGTTTTCTCCAAGACCATTGCGCGCATATGGCAGTAAGCTACCACATCCGCCCGCCCTGCGACATCACAACAACCCTCTATCGCCCCCCTCCATCAAAACCCCGATCCCGGCCTCATGGCTCCCGGGATGAAGGCAGCACCTCCTTCTGCATCCCGACCGCCGAACTCCGCGACCACCCCTTGGGCCAGACGAACATGGCCAGCCCGACGCTGAAGAAAACCAGCCCGATACCCGCCAGGAAAAAATACCTCGAGGGGGCCTTTTTCATCCCGGGAAGGCTACCATGAGAGGCCAACCCGGGGAAAACTCAATTTCCGTCCTGCCCGACCCGGCGCGCCCGCAGATAGACCGGCCGGTCAACGAGCTTCCCCTCCAGCAGCACCGCGCCGCTGCCCGCCGCTTCGTACGCTTCGACCACCTTCCGGCTCCAGGCGAGCTGTTCGGGCGAAGCGCGGTAGACCTCCCGCAGCCAGTTGATCTGCACGGGGTGGATCACCATTTTACCAAAAAACCCGAGACGCTTTTCGGTTTCCGCCTCGCGCCTGAAGGCGGCTTCGTCCCGGACATCGGGGTAAACCGCACCGAGCGGCGGCAGCCAGCCGAGCGCGCGCGATTCCAGCGCCAGCCGCTCGAGCGCAAACCGCCGCTCCGTCCCTTCCGGGGTCCATTCCACGCCAAGGTCGAGCGCGAAATCAACCGACCCGAACGCCGCCCTCGGGAGATGGGCGTCGCCCCCGGCGATCTCCGCGAGGCGGACCACCCCTGCGGCCGATTCGATCAACGGCACCAGCGCCATCGTTTCGGGCAGATGCGCCCGCGCACGCTCCAGATCAGCGCGGTGCTCGCATTTCGGGAGCATCACGCCATCGCACCCCAGTTCCACCGCCAGCGCGAGGTCGCCCGCAAAAAACGGCGAATCAACCCCGTTGACGCGCAGCAGCCACAATTTCGCCCGCGAGCCACCCGCCGCCCCCGCCACTTCGCGCAATGTCTCCCGCGCAGCCTCCTTCGCTTCGGGGGCGACCCCGTCTTCCAGATCAAAAATCACCGCGTCGGCGTCGGAAGCGAGCGCCTTGCCGACCCGTTTTCCCTGATCGCCCGGCACAAAGAGCCAGGCCAGCTTCTCAAAGGATGCCTTCATCGGATAGACGCGCGATTTCCTCCCGGCTCAACCCGAGCCATTCGCCAAACACTTCGTCGTTGTGTTCCCCGAGCGCCGGACCGGCCCGGTAGCTCCGTTCATGGCCGGAGAGGTGGATCGGGCAGCCGACCATCCGCAATGCGCCGAAGGTCGGGTGTTCGGTTTCGACCACCATCCCCCGCTCCTTCATGAGCGGCTCCTTGAGCGCCGCGCCGACATCGTTGACCGGGGCGACCGGCACCTTTCCGCTCAAGCGTTCCACCCAGTGCGCCGTGTCGCATTGCACAAAAACGGCGATCAACGCCTCCACCAGCGCCTCGCGATGCTTGAGCCGCCCGGCGAAATTCACAAACCGCTCGTCCTGCGCCAGATGCGGCACCCCGAGCGCTTCGCACAGGAGCGGGAAAAATTTCTCCTTGTTGCACATCACCACCAGATAGCCGTCGCGCGTCGGGAACATCTGCGAAGGGACCAGGCTCGGGTGCGCCGACCACGCCGTTTTCTGCGGCACGTAGTCGCGGTTCAGGTTCCAGATCGCCAGGTAGTTGAGCATCGAAGCCGCTGTGTCAAAAAGGCTGACATCGACATCGCACCCGACCCCGCGCACCTTGGCCGCAAAAAGCCCGACCATCATCCCGAGCGCCGCCATCACGCCGGTGGAAAAATCGATCATCGAAACGCCGTATTTCTCCGGCGGCGTCCCCGGCCCGCCGGTCAGCGACATGTGGCCGACCATCGCCTGAAGCAGGTAATCATACGCCGGTTGCGCCTTCATGGAACCGCTCGTCCCAAACCCGGAAAGCGAACAGGTGACGATCGCCGGTTGCACTTCCTTGAGCTGTTCGTAGGTCAACCCGAGCCGCTCTGGTACATCGCCGCGAAGATTGTTGAAGACCCCGTCCGCCTTCGCCGCCAGCGCCCGGAACAATTCGCGCCCTTTTTCGCTTTTCAGGTTGAGCGTGATGCTCTTCTTGTTCCGGTTGAGCGACTGAAAGTAGAGACTGTCGCCCCCTTCGGCGTACGGGATGACGCTGCGCGAAACATCGCCGCCGACCAAGCGATCCTCGATCTTGATCACCTCCGCGCCGAGGTCGGCCAACTGCAAGGTCGCAAACGGTCCCGCGCCATACTGCGAAACCGAGAGAATCCTGACCCCCTCCAGCGGTTTCCGCGGCTCCATCATCGCCCCTCCCCGGCTTCCGGCACCGGCGCGTGGGTGTGAGGCCGCGCGGCAAAGGCCCGCTTGGGGACCATCAGGCGACGGCGAAAACGCATCACCTCCTCGTCGCGCTGGTTGGTCACCGTGGTCTCCACATAGATGACCCCGCGGTCCGGCTTGCTTTTGGACTCCCGCTTCTCCAGCACCTGCGTGCG
>DATMFV010000033.1:0-13187 GCA_035555975.1 Chthoniobacteraceae bacterium
GAGCACGCAGTGGGATCGCTCGATCCTCCGCTGCATCCTGGCCAATTTCCGGACCACCGGGACCAACGGCTTCCGCGCCAACCGGATGCTGGCGGCTTCGCTCAGGGAGGAGGGGTGGCGGTCGTTCTTTGACTCGGAGACGCTCTCCTTCGCGCCCCATTTCCAGGCCTACCCCTGGGCCTGCTATCTCTGGGCTTATTCGAAGACCGGCGATCCGCTGCTGCTGGAGCGGACCGTTGCGGGCATCCGCCTGATGATGGAAGCCTACCCCCATCGCTGGCACTGGACCAACGGTATTCAACAGGAACGGGCGCGGATGCTCCTCCCGCTCGCGTGGCTGGTGCGGGTGGCCGATACGCCGGAACACCGGGAATGGCTCGCCCATATGACGGATGAACTGCTCGCCCATCAGGACGGGTGCGGCGCGATCCGCGAAGAGATCGGCCTCGGCGACGGCAAGTATGGCCCGCCCGCTTCCCACCAGGCTTACGGAAAGTCGGAAGCGCCCTTGTTGCAGGAAAACGGCGACCCGGTGAGCGATCTTCTCTACACCATCAACTTTGCCTTCCTCGGCCTGCACGAAGCGGCGGCGGCGACCGGCGATCGTCGTTACCAGGCGGCGGCGGAGAGGATCGAGGCGTTTCTTCTAAGAGCGCAGGTCCGTTCTGCCGATCCCACGCTCGATGGCGCATGGTTCCGGGCCTTTGACTTTGAACAGTGGGAGTTCTGGGGTAGCGACGCCGATGGCGACTGGGGGGCGTGGTGCGTGGAAACCGGCTGGACGCAGGGGTGGATCATCACCGTGCTGGCGATGCGCCAACTCGGGACCAGTCTCTGGGAACTCGGCGAAACAAGCTCCATCGCCGCCTTCTACGCGGAAGAGCGCCGTCAACTGCTCGGGACCGGCGAGGCTGCAACGGTGGCGTGAGCGGAGGCAGACCTTAAGCCGGTTGCAACTCCGTATGGATGCGGATGAAATGGAGCAGATCGTGCCGGGTGATCATGCCGACCAACTGCCCGGTCGGGTTGAGAACGGCGAGCCGCCCCTGCCCCGCGGTCATCAGGAGCCGCAGCGCCTGGGTGGCGGTCGCAGTGCTGTTGATGTGGAGCATCGAGCCGGGCGCTTCCCGCACGAGGTCGGCCGCCTCGGTGTAAGGCCATTTTTCGCGCGGGATTTTTTTCAGGAACTCCAGCCGCAGCAGGCCGCAGTAGGCGCCGTCGTCGTCGGTGACCGGGTAGGCGACATGGTGGTTGGTCAGGAAATAGTCGTCCACCGCGAGGTTGAGCGGCAGGCGGGCGGGGATCGTCATCGGCTCGCGCGTCATCACCTGGCCCACATCGACCCCTTCGAGCACCTCCTTGTAAACCGTGTGCGAATAGCCGCTTTCGGCGGCATTTTTCAGAAAGACGCCGATCAGGATGAAGACCAGCCCGTTCCATGCCCCAAAGGCGAAGATGAAGAAGATCCCCGCGATGATCAGGAAAAAGCTGAAGGCGATGCCGATCTGCGCGGTGACATAGGTCGCCTGCCGCAGCTTGCCATTGCGCATCCAGAGCAGCGCCCGCAGGACGCGCCCGCCGTCGAGCGGATAACCGGGGACGGCGTTGAAAAGGACCAGGATCAGGTTGATCTGCGCCAGCCACGCGAAAACGAGGCTCGCCGCGGGGAAGGAAAGGAGGCTCATCCCCCAGGCGGTCAGGCCGAAAAGAAGTACCAGGGCGAGCGAAACCGCAGGCCCGGCAATGGCGATCTTGAATTCCGACTTCGGGTCGTCCGGCTCCCTGGAAAGCTCGGCGATGCCGCCGATGAAAAGCAGGGTGATGCTCGGGACGGGGATGCCGCACCGCTGGCTCACGATGCTGTGGCCGAGTTCATGCAGGACGATTGAAAAAAAGAAAAGCGCGGCGGCCACCACCCCCATGCCGAAATAGAGCGCGGAGCTTTGGCCGGGCAGGAGAAGCGGAAAGGTCGAGACCGAGAGGAGGTAGATCACCATCGCGACGATCACAAACCACGAGTAGTCGAGGTAAAAACGGATGTTCCGGAAAGTGCCCAGGAAAACCCCGCTGCGGGTCCGTTCCGGCGGGTTGGCATCCAGCGCCGAAGCGACGTTGGGAGAACCGGGAGCATCGTTCGGATTCATGGCAGAAAAAAAGAAAGTTTATGGAGCCGGGAGCGAAGGGAAAGCCTCGACGGGCAAGAGGTGGTTATCGGTTGCTTCGTCCGGCGGGGTGGAACTGGCTGTTGCGGCAAAAAAGAGAGGCGGAATCGTCGGGGTAAAGTCGGCGGCATCGTCGCTCAACGGGACGTAGCCTTGCGTGAGCAGGAGGCGCAGGTCGGCTTCGGTCCGTTCCGGTTCGCTGATCAGTTTGCCCGAAAGCCCGGAGACGCTTCCCAGATAATACGCCAGGAAATCGACATCGGCCGTGCGTGCGGCGACCCGGACGGCGAGCCGCGGCTCGCTTTCGCCCGCGACCCAGAGGAACGACGCGCTTTCGACCGTGCCGGAGGTAAACGCGATCCGGAGCGGGAGGCCGGTGTAGGTGACGCGGCCCGTCGGGGTGATGATTTCTCCCTTGCCTGCGTAGCGGAGGTCGGTTTCGAGATCGCCGCCAATCGGGAGATCGACCGGAGCACCGGTCTGGACTGCGAGGTCGAGCCGCCACGCGTCGAGCGGCGGCGCAAGGGCGAGCGCGGGAGCCGGGAGGTTGAGCGCGGAGCCGTTTCCTTCCCGCAAAAGCCGCCCCCACTCTGGAGTCGGCGCGCCGGTCAACGCCACGGGGCGCGCGGTTCCCGCCAGTGCCACGTCGTTCGGCGTGCCGGTGAGGCGAAGGTCGAGCGCGACGCTGCCGCTCCACGCTTCGCCAGCCTGGAAGCGGAAACTCCCGCTCCGCAGCGCGAGGTCGAGCCGCGGCTGGTCGTAGGTGGTCAGGTCGATGCTCCCTTCGGCGGTGAGCTTCCCGAGCGGGTGATCGGCCGAAACCCGCGAAAGATGGAGCAGCGGCCCGTCAAAGGTCGCCTCGGCCTCGATTCCCTCCAGCGCGGGCATCCAGCGGTTCTCCGGCAGGCTTCCGCTGGTGAGCCGGAGCGCTCCCTTCATCGCCGGGGCGAGCAGCGTTCCCTCCGTCCGGAACTGGCCGGAGAGGATGCCCTTGAGCGGGATCGGGTGGCCGGTCAGGTTGGCAACATCGGCCAGTTGCACGTCGCGGGCTTGCAACTGCACCTTGAAGGGAGCATCGGGCACGAGCGCCGCCACGCCGGGGTTGAGCCAGAAGCGGAAAAGGTTGACCGGCAGGGTCGCTTCTCCCTCCAGCCAGACCTTGCCGTGATGGGTCAGCCGCAGTTCGCTTAAATCAAGCGTCTTGGGATTGGCCGCAAGCCGGGTTTCCAGCCGCGTTTTCTCCTCCGCCAGGACGCATTTGTTCAAAAAAAGCCCGCCCGGGGCATAGGTTCCCTCCAGTTCGGCATCGATCGGGAGCGTCGCGGGGATTTCGGCGTTGCCCGGGGTATGGAGCTTGCGGAATTTCGCGGTAAACGCGCCGGAATGGGCGAGAAACGTCCCGTCGCCCGACCAGTCGAGGACGACGCCCCCGGCGAGCGGCACCGGGGCGACCGGCTTGCGCAACAGCGACTCGTAGAGCGAAAGTTCGTCGATCGCCGCCTTCAGCTCGGCCTGGTAACGCTTTTCACCGTAGATATTGACGCTTCCCTTGCCCCGGACAAAATCGCGCCCGTTGGCGATTTCGAGATTGATCACCTGGATTTCATTCCCGTCGAGCTTGATCGCGGCGTTGAGCACCTCGACCGGCGCGCCCCGGAAGGCGAGGTTCGAGCCGGAAACGATCAGTTGCCCGTGGTAGGTGCGATCCTTCCCGCGAATCGCCCCGACGACGCTGATCTTCCCCGCCGTGTCCGAAAACCGGGGGCCGAAGAGGGAGGACAGCTCGGTCAGGTTGTCAATTTTAGCGTGAAGATCGAACCGGAACTGCGATTCCCACCACGGCGTTTTCCCTTCGGGCAGGAGGAGTTCGCCGCTCAGGGTGAGCGAGTTTTCCGCCTGGTGCAGCTCCAGTTCCGGAATTTCCACCCGTCCATTGACCACCATCGCCCCGACCACCAGCGAGTTCCACTGGCGGCGGTCCCAGAGGAAATCGGTCGCTTCCAGCCGGACCGAGAGGGTCGCCTGTTCGAGGGCCTGCGGCGAACCGCGAAAGGTGAATTTCCCTTCCTTGATCGTCCCCCCCGTTTTTTCCCTGACCGAAAGGAAACGGGCCAGCGAAGGGACCGAAATCTGCGAAAAGTTCCCCGCAATCTCATATTGCGAACGGAGCGGTCCCGGCTGGCTGACGACTTCGCCGCGCAGCGCGCCGTCGAACGCGGCAAAGTCAAACGCGGCGCGGAGATGTCCCCGGGCGAGGTCCGCGAGATCGGTCGAAACGGTCTTGAGCAGGAGATCGTCGGCGATCCTGACATCCCCGACCACCAGCCGGGTCCCCTGAAAGACAGTGGTTCCCGAGAGATGCCGGAAGACGCGTCCCGAAGGCCCGGAGGCGAGGTGGAGTTCCCCGACGGTGATCCGGCCCGGCTCCGACTGGTTGAGGTGGAGGCGAACGCCGGAAAGAAGGGCGCGGCGATCGCCCACGATGCTGTGAAATGTGCCGTTCCAGAGGTCGAGCCGCGTCGGCAGCGGAAGCCATGGGGTGGGGGAGCGGGGTGTCTGTGCCGGTTTCGCCGGGGTGGCCGCCGGGGTCGCTTTCGCCACCTTTGGCGGGAGCGCGGCGGCAGGCGCGTCAGCCGTTTCGGGCTGGATGACGAGCCGCTGGTCGAGATCGCTCAAGGTGAGCCGGTTGAAAAACGAAGTCCCCCGGCGCAGCAGCAGGGCGCTCCACGAAAAGACGGCCTCCGCCGAGGTGATCCTGGTCCGCGAAGCGACCCCGTCGCGCGAAGAGTCGATCGTGACATCGTAAAAAGAGAGCGGCGAAAAGAGGTTTCCCTCCATTTTTCCGATGGAAAGCTCCACCTGATGCCGTTTGGCGTACTCGATCAACCCATACCGGACCATGCCGCGCAAAAGGTGCGGTTCCACCAGGAGCAGGAGCAGCAGGCCGATGAAGCCGATCAGGAAAAGCCGGGAGCGGCGGAAGGCTGGTTTGGAAGGAGAAGCCACGGGTAAGGGAAAAAGAGAGAGTCACGCCGAGGGCGGCGCTTTGTCAATTGCGGGGTTCTGCGCGATGACGCGCGCGGCTTCCTTCAGGTCGGCCGCGCGGTAGTCGGCCTGCACCCCGGCGGCTTCACCGTAGCCGGTTTCCACGAGCACGGTCCGGGTGCCGGCCCGGCGGCCGCACTCGACATCGGAACCCTTGTCGCCGATCATCCACGACGCCGAGAGGTCGATCCCGAGGTCGTCCGCCGCTTCGAGCAGCATTCCCGGCGCCGGTTTGCGCCGGGGGGAGGTGGTCGGCGGGGCGTCGGGGCAGAAGTAGGCGGCGTCCAGAGGAGGCGCGCCCGCTTCCTCCAGTTGGCGGACCAGTTCGCGGTGTACGGCGTGGTACGCTTCCAGCGTAAAGTAGCCGCGCCCGATCCCGCTCTGGTTGGTCGCCAGCACGAGGTAATACCCCGCCGCCTTCCATTGCCGAAGCGCTTCCGCCACCCCGGGCAGGAGGCGCACCCGGGAGGGGTCGTCGCAATAGTCGACCTCTTCCATCAGCGTTCCGTCGCGGTCGAGGAAAATGGCAGCCCGTTTCATGCGTCCGGAAACGTAGCGGAAAGTTCGCCCGGGGCAACCGTGGCGGTGCCGAGTTTTCCGACGACGATGCCGCTCGCCTGGTTGGCGATCTCCGCCGCCTCGACCGGGGTCGCCCCCGCGCAGAGGGCGAGCGTGAAGAGGGCGATCGTCGTATCCCCCGCGCCGGAGACGTCGTAAACCTCCTGCGCCCGGGTCGGGATATGGAACGGCTCCTTTTCGCGGTCAAAGAGCATGATGCCGTGTTCCCCGAGCGTGACGAGGACGTTCTGCGTCCCCCACCGTTCCAGCAGCGTCGCGCCGACTTCGCGCAGCACCGTGTCGCGGGTCGGGGGATCGACCGGCGGATGATACGCCCGGCCCGCCGAGGCGTACGCTTCGTTGCGGTTCGGCTTGACGGTGGTCACCCCCGTCCATTGAAACGCATTGGCGGGATTCGGGTCGACCGTCACGATCTTTCCGGCCCGGCCCGCTTCGGCGACGATGGCGTCGATCAGTTCCTGGCTCAAAAAACCTTTGCCGTAATCTTCGATGATGATGCCGTCGATGGAGCCGATCAACGCCCGGAGCTTTTCGATCGTGCCGTTGACCTGCACCGCGTTCGGGCCGGTCTTGCGCTCGCGGTCGACCCGCACGACCTGCTGGTGTTGGGCGATGATGCGGGTCTTGACGATCGTCTGGTAGCCGGGGTCTTCCACCAGGAGGTCGAGGCCGATCCCGTCGCGCAGCAGCAGTTCGCGCAGGTGGGCCGCCTCCGGGCAGGCGCCGATCTGCCCCAAAAGGTGAATCTCCCCCGCAAATTCGCGCAGGTTGCGCGCGACGTTTGCCGCGCCGCCGGGGTAGGAGGTTTCGCGGTCGACCTCCACGACCGGCACCGGCGCTTCGGGCGAAATGCGGCGGACCTTCCCCCAGATAAACCGGTCGAGGATCAGGTCGCCGACCACCAGGAGCTTCAAATCGGAAAAACGGGAGGCAATCGCCTGATAACGGGTGCGGTTCATGGAACCAGAAAGGGGTACCGGCCGCGACGGAAAAAGACAAGCCGCGACTTGTCTGCGGGAGGGGAGCCAATGCTCCTACAACGCCAGCGAGGCGCTGTCGATCACCCGGAGCCGGTCGGGCTGGAGACCGAGCGCCCGTTTGGCCACCGGCAGGAAGCCGTCGATCGCGTCGGTCAGCGCGACATCAAGTTTCCCCGGTTCGGTCCGGGGGGTCGCGAGCCCGTGGCGTGCGAGGAGCGCCTGTACGGCAATGGCGCAGTTCTCCGCAGAGTCGACGAGCCGGATCTCCCCGCCGCAGTACCGCTCAAAAGCGTTTCTCAAGAGCGGGTAATGCGTGCAGCCGAGCACCAGGGTGTCGATGCCGGAGGCGAGCAGGTCGTCGAGGTAGCGGGCGATGATCCGGTCGGTGAGCCGGTCTTCCAGCCACCCTTCCTCGATCGCCGGGACGAGCATCGGACAGGCGCGGCTTTCGACCTGAATCGCCGGGTCGAGCGCTGCAATCGCCTTTTCGTACGCCTTGCTCTGGATCGTGCCGCGGGTGCCGATCACCCCGATGCGGCCGAGCCGGGTCGCTGCGACGGCCGCCCGCGCCCCGGGCAGGATGACGCCGGTGACCGGGAGGTCAAACCCTGCTTCGAGCCGTGGAATCGCCAGCGCCGAGGCGGTGTTGCACGCGACGACGATCATTTTCGCCCCTTCGCGCCGGAGCAGCGTGCTGATTTCCAGCGAATAGCGTTCAATGGTCTGCGCGCTTTTGCCGCCGTAAGGGACCCGGGCCGTGTCGCCGACGTAAAGGATCGTCTCGTGGGGAAGGAGCTTGCGCAACGCCGAGGCAACGGTCAACCCGCCAACCCCGGAATCAAACACGCCGATCGGGCGCGGGTCGCCCTCCTCTCCGGCAACGGAACGGGCAGGGGGGACGGCGGCAACGGCTTGAAGCGGCGACATGAAACGGAAAAAAAAGCTTCAGCGCCGGGCGGGGGTGGTGATCACACGCGGACCGGTCGCTTTAGGCAGGGCTTCGCGGCTCGCCACCGACCCGGATGCCCGGGGCCCGTTGCCGACCGCGTTCCGGTAGTTCTGGACCGCCTGGAGGATCGAGCCGGCCATCTGCTGCCGGTAGGCCGGGGTGGCGATCCGCCGGGCATCCTGCGGATTGCTCAGGAAACCGCCCTCGATCAGGACGCCGGGGATGGTGATCTCGCGGATGACGACGAACCGGGCGCGCTTGATCCCCCGGTCAAACATCCGCGAATTATAAACCAGCGCGGCATGGGTGGCGCAGGCGAGGGCGATGTTTTCGGCGTCGCGCACATTGCCGGGAAGCTGGACGAAGTCGGACGCCTTCGGGCCGTCGCTCGCCATGGAGGGGACGCCGCGCGGGGCGAGCGTGTAGGTTTCAAGCCCGGTCGCCATCGTGCTGGCGGAGTTGAAGTGAATGGAGATGAAGATCGCGTTCTGGTAGCGGTTGGCGAAACGGGCCCGTTGTTCGAGCGGGATGAAGGCATCCCCCGTCCGCGTCAGGACGACCTTGAACCCGGCGCGCTGAAGGAGGAGGCGCGCCCGCAATGCCACGTCGAGCGAAAACGCCTTTTCATTCCCGAAGGAGGACCGCGCCCCGTTGTCGTGCCCCCCGTGCCCGGCGTCGAGCACCACCGTGTCGATCTTGCGTGCGCTGCTGATCCGGCTCGGGCGCAGGATCGGCTCGATCAGCTTGGTCAGGTCCATCCGGGAGATGATCGGCCTGCCTTCGGACTGCTCGATCGGATGGCTCAGGATGAACTTGAGGTTGTTGATGTAAAATTCCTTCGACCCGATGCTGCCGCGCAGGCTGCGCACCTGCGTGCGGAGCGAAAGATGGTTGCCGACCTTCTGGACGGAGCCCAACTGATAAAAACGCCCGACGTTTTCGAGCGTCACATATTCCTGGTTATGATGGCGAATGATCTGCCACTCTTCCGCCGCAGCAGCGCCGGCCGGAAGAGAGAGCAGGGCCAGGAGGAATAAGAGGAGGGCGCCGCGCATAGATTCGCGGCACAGGGTGCCCCCGGTCGGCCCCACGTGCAAGTGGATTTTTTCCTTCCCGTTCTTTCTCTCCTTTCGCCCGGGGGCTCAATTACAACGGCTGGACATCAAGATAGGTCTGCGAGCGGTCTCCCTCCCCGTCCATCCGCTGGATGCGCATCGACTTGAGGATGTAGCCGCCCCCTTCGGGAGCTTTCTGGACGTTGCGCACTTCGAAACGCCGGGCGAGCCTGCCGCCCTGGAAACATTCCGCCTTCATTAAAGCGCCCCCTTTTTCGACCCAGAGCCGCACCCGGTCGTACTGCGACACCCCGCGCCCGGGCGGGACCGCTTCCACGACCCAGCAGCGGCGGGTGCTCAAGGTATCCTCCCCGACGACCTTCGCGTTGTTCCAGTAGAGGAACTGGAGCGCAAGGTCTTCGTAGGTGATGTCGGTCCCCCGGACCGGTTCGTCGTACCGCGCCTTGGGGACCGACGCGGTGCGGCCGCTCCCCGCGACATGCTCAAGCCGCGCGCCCGAGTCGCCGAGCTTGAGGACAAACGCTTCCTTGGGATGGTCAAAGAGGTAGGTGATCCGGCCCCCTTTCATCATCAGCCGGAAGGGTACCACTACTTTTTTCGAACTGCTGGAAGTCCGCAGGCGTCCGGCGAAATCGCGGTCCTGCGCGGACTGGTTGTCGCGCACCAGGGCGAGGATTTCCCGGGCGTCGGGAGCGTTTTCACGGGCTTCGACCGCCTCCGGCAGCCCCAGGGCGAGCGCGACGCCCAACAAGGCCAGGGTGGAAAAGCGGCGGATTCGTGTCTTTACTTGTGGCAGGCAGTTCATACTGTTTTTGGTTTCTTCTTTGACCCCGCGGCATGGATCAAAAGCTTCAATATCTCATCAACGAAAAGTGGACCGGGCCGGTGCTCGATCTCGTGATGGTCACCCTCTCCAGTCTCGACTTCTGGATGCCGGTGCTGGTGATCGTCGGGATCTGGGTCATGGTGGCGGGGCGTTTCCGGGCCCGGGTTTTGCTTCTGACGCTTGCTGTTACCATCGGTTTGACGGACGGAGTGGTTGTCAATTCTTTGAAAAAAACGATCGAACGACCGCGCCCGAGGGATGCGCAAGCCATTCGTACCGTAACTTTCGCAAAGATCAAACCGCAACTGCTCGCCCCGTTTCACCCGCTCGTCATCAAGACCTCCAAACCGCAGAACCCGCCGCGCGACGGGCGCTCCATGCCGTCCGGACACGCAAGCAACAATTTTGCGGTGGCCACCGTCATTTTTCTTTTCTATCGCCGCAGGGGGTGGCTTCTTTACCTGGTCGCGGCGGGGGTCAGCTATTCGCGGGTCTATACCGGGGCGCACTGGCCGAGCGATATCCTTGTCTCGATCCCGATCGGTTGTGCGATGGGGTACGCCTGTTTCAGGATGATGGAGGCGCTCTGGCAACGCTACGGGAGCCGCCGGGCTCCCGCGCTCTTTGCCGCCCACCCGACGCTGCGACCGCAACCACCCTCGACCGCAAACGCCTCCTGTTGTAAAGGAGTTCTCCCATGAACCGCTGGCTGATCCTTTTTCTCCTGCTCCTGACCGGGTTGCGGCTTTATGTCGGCGGCCAGAGCGAGCTTTCGCCTGACGAAGCGTACTACTTCCAATGGGCGCAGCGGCTCGACTGGGCGTACTACTCCAAGGGACCGGGCGTGGCCGCCGTCATCCGCGCCGGGACGGAGCTTTTCGGCGCGACCGAGCGCGGCATCCGTTTTTTCAGCCCGCTCTTCGCATTGGGGACCTGCCTGGTCCTCTACGGGCTGGCGCGCCGGCTTTACTCCGAGTCGGTGGCGACGTGGGTCGTCCTTCTCCTTTCGCTCACCCCGATCTTTCAGGTCGGCAGCGTCGTGATGACGATCGATACCATCTCGCTTTTTTTCTGGGCTGCCGCGCTCTGGAGTTTCTGGCTGGCGCTGGAACGCCACCCGCGATGGAACTGGTACTGGCCGCTGACCGGCGCGCTGATCGGGCTCGGCTTTCTGGCGAAGTATACCAATGCGATGCAGTTGCTCTCGATCGTGCTGATCCTGGCGCTGACGCCCAGGTTCTGCCGCGAACTTTACCGCCCCGGTTTTTTAAGCCTGCTGGGGGTCTTTCTGCTGGCGTTGATCCCGCCGCTGGTCTGGAACGCGAAGCATGCCTGGATCACCCTCCATCACTTGAGCGAACGCGGTTCGCTGGATACGGGCTTTAGCATCAACCCCGGGGAATGGTTCGTTTTCCTCGGCATCCAGTTCGGCGTCTACTCGCCGCTGGTTTACGGGGCGATGCTTGCCGCACTTTACTGGGGCTGCCGCGATGCCCGGTTTCATTTCAAGCCGCGTTTCCTCGTCCTTTTTGCCCTGCCGCTGCTGATCCTCTACTACGGGCTTTCGATCAAGAAGGCGGGGCAGGCGAACTGGACCGGCCCGTCGTTTCTAAGCCTCGGTATCCTGACGGTCGCGCTCTGGCACACCCTCGCGGAGCGGAAGGTGTGGGCGCGCCGTTACGTCGCCGTCGGTCTCTCGCTGGCGCTTTTGACCAGCCTGGTTGTGCTCAACGTTGACGCGATCCGGGCGGTCGGTTTCCCGCTCTCCTACACCAAGGACCCCGGGGCGCGCCTGCGCGGCTGGAAAACCGTGGCGATCGCCGTGGAAAAGGAGCGCCGAAGGCTGGAGGCGGAGACCGGCAAGCCGATTTTCCTGATCGGCAACAAGTACCAGACGGCGGCGACGGTCGGGTTTTACCTCCCCGGCCGGGTCGACGGGCCGGGTTATCCCCCGGTCTTTATCGCCGAATCGCAGGCGATCGAAAACCAGTTTTCCTTCTGGCCGCGGTATGATGAGATGCTCCGCCCGGTCGATTTCGCCAAGCGGATGATCCTGCTTGGAAAGGGCGACCCGGAGCGACTGGAAGGCGTGGAGGAACTCAGCGCGGCCGTAGCAAAGGTGGAAAACGCACCGCCGGGGGCCGACCCCGAACAGGTCAAGACCGCTCACCGCGAACTGGTCCGGACGATGCTCAAGATCGACCCGACGATCCCCCTGGAGGAAAACTGGAGTTCCGAGCACGGGGTCGGGGCTTACTTCGGCCACGATGCCCTCTACATCAGCGACGGCAACGACCCGCCGACGGCGCTCGAAAACGGTTTTGCGTCGATCGAGTGCGTCGCTTCGTGGCAGGAATACCGCCGGGGCTTGCCGCTGCGCACCATTCACCTTTTCCTATGCCGCAACTACCAGGGCCTTTCTCTATGAACGACGCGACACCGGCGGTCTCCGTGATCATTCCGCTTTACAACGAACAGGACAACATGGAGACGCTTCAGTGCGAACTCCACGAAGCGCTTCGGGGACTGGCGTACGAGATCATTTTTGTCGATGACGGCTCGCGGGACGAAACGGTCGCCCGCGTGGAGAAGCGGCCCGACGTGCGCCTCCTCCAGTTCGAGCGCAACGCCGGGCAGAGCGCGGCGATGTACGCCGGGCTGCACGCCGCGCGGGGGGAAGTGCTCGTCCTCCTCGACGGCGATCTCCAGAACGATCCCGCCGACATCGGGCGACTCCTCGCCGAGATCGAAAAAGGGGCCGACCTGGTCTGCGGTTACCGGGCGCGGCGGCGCGATACCGTGGTCAAGCGGATTACCAGCCGCGTCGCCAACTTTGTGCGGAGCCGTTTCACCCGCGACGGGGTGCGCGACACCGGTTGCACGCTCAAGGCGATGCGCCGCGACTGCCGCAACGCGCTGGTCCCGTTCTACGGCATGCACCGGTTCATCCCGGCCTTGATCAAGGGAGCCGGGCACCATCTGGTGGAGATCCCCGTCAACCACCGCCCCCGCACCGCAGGGGTGAGCAAATACGGCCTCGGCAACCGCGCCATCAAAGCGACCGTCGACATGTTCGGGGTCCGCTGGCTCCTGTCGCGGCAGGTGCAATACCGGGTCAAACCGGAGTGAGAACTTCGGGGGGTCAGTCAACAAATCTTGACAGATTTTGTCAAGATTTGTTGACTGACCCCCAGAGGACCCCCAGAGAAACAAAGCAAAACCGGGTTGCGGGGTCGGAAAAAGCGTGCGATGGGTGGCGGCATGTATCGGGTTTTTCAATTACCGAAAGTCATGGTTTCCACGATGGCCCTGGTGGCGGGCACCGTCCTCTCGCAGGCGGCGGCTCCCCATCGCATCATGGAATCAATCCAGGCGGAACCGACCACCTCCGCGCTTCCGGAGATCCTCCATTCCGTGGCCGCGCCGATCATCGCGCCGGTGGAGCCGGAGGCGAGCCTTCAGTTGAGCGACCACAGCCGGGCGGCCTTCGATACCCTGCCCGGGTTGGACCGTTACCTCGAAATCAAACGCAAACAGGCCGAAACCGCGCCACAAGCCAAGGGGGCCGAA
>DATMFV010000034.1:0-18422 GCA_035555975.1 Chthoniobacteraceae bacterium
GATCTGCAACAGACGCACGTGGAGGTCGGCGGCGATGTCACCCTTAACCTGACCGGCAGGGTCGCCGTCACGATCGGCGGAACCTCGGCGGGGCTGCGCCTCCCGGAAACTTCCGTGCTCTCCATCACCGCGTTGGGAACCGATGGAGGAGATGCCAACGCCGGTTATTTCATGCAGTTTACCGGTGAAGGCACGCCCGAAGGGTTGCTCTACGGCCTTGCGTGGGAAGGAGATCAGACCCTCAAGCTTCAGTCATTGATCGACTCCTTCGCGATCACCTGGACCAGCACGCTGGAGAGCGCTCCGCAGCTTTTCTATGACGAGGCGCTTGATACCACCTTCATCGGTTACGCCGCCATCCCCGAACCGGGAAGCCTTTCGCTATTGCTGGCCGCCGGGGCGATTCTTGGTACACTCGCCGGGAAAAAGCTCCTCCGCGACCGGCGAACCGTTTCCTGACTCCAGCCATGCACCGCCCCCACCGCAACGGCTTCGGCCTGCTCGAAGTGATCGTCGTCATCGCCCTGATGGCGATCGTCGTGGCACTGACGATCCCGGCCCTGGGGCGCGCCCGCGAAGGGGCCACCCATCTTCAGTGTGCGCAGAACCTTCGCCAGATCATCAGCGCCATCTACCTCTATGCTGCGGATCACGATGGAAGCTACCCGCCCAACCGTTCCAACAAAGACTATTGGGACGACGATCATCCCGCCGGGGTGCATCATCAGGACCGCCTGATCGCCTACCTGCCAAGCTACCAAAAAAGCCCCAAAAAACGGGAGGAAGCCGCCCCGTTCTGGTGTCCGGCGGATGAAAAACGGCGTGAAACGCTACCCCAGCATTCCTACGGCATTCTCGGCGCGCGGGGCGGCGGCGAAGCCATCCCGATCAACCGGAAACTGGCGGCGGAGCCAAACCCCTCCAAGGCGCTCTACTTTGCCGACGCCAGCCGCGACACCCTTTCGACCTGCCGCCTCAGCGCCAAGTCGTGGCCCTTTGGCAAGAACGACCCCAATCGCCCGGAAACCGCCCCCGCCAGCGGGGTGCCGTGGGTCGAGTTCCGGCACGGCGGGCGGGCCAATATCCTTTTTGTCGACGGGCACGTCCAGTCGTTCACCCCGCAGGAACTCGCCGGGCAGAACCCGGTGAAAATCAATCATTAGGATTTTAAGTCTACGATGTGACCTCGGGCAACGTTGAAGCGCGGCCTTGGTTGATGGATCATCCGGGTTCACTGAACGGTTTCAGTCAATCCGCCGTCGCCAGACGACGATTCCCACCCGAGCGTGTACGGACGACCCCATTTCTCTCCACTTAGAAAACAGAAATTGATGATCAAGCAACCCCTCCTCTGGAGCGCGCTGGTGACGACGGCGCTCTTCCAGCTCTCCTGCAAGCCGTCCGCCCCCTCCACCACCCCGCCGCCCAAGGCGAAGACCGAAGCTGCCGCCCGGCCGGAACTCGCGCCGCGCATGATGGCCGACTTCACCGACGGCAAGCCGGAATGGAACCTCGCCCCCGGGGAGAAGCGGCTCGGCTGGTTCTACTTAACCGGGCCGCGCAAGGACCCTTACAGTTCCTTTGAGGGGAAACGCTTTTCCATCCTTGAGTGCATGGAGCCCGACCCGAAAAGCGGGGAGACGGTGATGGTGCTTAAAAACGACATGAGCACCGACATCCTGGGGGCTTTCAATCTCTCCTCGGGCACGGTGGCCGCGTGGGTGCGCCCCGGCACGCTCTTGAAAAAGGGGGGGGCGCTCCTCTCGCTTCCCTCGACTTTCCCCGGTTCTCCGCAACGGGGGCCGATGGCATGGGAGTTGAAGACGGAAATCGCCGAAGGGGAGGGGCTCCGCTGGGTCGTGACCCATGCGCTGCCGGGGATGTCGCGGCGTTCCGTCGTCGTCCCCGAACCGACCGACGCGCAGGGGTGGGTTCATGTCGCCGTGACGTGGGACGCGGCGACCGGCGGCGTGCAGCTTTACCTCGATGGAGCGCTCCTGGCGTCCGAGCCGATGGAAGACGGGCCTGCCGTCCGCCCCGACGGGGAGACGTGGCCGCTGGAACGGCTCCGCATCCATGGCGACCCGAAGCGGGCTCTGAAGCAACTGGCGATCTATGACCGGCCGCTCACCGCCGACGGCGTCCGCGCCTTGTACCGTGGCGAACCGGTCGCGCCAGCGATGGTGCAGGCGGCAGCTCAAACCCCCGAAAACCGCCCCGCCGCCTGGAGCGAAGCCCCGGCGCAGGCATTGGTATCCATCCCCGCCGGAGAGGCCGTCCGGCTGGTGCAGGCCGTCGTGCTCGATGCCCGCGAAGAAGGCCGCCGTGCCGGGGGCTGGCTGGCGGTCGATGGCGTGAAAGGAAGCGCCTTCCCGTGGTGGTACCATGGTTACAGACAAACCGCCGAGCGGGAGCTGGTCGTCACGCTTGACCCTGATTCGCGCCCTGATTACGTCACGGGGAGCGGCGACTTCAAAGGGACGCTTTCGGTTTCGGACGCCGCAGGCCGGGAAGCCGCGACCGTGACGCTCGACGGGACGGGTCGCCCATGGTTTGGCATGGCGCTGGACCGGGCCGCCGGGGCCGCTTCGTACACGCTGCACCAGAAAGACCCGAAAACCGCGCTCGAAGAGATCGCCTTTTACCGGGTGGAGCCGCAAGCCGCCGCGCCGGAAGGGACGCTGCGGTCGGTGGCGTTGAGCGCCAAGGGACCGCTGGCGTTGCCATCGCCCTTCAAACAGCGGGAACTCCGGAGCCGTTATCACCCGAGCCAGCAGCAGAGCCTGAACGCGGCTGCCGCTGGTGCCTCCGCAGCGGGCATCCCGCTCGCTCCGTTTGAGACGTGGCACCTTGTTTCCCCGCCGGAGGAGGAAGATTACCCGCTCGGCGAAGTCGGCCTCCGGCTCGCGCCGGGCACGCTGGAGAAACCGGTGCGGGCCAAGGTGGTCGTCCACGACCCGCTCTCCCCGTGGCGCGATCTCGCGGTCGTCCATCTCGTGCTGGAGCCGGGAGCCGGAGAACGGATGATCTGGCTCGACCTGCGCGACACCCTTCTGCCCAAGGGCGAACAGCTCTGGGTCAGCGTGAGCCTCGACCAGGCGGTCGTGTTGGAACCGGGCCAAAGCGACGGGAGCGGCTCGCAACTGGTTCTTGCCCCGGCGCGGGATGCCAAAAAAGCGCTTGCCCTGTGGCGGGAGTGGGAATGGCGGACGGTGCGCGATCATTTTGAGTCGATCAGCGAACCGCGCCCGTGGGCCAGCATCACCGGCGAGTTCGAGAACGCCTGGTGGCTGCGGCTCTTTACGCCCGCGTACGAACGGCTCGACCTCGGCGTGCGGCGGCTGTTGGGTTATTTCCCCGAAGATCCGCTTTTCCGGGCGACCTTCCAGTTTACGCACCCTCACGCGGAACAAGACTTTTCCGCGATCCCCGTCCCGGGTGCGGAGGGCGACGCTCCCCGGTGGGCGGTGCTGATGCGCGAAAACCTCCGGCTCTACCGACAGTTTGTCGACTGGTGGATCGACCACCGCCAGCACCCCAACGGCGAGTTTGGCCACTGGTACGGCGACGATACCGACCTGTTGCAGGAGTGGGTCAACCTCGCCTTCATCACCGACCCGCAAGGAAAGTACAAGGCTTCCTTCACCCGGCTGGCCACCGCGCTCGCCGCCGAGTTCCGGCAGAAAGGGCAGCCGATCCTCGTCAACGGGCTCAATGCCCGCTGGACCGACTCGCTCCACGCTTATGAAGAGGGCCTGAACCTCCAATCGCCCGATTTCCTGCTCCATTACGGCGACCCAGTCCGCTTCCAGCGCCTGCTCGACACCGTCTCCCGCTACGACGGCTTTCTCCTGACCGCCCCGGACGAAAACGGACGCCGCCGGTTTGCTGCGACCGAACGCGACCCCGGGCTCTTCTATTTCAACACCGAACGCCCGCCGAAAGGGGGCTACCTCGACAAATACGGCTACCTCTTCATGCAACCGGGGCTGCTGGTCGGGTGGTACGGCAACGACCCGGCGACCTGGGGGTTGCTGGAATCGGTCGGCCAATGGACGCTCTCCCGGACGCAGGCCGACGACCAGGGGTGGAAGGCGGTCGGCTCGACGCTGCTCCACGGCCTCTCCCTTCACAGCGGAGATGCCTCGTGGCTTGCGCCGGTCATCCAGGCCGAAGCGTGGAACTCGGGTGTCCTGCTCCCCTACGACGAAAAGGCTTCACTTTACCCGACGCTTTACTCCCAGGTGACCGGGCTCGACGCCGCCGCCACGCTCAAAGCGCTGGAGGCGACCCCCATGGCTTACGATCATCTCCACTCCCCGAAACTCGGTGACGGCGATCAGCGGTTTCCCGACGGCTGGGTGCGGTGGAAGCTCTCCGGCGATGAAGAAAAATACCTGATTCCCGCGCTCGAAGCACAGTACCGCAAACTGAGCTTCCTGATGCCCGTATCGACCGAAGCCGAGATGTCGGGCGACCGCGTGGCAGTGCCCAAGGATCTCCTCTCGCTGCTTTACCTCGGCGGCCCGGTGACTTCGCGCAACCGTTACTTTTACCCCGACTTCGCCGTCACCTACGACGGGTTCAACGAACGGTATGCGGCGATGGTTCTGGAAAGCGGCCCGGGCAAGCTTAAAGTGAGGTTCTACAACTTT
Organism: Chthoniobacteraceae bacterium; assembly: GCA_035555975.1. Lineage (GTDB taxonomy): Bacteria > Verrucomicrobiota > Verrucomicrobiia > Chthoniobacterales > Chthoniobacteraceae > DATMFV01. The sequence goes on from DATMFV010000034.1 coordinate 4,656, forward strand.
GACGACCAGCCTCAACACGGGCGGCTCCATACGTGGAAGCTCGGGCGTGGTTACTACAAAATCACCGAAGGCGCGCCGGGCGGCGACGGGGCGGTCGCCAACCCGGCGGTCCGCACCCTCCCGCTCGCACGGGGCGACGGACTGGAACTGACCCTTCCGCCGCGTACGGTGCACGTCGTGGAAATCACGCAGACGCAGCCGGTCGCCCACGAAAAAGTGGAGGGCGACGCCGCTCTGGCCGAAGGGAAGGCGACGTTTGACGCCACCGGCGTGACCGTGCCGGTCTACAACCTCGGCAGCCGGGCGCTGGGCGGCGTGGCGGTGCGCCTTCTCTCTGCGGAAGGGGCCGCGCTGGGCGAAACCCTCCTTGCGGAACTCCCCGCCATGGCGTCATGGAAGCTCGGCGAAGCGACCGTACGTTTCAACCTGCCGCAAGCGCAGCCGGGCGCCCGCTACCGGGTGGTGATCGATCCCAACCGGCGTTTGAGCGAGATCACCCGCCGCAACAATGAAGCCACTCTGCAAGCGCCCGGGCCGGAGGCGGAAACCGGAGCGGAGGAGCAGGCGAGCCAGTAGAACCGGGCACGTTGATTGCGCCATTCGCGCCATTTTGCGCCAAATTCATCTTAAAAGTGGCGCGAAAGGCCGTTTTGCGCCACTTTGCGCCATCATGAAGTCCGGCGTACCTGAAGAGGCTCTCCATCTCCTGCTCGCAGCGATTGAAAAATTCCCCACCGGGGTTTCATTGACGGAACTCATCGGAAAGGGCGAGTTGCCCCCGGAATTCTCCCGTCGCACCTTGCAGCGATACCTCCGGACACTCGTGAATGAAGGGCGTCTGGTTGCCGAAGGGCGGACCCGCAACCGCCGGTACCGACTGGGGGAAATGGTCGACCGCCCAGGGACTCCCGTGGAAACAGGCGAAAGCATGATTCCGCTATCCAACGATGGGCGGGAAATCAAAAAAGCCGTGAATCGGGCGTTGCCCCAGCGTCAACCGGTCGGTTATCGCCGGAGTTTTCTGGAGGATTACCTCCCCAATGAGACCTTTTACCTGACCGAAGGGCAACGGCGGGAACTGGCGGCCATCGGCGGCAACACCCTTCAACCTCCGGAGCCGGCAGGTACTCATGCACGGAAGATCCTTCACCGGCTGCTCATTGACCTCTCCTGGAACTCCAGCCGTTTGGAAGGAAACACCTACTCGCTGCTTGAAACCGAACGTCTTCTGGAGTTCGGACGGGTTGCCGAGGGAAAAGACCTCCGGGAAACGCAGATGATTCTCAATCACAAGGCCGCGATCGAACTGCTCGTCGCCGAAGCAGGCGAGATCGGGTTCAACCGCTACACCCTCCTCAACCTGCACGCGCTCCTCTCAGACAACCTGTTGGGCGATCCCGGCGCGTCCGGACGCCTGCGGACGATCCCCGTCGGGATAGGCGGAACCGTTTTTCATCCGCTGGAAGTGCCTCAGTTGGTGGAAGAGTGTTTCAACCTCCTCCTGCAAAAAGCGGCGGCCATTGCCGACCCTTTTGAGCAGGCATTCTTTGTGATGGTGCAGATCCCTTATCTGCAACCCTTCGAGGACGTCAACAAACGGGTTTCGCGGCTGGCTGCCAATATCCCTTTGATCCGGCTCAACCTGAGCCCCCTCTCTTTCATGGATGTTCCACACAACGATTACATCGACGGAATTCTGGGCGTCTATGAGTTGAACCGCGTGGAGCTTCTCCGGGACGTGTTTTTATGGGCCTACCAACGTTCCAGTGCGCGGTACGCGGCGGTCAGGCAATCGCTCGGGGAGCCCGACCCGCTCCGGCTTCAGTATCGCGAACCGATGGCAACCGCCGTTCGCGAAATCGTATTGGAACGGCTTGGACGAAAGGCCGCGATCGGGCGCATCCGCAAGATTGCGAAACAGGTCGTTCCTGCGGAGGTCAGGGAACGGTTCATTGAACGGGTCGAAACCGACCTTCTCACCCTGCACGAGGGCAACATGGCCCGTTATCGCCTGCGTCCCTCGGAGTTCTCGAGGTGGAAGGAGCGCTGGGATAGGGAGACGGGGAAAGAGCCGATGCCATAGAAGCACCTCCCGTACCAGAGCGAAGGGCTTTTCAACCCGTCCTCTCCGCGCGCCCCTCTTTCCTGAAGCGCTTTGGAGACCTTCCCGCCCCCGTGAAAAAGAGGCGCTACGATAGAGAAAAAGAAGTTGCACGGCGGTTTTTTTCGGATATGGTGCCAGTGCAGTACATTTTTCATCATTTCATCCATCGAAAGTCGAAAAGGTCCGCAATTCATTCATCAACCCCCGTTTATCCCACCCGTATCAGACATTCTTCAACTTCTGTTCAAGAACCCCTTGTAGAACCTCAGACAAACCCCCACCTATGAAAATACGCCAAACACCCGAAAAGGGTTTCACGCTGATTGAACTCCTGGTCGTCATCTCGATCATCGCCATCCTGGCCGGTATCGCGGTACCTGCCTTCACGGGGGTTATCACGCGAGGCCAGCAGACCAAGGCCCTCAGTGACGCCAAACAAGTTTACCTCGGACTCAAGATGTTTGCGGGGGATAATGATGGCGCATTCCCGTTTCGGGACCGTACTGGAGCCGACTTAACGTCTGGCTCCAGCTCCAACGACGCCTTCCGTAACATCGTCCCGGACTACGTCAAGAGCGAAAAGATTTTTGCCGTGACCAAGTCCGCCTTCACCCGGGGAACGCCGGATGAAAATACATCCACTGAGACGGAAACGTTGAAAGCCGGAGAAAACCACTGGGCTTACGTGCTGAACCTGTCGGATACCTCCAACCCGAACCTGCCGATCATTGCCGACGGCTTTAACAATGCTTCCACCGCCGTCTACTCTGCTGACGAAACCCAGCCGGGTGGTGTGTGGAAAGGTGAAGCAGCCATCGTGGTGCGTGTGGATGGCAGCGGCCGGGTGGAACGGATTAAGCCGCAGACGTCAGGTAGCGGTAGCTCTGCCACCACTACTCGTGCGGTCATCGGGCCGGTTGGTGGAACTGAAGACAAAAACATTTTCACCGAACACACGGACAACTGGTTGAGCACAAGCCAGGTTCCCGTCAATCCTGAGGAAGGTGGTGGCGCTACCACCGGCGGTACAGACTAATCTCTTACCCTTTCCGGGTTTGCTGATTTAAGCAAACCCGGCAGGATAACCACTTCAAGCCACGCTGTTCTTCGGAACAGCGTGGCTTTTTTCATACCCGGGCCGCGCGTTTCCAGAAAGAGAGGAGGTAAGGCTTGACCTTCCGGTCGGCATCCCGTCTCCTCCTGGGGAGGTTGCCGGACTGGCTGGCAGCCCATTGAGCCGATCGGGAGGGTTCCCTCCCGAAGTGCGGTTTGCTTCAGCGGCTGCCGCCCCTGAATAACCTCAACCTTCTTTACTTCAAAGACCTGTTCATGATCCCACGTTCCTTTTTCAAGACCCTCTGTACCGTCGCCCTCGTTCCGGTTTTTTCGCTCCTCCCGCTTCAGGCCGATGAAATCGAAGATACGATCTCCGAAGCGCTGACCAAGTACAAAGCCGGGGAGCTTTCCGGTGCGGGAGGCAGTCTGCAATACGCCCTCAACCTGCTCAACGAGCAGAAGTCCAAAAAGGTGATGGAGTTCATCCCGGCCACCATCGGCGACTGGAAGGGAGACGAAGGGAAGGCCGATTCGCACGGGATGCTCGGCGGCGGGTTCTCGGTCTCCCGGAAATTCACCAACGAGAAGCAGAGCGCCAATGTTAAGATCACCATGGATTCCCCGCTCATTCAGCAGATGATCGGGATGCTCTCCAACCCGATGTTTGCGGGGCAGATGGGGATGAAAATGCGCGACATCGAAGGTGAAAAGGCCATGGTCAATCCGAAGAATGGCGAGCTTTCGCTGGTGATCAACTCCACCATCCTGGTGCAGGTGAAGGGGCGCGATCTCGGCGAGGAAGAACTCCTCACGCTCGCCAAGGGCCTTGATGTCGCGGGGCTCAAGGCGATGAAATAAGGCTCAAATCGGCCCGGCTAGGGATACGCCTGCCCGAGAAGCGGGTGCGTGACGTAGACCAACTGCCATTCCCACGGTTTCCAGCCGCTTTTGCGCCAGTGAAACTCGAACGGCTCGTCGGTTGCGTTGACCCGGCGCTTGATTTCATCGACCAACGCGCTCCCGCGCCCGTCGATCCGCAGGAGGGAATGGACCTTGGCGACGACCGGCCCGCTGCCGTCGGTGCGTTCGGGGAGGAGGTGGGTGGTGTCGCGGTCCTCAATCGTCAGAAAGATATGGAAATGGCGGAGCATTTCGCGCGATTCCTTGAGCACCCAGACCTTGTCGTGCCCCTGGGCGTCTTCAAAATCGTCGGCGAGAAAATCGCGCAGGGCGTTCCATTGTCGCCGCTCGATGGCATCAAGGAGGTGGCGCTGGTGAAGGGCGACCTGCCGCTCCGGCTGCCAGAGCCAGAGGCAATACCCTGACCAGAGAAGAAGGACCGCCAAAACAGCAGGGAGCAACGCTTTGTTTTTAGGGAGGGAAAGGTTCATGGAAGGGAAAAGGGTATTCTATTCTGGAACGCGCGGTGCGGATTGTCAAAGCCGGTGGAGGGAGTCGTGGGGGCGGCAACGGGAAAAAATGCGTTTTCGGGTTGTCATCGGCGGAGCAAGCGCAAAGAGTGGAGTCCAATCGATGACGCCGATGACCGAGCCTGAAGAAATCCGTTTCCGTCCCAACGTGGCCGGAATCATCCAAAGAGGCGACGGCCATGTTCTGATCTGCGAACGGATGGAACCGCCGGGCGCGTGGCAGTTTCCGCAAGGCGGGGTGGACCCCGGCGAAACGTACGAGGAGGCATTCCGGCGCGAGATGGTGGAGGAGATCAGCCTGCCGCCGGCGGCTTATGCGATCGTCGACCGCAAGGGGCCGTACCGCTACCGGTTTGCGGGCGGGCGGCTCAAACACGGCTACCACGGTCAGGAGCAGCATTATTTCGTGGCGCGGCTGAAGGAGCCGGAGGCGCAGATCGACCTTTGCACCGATCACCCGGAGTTTCGCGATTTCCGATGGATCGCCCCTGGGGATTTTAACTTCGACTGGGTCCCCGATTTCAAAAAAGAGGTCTACCGCGCCGTTTTTCGTGATTTTTTCGGGATCGGCCATGAGAGCGCTTGACCTCTTTGGAGAAATCGGTCAGACCAATCGGCACAATACCACGCCATGCTCACTTTAGGGATGTTTCTGTTTGTTTCTGCCACGTTGATGGGGTGCGTCTACTGGGCGTGTCACACGGAAGACCGGGTGAACTGATCCGGCTCCGGCGACCGGTTTCCCGGCGGCGATTTCCACCTCCCCGACGTCATGCGACCCCGGCGGTCGCCGTTCTTTTTTCGATTCTTTTCCTTGCCATCCCCGGCTTGCGTGCGTAGAAAAGCCATTCCACTGCTTTCAGGAGGCGGGTTGGTAGCTCAATGGTAGAGCAGCGCCCTTTTAAGGCGTTGGTTGTGGGTTCGAGTCCCACCCAACCCACCATAGCAGGAGGCCGATTTTCGAAAATATTTGAAAATTATTTGAAAGGTGTCACACTAATTCGGTGATCACCAAGCCCCGCAAGCGCAAACCTCCCGAACCCCCGAAGTGGCCGCGCGAAGTGAAAGTCGGCTCGGCCGTCGTCACGGTCTATCGTACGGAGATCGGAGGGAAAACCCGTCATCAACTCCGCTGGTTCGAAGCCGGAGAAGTAAAGCGGCAAACGATCACCGACGAGGAAAAGGCCCTCGACATCGCCGCGACGATGGCAAAGAGGCTCGACGACGGGGAACACGCCACGTTGGTTTTGTCGGCCCTCGAAGCCGAGGAGTACCGGCAATGGAAGGGAATCTGCGGCGACGTCACGGTGTCGGCGGCGCTCAACGAATGGGCGCGCGCCAGGCGCATCCTGGGCGAGACGCCCATTACCGATGCCGCCGCCTACTACGTCGCCCGGCATCAAGGCGTTGACGCCACCGTGAGCGTCGTAATCGAGAAGTACCTTCAATCCCTTTCAACGTCCGGACTGTCGGAGAGTTACACAGCCCCCCTCAGGGGACGGCTGACGAAATTTTCGAAGGCGTTTTTTGGGAAATCCATCCGAAGCGTAACTGAGCAGGAGATCCGCGCGTACGTGGCCGCCGGGGGTGGAGAGCCGAGGACCCAGAAAAACGTCCGTGACGCCATTGTGGGGGTCTGGCGGTGGGCACGTAAGCAGGGATATCTTCCGCGTGACATCCAGACCGAAGCGGAAAGGGTGGAGGCCCCGAAAATCCGGCGCAAGGAGTCCATTGAAATTTTCGCTCCGGAGGAGATCGCAAAGATTCTGGCGGCCGCCTCGACCAAGGTTCGCGCGGCGATGGCGATTTGCGCATTTTCAGGCGTCCGGAGTCATGGGGAAATAAGTCGGCTGGAGTGGGATCACTTCCGATGGGACCAGGGGATCATCGACATGCCGCCGGGCATCACCAAGACCGGCGAACGCCGACTGATCCCGATTCTCCCGAACCTATTGACGTGGCTGAAGGGGTGCTCCGACCGGTCGGGTTTCGTGATGGGCGTCAAGACCCCTGATTACGCTTACCGACGTGCGGCGAAGCTCGCCGGGGTGGAGTGGAGACACAACGGCCTGCGCCACTCTTACGGCTCCTATCGGGTGGCCCAGACCAAGAGCATCGATCAGACCAGCCTGGAGATGGGCAACAGCCCGGCCATGGTCAAGAAGCACTACCTGGAGGCCGTCCACGAGGGCGAGGCGGCGAAGTGGTTTTCGGTGGTGCCGTGAGGCAATTTTCGGAGCCTCAAAAAGACCCTTGTTCATTCTCATTATCACGCCCCCTAAAGGGATGCGTGTGATAATGAGAATGGCCTACAGGTCTTTGCAGCCCTGGCGATGGTCTGTTTCCGGTCGGAAATAGGATCGAAAAAGAGACATTTAAAAAGACCCGCTCCAAAATTGCCAAGAAACGGCCTTGAAGATACTTTCCGCTATCGAAATACTCGAGAGCAGCAAAAACCCCGCCACGGGGCGCACAGGAAGGAATTGGCGGCAGGAAAGAAGAAGTCGGCATCGATAGATCGTCCAACGTGACGAATATCTTCGTTGCGGGAAGCTTTGACCGCGTTACCATGCAGGCCATGAGCGACCAACCCGAATACGATGAACTTGACGACGTAGCGATTTCAATGCCGGACCTCCCGCCGATGAATGGCTACGTTATCGGGCGCAGGTGGCAACCGGAAAAGGAGCGATGGGTTTACAAGGTGTCCGTCACCGACCCGGAGGATGCGCCCGAGGTATTTGATAACTGGCTCCCAGCTCATTGGCTGGCGCGGAGGTGATCATTTTTGATTTCTTCCGCCAGCCTCACCGGCCAATCTGGTTCGTTGAAGAAGTCTGGCTTCTCTTGCCGGTAACGCACGGCGCGATCGACAAACTCTTTGTTCTCAGGAGTGCCTGCTTCGCCGATGGCGGGGAGGAGGGCGACGGCGTGCTGCTGGGCGAGCTTGGGGTTGCGGATGTAAATCACCAGCTTCTCTTGACGGGCTTGCTCAATGGCGGCGGCTTTAGCGGCGGCTTCTCGCCGCGCCTGATCTTCGGGGTTGGCTTTAGCGGCGGCTTGCTCTGGCTCCTTTCCTTGTTTTAGCGCCTCTTCCACCCACCCGGCGCGAATGGCGCTCTTTAGCGTTTCCGTCGAACCGTAAGAGTACGAACGGATAAGCTCCCCTTTATATGATAGCGCAATAATGTAGCCCTCCGGGTGCAATCCCGACGTGTAGGTTTCGCCCAGAGCCGCAAAATGAAGCGTGTTCTCTATCACCTCCGGTGACTCAAATCGCCCCTCTTTATTTTGACCGGGAGGAAGGTTGAAGTCGGCAGTTCGGAAATTAGACGCTTCCAGTCTGCTCTTGTCCTTATTGGCCATAACCCAAATAGCCGTTACTCTTAATTGCGGGGCCGGAAGTTTGTTGAAATTTTGGACGTGGTACTCGATAGTCTTTTTCCTGGTCACGTCCTTGTCGTAACTACCATAGGACGTTTTCCAATGATCCTTCTCCGCTCGCTTTGAGCCAACTTCTTTAACCTGAAGGCGAAGGCTTGACGTGGGGGCGGATTCCTTATCTTCGTTGGCGCTCGCTGCGAGTCCGGCGCATAACGTAAGCAGTATAACAACAAAAGTTCGATTCATTTTCAGTTTCCCTTCGGTTCCTATTTTACCCTCCGCGATGCAAAGGCGTCAACCCCAGAGGACCGGAAAATCAAAGACGTTCGGCGGCCTCTCGGGCGGGACATTTACCCTCTGTTAATGATTGCTTCGTTTAATCCCTTAATTATCTTTTCAATATGGGACTTATCTTTGCTTTTATATGCGGTTGTTTCTCCGGCGGATGTAGTTAGCAGAACACAATAGGCGCTCTTTGAGAAAAGAGCATATAGTAAAAGCAATATTATTATCAATAAAGCCATCACAATCCCTCGGGCTTCCGAAATGCCTATTGACGCAAGAGCAATGCAAACCGCAATCAAACCGACTTTTCCATAAGGCGGATGAAATCGCTTGCAGGACACTGATACAATATTGCGCATAGCATAGACTTGATCGGCAACGATAAATCTCGACGGCGTAACCTTAACTCCAGCTTCGTCGAAGTAAACAGATTCGCCTGTTGAGTGATGGGCTTCTTTCATTTTCCCTCCTTCTCCTTCATGGCCTCTTTTACCTTTTCCTCGATCACGTGGTCAATCCACGATGTTTCCCTGCCGGGATTTTCGAGGATTTCCTGAATCACCAGGTCGCGCATCTCCCGGCTCTCGCGCATCAGGCGGGCGGTGAGCCAGTGGGCGCGCCCGCAGTAGTAATCGAAGAGGATCAACCCGGCGACGTACGCCGACATGGAGGGGTAGCCCTCCTTCTCCTTCCGGATTTTCGCCATCTCCGCGATGGCTTCCGGGAGCGACAAAGTGATTTTTTCGCTTTTTGTGGGGGGTGAGGTTTTCATGCAAGGTTCTCCATTTCAAGGGTTTGCGAAGTTATTCACAGGGGTCGAAAAAGTGTCATACCACTTTGACATTGCTTGCCCGAAAACGGAAGCGTAATTTTGCCGCCATGAAAGACGACGTATCTCCCCATCAGGAAAAAGATGAAGAGAAACTTAATTTATCTCTTGCTAAAAATTAAACTTTCCACCATGCTTCCGTCAGTTCCGAGGGTAAGCGACCTTTACGAAGGCGTCCCAACCTCCCGAATGTGACAGAGAAAAAAAGAAACCCGAGAGGGGCGGGGAGAAAGCCGATTCCAGAAGAAGAGCGAATCGTCCCCCTCAATCTGAAAGTAAAACCGGAAACCAGAGACCGCTTCAAAGGACTGGCGAAAGAGCTAAAGCTCTCAATGCCAAAGACTTTGGAGCATTTAATGGACGAAAACGAAAAGCAGTAAACAAAGACCCCGGAGAGGCGGCAACCTCTCCGGGGCACAATAAAGACAATGCGTAGCAAGCAATCGTCCGTAAGGACCACTGTGCCCTCTTCACGGAGGGAGTCAAGGGAAAATCACATCAAAGCCCTCCTTGAGGGTGCGGGCATCACGACCAAGGCCGTCAAGGTTTTGGGGCGGTTCGTTCACGTCGACAGCTTCCGGGTGCATGAGATCCGCTTGCAAAACCTCCTGATCGCCGCCGGGTTTGAAATCCTTCGCTCCCGGGAGGGAATCCACCTTTGCGGGTATAACGGCTACCGCCTGAGCGCCCGGGTGAAGGGGGGTGCGGCATGAGCGAGGTGAAACACACACCGGGGCCGTGGTATCCGACACGAGATCACACCGGGGCATGGTGGATTCACGTAGACGCGGATCGCCTCTCTACGTTTATCGCAAGGGTGTCATCAGCTGGGACATTTACAGCAACACAAGACGAGGCAAACGCCCGCCTGATCGCCGCCGCGCCGGAGTTGCTGGAGGCGCTGCGGGAGGCGCTCAAGTCGGCTTATCAGGCGCTTGCTGATTACTCCTACGAACGAAAGATGGAGCACATCAAGAAGACCGTCGCGATACTCGAAGGGGGTATCGCCAAAGTGAAAGGAGGTCAGGGATGATCTCTCAAGATGCCTTTGACGCCGATCGTTTCAAAAAAGAGATCGAACTCTGGACGGAGCGACGACCGGACGGATCGGTTGCCCTCGACCTCAACGGGAAAACAAGGGTTGAGATGTCGAGAGAGGACGCCGTTCACCTTGCGTGGCTCCTGATCTCCCCGCCTAACCGTTCCATCGAACGTCAATCCGGAGATTCTTCGACCGTCTACCTTTCCGTTGATGACGACGCCAGAGTAGAAAGCGAGCGCTTCGCTAACTGGTATGTTGAGCGCCAGGCGAGGCGGTGGGGCTTGTCGGAACCCGAATACCGCGCCTTGGTGCAAAAAGCTCGTGAAGCAAACGTAGACGCCTGCCTCATCCCTGCTTTCGAAGCTTTTTGCATCAAAGAGCTCGGAAGAAAGCCTACTCCGGATCCGGCCCCCTAAACCTCTTTGCCGGACCATAGTCGTAAGAGTGCTCCATTTCAGCGGGAGTGGTGTAAAAAAGCCACTCCTGCATGAAGGAGATAGAGACCAATACCTGACTTTCCGAGTTGCCGCCTGCGCCGAATATGTGCACAAGCCAGAGATCGTCAGTAACCCGGCCTGCCACCTGGCCGGTATGGTGAAGAACTCCGTCTTCGATGGAGTGAAAATACAATCCCTTTAAGGCATCCCCATCAGATGCCGCCCTTTTGGAAGCGTCGGTTCTCATGGGCCGACACAGATAACAAAAACCGTTCATCTCGGCAACGCGCATGCCTCTTTTGCGCCAACTTCAAAAACATCCGTTAACGCTATGAATAACACCCTTCTATCCCTTCAAGACTTCGCCGGAAACCCGATCAGGGTCTACGGCTCCCCGGACGCCCCGCTCTTCGTCGCCGCCGACGTTTGCCGGGTGTTGGAGATCGTCGATGTAACCTCCGCGCTTCGATCTCTGGATGAAGACGAAAAGGGTCCGCTTATTGTGCGGACCCTTGGAGGCAACCAGACAATGAACGGAATCACCGAATCCGGCCTCTACGCCCTGATTTTCAAATCAAGGAAGCCCGAAGCGAAGACCTTCCGAAAGTGGGTCACCGCCGAAGTTCTCCCGGCGATCCGGCAAACGGGCCGGTATGAAGCGCCGCAAAGGATCACCAAAAGCGAGCCGGTCAACGAGCTTTTTCTCCTCATGAAAGAGCTTCGGAAAAAGCACGTCTCCCATGATGTCGCCGCCCAGGTCGCAAGCGAGATGGTCCGGTCGATGGCGCACCGTCGCCAGCGGCAACAGGGTACCCCTAGGCTCCCAAGGCCGAAGCGGGATCATTCCTCCCCGATGCTGGAGATCGCTTCCAAAGCCGGGAAGATCGCATCGCTTGACCTGCTCAATCGTTGGTGTCAGCAAACCGGTTGCGCGCGGTCGATGGGATACCGCACGATCAAAGAACTGCTATCAGCCGGAAAGCTGATCGTTGCCGGAGAAACCCACCGGACCCGCATCATCACGCTCGCATAATCCCCTCCACTGAAATCCGCTCTCTCCGAGCAACAAGGCACCCGCTCGCCCTGAAGCCATGACTCCATCAGCCGCCCAATACGAAGTTCTTCAGCCGTACATCACGGACCGTGTCCGCGAGCTTGTGCGCGGGCGGCTGTTGGAGGGAGTGAAGTTCTTCGACAAGCGCGCCCTCCGCTCGGAGTACACGAGGAGCGAGGTGAAGTTGGTTCTTCTGTTGGTCAAGATCGCCAACCCAACGGAAGCGCTTACGTCGGAAGAGCAACGTCTTTTAGAATAGCGTCAACGGGAAAATCACGCACCTTCTCGCGTAAAGCGCGCATCTTCAAGCGTAAATCGCGCACTAGCAAAAATCCCCAAAAACCCGGTGTAGAAAAGAGCCATGCAAAATCAATATCTACGCGTATCAGAAATCAAGACGCTCTCTGATCAGGATGCAGTCAACGAACTCCTCAAAGAGGGATGGATTATTCTGAGCGTCAACGCTCTATCAACGCCATCGTGCTCGATGCTTTTCTTTATCCTCGGCAAGGAATACGGATTCGACTGGGACTCGGTTGAGGATGGATCGACTCGCTTTCTCCTACGCGTCAAGCAGGGGGGCGAAGAGCAGCAAAAGCGCATTCAGGAGACCGAGTAATGAGCGCGTCGGCTAGAACCCGAAAGCAAGACGTGACGGCTATTGCCGTACAGATCCAGCTTCCCGACAATTTTTCAGAAGTCGTCGCTATCAAAATTGCGGAAGCCAGCCAGCGGGTCGCCGAAGGCAACCGCTATGTCAGCCTGACCGAAGCGGCGCGCATCATTAACACCACTCGTTCAAGCCTCCGCAACCTCGCGGAACTCCGCATGATTCCTTACTACCCCGGTAAAGGGAAAGACCTCGAGTTTCGCGTTTCCGATCTCTGGGCACACAAGGACAAGGAGCGGAAGGATGCAAAGTTTTAACCATGAAAAACCCACACGCCCATTACAAAGACTTCCTGCGCACGCAAGGATTTAACAGCCCCGGCCTCCTCAAAAACCGTCACCCCAAGCTTTACCGGAGGGCCAGCACGGGCGCTTTCGGGAAAGCGAAACCCGTCAAGTTTAAGTCGATTCGCTAGCCATGAACACCCTCGAAACCGAAGAATTGAAATCGGTATTCGCTGACTTGCTCGGCGAACCCAACACAGAATGGAAGCTGGTAAAGCTTGTGACCGAATGGTCGAAGCGCACCGGCAAGACCTTCAAGGATGGGGCTCACCTCATCAACGGCATGTGGCGAAACGGCGAAGTCACCATGATCGGTCAACGCGTCGAGCTTATCAGAGAGGAGATCGCCTGATGCCACATGAAGTGACCTTGAGAGGCCCGACCTACACGTTTCAGTGTTACGGGGTCCACGAAGCCAAACAACTCGGTTTGATCGACGCCTGGGAAAAGCCCGGCACTCACGCTCCGGTTTCAACGCGATTTGAACAAGGAGAAGGCAAGCTTCTCGCTGACTGGATCGAAAACATGCCGGATGCCTTGCTGGTCGCCACTGGTCGCTATCAGATCACTATCTACCGCCCGAAGAGCCGCATCGTGCCAGTCAAGCCCTACGAAGAGGAGGAAGGCGATGAATAGCCGGGAGTTCGCGGTCTGCCGATGGTACGGCAAAGACGACGGCTATATCGAGTTCTTTGCCCCGATCACCCGCGACCAAGGCGTCACCTGGATTCACGTTTCACGCGCCTTCGATTCCACTCTCGAAAGCATGAAGTCGCAAGCCGCTCGAATCTACGAAGTCACCGGCTCCCTGGTCAGCCCGAAATCTTTCAAGCTCATCTATGATTGTTCCCCTTCTCTTTAGCGCCCTTGTCTGGACCTTCATTGCCTTCTCCCTTGGCTATACAGCCGGTCGGGGAAGCCGCACCAAACCCAAAACCAAAATCCTCGCCTACTACCGGGGATAGCCAGAAAACAAACCATGCCGACCATTAAGATTACAAACCGCTGGGACAACTCCGTTATCATCTGGGAGGGCGAAGCCCATTCCCTGATGGACGCCGTTTTGAAGGCGAAGGCCGCCGGGGCCAACCTCTCCAGGGCCGACCTCTCCGGGGCCGACCTCTCCGGGGCCGACCTCTCCAGGGCCAACCTCTCCAGGGCCGACCTCTCCGGGGCCGACCTCTCCGGGGCC
>DATMFV010000035.1:0-188794 GCA_035555975.1 Chthoniobacteraceae bacterium
CGTTTTCAGGACGGGGGCCATCAGGGAAAAAAGAGCGAGGAGAGGAAGCAGTTTCATGGGAAGAAGATGGGGAGAAGGCCGGGTTTTATTGATTCGAAACGATTCGAAACCCGATAAAAAAATGGATCTGAAGTTGCGATCGGCGGCAGGTTGATTTCGAACATTTTCAACTTTGTTCGAAACGATTCGAATACCGGAGTAAACCGTAAGGATCCAGTGATGTCAAAAGAAAAATTCAGGCTCTCAAGCGCCAGCGCAGCAGATGGAGGCGCGCGTCCCGCTCGTGTGGCTGGCGGTCGTACCAGAGGGTGAGAAGGTCGCCCGAGTCGAGTTCCACGGTGCTCGGATAGCCGAAGTCTTTTCCTCCGCCGGAGGTAAGCTCAACGGGTTGGGACCAAGTGACCCCGTGACCCGTACTGATCGCGACGCGATTTCCTCTCGGCTCGCGCCGGTGGCTGTAGGTGCAAAGGAGGTTGCCATTGCCAAGCCGCACGAGATGGCTGGGATAGCCCCAAAGGCCCGTGGTGCGGAGTTGCGCCCAGGTGTGGCCGCCGTCGAATGACTCGGTTTGCAGAAGTTCACAGCGATGCGGCTCCTGATGATTGCGGATCTGAACGATGATCCTGCCATCGGCGGCTTCGACGGCGTGCAGTTCATGGTATTCGAGCGCACGGTGCTCGGGCATCGGCGTGATTTCCGAAAGCTCCCGCCAGGTTCTTCCGTGGTCGAGCGATTCGGCGGCGCCAATCCGCCCCTGGTACGGCCCGCCTTTGTAGCCAAGCTCTCCGCCGGTGCTGAATTTTCCGGCGTAGAAAAGGCGACCGTCGGAAAGCAGAATGGGCCCATGCGGACTGCCGACCACGGTATCGACCTTTTCGCTCCAGGTCTCCCCGCCGTCGCTGGAAACGACGGCCCAGCAGCCGAGTTCCCGGGTCCGGGTCTCCTCGTCGAGCGCATCCCGGATCGCAGCCCATTGGACGAGTTCCTCCCGGGTGTACGGCCCGGAAGGGTCGAACGCCTGATGGAGAAGGGTCTCGAAGCTGCGACTTGAAAACCAGGTCACCACCAGCGAACCGTCGGCGGCCTCGACCATGCCGGCATCGCGGTCATCCAGAGGTCCCTGCGTCAGGGCCGACGGGCCGGTCCAAGTCCGCCCCTCGTCGGCCGACCGCCAAAGATGAACGCGGCCATACGGGCAGACATGGTAATGCCGTTGCGCGGAGCAAACCGCAAAAAGCTCCCGGCTCTTCCGGCATCGGGCGAGAGTCGGCCAGGCCGCAAAACATCGCTCCGGCCCGACGATCCGTTGGTCGAAAACTTCAATCATGGGATGACAACAAGATTTGAATGGGAAAGAATCGAAACGTTTCGAATTGTAGCGAAATGGCATCCAATAGGAAGACCTTTTACCATGGTAAAACCTTGTTATCCCAAAAAGGAGAACCGATACCTGAGAAAAAAGCGGATCGGAAAGGCGGAAGTTGTGGGCTGCAAAACTTCCGGCCACAAGATGTTGTGCTCACTCTTTTTTTAGGGCATTTTGGTGGACGCCATGCGTTGCCCCAAATGCGGAAACCTTGAAGATCGGGTGATCGATTCGCGCTCCTCCAAAGACGGGGAGGCGATCCGGCGTCGGCGCGAATGCACGGCCTGCCTGCACCGGTTCACCACGTATGAAGCGATCGAGCGGGCGCTCCTGCGGGTCATCAAACGCGACGGGCGCAGCGAGCCGTTTGACCGGAGCAAGCTGATCTCCGGAATCAGCAAGGCGTGCGAAAAGCGCCCGATCCTTGCCGCTGCGATTGAGAAGACCGTTGAGGAGATCCAATCCGAATTGGAGGCGGGACCGAGCCGCGAGGTCGCCTCCAGTGAGATCGGCAGCAAGGTGATGGAACGCCTGCACGCGCTGGACAAGGTGGCCTACGTCCGGTACGCGTCGGTCTACCGCGATTTTCAGGATATTGGCGAGTTTATCGACGAAATCCAGAGCCTCGAACGCCGCATCAAACCGAACATTCACCAGACGGAACTCTTCTAACCGCTTATGATCGCGCTTATCGACGGAATGCCGCTCATCGAACTGGAGGATGGCGACGTTGTGGCGTTTGATCGGGCGTGGCTCCTGCGGACGGTGGCGCAGGCGGCGGGGCGCGCCGGTTACCAGAAGTGGTGGCTGGCGGAGCATGTCGTCGGCAGCGTGAGCGCGTACCTTTCGCTTCGCTTTTCGGGGAGCATCATCACGCTCGAACAACTCCACGTCGCGATCCGTTCCGCGCTGGAGACGATCGGTTATGCGGAGGTGGTCCCGCACCTGGCGCTCGGCGCGCCGGGCGCGGCGTTGTCGCTCGAAACGCTCGCCCGCGAGGTCGGCAGTGGCTACGAACTTCTCTTTTTCCGCCTGCTGGAGCGACGCTTGCAGGCGTACCTCGCCCGGGGGACGACGTTCTTCGAACTCAACGACCTCGCTTCCTGCGTGAAAGTCCTCCAGGCCCGGAAGGTCTGGACCCGCCAGTGCGAAACGTTGCGCGAAGAGATCGTCGCCTTTGTCCGCAACCGGATCGCCGCCCGCGATGGGGGGGCGGAAAGCGTGGTCATCCGGGTGCATTGACCCGGCGGTTTCCGCGCTCCGCCGCGCGTTTGAGGCGGAGGCGGGAGAATGGCGCGGCGTCGAAGTCCAACGCCGCGGTCGGCGCGGAGGCTTAACCCTCCAGGGGTTGCCTCCGCGCGTCAGGTCAACCGGTATTGGCCTTAAAACTCGCCGCTCACCTGAAAGCGGATGTAGGGCGCGGCGTCGGAGCTGTAAACCTGGTTGGCGCGGTGGAAGTCGAACTCGCGGTCAATCGCACACCCGCCCGCGAGGGTGATTTCCCAGTTGTCGCGCGGCTCGTAGGTGAACCCGGCGCCGACGCGGTATTCCGTGTAGTCGACCACGGTGTTGGAGAGGCGGCTGTCGGCGCGGCGACCGACCTTGTAGGAGCCGCCGATGAACTCACCGCCGACCCAGATTTCCAGATTTTCATTCGCCTGGTAGATGATCTTCGGCTCGGGCAGATACCCCATGACGCGGAAATCGTCGTTGATAATCCAGATAATCCCGACCATCGGGATGACCGGCCAGTCGCGGAGGATGGAGGTGGCGGCCCCCCAGACGCCGTACAGTTTCTTGTCGATGAAGGGGTAGAAGCTGCCGATTTCAAACGGGATGTCGAACGCGCCGGAAGTGATGTCGTGCTCGAAGTTCAACCCCGGGCGGACCTGCGCGAGGAAGCCGACGTGCCCTTCGAAGATGTAGGAGATGCCGACCGGTACGTTGATCGATTGCAGCGTGGTGGGGAGCAGCGACGTGGCCGAGCCGCCGAAGTCAAAGCGATCGTAGGTCGCGCCGACCTGGAAATACCACTGGCCCTGGATCGGCACACGGCGGATGTACTCGAAGAAGTTGTGCATCGCGCTGCCGCGGCCGACTTCCTTGCTCGCAAACTCGATCCCGCTCGAAAAGACGTAGCTGGTATCGATCTCGAGGGTGTTCAGGTTGACCTCGCCTTCGGTGCTGGCGTCGGGTTCGTCAAAGTTGATGTCCGGCGTGGCTTGCGCGAAACCGGTGCCGAGCGCGGCACCCAGGGTGAAGGCACAGCCGAGGGCGAGGGTGAGAAGCTTCTTTTTCATGATGGTGGTTAGGGAGATCAAAGCAGGCGATCATACGGCGCTCCCGAGGTTCAAGAAAAGGTTTATGCGTCAAAACCGGCTGCTTTTCGCCATGAAATCGGCGAAAACCGGCGAAAGGACGGGAAAAAATGACCCCGACCGCGCCTTTTGGCATCCGCAGGAACGGGGCGAGGGTGTCTTTGCCCTTGCCGAAACGCCGAAAGGGTGTCCCTTGAAAGGAAACTTATGAACCTGCCTCTTTCCATTCTGGACCTTGCCACCATTGTCGAAGGGACCACCGCGAGCGACACCTTCCGCGCCAGCGTGGAGGTGGCCCGGTATGCCGAGGAGCGCGGTTTCCTGCGCTACTGGTTTGCCGAACACCACAACCTGCTCACGATCGCCTCCTCCTCGCCCGCGGTCCTGATCGCGCATATCGCCGCCCATACGGAGCGCATCCGGGTCGGCGCGGGCGGAGTGATGCTGCCCAACCATTCGCCGCTCGTCATTGCCGAGCAGTACGGCACGCTCGAACGGCTTCACCCCGGGCGGATCGACCTCGGCCTCGGCCGCGCCCCCGGGGGCGATCACCCCGTTTTCGCCGCCCTGCGCCGCTCCCCGAACGCCGCCGACCGGTTTCCGGAGGATGTACTGGAACTTCAGGCGCTCTTCGGCCCCGCCCAACCGGGTCAGAAGGTGGAGGCGGTCCCGGCGACCGGCACCCGCGTGCCGCTCTATATCCTCGGCTCCTCCCTTTTCGGGGCGCAACTCGCCGCCGCGCTCGGGCTGCCGTACGCCTTTGCCTCGCACTTCGCCCCGGGTTCGCTGGAGGAGGCCGTGACCCTCTACCGGCGGGAGTTCCGCCCTTCGGAGCAGCTTGCCGCGCCGTACGTGATCACCGCCATGAACGTCTACGCCGCGGACTCGCCCGACGAAGCCGCGCGCCTCTACCGCAGCCACCTGCGCAACATGGCGCTCCACCTGATCACCCGCACGGGGGAGCCGCCCCCCGTTGTGAACGAGGAGGCGCTCTTTGCCTCCCCCGCCGGACGCCATGCGCAGCAGATGCTCCATTACTCCGCCATCGGCACGCCGGGAACGATCCGCGCCGAAGTGGAGCGCTTCGCCCGGCATTCGCAGGCGGATGAGGTGATCATCGTCACCAACATCGCCGACACCACGGCGCGCCTGCGGTCGTTTGAAATCGTCGCCGACGAGGCGCTCTCGATCCCTACCCCTTCACGGCTCCGGTCGTGAGCCCCGAAACAAAAAACCGCTGGCAGAAGAGGAAGATCAGGACAATCGGCGCGAGCATCAGCAGGGAGGCCGCCATCATCAGGTGCCACTCGAAACCGTACTGCCCCTGAAACGCCTGAAGGCCGAGGGGGAGGGTCTGCAAGGCCTTGCTGTTGGTCACCACCAGCGGCCAGAGGAACGAACCCCAGTTGCCCATGAAGGTAAAGATCGTCAGCGTGGCGAGCGCCGGCAGCGAAAGGGGGAGGATGATCCGGAAGAAGATGCCGCCGTGGCCGCAGCCGTCGATCATGGCGGCTTCGTCGAGATCCCTCGGCAGGCCCATGAAAAACTGGCGCAGCAGAAAGGTGCCGTAGGCGGAGAACATCGCGGGGACGATCAGGGCGAAGTACGAGTCGAGCCCCGCCAGGCGGCCGAAGAACGGGGCGTCGGTCGTGCCGCCAAGGTAGCGAAAGTCGAGCCAGTTGACCCCCGGGAAGAGGGCGCCGAGCACTTCGGGGAGAAGTTTCATGGCGATGAAATTGGGTAGCATCGTCACCACGCCCGGGACCATCATCGTCGCCAGGTAGGCAAGGAAAAGCCGGTCGCGCCAGCGCCATTCCAGCCGGGAAAAAGCGTAGGCGGCGCAGGCGCTGGTGAAGACCTGCCCCGCCGTGGCGAGCACGGCCACGACCAGGCTGTTGATATAGAAACGCAGAAACGGGACCACCTCCCAGACGGCGGCGAAGTTTTTCCAGTTCCACTCTGCGGGCCAGAGCAGTTCCAGAAAGGAGTCGACCGCGCGCAGGCTGGTTTCGTGGCTGGAAAGGGCGGTGCTGACCATGAACGCCAGCGGCATCAGCATCGTGGCGGCGAGGGCGAGGAGCGGCAGGTGCCAGAGCGGAGAGGGCAAACGTTTCATAGTGCGAGCTTTCTCCCGTTGAGTTTCCAGTTGACCAGCGTCACCATGAACACCAGCGCAAACATGACGCACGCCACGGCGGCGCTGTACCCCATTTCGAACTCCACGTATGCCTTGTTATAGACATAGTAGCCGAGCGTGGTCGTCGTGCCGAAGGGACCGCCGCCCGTCATGATGTAGGCGGTCTCAAAACCGGACTGGAAGCCGTAGATCAACCCCATCGTCAGGATAAAAAAGGTGACCGGGGCGACCGAGGGCCAGATGACATGGCGGAAGCGTTGCCAGCCGCCCGCGCCGTCGATGGCGGCGGCTTCGGTCAGTTCCGCCGGGACATTCTGCAAAGCGGCGAGGTAGAGGATCATGCTCGTCCCGCCGATGCTCAGCCAGCCGCCCATCAACATCAGCGCGGGCTTGGCCCACCGGGGATCGCTCAACCAGTTGGGCCCCGCGATGCCGATGCTGCCGAGCACGCTGTTGATCAACCCGAGGTGCGGGTTGTACATCCAGCGCCAGAGATAGAAGATCGCCACGCCGGAAAGGATGCTCGGCAGAAAAAAGACCAGACGGTAGAAATAGGTGCCGCGCAGCTTCTGATTGATGGCCAGCGCCAGGCCGAGCGAGCCGAGGATGTTGACAGGCAGCATCATCATCAGAAAAAGCGTGTTGTAGAGGTACTTCCAGAAATGGGGATCATTCGGCCGCCACCCCTCCACCGTGGCATGGAACCCGAGAAGTTCCCAAAAATTCGCCAGCCCGACAAAGCGCGGGCGGCTGACCAGATCCCACGAACAGAAGGCAAGCGCCACGGCAAAGAGGACCGGCCCGGCGGTGAATGCCAGAAACCCGAGGAAGTTGGGCAGCAGAAAGCTGACGACGGCCAGCCGGTCCTGAAATTGCTTTTTCATCTGTCTTGCGAATCCTTCCCCAGTCTCCGGCGGCGTTGGAGCCAATGTTCGAGATCGCCCTCCAACCCGGCCAGCACCGTCTCCACGGGGAGATCGGGCTGCGAGATCAACTCCTCCATGCGACCGCGCACCAGTGTGTCGACCTCCAGCGAACCGGGGGCGTTGAGCGGCACCTCCGCGCGCCCTTTCTCCATCGTTTCAGAGAAAACCTGCATTGATTCAGGCGGGCGCAGCTTGAGGAAGTCGTCGCCATACGCCCAGTCGCGGTAAACCGGCGTATAGCGTCCGCCGGAAAGGAGGGTATCGATCCCCCGTTTGGAGGTGTAGAATTTCACAAACCGTTTCGCGGCTTCCTTCCTGCGGCTCCCGCTCCAGACGCCCATGCCGCTGGCGTAGAGGCGGGTCACCGAACCGGCTCCCCCTTTTGGAAACGGGACGACATCCCAGCGGAACCGGGTCGCTCCTTCCAACTCCGGCGTCACCCACCGGCCATTGCAATAGAGGGCGACCTTCCCGTCGCGAAAAAGCGTATACCCTCCCTGTTCGCCCGCCATCTCCATCGGCACGACCGGGCGGCTCTGCGAAAGGGCGCGGAGAAACCCGAGGCCCGCCCTGGTTTCAGGAGTGTTGACGGTTACCTTCCGGGGGTGGCGAAGATCGTCGAAAAGCTTCCCGCCGAAGGACCAGATCATGGTGATCGGGATCGGGACCATGGTAGCGTAGTCGGTCAACGCCTGCGGGTCGCCATGCCGGGAACTGAGGCGGGGGGCAATTTTGAGGATGTTTTCCCAGGAGGCGAGGTCGTCGCGCGAAAGCCCGGCTTTCTCCAGCGCGTCGAGGTTGACGAACATCACGTGCCCGCCCGCGTGAATCGGGATCGCGTAAAAATGCCCCTCGCGCTCAAAGATCTCCCTGACGACCGGCATCAGTTGCGCGCGCCGGTCGGGCGGCAGCACATCGTCGAGCGGCTCCAGCAATCCCTTGTTGAGCCATTCGGTATAGCTTTCCAGGCCGATCATCATGACATCGGGCGCGACCTTGCCGACAAACATCGCCTGTAGCTTGTCGGTATAGCGTGCGCCGATCGGCAACATTTCAACCTTGATGTCGGGGTTCTCCGCTTCAAAGCGCCGGACGATCTCCTCGTCGAGCGCCTGCGTCGCCAGCGAACCCCAGAAGGCGTAGAGAAGCGTGGTCCGTTCATCGCTCCGGGGCGGGATGCACCCTGCCAGGCACAGAAATAGCGCCAGCAGGGGCAGCCATCGGCTCCGGCGGCGGCGCGGAAGGGCGTGCGTTCGTTTCAAGATGGCGGTGAAAAAAGAGTTTACGCCTTTACCAGCGAATGCGAACGGGCGAACCGGCGGCGGGCGTTGACGCCAAGGGCGAATGCAGCAAGGCCGAGGCCGACGAGCGCGGCGGAGGTCGGTTCCGGGACGGCGGCGACATGAAGGGTCAGCGCCCCTTCCTCCCACAGAAGCGTACCCGAAAACCCTTCCGGCGTGTTGCCGAGAAGGAAATCGGTCCCCTCAAATGCTTCGGAAGCTCCGGTGATCAAGGTATAGCTTTGTAGGGCCAGACCGCCGTGGTTGACGATGTCGATCAGGTGGGTGCCGCTGCCGGTCTGGCTGCCGCCGGGGGCGAGCACCAGCGAAGTCGCCGTTGCCTCCGCCCCGAGGTGAAACTCCAGCCCGCTTCCCTCGCCGAGGGTCAGGTTCCCTACCGCGAGTTGCACCCCCGTGGTGATCGAAAGCACGGTCTCCTCCCCGAGCGCGAGGTCGCCGCCCGCCACGGCCTGGTCGTGCGAGGCGACCAGCCGCCCTGCTTCGACCACCGTGCCGGTGGCATGGGTGTTGGCGTTTTTGAGGACCAGCGTCCCGTCGCCCACTTTCACGAGGCCCCCTTCGGAATCGCCTGAAACCACGCCGCCGATGATTAGCGTCGTATCGGCTTCGACGCCGACGGTGGCATGGGCGAGCGCACCGAGGGCGACGTTTCCGCTCCATTGGTTGTCGCCGGTCAGGTTGCGCAGGGAGCCTTTGGCGTCGCGACCGGAGCCCGCCAGCGTCAGGTTCCGGTTCCTGACGTCGATGTTGTTGGTCAGTTCGAGGGTCGAGGTGGAGCCGCTGCCCGCCGTAAAGGAGACGTTGGCCGCCGTCGAGGCGAGCCCGAACGCAGTCGCGCTGGAGATGCGGACGGTCGTATTTGCAGTGGTGCCGGTGCCCCCGAGTGTGGTATCGCCGCTATAGCTATTGTTTCCCGAGATTTCGAGCAGGCAGTTGGTGGTGTTGTTGAGCAGTCTCACCGCCGTCCCGGCGACCGCTTCGCTGATCGTTCCCGAAAGAATCGCCCCGTTGGTTCCCGCGGCAATGAGGGTGTTGTCAGCCCCGAGAAGAATCGCGTTGGAGTGGGCGCCTCCCCGAAGCTGCAACTGGGCTCCCGAATCGGCCATCGTAATCTGGTTGGTGCCAAATGCCCCGGCATAGACATGGACGACAGCCCCGGTGGAGAGTTCGACCCCGCCGGTAAAGGTGTTGCCCGTATTGGAGAAAATGTAGCGACCTCCGGTAATCTTCAGGCCGCTGCTTCCTTCCAGCCTGGAATCAATGGTCAGCCGGGTCGTGCCGCTGGAAGTGCTGGTGCCCGAAATCAGCGCCTTCACGGAAGGGGTGCCGGAGTTGAGAATGATCGTGCCGCTCTCCAGTCTCCATCCGACGGCGAGCGCATCAAGGGCGATTTCTCCCAGGGTCACGCTCTCCCCGGTTCCGGCGATGGCAATGGTGCGCCCCGAGGTTCCGGCGAGATGGGCCACCGCGCCGGGACCGTCGGCCACCGTCTGCAATTCCCAGTTGTCTTCGTCAAACCAGTCTCCGTTGCCCGCATAAGACCAGGTGCCGTCGGCGGCATGGGCGGCGGGATGGAGCAGGGCGAGAGCACCGGCGAGTAAAAGGGTACGAAAGAAGGGGCGATTCATCGGTTCCGGAGTTTTCATGGTCTAGGGATGGGTGTTGAGGATCTCCTTGCGGTAGTCGGCCGTATAGATTTCGCTGATGCCAAGGGCCGCCAGACGGTTCCGGTCGGCCAGTTCCGCATGGCCGTCGAGAAAAAAGAGCGAGGCCCGCCCGCCGTGGCGGAGCTGAATCCGCCCGTCGGAGGCGACACCCGAAGGGAAGAGGCGCATCGTCCCGACCGTCTTGGTGCAGGCATCGGCGAAAAGAATGCTCCGGGAAGGTTCGGGATGAGCCCGGGTGTTGAGGATATAGCGAAGGCTGTTGGCATGGCCGCCGGTGATCTCCGGCGAAAGCTTTTCGGTGTATCCGTAAGGGTCGCCCAGATTGAAGGCGTAGTGGTCCACGTTATAGGCATGGTCGGGCGGGATCAGCGGGCAGCGCTGCCGGGTGAGTTCCCGGGCCGTGATGTAGTTGCCGAGGATCAGCGGATGCTGCCAGTGAACCGAGATCTCCTTGACCTGCGCGCCGTAGTACCAGTGGGAGAGCGGCCGCGGGTTTTCGCTGATGTAAAGGCTCATGAGCTGCCCGATGTTGCGAATCCGGTTCAGGCAGACGACGGCGGTCCGCCCCTCCGAAACGCGCGAGGCCACCGGGAAAACGAGGGCGACCAGCGCCGCCACGATCGCCACCGCGACCACCAGCTCCAGGGCGGTAAAGGCAGCGCCCCGGCACGCCCTGGCGGGAGCGGAGCGGGAACGCGTGGCGGGGGTGCACGTCATGGCGAGCAACATGGCCAACACCCCGGCGGACGACAAGCGCCGGGAGTTTCAAATTGTTGAAATGCGTTCAAGGCGGGTCGGCGCGGTTCTTCTTTTTCAGCGGGCGGCCGCCTTGGCGGGTTCCGGGCTTTCGGGCGCAATGCGCAACATCACGTCGCGCACCAGCACCCCCGTGCCGCCGTCAGCCGGTTGCAGGGTAATCCGATTCTCCCCGTTGCGCACGGCGGCGGCAGGCACTTTCAGGATCACTTCGTCCCGGACGGCGATCGGCTCCGGCGTGAGCGCCTCTCCGTTGAAAAGCACCGTCATCTTTCCCGCGTGCGGGCCGGTGCCGGTGCCGTCGACGAGCAGTTCCGCGCTTCCCTTCCAGCCGTTGGCGGGGAGGCGCGTCACCAGTTTGAGCGGCAGGCCCGCAGGGGGGATCGCCTTGGGGAAACCGGGAGAGACGATCGGCTCTTCAAAGAAGGTATTGCCCCCGTCGATAAACTGCGAGGGCGATTGCTGCGTGCCCCGCGCCATATGGAAATACTTGGCGGGCCGGGAAGCCATTGTCTCCAGGTCGGCAAGCTCCGCGAAGAGGGGGTGGTCGAGGTTGAAGAGGTTAAAGAGTTCGATGCCGTCGTGCCCCTGTGCGATGGCGCTCAGGATTCGCCCGCGGTAGGTCTCCACGTCGTGCCGTCGAAAAAAGGGGGGACGGTGGTAGTCCTGCGTGCCGGTGATCCATCCATAGCGACGGTGCCGGTCAGGCTCTTCCTTTAACGCTTCCTTGGGAATCTGAACCGCCGTACGGTCGATCGACGCATAAGCGGCCACCCCGTATTGGTGCGCCAGTTCGGCGCTTCGGGACCATGGTGCGAGCCGGAAGTAGCCGCCAAACACGCAAAAATCGAGCAGCCCGAGCTTCAGGTAGTTTTCCAGGTCGAGCCCGATCCGGTAGCAATAGTCGGGGGAATCCGGCGTCTTGATCCCCAGAACCACCTTGCGCTCTCCGGCGGGCAGCCGGGCATTGTGTTCGTCGACCCGGGCGCGGACGGCGCGGAGAAAGCCGGTCAGCGCGGCCCGGTCCGCGTCGCTTGCCTCTCCTCCCTGCGCCACCGATGGAAAGAGGACCGGGTGCCGGAAAAAATCGAGTTCGATCCCGTGGACGGCATAGCGATCAAGCACCTCCGAGATCATCGCCAGCGCAAAGGCACGGACCTCTTCGCTGGCATAGTTGACCTGCGTCCAGGCTCCGAAAGGGAGCTTTTCCGACGGTTTGCCAAGGAGGAGTTCGGGGTGGTCCTTCTTGAATTGCGAGAGCGGAATGTTCTCGGGGTAATAGGCATCGTGCGTGTCGTTCATGCGCATCGACCACCAAAGCTCCAGATCGTGGGCCCGGCAGTAGTCGGCCATGACTTTGAGCGAATCGGTTCCTTTTTCCGCGAGCTTTTCGACCAGCGCATCGGGCCGGTGCCGACGCTGCATCTGCCGGGCGACTTCCGAGCGATGGAGCACCAGGCCGAAGCTCCACGCCGTACAATAGGAAATCGTCGTCACCTTGAATTGCTCGATTCCCCGGGTGCGGCGGCGGATCAGTTCCTGCGCGGCATCAGGCGGATTTTCGATCCGGGGAACGTTGGAACCTCCCAGCGTCGAGACATCGCCGCCGTCGTTGTTGAAGATGATGCGCCATTTGGCCGGGCGCGCTGCTTGCGATTCAGGTTTCGCCCAGGCGGCGACCGTCAGGAACGCCATTACGACCAGAGCCAGCAAAACCAGGGTTCCGGCAGGGAAAGATCGTCTTCGGGCGGGGGGAGGGGGTGTTTCGGGTAGGCTCATGGCAGGGTCAAGGCAGGTCGAGGGGTAATCAGTCATTCTTTTCAAAAGGGTTGGAAACGAAACAGTGGCGGCTTGTTTTTTATGGAAGTGGCTCTCGTTTTCGCTCACCCCATCCAGTCAAAGAGAATCCCCATCGTAGCGGCGCGGTCGCGTTGGGCTACGCAATAGGCTTTCTCGCATTGGTCCGGGGTGAACCGGTGGGTATTCAACCCGGCAAGCGGAAAGTCGCCCCGTCTTGCGAGGTCGAAAAAAAGCCGGTTGATGGTAGTGTCGTTCCACTCCGCGGTGGCATGACCGGCGTGTGCGCCGCGAAGGGTCAACCCCCGGGTGATGACATCGCCGGTGAGATGCTGCATCCGCGGCTGGCCCGTATCTCCCAGAAGGATGACCGTTCCAAATCGGTCCGCTAGTTCCAATGCGCTTTCGAAGACTTTGGCATTGCCGGTGGAATCCACGACGACGCGCGGCAGCCGTCCCTGATTGGCGGCGAGAATTTCCTCCCGGGCCTGCCCGACGGGAGCCGCGATGGTGGCGGTCGCTCCACCCTGGCCCGCCAGTGTCAACCGGCTGGCCTGCGTGTCCACCACGGTGATGGAAGAAGCCCCCGCCGCACGCGCCCATCGGACCGACATCTGGCCGATTGGCCCGGCTCCGATGATCAGCACGCGATCCCCCAGACGATACTCCGCCGCTTTTGCGCCCATGAAGGCAATTTTGGCCAAGGCAAACCAAACGGCCTGATCCAGCGGAACTTCGGGCGGAATCGGGTGGCAATCGCTTTCCTCAACCAGATGATGGGAGCGATGGTTTCGGCCCACGGCCACGCGATCACCGATGTGAAGCGAAGTTCCCGATCCCACAGCTTCCACCGTTCCAACCGCGCAATAGCCGGGAGCAAACGGGTATTGCACCCAACGGTCCCAATGGGTTCCGGAATCAAAGAGCCGGTTGAAAACAATGTTCTCCGTACCGGTGCTCATGAGCGAAAGATGAATGCGGACCAACACCTCGTGCTCCCCCGGTGGCTTGATCTCGAAAGGTTCCAGCCGGACCTGCTGTTTTCCGCAGAAGATGATCCGGCGGGCTTCAGGAAGGAGGGGCGGTTCGGGGTGGGTCATGGCAGGCTCAAGGTACGTTGCGTGGAAACCGTCGCAATCCGGCATTCATTCAAATTGTTGAAATCGGTAGCGAATCGGCTTGTGATCCGCGAAGATCAGGCGTATCCATCGTTGCACCCATGGAACGCCGCGTGACGATTCGTGACATCGCTTCGGCGCTTGATCTGCATTACTCCACCATCTCTCTGGCGCTGCGGAACGATCCCCGGATCAATGCCGGCACGCGCGCCCGGGTGCAGGAAATGGCCGCGCAGCTTGGCTACCGCCCCGACCCGATGGTCCGGGCGCTCTCCGCCTATCGCACGGCGCAGCGCTCGCCCACCTTCCACGCCACGCTGGCGTGGCTGACGGACGACCGGCATTCGCTTTACCGCAATAACTACCCTTTTTTCGGCTTTTTCGAGGGAGCCAGCCAGCGGGCAAAGGAACTCGGCTACCTGCTCGAAGAATTCCCCTTCCGGCAAAGCGCCATGTCGCACAAACGTTTCGCGAAAATGCTGCTCGCGCGCGGCATTTCGGGCATTCTGGTAGCCCCTCTGCCGTTGGTGAGGAGCCGGGCCAGAATTCGCATGGACTGGAGCCCGTTTTCAGCGGTCACGATCGGCGCTTCGCTGGCATGGCCGCGGCTGCACTCCGTCGGCAACGACCACTATTCGATGATCCAGCTTGCCGTGCGCCAGGCGATCAAGCGGGGTTACCACCGCATCGGCTTCTGCCTGCACAAGCGGACCAACGAACGGGTGGACGGCGCGACGGTCGGCAGTTATCTGGCGGAAATGATGCGCCGCCCCCGCCTGCCGGTCATCCCGCCGCTGATCCTGCCGAGCGGTTCGGGCCGCGACGACCCCCGGGCGCGTGCGGCGATCCTCCAATGGATGGCCGATCACCGGCCCGATCTGGTCATGGCAAGCGTCACGCCACTGCTGGAGTGGATCGCGGAGTTTACCGGGTTGTCGGTCCCGGGGGAGTTGGGGACCCTGAGCCTCAACAGCGCCATGGAGACGCGCCAGTCGGGCATTTACCAGAATCTGCATCATGTCGGCCGGGTCGCCGTGGAAATGCTGGTCGAAATGATCCACCGGGGCGAACGCGGCATTCCCCCGCTGCAACACCGGATGTTGCTGGAAGGGGTCTGGAACGAAGGGGAGACCATGCGGCGGCAGAAGGACCCGGCGTGATCCGGCGCATCCTGCCAACCCCATCGCCACCCCGGGTTCCAACGCGGGAGATCATCTCCGAGTCCCGCCGGATCACGCCACGGCCATGGCCGGGAGTTTGAAAAAATCGGCTGCGTTATCGTGGAGGATGCGGCGAATGGTCGTTTCGCCAAGGATGCGCGGGAGCTTGGTGGGTTCATCGAAATCCCAGTGCGGAAAATCGCTCGCATACATGACGATATGGTCGGCATCGATCATATTGAAGATTTGCTGCAAGTGTTCGGCCTTTGCCGGTTCTTCAATGGGCTGGGTGGTCAGGCGGATATGGTCGCGCACATATTGGCTGGGCATGCGCTTGAGAAAGGGCGCCTGCTGGCGGAGCGCCTTGAACTCGGCATCCATGCGCCAGAGCAGGTGCGGCAGCCACGCGATGCCCCCCTCGACGAGCATCACGCGAAGGCCGGGGAATTTCTCGAATACGCCGTTGAGCACCATGCTCGCCGCCTGCGCCATATAAAACTGCGGCAGGCAGACGTGGCTTTCGAGGTAGGTCGTCGCCTCGCCTGCGGGCGTCATGGCGGCGTTGGTGATGGTGGCTCCCGTGGCGGGATGGATGTGGATCGGAAGCCCATGCCGCTCGCACGCTTCATAAATCGGCCAGTAATAGCGATTGCCAAAGGCGATCCGGTTGGCCGCGCCAAAAAAACAGACCGCTGCGACCTGCGGCGTGCCCGCGAGCCGTTCGATCTCCCGCACGGCTGCCGCCGGGTCCTGAAGCGGGACCTTGAGGCCGAGGTGAAACCGTTCATCAACGGGCAGCCAATGGTCGATATAAAAGCGGTTGAGCCCCCGGCAGATGGCATCAACGTAGTCCGGATCGGGAATGCCCGCGATGGGGGCCTGCGTGCCTGAAAGCAGGGCGAAACGGTGTCCGTACCGGTCCAGCAAAGCCGAACGGAAATAGTGGGGATCGCCAAAGGATTTCGCGTCCAGATCGCGGCGATTGCCTCCTTCCTCGCCCCGGATTCCCGAGGCCAGCCGCCGGAAGCCATATCGGGAAAGCTCGCTCCGATAAGGTTCATCAAGATACCCGACGAGTTGCTCAATCGTCGGGTTGTTCTGATGCACATCGCAATCGACGATGGGATACGTGTTGCTCATGCCCCAGGCTACCACGGGGTTGACGCCCCTGCTTGCCCGCGCGTGACACGATTTTTTGTCGATTGGTGATGTCAGCTCCCGTGGCGGTGGAGGGTGCGGAATTGCGTGGGGGTGATGCCCTCGTGCTTGCGAAAGACGCGGCTGAAATGGGCGTGGGACTGGAACCCGGCGGCGAGCGCGATGTCGAGCAGCGAGGCCGGGGCGTGGGTATCGGCGAGCAGGCGGCGGGCCGCGTCCACGCGACGGTTCAACACGTAATGTTGATAGGTGATGCCGAAGCGCTGGCGGAAAACACGGCTCAGGTGTTCGCGGCTGACGCCGAAATGGCGGGCGAGCGTTGCGGCGGAAAGGTCTTCGTCGAGGTGGTCGGCCACGTAGGCGGCGGTTTCGTCCGCAAGGCGTCCGCCGGGCGGTTGCTCGGACCGGGGCTGCGCGGCGAGCCGGGCGGAGAGGGCGAGCAGTTCGTAGGCGAGACCCAGCGCGGTTTCCTGCCACCAGTCGACCTGTCGCCGCGACTCGGTGGCGATACGGGAAATCAGGTTGCGCACCTCGCGGGCGGAGTCCGGATCGAGATACAGGCAGCGCGGTTTGAGGAAGGGGGGCTTGTCCAGCAGGAGGCGGAGCGCCCGGGTGAAGGGCCGCGCATCCCCGGCGGAAGGGGCGATGCACAGGACGCTGCGGACATAGCGTCCCGGCGTGTAGACTTCGAGCCGGTGGACGGCGGGTTCGGGAATGAAAACCAGCGTTCCCGCAGCGAGCGCAAAAACCTCTTCGCCCACATGGAGCGCGCCCCGGCCCTGGCAGGTAAGATTGAGTTCAAGCCCGGGCTGGCGATGGGTAAAGGTCTTGTTCCGCGTCTCGGAATCGACGGCATAAACGAGCTTGGCCTCCAACATGTCGGCAAGCGGCTCGTTCCACTGTGGGAGGGACATGGCGGATGGTGGCTCAATCGGGAAGGCTTTGGCAAATCTTAAGCGTACCCCGTGCCGCCCCTGCCCGATGGAACGAACCCCGTCACGGTTTCTGCAAGCTTTCCAGCGTCAACCGCGTCGGCGTTCCGATGTCCAGGCGTTGTTTCACGGCGGCGTGCCACTGGCGGATGCCCTTGTCGTTGGCGTAGGCGTAAAGACCCTCGTCGATCGCCGCGTGGTCGCGGTGTGCCAGCAGCAGCGTTTCACGTTTTTCGCCCAGTTCGTAAGCGCGGCGGAGCAGTTCCTTTTCCTTTGCTTCGTCGTGCGGAAGTGATTCGAAATTCACGAAGCCGCCCAGGTCCACGCCCCGGTTCGCAAGGTCATGGTAGCAGCGGAGCAGTTCGACCAGCGTCCGCGTGTATTCGAACCCGAAGCCGTGGAATGCCACGCGGTCGCCATATTCCCCTTCAGGCGCTAGCCGGATGGCTTCCTCAAGGCATTTCTCCGCATCGTCGAGCACGGAGGGCGGGTAGAGGATGTCCCACGAATTGAGGAGATTCGCGTAGGCCATGCGCCGGGTCGGCACGACCAGGCGGCGGTTGGGCCAGTTGGCCCGGATGGCGTCGCGAAATGTCCCGAAATACGCCTGCATGGCGTCCGCCGCAGGGCCATAGGCCATGCGGTAAAACTCCCGCATAAGACTTGCCGTATCCTGCTTCGGGTTCCACATCATCCGCATCACGGCCCAGGTGTTGGGCGCCTGGGTGGAAAACGCCTTGCTACCCTCGCCATAGGCGGCCACAAACCCGCATTCCGAGCCGAAGGAAAAGGCCGTCATGATTTCCTCTTCATGGGGGAAGGGGAGGTCGAGCAGGTAATGGTTGCCCCAGCCCTCGCGCATGACGATATGTGGCGAGACCTTCTTCCATTCAAGGACAAGCTCCTTCCATTCCTTCTGCATCTGCGGATCGACATTGATCATCGCCGGATACACGAAGGAGAGATAAAGATTCGGTTCGAATTTTTCGATGCGCGTCGGCGGCTGATTGTAGAAGGTGTAAGCAAACATGCCGACGCCCTTGGCCGGGTCCTTTTCACGGACGCGCCGGGCGATTTCATTGGCGTAAGTGAAAATCCGGTCGCTGAGTTGAGGCGTCTTGCCGTCGTAAGCCATCAGGCCGGGCACGTCCAGCGCGGTGCAGCGTTCACACTGGCAGAAACCGCCGCCATCGCTCGGGGAAATGGTGCTGATCGCGTTCTTCCGGTCGGCCAGTACGTGGTGGACCATGTGCTCGATCACTTCGGGGTTGGTGGTGCACATCTGGGGAGGCCGACGCTTGCCGTTGACCAGCGCGAACCATTCGGGATGCGTTTTCACCAGTTCGGCGGTCTTCTCTTTGTCGCCGAAGCCGAAAGCGCCATACCAACTGTGCCCGAAAACGGCCGGGGCCGTCCATCCCTGCCGGGTGCGGCGTCTCCATTTCCGGGCTTCATCGTTGAAGGCTTCCGTGTGGTATTTTCCGGGGTAGCCCACGGAGTAACTCCGGATGATCAACTCCGGCGTGCGCCGGATCCGGAAAACCGGCAGCTCCGCATCGGGGCGGGCCGGTACATGCTCGCCGAATGCCCCCGGCCAGAACCATTTCACGCCGAGTGTTTCGTCGAGCAGGGTGTAGACGGCGAGTTGGGACCCCGCAGCGATGTTGAGCGAGAGCGCCTTGCCCGGCCGGTCGTCCCCGGCGAGCACCAGCCCTTGCGGCACGGTTTGCAGCAGCCATTCCTCGATCTTCCAGGGGCCGGGTTTCTGCCCGAGAGCTTTTTCACCGGCGGCTTCCCCGACGAAGAAGCTCAGACCGTCCGCGTCCGCCTGGTATCGGGAGAGCGGTACGACTTCGAGCGTCTGCCCGGCGACCCGCCCGGCGTATTGCGCCAGTTCCTCTGCGGCAAATTGCGCCACCGGCGGCGCGTCGTCCGCAACCACGACGCGGCGAAAATCCGCGAGCCGTTGCGTCGCGATTTCCGCGCGGGCCGTTGCGAACATCGTAAAAAATGCCGAGAGGCAAACCAGTCGTTTGAGGGAGGGGTTCATAAAGGTTTTTTTTCGTCAAAGCTTCACCGGCCCTGCCAGAACGGGTTGGGCACGTTCCAGTCGAGGTGGGTCATCATCACCGCCTCGACATGGCCGTCGCCGAAGACGACATTGATTTTTCCCTCGTGCCGCCGGGCGAGGAGCGCCACCTTCTCCTCCTTCCAGGTGGGCGCGCTGGCAACGTAGTGCAATTCGTAATCCAGATAGAGCGCCATCCTGGCGGGCTGCTCCCAGGAGGCGACCACCCTGCTGATCCGGGTCGCCGCCGGGCCCGAGGCGGCGCCGATGTAACCATTCTGGGCGTAGCTCAATCCATAGCCGGGAGCGTAGACCTCCTTGTCCGCCGGACAGACCAGAATCGAATGCTTGAGGCTGTTGGCCTTGCTCAACCCTTCCTCGCCCAAATACGGACGGAGCGAAGCGGCAAAAATGGTGCCGTTGGCTTGATTGGGCGGCATGACGCCGTTGTGATCCGCGGCGTAACTCCGGCCGGCCGTCCAGATATTGCGAAGATGGACGGCACATTTGGAAAGATTGGCGCTGCGGATCGCCCCTCCGGTTACCGACACCAGCAAGACAGCGAGGACGAGGCCGATCCCGAGGACGAGGAGCATTTCCGTCACGGTAAAGCCCGCCGTGTAGCGCCGCCTCATGGGCCGGGAGCCATCAGGCACCTGAGTACCTCCGGATGGCGACCAGCCCGAGCAGGCCCAGCCCGGTCAGCACGACCGCGCCCGGCTCCGGCACGACGGCAACGGCCTCAACGGTGAGTCCGCCAAATGCCACGCCCGGCGCTGCCGTCCCCGTGCCGGTTCCCTTCGCCCAGATGCCGACGGCGGTCAGTCCGGCGAGATCCGGCAGCGTTGCCTGCGTTCCGATCACCGCGAGATTGGCGGGGTCGTACTGAAACCAGTCGAGTTGGGTGGGGTCCACGTTTGCAATGGAGGAGAGCGGCGTTCCAGAGGCCGTTCCGATCACTTCCGAGATGTAGTAGTCTCCGGATCGCTGGATGACAAGCCGCGCCGTCGCCGTGCGGCCGCTCCCGCCGGTGGCCAGGGTGAGGGAAACCTTCGTGGTGGAATCGAACGCGACCTCACCCGTGGTCAGTTCCAGAAAATCTTCCTGCTTCCAGACGACGACCTGGGTCACCGTGGCGTCGACCGAAGAGGAGGTCGCATAAATCCGGTCCACCGTCCAGGTGCCCGAGGCCTCCACCACGCGGTAAGTTGTCAGACCGTCTGCGCCATCCGTCGCGGCCCCGCCGTAGAAGAGCGCACCCGGCAACGAACGGTTGTAGTTGGAGCCATCGGGAGGACTCAGGTAGGAGGTATCCGAATACGGCACGCTGGACGTGTCGGAGGTGTAGCCGCTCATGTGCGCATATCTTGTCAGGGCGTAGCCTCCGGAATGAAAGCTGACCACCACGGCTGCCTCCGCCGCGCCACCGGACGCGGCCACACCCGCCACGAGAAAGCAAGCCGCCGTTTTCATCATACAGCGCCAACGGGCGGTTGGACGGGTGGAAGATGAATCCGGAAACGCGGCGGGCGGCTTCATGGTCGGGGGGTTCCGGCAAACATCGTCGGCAATGAGAGGGGGGTGGAGACTGCTCATGCCCGCCAACCTAGCATGGCGCTTGCGCATCTGCTTGTCCGCGCGTGACGCGATTTTTTGTCGATTTGTGATGCCATCTCCCGCCACGGGGCGGCGGTCCCGAAAAGGCCTTAAAAAGGGGAAAAGGGAGCTGAAGGCTAAAAAGGTTTACCTTCCTGCGGGAAGGTGTATCCTATCCCGTTCTATGAGTGCCACCAAACCACGCGTCGTCCTCGGGATGAGCGGCGGCGTCGATTCTTCCGTTGCAGCCTATCTGCTCAAAGAGCAGGGGTATGATGTCGTGGGGGTCACCATGAAAGTCTGGCCGCAGGATTGCATCTCCCGCGCGGAA
Organism: Chthoniobacteraceae bacterium; assembly: GCA_035555975.1. Lineage (GTDB taxonomy): Bacteria > Verrucomicrobiota > Verrucomicrobiia > Chthoniobacterales > Chthoniobacteraceae > DATMFV01. Next base: position 20,632 of record DATMFV010000035.1, read on the forward strand.
GACAAATGCTGCGGCCCCTCGGCCATTGCCGACGCGCGCAGCGTCGCGCATACGATCGGCATCCCGCATTACGTGGTCGACGAAGCGACCGATTTTGAAAAACTGGTGATTGATTACTTCACCTCCGAGTACAAGGCCGGGCGGACGCCCAACCCGTGCGTCATGTGCAACGAAAAGGTGAAATTCGGCAACCTCTGGGCCAAGGCAAAATCGCTCGGGGCAGAGTACATCGCGACGGGGCATTACGCCATCATCGAACACGGCCCGGAACGCTCCACGCTGCGCAAGGGGCGCGACCTGCGCAAAGACCAGTCGTACTTCCTTTTCAGCCTGCGCCAGCAGCAACTCCAAAGGGCGCTCACCCCGCTGGGCGGGATGGAAAAGCCCGAAATCCGCGCAATCGCCGCGCAACTCGGCCTGAAAGTCGCCACCAAGGTCGACAGCCAGGAAATCTGCTTCGTCCCCGGCAACGACTACAAGGCGTTCCTGCGTGGGCACCTCGGCGAAGGGGCGTTTCATCGCGGCGGCATTTTTGACAAGAGCGGCAAACGGCTCGGCGACCATGACGGGATTGAACTCTTCACCATCGGCCAGCGCAAGGGGCTGCCCGGCGGCTCGCCCAAGCCGCTTTACGTCATCGACATCAACCCCGAAACGCACAGCGTCATCGTCGGGGAAGCCGAGGACCTGATGACCGAATCGTTCGTGATCAACCATTGCAACTGGCTGGATGGCGAACCGGCCGGTCCGCTGGAAGTCAGCGTCAAGATCCGCTACGCCCACCCCGGCGCGGACGCCACCCTTTACCCGGGAGAAAATGGCGAGGCGCGGCTTCGCCTCCACGTTCCGCAACGGGCCGTCACCCCGGGGCAGGCGGCCGTTTGCTACGTGGGCGACCGGGTCATCGGAGGCGGCTGGATCACGCGGCAGGAGGCGGTCAGCGCCTTTGATCCCGGCGCCCGTTCCCGCACCGAAAACGCGATCACCACCGCCGCCTGAAACCGGCCCCGGGGCGGGGTGGGGGAAAGGCCGGTCGCGCCGGGCCACGACAGCGAAGGCTTGCCACCCCGGGCTCGATCCCGGAAGATGAGCGTCGCCATGTCCCTGCTTTTTGTGGTCACCACCTTTCCGGACGCCGAAACGGCGCGCCGCATCGTGCGGCAACTGGTCGAAGAAGAACGGATCGCCTGCGGCACCCTGCTGCCCGGGGCGGAATCGCTCTATCGCTGGGAGGGCGCTCTCGAAACGGCCCACGAATGCCTCGTCCTTCTCAAAACCACTTCGGAAGCCTACCCGGCACTGGAAGCGCGCTTGAAAAGCGTTCACCCGTACGAAGTTCCCGAGATCGTTGCCTTCTCAGCCTCCGGCGGTCTCCCGGCCTACCTGGAATGGGCCGCCCGGGCCTGCCGCCCGCACCACGAAGGAGAGGCCGGATGAAACCCGAGGAAACCGTCCACGAAATCGCCGGAGCCTTCACGGGATCGGTCACCCCGCTCGTCATCGGCTTCATCCTCCTCCTCGCCCTCAAGCTGATCATCGGCAAGGCTTTCCTCACCAGGGTCTCCAGGCAAAAGCGCCGCCATCGCGCCTCCCGCAGGTAAGGCTCACTCCACCCAGTCGCGCACCGAGTGGATCTGCCGGATCAACCGCCGTTTACGCCAGATGCCGTCGCCGTCGCGGTCGGAAGCCGCACCGAACTCCGCGCTCGGGGAGGTGTTCCCCTCAAGGGTGACGGCGGAAGCCTCCCCCCACGTCTCGATAAGACCGGTATGAGCGACCCGGCCTTTCGAGGCAAAATAGATCCCGAACGCATCCGCCGGTTTCGGCGTCCGTCCGCCCTTCGCAGCGGTCCACGTCGCCGATCGGACCCAGTCCGGCGACCACGCCGACTTCGGCCACCCGGGCGGGGCTCCTCCTTCCTGATAACACCAGGCGTTGAAACTGGCGCAGTACGGGCTCCCCATCGGCACCCCGGTCAGGCGGTTCATCGCATCGATCACCGGGGAGCGGTTTGCGCCGTGCGTCTCCGTCTGGCCGACCAGCCTGCGCCCCGCCTCGAGAATCGCCTGCCGGTCGACACTCCACCGTGGCGCGGGAGCAGGCGGTGAGGTCTCCCCTTTAAGCGCCGCCATCTTCTCCCGGTCAAGGCGGCTATGCGGATCAAACACACTTCCGTGAACCGCCTGGAAACGGGCCGTCCAGGGGTCGGGCGCTGGCGCAGCCACCATCGGCGGCACGTCAGTCGGCTCCCCCGGCCCGGGCGAACAGGCGACCAGAAAGCCGACCGGAAATAGAACAGGCCATTTCATATCATGAAACGGGAACCAGCGCCATCGACACCAGAAACGCAGCCAGCAATCCCAGCAAAACCGCCAGCAGACAGGCGATTCTCTGCCGGGGGAGCAGCGTCTCCCAATCCCGCCGGAACCCGCCGCGGTCGATCCACCGGTCCGCCGTCGGCCAGTCGATCTGCAACGCCGTCCACGCACAAAAGGTGGCAAAGAAAAAGTAGGCCGCAGCGACCAGCGGCCGTTGAAGGTAGCCCACATCAAACGCCCCCGCACCCGGGTCAAGCTGCCGGAGCAGCAGCGGCGAGCCGTAAAAGAGCGTAGCGGCGATCACCAGCGCCGCGAACCCTTGCCAATTGGAAAGAAAACGTTTCATAGAACCAGAAAAATCGCGCCAAAGGCCGCCGCCGCCGCGCCGCCGACGGCCCACCACTTGTACGGCCCGAGCATCCCCGGAATGAATTGCCACGCCAGCCATGCGGCGATGGCGGCCACCAGCGTCGCGATCCAAAGCTTGAGCCGCGTATAGGCCCACGCCTTCTTCTGCGCCGCTTCCAGCTCCGCCATGATCCGGTCCTGCTCCAGCAACACATCGGTCAAGGCATCGCGGGCGGTATTGAGCGAGATGGTCAGGATCTTGTTCTGTTCCAGCTCCTCATCAAGCAGGCGCGTGCTTTCCGCCAGCGAAACCTCCACCTTCTCGATTGCGACCCACTGGCCGGGCGCGGCGGTCGCCCTGAGCGCCGTCACCGCATCCTTGGCGGTCGCGATCCTCGCCTGCACCTTCCGCACCCGGGCGCGGGACTGGACGGCCACCACATCGGCACGTTCAATCGGCGCGGCAACCCGCGAGACCGCCACCGGTTGGCGCGAGGCGGCGCACCCGGTCAGGGCAAGAAGGCCCGCCATCCAAAAAGCCTTCATGATTCCTCCCTTTCCGTAACCAGCCCGAGGCGCTGGCGGCGCTTGTTCAGGAACCAGTCAATGATCTTCAGGCAGGTATAGACCAGCGCCGCCAGCAGCCCGGCGATGCGGATGGCCGTTTCAGCATCTGAAAGTGAAATGGCAAACGCCATGACGTTGATCCACGTCACCTTCATAAAATCAGTTTGAAACATGCTTTTAGGGTTCCTCCAACGGCTCGGGTTGCGGCCACGCCTCCGGCAGTTGGTAGCTCAAGGGTAGCGAATGGAGGATCGGCAGGAGCGCCGCCAGCCGCCCGCCGTCGAGCGCATCGGAGAGCAGGTCGACGCTGATGAAGAGATCGCCGTCAAGATCCTGTCGCGATGCGATGACGGTGTTTTCCGGACACAAGGCATTCAGATCGTCCACCTCCTTTCGGCTCACCGGCAACCACCAAAGGCTGATCCACGTGCGTTGCTCCTCCGTAAACCCGGTATCGGCATCAGGCATCAGCAGCCGGAAAGCCGATTGTTGCTCGTCGGAAAGCCCGCTCCACGGCAACGGATTCTCCACCAGCGGAGCCGAGAGGCCGCGTAAAAGATCAATTTCTTCCGGAGTCATGCGATCGCCTCCATGTAAGCGTCGACGGCACTCCGCATGGCGATCAGATCAACCGGCTCACCTATGCTGTAGTACGTCATTGGAATGTTAGAAATGTTCACCCCATTTCGGGCAAAAACATGATAGGGAATTAACGCAGGACTTTGGTGGGTTTTTCCAAAATCTACACCCTCCTCATTTCCGAAAGCCCATTGAATATCCGTATCGGTCTGCGATGCCCTGGATGCTCCCATAAAGCCCGAAGATTCAGGCTGATAGTAGAGGATTGGAACATTATCCCAGGTTGCAATTTTGACGATGATCGATCTTGGATCAAATGATGGATTATTAATGAATAGAAGCATGGAGCCCGGCGTGGAACTAGCTCCAGCACCTATCAATGCAGACGAATTAATTGCTTCGAAGCTGCTCCGCGTATGAACCGCCATATGAACCTGTCGGGACCCCTCGATCGTATCAAAGTTGGAAATGAGGTATTTGCTCGATCCGTTGCCCTTCAACCCGTTCACAGGATGGTAATCCCCTGAAACGAAATTGATATTGGTGGGCGCAGGTCCGCGCAACGGGACCAGCGCTCCTGCCAGCGTCCGCGGCCCGGCGAGCAGGCACGTTGCTTTCATCGCCTCCCAGTTACTGACACCCGCCACCGGCGAGGCATCCCGTTTGCATTGCCCGACCAACCGGTTGACCGCCAGCCTGACCTTCGGCTCCAGCGGAGCCCCGTCCGCGGTTTCCACCTGCGCGATGTAGGCGAGCGCGTCCGCGTCCCACCCCCTCCGGGTCGCCCCCCGCCATAATCCCATACCTCTTGCTAACATAAGACCTCCTTGTTCATGCCGCGGCATGTTTGGGAGGATCTTTCCGATGCAGCGAGGGGAATCGGAGCCCGGGACGTCTAATTTCTCTTGCCGAGGGCAAGGCCTGATTTTTTGTCTAAATCAGGCAAATCAGGGCACAAAAAAGTCCTGTAAAGCATTGGTCTACAGGGAAATCTCCGGCAAACAGTCCCGACTTCAATGAACGTTTTTTACCTTGTCCGACAGCCTCGCCGGTACATCGAAGGCTCAACTGCGCCAAAAAGAGGCCACAAAAAACTGGACGATAACAGACGCGTTCCCGTTCTTGTTCCCGCTTTCCCGTTTCCGGACCTTCAATCCGTCGTAAGTCATTGATACTGAAGAATGGAGCGGGTGAAGGGAATCGAACCCTCGTATGCAGCTTGGGAAGCTGCCGTTCTACCATTGAACTACACCCGCGTGTTCACCCTGAAATAGGGAGAGAGAAGTCGTATCCCGCAACCGTGCTCACACCAAGGAAGCGCACTTTGCGAATTTCCTCAGCCGGTTTCAAGTGTTTTATGCGTGGATTGATCAAAAAAAGAAAACCGCGGCCTTACTTCCAACTGCCGACGGGAGTCTCGAACTTCTTCGCACTGGTTGCAGGTCCCAAGGATGCGGCAGCCACTCCCACGTTAAGGGTGCTGTTTTTAATCACCGTGTCCTTGCTGTCACCGAGATCCGTGATCTCGACTTGTCCGCTATAACTGCCATCGACGAATACCAGGTAAGGTTCCTTCCATGGGTCATACCAACTGCTCGACGCGGCAGCGGCCGTTCCCGATTTGATCACGGCGCCCCTTGGGGGATTATCGGTCGCTCCCGGAAGCTCTTTGACTTCCAGGTACCGGACCTTGCGGGTGTTGTGATCGAACTTTACGGCGCGCAACTCATCAATAATCGCACTGTTGCTGCTGCCTTTACCGCCAAACTTTACCGTTTTCTCATCATCATCACCCGAACTGGTGGCCGTAATCGGATATTTCCCATAATCCGTATAAAAATTCTTCACCGCGTTGACGATCTGCATGCAGTCGTTGGCTGCGGAGGCTTTCCGCGCCGAGGTGCGGACCGCCCCCATGGCCGGGAAGAGGAGACCGGCGAGCACGGCGATGATGGAAATCACCACCAGCAACTCGATCAGGGTAAAACCGCGTTCGGACAGCGAACGGAGGAAAGGGGAGGCGAGGGGAGGACGTATTTTCATTGAAATGGGGCGGGATGGAGCGGCTTGCGACGGAGGGAATCTCTGGGGAAGTTAGGCCAGTTCAGCCGGTTTGACAACGGGTTTTTTTTCGATACGGGGCCGACCCCGCTTGCCGTCGAATCTCCCCAACAAGAGCGGATTCCGTGCCGCACCGTCGATCCATCGCCCCGCCCGGTCGCGCGAAAAACCCGCAAACCCGCTTGACTTCGAGCGTCTCCCACCTACCGTGGGACGGTATTTTTCCACCGCTTTACCCATGGTATCACGCTCTCTGGCCATCGCCCTCTCTCTTCTCCTGCTCGCTCTTCCGGCCCAAGCCGCAGAGGAGGTTCTCGACGGTATCGCCGCCGTGGTCAACAAGGAGGTGATCACCTTTTCGCAGGTCCGCGAACTGATCGCCGCCCGCGAGCACAACCTGCGTGAAAACTTCCAGGGCCGCAAACTCTCCGACAAGGTCAAGGACCTGCGCCTCTCGGCCATCAACGAACTGGTCGACCGCGCCCTGGTCCTCCAGGAGTTTGAAAAGAACAAGTTCAACATCCCCGACTACATCATTGACGACCACGTCAATACGATCATTCGGGAACAGTTCAACGGCGACCGACAGGCGTTCATCCGCACCCTCCAGGCCCAGGGGTACACCATCCAGCGTTTCCGCAAGCTGGAGACCGACAAGATGATCGTTCAGGCGATGCGCCAGCGCTCCGTCAAGCCGACGCTTCCCCCCTCCGCCGGGGAGATCGAAGCATACTACAACCGCCACAAGTCCGACTTTTCAGATCCCTCGGAAATCAAGCTCCGCATGATCGTCCTGCGCAGCAGCAACCCCAACGGGCGCAAACTCGCCTCCGACATCCGCTCCCGCATCCACAACGGGGCCGACTTCGCGCGGATGGCGGAGATGTATTCGGAAGATTCCACGCGCGAACAGGGGGGCGACTGGGGATGGATCGGGCCGACCACGCTGCACGAGGCGCTCGCGCAACCCGCCTTTTCCCTTCACGCGGGTGAAATCAGCCCCGTGATCGAAATCGCCGGAAACCATTACCTCCTTTACGTTGAAGCGCGTAAAAACGGCAAACCGAAGCCGCTCGCCCAGGTCCGCGACGAAGTGATCGGCCGCATCACCCACGAACGCCGGCAGAAGGCGCAGGAAGAGTGGATCGCCACACTCCGCAAGAAAGCTTACGTCAAGGTTTTCTAAATTCATCCAACCACCCCAGCCGGTGAACCGCCGCCCTGTTTCCGAAACCGCACCGGCTCCTTCCGACACCCGCCCGGCAGGCCGCAGGGTGATCGGCATCACCCCGGGCGATCCCGCAGGCGTGGGGCCGGAAGTGATCCGCGCCGCCCTTGCCTCGGGCCGGCTGGACGACCGCTTTGAATACCGCGTGATCAACGGCGACGACGACGGGACCGCCTCCGCCGCGCCGCCATTCACCCCCGGGCAACCGACCCCCGCCTCGGCGCGCACGGCCATCGCGGCGCTGGAGAAAGCTGCCGCCCTTGCCCTTTCCGGCGAAATCGACGCCGTGGTCACCGGTCCGATCCACAAGGCCCGCGCCCAGGCGGAAGGATTCGCCTTTCCCGGCCAGACCGAGTTTTTTGCCGCCCGCGCCGGAGTGGAAGACTTTGCGATGCTCCTGACCGGAGGCCAACTCACCGTCGCGCTGGTCACGGCCCATGTTCCGCTACAGGCGGTCGCAGCGCTCCTGAAACGTGAAGAGATCGAACGCGTCGGCGCACTGCTCGCCCGGTTTCTCCTCCGCCGCCATGCCGACCGCCCCGACGCGCCCGTCCGCCTTGCCGTCGCCGGGCTCAACCCCCACGCCGGGGAATCGGGCGCGCTGGGGCGCGAAGAGATCGACCTCATCGCCCCCGCCGTGGAACGCCTCGCAGCCCAATGGCAGTCGCGCGGGGTGGAGGTCAGCGGTCCGTACCCGCCGGACACCCTTTTTTTCCAGGCCGCGCAGGGGACGTTTGACGGCGTGCTCTGCATGTACCACGACCAGGGGTTGATCCCGCTCAAGCTCCATGCTTTTGACGAAGGGGTCAACGTCACGCTCGGCCTCCCGTTCCTGCGAACCAGCCCCGACCATGGGACCGCCTTCGACATCGCGGGCAAAGGAATCGCACGCCCCGACAGCATGATCGCCGCCATCCGCCTGGCGACCGGGTGGCTCGGAGAGTAACCGCTCCGCCTCCTTCTGAAACTCCGCCCTCGCCGAAAAGGGCGTTTTTCAGCTTGCCGTCAACAACCATTATGTTACAAAGTAACGCATATGTTACCAAACAAGCTCCCGCCAGCCTCCGGCATGGAGCGGGTTTTGATCCTTCTTGAAAAGATCGCCGCCTCTCCCGCAGGCGTCAGCTTCAAGGAACTACGCGCCGTTCTGGCCGATGCACCCTCCACCGTGTTGACCCGGGCGCTCGAACCGCTGCTCAAGCTCGACTTCGTTGCCAAGGACCCCTCCAGCGGCCTCTACCTCCCCGGCGGCCGGTTTTCCCTGATGCTGCGCGCGGCCACCGATTCGCTTTCCCTGGAGGAACGGGTCCGCCCCATGCTGGAACAGCTCGCCTCCCAAACCACCCATTCCGCCGCCTATTTTCACTGGGACGGGGAGTGGGCCTACCTGCGGGAAAAACTCGAGCAGGCCGAAAGTTACCACTACGCCCCCGTCGGTCACCGCAAACACCCGATGAGCCACACCTTTCTGCGCCCCATTTTCGCGCACCTGCCCGATGCCGATCTCGAACGCTGCGGGATCTCCCTCCCGACCGCGATCCGCCAGCAGATCCGGCGCGACGGTTTTTACGTTCAGGAGGAGACCGTCCGGACCCGGGTCCTCCGGGTAACCGCCCCCGTCTTCTTCCGGCCGGAAGGGCCGGTCGCCGGTGCGCTCGGCATCACTTCGCTGGAACTCGACCTTTCCCCCTCCGCTCTCGCTGAAATCACCGCTGCGGTGAAGGAAGCCGCCCAATCCGCCACCCGCCGCTTCGGCACCTCCGCCCACCTCTCCTGATGACTCCCGCTCCCAACATTATCCTGATCAACTGCGACGACCTCGGCTACGGCGATCTCGGCTGCTACGGTTCCACCCGCAATGCCACGCCCCACCTCGACGCCCTTGCCCGGGGCGGCCTGCGGCTGACCGACTACTACGTCATGAGCCCGGTCTGCTCCGCCTCGCGTGCGGCGCTGTTGACCGGCTGCTACCCGGCGCGGATCGGCTTCGAAGAATACCCCGTCCTCTTTCCCGGCAACCCCGTCGGGCTCGACCCGAAGGAAACCACCCTCGCCGGGCTCCTCAAGGAAGGGGGGTACGCCACCAAGATCATCGGCAAATGGCATTGCGGCGACCAGCCCGGGTTCCTGCCGACCCGGCACGGGTTCGACGCCTATTTCGGCATCCCCTACAGCAACGACATGGGCGTCCAAAGCAACCGCCGTGACGGCAAGGGAACACCCCTGCCGCTGATGCGCGACGAAACCGTCATCCAGGAACAACCCGACCAGAGAGGAATCACGGAACGCTACACCGACGAAGCGCTGCAATGGATCAACGACCATCGGCAACGCCCCTTTTTCCTTTATCTCGCGCACATGCATGTCCATGTGCCGCTCTTCGTCCCGAAGCAATTTCTGGAAAAATCGACCAACGGCGCTTATGGCGCAGCCGTGGCCGCCATCGACTGGAGCACCGGCATGATCGTCCACCGGCTCAGGGAACTCGGCCTTCTGGAAAACACGCTGATCCTTTTCACCAGCGACAACGGGTCGCGCGTACGCGATGAAGGCGGCAGCAACGCCCCCTGCCGCGGCACCAAGGGCACCACGTGGGAGGGAGGCCAGCGCGTCCCCTGCATCGTTCACTGGCCGGAAAAAATCCAACCCGGCACCGTCTGGAACGGGCTCGCCCGCAGCGTCGACCTTCTTCCCACGCTTTCCCGGTTCGCCGGAATCGCAGCGAGGCCCGCCCTCCCGATCGATGGGATCGACCTTTCGGCCCAGTTCCTCGACCCCACTCTGGAAAGCCCCAACGACACCCTGGCCTATTACCGGCGCGAACGCCTCGAAGCGGTCCGCGTGGGCGACTGGAAACTCCACTTCGGCAAGGACGGGGAACCGCTCAGGGAACTCTACCACCTTCGCGACGACATCGGAGAAACCCGCAACCTTTACACGGCCCAGCCCGAAGTGGTGGCCCGTCTGGAAATGGTGGCCGAAACCTTCCGGTGCCGGTTTGGAGATCTTGTCACCGGGCAGAAAGGGACCGAATGCCGCCCGATCGGCCGCGTCGAAAATCCGCGCAAGCTGACCCGGCTCAACCCGGATTACCCCTACATGATCGCGGAATACGACCTGCCCGACATGCCGAGGATGTGCGGGTAGGCTTTCCACTCCGTCCACGCGGGCGCGGAAACGGAAGTCCAACGCTGCGGACGGCGCAGGCCCTAACACCCGCGCGTCCGCGCCAGATGAAGCTGCCGGTGCATCGTGGCCGCCGAATAGGCTGCGCCGAAGCCGTTGTCGATGTTCACCACCGTCACCCCGCTGCCGCAACTGTTGAGCATCCCGAGCAGCGCCGCCAGCCCCCCGAAGCTCGCGCCGTAGCCGATGCTGGTCGGCACGGCGATGAGCGGCTTGCTGATCAACCCCGCCACCGCGCTCGGCAGCGCCCCTTCCATCCCGGCCACCACGATCACCACATCGCACGCCTCGATCGCGTCGCGCACGGCGAGCAGGCGGTGAATCCCGGCCACGCCGACATCGAAATAACGTTCCACCCGGCTTCCGAAAAACTCCAGCGTCACCGCCGCCTCCTCCGCGACCGGCAGGTCGGAAGTCCCCGCCGCAACGACGGCCACCGCTCCCATGTGGCGCGGGAGCGGCTCCTGCTCCAGCGTCAGGCATCGCGCCCGTGCATGGTAACGCGCCAGCGCGGGAAACGCCGCTTCCGCCGCCGCCGCCTGCGCCGGGTCGACCCGCGTCGCCAGGACCACTCCGTGGCGGGCCAGCAAGGTCCGCGCGATCGCCACCAGGTCGGCAGGGGTCTTCCCGTGGCCGAAAATCACCTCCGGAAAGCCGCACCGCTCCCTGCGGTCAACATCGACCCGCGCCACGCCGATATCGATAAACGCCCCCTCTTCTCCCGTCTGCTTTTCTGTTTCCATCTAAAAACTCATGGCACGGCCACCGCCTCCTCCTGCGACGCCACATCGGCAGCCGAAGGACGCGACGGCCGCGCAAAGGCCGCGATCAACGCCTCGGCGGTCGCCGGGTCGGGCGCGTCCACCAGCACCACTTCCTCGTGCGGCAGGACCACCAGCCACAACGCCCGCGCGCTCCCCTCAAACCCGATCCGGTGCGTCGGAAGATCCCCCTCCGGCGGGACCGGCTTCGCCCCGTAACGCTTGGCCCACATCGCCTTCGCCGCCGCCGTAAAACGCTGGCTCTCCTCCACCCCGCGCCAGACAGTGCGCCAGACGCTCGCCAACCCCGCCGCCCCGGTTTTTTCGCCGGAAGCGAAGACGAGGTAACGGTCGCCCCGCCACCCTTTCGCCGCCACGACCTGTTCGGGATCGGTCCAGTCGCTCAGGAGGATGCGGGTGCCAAGTTCCCCCAGCACGTTGTCGCTGATCGGCTGCTTCCCCTCCAGCGTCACCGTTTCCCATTCCACGGGAATCGGCTCCTCGCCCGCAAAATACTTCGCCGGGTCAAGGATCTGCGCCGAGGAAGTCGGCAGGCGTTGATAAGCCGCGTCGATCGCGGCAAACCCTCCGGTTTCCTGCAACGCGATGCAGAACTTCGCCCCCTCCGTATACGGAAAAAGCAAGGTTTCCCGAAGGAGCCGGGGCGCGTTGGCCAGTTGCTCGAAACTCTGGCCGAGCAACCCGCCGACCGTATCGGTCAACGTCTTGAGGCTCGCCTCGCCGAGCATGAACTGGTTCATCGTCACCGTTGCGTCGCCCTCCACCAGCGACGAGGCGGCGATCACCCGGTCGTCGTTGGTTTTCAGTTCCAGCGGCAGGTTTTTCAACGTAAAGTGCTGGTCCTGAAGGGCATGGACCAGTTCATGCGAGAGGATGACGCGGTTCTGCGCGTTGTCGAGCGCCACATCGTCGAACATGTAAAGCCGGTGTTTGTGCTGGTCGTAAAACGCCGCGACCTGCTCGCCGAGCAGATCGACATACGCCTGCTTGAGGTCAAACCCCTCCGGCACCAGCCCCATCGCGACATAGCCGAGGCGAAGGTGCTCAAAATCATCGTCGCTGTACTGCTCGGCAATCTTCTCGTGCAGCACCTCCTTGACCTCCTTGCGCTTGAGCGTGGCGTACTCGACCGGCTTCTTGAATGTCAGCCCGCGCAGTTCCGCCGTCGTCTTCTCGATCTCCGCCCGGGCCGCCTCCTGCCGCGCTTCGAACTCGCTCTCCTCCCGTTCGTTGACCTTCCCGCGCAGCCGTTCGTTCTCGTTTTCGGTCAACGCCCAGCGGCGACGGTCAAATTCGACCGCGCTCTCCAGCTTGCGGCGGCGGCTGTTCTCCCACCACCCCCAGCAGAGCGAGGCGAGCGCGATGAGTGCCAGAAGCGAAATCAACCCGTTGCGTTTCACTGGGGGACGACCTCCCATGCCCCGTGCTGGACGCGAGGGCCCTTGGGACGGGTGGTTGCGGACGGAGCGGCGGTCGGGGCGGGAGTCGACCGACCGGCCTTCGCCTGTTCATAGGCGGCATAGGCATCCTGGTCGACCGGCTGCGCACGCCGGACCGGCTCGGCCCGGCGAACCTGCTGTTGGGTTGCCGCCTGGGCGGGTGCGGCCCGGGGGGGCCGGGAGGCCGCCGCCCGCCGGGGCTGGTTGAGCGCCGGGTCGGCCGGTTGCAACTGCCCCGCCGTCGCCGCCTGGATGGCGATTTTCTCGGGCCGGTGGATCGCCTCCTGCGTGGAGATCGCCCTCCCGTTGGCGTCAAAGGTGTCGAGCCGGCTGATCTCCCCCCGGCTGTTGTATTCGTAGGTCATCCGCCGCAGTACGGTCCCCTGGGCGTTGAGGTTGGTCTCCTCGACGATCCGTCCCGCAGGGTCGCGTTTGAAGGTGAAGTGGTAAAGCGCCGCCCCGTCCGGCGAATAGAGCACCCCGCCCGTCGGCTGGTGCGAGGCGTCGAGCTGGTAGACGACATGGCGCGTCAACGCACCGCTGGTGTTGTAGGTTTTTTCTTCCAGCGTGTTTTCCGCGTAATTGATCGACGAATCGGTCCGGGAACCATCCGGAAGGAGCATCGTGGTGGCTTTGACGGTGGCTTCCTGCGCAGACAACGTCGCGACACCCGCCGCGAAGATGAGGGAGAGAAGAAGCGTTTTCATGATCATTGAAGCGCCGCCTGCATTTTCTCGTGCTCGGCGGTTTCGGTCTTGAACTGGAGGTCGTAGAGCCGGCGGTAGTGGCCCCGTTTTTCAAACAGCTCGGCATGGGTGCCGATTTCCATGATATGCCCGTTCTGCATGGCGACGATCTGGTCGGCGTTGACGATGGTCGAAAGCCGGTGGGCGATCGCGATCACCGTCCGCCCGGCGGAGAGGCGTTCGAGCGCGATCTGGATCTTCTGCTCGCTTTCGGAGTCGAGCGCACTGGTCGCTTCGTCGAGCAGGAGGACCGGCGCATTGCGAAGGAGCGCCCGGGCGATCGCCAGCCGCTGCTGCTGCCCGCCGGAAAGGTTGCACCCCTTGTCGCCGACGATCGTCTGGTAGCCGAGCGGCTGCTCGCAGATGAACTCGTGGGCAAATGCCTGCTGCGCGGCGTCCTGCACCTCCTCGTCGGTCGCGTCGAGCCGCCCGTAGCGGATGTTTTCCATGATCGTCGTATGGAAAAGGAACGTATCCTGCGAGACGATCGCGATATTGCGGCGCAGCGAAAGCTGGGTGACTTCGCGCAGGTCGTGCCCGTCGAGCAGCACCGCCCCGTGCTGCGGGTCGTAAAAACGGAGGATCAACGAAAGGAGCGTGCTCTTGCCCGAACCGCTCGCCCCGACCAGCGCGTAGGTCTTGCCCGGCTCGACCCGGAGGTTGATCCCCTCGACCGCCGCGGGCAGGTTGGGCCGGTAGGCGAACCCGACCTCGCGCAGCTCAATCGCCCCGGTGACCCTTCCGAGCGCCTTCGCCTCCGGCGCGTCGGCCACGCTCGGGTCGAGGTGCATCAGCTTGAAGATCCGTTCCGTGGCCGAAAGCGCCTTCTGGATCTGCAAATGGACCTTGCTCAGTTTCTTGACCGGGTCGTAAAGCATGAAGAGCCCGATCAGCATGCTGATGAGCGACGACGCCGGAACCCCCTTGAACCAGACGTAAACGAGCGCCAGCCCGATCCCGATCGCCGCGATCGCCTCAATCATCGGCCCGACGATCTCCATCGACTTGCGGACGCGGATCGCGTTGCGGAACTGCTCCTTGCCCGCTTCCTCGAAATCGCGCACTTCATGGGCCTCCCGCCCGAGCGCCTTGACCACCCGCACCCCCGCAAACGCCTCCTGGAGCACGGTCATCAGGTTGCCCGCCCCTTCTTCTTCGCTGGCCCCGATCCTGCGGACCCTCCGGCCAAAGAACGAGATCGGGATCAGGCAGACCGGGAAAAGACAGAAACTGACCAGCGCGAACTGCCAGTCGATGTGAAAAAGCACCGCGAGCGCCGCGATGATCGTGATCGGCTGGGTGACGATGTCGCTGCTGATCTGGGTGAGCGCCCCCTGGGCGATGCGGGCATCGTTGACCACGCGGGCGATCAGCTTGCCGGTCTGCGAACGGTTGTAGAAATCGAGCGACTGCTCCATCAAACGCGAGAAAAGCCGGTTGCGGAGATCGTGCAGGATGCGCAGGCTTACCCAGCCGATGCAGTAGGCGTTGAGGTAGCCAAGCGTACTCCGGAGCACCATCACGCCGGGGATCAGCGCGCAGGTCCACAAAATGGCGTCGAGCGGCACGGCATTGGCCACCGGTGCCACGGTCTCCTGGGCCTGGCTGAAAATCTTGCCGAAGGAAGGGGTCGCCGCCGCAGCGCCGCCCGCGCCGAAAACCTGTTCGGTCACATGCTTGACCACCAGCGCCAGCGTCCCGCTGACCACCCCGAACCCGGCCCCGCACAAGAGCCCGGCGATGAAGCGCCACTTGTACGGCTTCACGTAGGGCACCAGTTCCTTGTACGGCTCCCACGCCGCCATGATCGACTCCAGAAGGGAGAGTTTCGGCTTGGGAGCCTTTTCCTTGGACCCGGGCGCGACGGCGGGCTCCCTTCCGGTCGGGGAAGCTGGCGGTTCGTCTCGGGTCGCTGGAGGCATCTTTAAAAAAAACAAAAAAATTCAGGCGAGCAGCACCCCTATAGCATCGATCACCGGCTGCGTCGACAAATCGCTCAAATTCCGCCGCTCAAACCGGGGGGCAAACGGCTCGGGAGCCCCGGGAACCGCCCCTGCCAGCAGCGTCACCGCCCGGGGATGGCGCGCCCGCCAGTGAAACGGGTTGGTCGGCCCGAAAAGGGAGATCTGCCGCGTGCCAAAGGCCGCGCCGAGGTGGACCGGCGCGGAATCCATGCTCAAAAGCAGGCCCGCCCGTTCGATGAGCGCCGCCAGCGTCGGCAGGTCGAGCCGGGCCGACCAGTCGAGCAGCGGCGGCAGGAGGGGGCTCCGTTCGCTCCGGGCCAGAATCGCTTCGAGGTGCGCCCGCTCAAACGGCTCGCGCGTCCCGGTCAGGAGGCACGGGAGCCGGTATCGCCAGCGGCAATGCGCGATCACTTCCGCCCAATGTTCGGGCAGCCAATATTTTTCGTTCCGCGCCGTGCCGGGGTGGATCACGATGTAGTCGCCGCTCACCCCCGCCTCGCGCAGCAGCGTGGCGGCGCGGGTCCGGTGTGTCTCGGTCAACGCCAGAGTCACCGGCCCCCCGTCCTCTCGGGCGACGCCCAAAGGGGAGAGGAGGTCGAGGTAATGGTCGACCGTATGGTTGGTGCGGACGCTGGAATCGACAAAATGGTTGTAAAAGAGCGCGCGCGTCCGCGAACGCTGCACCCATTGGAAGGCGATCCGCCGGTCCGCCTTGGAAAGAAGCGAGAGAAAGGCGGAACGGTCGTTGCCGGTAAAATCGAGGCAGAGGTCAAACCCGGTCAGCGCCAGCTTGAGCCAGAGCCGCGCGTTGCCGCCCCGCCGCCGGACGACCACCACCTCGTCCACCGCCGGGAGGACCGGGGCCAGCCCGGCGCTTGATTCCATGATCGCCAGGACGATCCGCGCCTGCGGATAACGGCAGCGCAGCGCCACCAGCGCCGGGGTGGTCAAAACCAGGTCGCCGATCCGTTTGAGCTGGAGGACGAGGATTTTCATGCGCTTTTTCCGGCGCGCGCCACCGCCAGCCGGTAAGCCTCCAGCAGCCGGGCCCGGAAGTGGTCCCACGTGTAGCGTTCCTCCATCAGCCGACGGGCGGCCCGCCCCATTTCGGCCCGCCGGTCGGGCCAATCGTACGCGCTCCGGAGCGCTTCGGCGAGCGCATCGACATCGTTTGCGGGGATGATCCAGCCGTTTTCCCCGTCGCGCACCACGTCGCCCGATTCCCGCGTGGCAATCTGCGCCAGCCCCGAGGCCGCCGCTTCGTAGGTCGTCTTGGCGCTCCCTTCGCAGGTCGAGGGGAGGACATGGAGCGACGCCTGCCGGTACAACTCTTCCGGGCGTCGGGCGAAGCCGGTCACGCGAACGGACGGGTGGGCGTATTGTTGCAGGTACGGTTTCATCTCCTCGTGGACGCTGCCGACGAGCACCAGTTCGGCTTCCTTTAGGTTGAGCCGGTGCCATGCCTCCAGAAGGTGGTGCACCCCCTTGCGCCTGATGAGCGCCCCGACAAAGATCACCCGGAAGACCGGCGGCGGCGGCGCAGGGGTAAAACGCGTCACATCAACCCCGCGCTCCAGCTTAAAAAGACGTTCCGTCGGAAACCCGACCGCTTCAAAAGTCTCGATCGCCTTTTGCGAGAGGACGAGCACCACGTCGGCCAGCTCGTACTCCTCCAGCACCCGCTGCCGGTTGACGAGCAGGTGCCGGAGCAGCCGCCCGGGCAGGGGGCCATCGGCGGCCTCCTTTTCGCCCCGGGTCATCCATGGCTTGCGCTTCCCCTTGTTGCGGTGCCAGGTCGGGATTTCAAGAACCGACGGGATGCCCTCCCGCCGCGCCTGCCGCAGCGTCAGCAGGGCGTCGCCCGACCAGCCGTGAAACAAGTCGTACCCGCCGCGCGCCAGTTCGCGCGAGGCAATCCAATCGACATATTGCCGTTTCGCGCCGTAGTAGTAGGGTGAAGCCAGCCCCGACAACAGCCGGACCGGATGCCAGCGCAGCGAGCGGATCAACCGCGACGGCAGCGCCGCCTGGTGTTGGTCGTACGCGATCGCCCGGCCCAGAATCCCCGCACCATGCACTCCTTTCAAACTTTCATACGCCACCCCCGAAAGGCCGCTGCCGCCGATGCGCGCCGAAGTGGCATAAAGGACGCAATGCGGCAGGCCCGCATCCCCGGAAGAAGCGGGGATGGGCGAAGGGTCGGACCTGGACTGGGAAAGTTCCTGCTGCAAACGAAAACAACTCTTTCCCGGAACTTCTAGACGCGCAAGCTGATGTTGACAACCCGAACCCTTCCCGACCCCTCTTTCCGGCCGATGAAAATTGCGCTCGCCCGCCGCGGCTTCTCCAAAACCGGAGGGGCCGAGGCGTACCTGACGCGGTTTGCGCAAGCGCTCCACCAGGCCGGGCACCAGCCGGTCCTTTTCGGCTCGCCCGAGTGGCCGCAGGCGCAATGGCCGGGCGGAAACATCGAGCGGATCGCCACCGAGACCCCAAGAGCTTTTGCCGAGGCCGTGGAACGCCAATGGCCGCAAAGCGGGTGCGACTACCTCTTTTCGCTCGAACGGGTCTGGCGCTGCGATGCCTACCGGGCCGGGGATGGCGTTCACCGCGCCTGGCTGGAACGGCGGGAAGCGCTCGAACCGCTCTGGAAACGGCTGGGGCGGCGCTTCAACCGCAAACACCGGCAACTGCTGGAGATCGAAGCGCGCCTTTTCTCGCCGGAAGGGGCAGGGGTGGTGATCGCCAATTCCCACCTCGTCAAAGACGAGATCACCGCCCATTACGACTACCCGGCGGAGCGCATCCATGTCGTCTACAACGGCCTGCCGCCGCAGGAGGCCCCCGCACCCGGCGAACGGGAACGCCTCCGCGCCCGCTTCGGCTTCCGGGAGACGACCTCCGTCTTCCTCTTCGCCGGAAGCGGCTGGGAACGCAAAGGGCTGGCCTGGGCCATCCGGGCGTTTCGCCGCGCCGCACCGCGCGATGCCGCCCTGCTCGTCGCCGGAAAGGGCAACCCCGCCAAGATGCCCAAACACACCCAGGTCCATTACGCCGGACCGGTCCGGCCCGCCGAAATGCCCGCCTTCTACGCCGCAGCGGATGCCTTCATCCTCCCGACCCTCTACGACCCGTTTTCCAACGCAACCCTCGAAGCATTCGCCGCCGGGCTGCCGGTCATCACCACCAGAAGCAACGGTTTTTCCGAAGTGATCACCTCCGGCATCGAAGGAAGCCTCATCGCCCACCCGAGCGACCTCGACGGTTTGGCCAAGGCGATCACCTTCTGGAGCGACCGCCACCGGTGCGAAGCGATCCGCCCCCGACTCGTGGAACGGGGGCGGGGGTTCAGCATCGAAGCCAACCTTCAGGCGACACTGAAAATCATCACACAAGCGCCGGGTTAGGTAGCCGCTCCAGAAATTCGTCGAGGGGCGTTGTGGATGTGATCCATCATCTGGACTCCGCGAAACCAAACACAGCCCGGTTGTTCGCTTTTGTAATCTCCGGCGAGGCGTGGACCTCCAGATGGATCTCCGCTTCCGGTGGAACCTTGAAGTCGAGTTCCAACACGCCGAGCTTCCACTCTTTGACCCCCGGCAAGGTCGGGATGGTCTTTTCCGCAAACAGCCTCCCCTCCTTTGAGGAGAGCCGCACCTTCACTTGTTCCAAAGGCGCGACGCCCAGATTATACACCGGAACATGCAGGACGCCGTTCTCCCATCGGATGCTCTCCAAGCTAAGCGCCGCGTCGCCCAGCACCGTCGGCTCCGGAGAGCTGCTTTCCTGTTTGATGGAAATCAGCCACGGCGTGTGGGGCGGAAGCGTAACGGGAAAAGCTACCCCCCTTTTAAGAAATTGCCGCGTGGTCACAAGCTTCGCATCCGAACCTTCCGCGCTCTGGGTGATGCTGTATTCCCCCGGTTCCAGCGCCCAGACCACCACCTCTCCGGAGACCGGCTTTTCATCAAACGAATAAAGTTCAACCCGGACCGATTGCGGTGTGTTCTCCAGAACCCTTGCGGCAAAGTTGTCATCCAGCCCCCGGTAGCTGACTGCAAAGTCGGGGTAGTGATGCCGGTTTCTGGAACCGGGAACGCCACCCAGGTAAAGCTGTGAGATCAACTGCTTGGGAATGGAAACGCGGTCCCCCGACTGCTCGGCGGCAGTATAGGCAGGCATCAGGAAGACAAGCTGGCGCACCAGCGCGCGAAGCCCGGTCAACAGATGCGATTCATCGCCGCTCAAACGCCATTCCAGCCAGTTTTTCTGATGCCGGTCGTCACGCCATCCCATGGTGGTGGAATCGGGTGAAACGTAGCGGCTTGAGGCATTCTGCGCCATCCGTTCGAAGGTCTGCTTCCGGTCCATCCCTGCGACCCGCAGGTAGGTATTGGGATAGAGCGCATCGTGAGGAGAGCTTAAAATCCGGTTCGTTTTCCACGCCTCCGCATCGAAGCACGAAGCAAGGACATCCGGATTGCCGGTCTTTACAAACACCGCCTGAAGCAACGCCTCCGCCCCTCTGCCCGGCCCGGATCGGGCGACGGCTTCCAGCATCGACCAGATTTCCGGATCATTGTTATACCACGCCGCCACCATCCCGGCGTGCAGGAAAAGATACCAATAGGGGTCATTGGGATTTCCCGACGCTACCTTGTAGGTATCCAGATAGCCCCGGCCTGAACCTTCAGAGACAAACCGGCGGACACCGTTCCTCTCCGGCGTCAGCAAAAAACCGTCGTAGCGCGACACCGTATCGAGCAGACGTTGAAATTTCACCGGGTCACCGTAGTGCGCGACAAAATCGGGCGGCTGGATGTTGAGGCCCTCTTCGTAGGCATGCAACGTGTCAGTGAATCGCACATTGAGCCCGTTCTCCAGAAGCGGACGGTCTTTGCGGGTATAGGTGGTAGCGATGCCATGTGCCAGGCGGTCCAGAGAGCGGCGGTATTTGCCCTCGGGATCGGAAATCAGCGTCAGGTCGAGCCAGTCCTGCAACAGATCGGTATCGTCCTCGTACCAGTTGCCTAGTTCACCGTTCGGGTGCTGGCGCTGGTCGATCCAGAAATCGGCAAACTGGCGATAAAGCCGAAGTGTTTCACGGGTCAGGACGGCCCATTCAGGGTGCCCTGCCGTCTCCGGCAGCGGAAGATCCGCAAAGGGCGCTTCGGCTCTGGGGTGGGTGAAATAATAGAGCGCCCGGATCGTGGGATCGTCGGGGAAGTGTTCGCGCAGCACGTGCAGGGAGCGGTCGATCTGTTCATAGTTCGGCATGGCAACCCCCAGCCACCACCCGGACTCCTCCCCTTCGCCCACACTGTGCCACGGGCGCTGTTCGCTAAGCATCTCGAACCGATCGCGGACCGAACGCCATTCCCAATCGCGCCAGAGCGCCAGCGCCTTTCCCTTATCCCCGGCGGAAAAAAGCACCAGTTCCGAGCCGCCCGTGCCGGTGCGCAGGGTGACTTCATGCTCAAACGTCACCGTGATCCAAACCACGTTCCCCTTGGCGATAAGCGTGTCGCGCAAGTCAAAAAGAAGGTCGTGGCTCTGGTCGTCCGCCCCCGGTTCCAGCAGGAAATCGAGCCGCGACAGCTCCCGCCAAGGCGAGAAGGCGTCATGAATCACGATGCGGGCGCGGGTTGGCCGCTCAAGCGGGGTCGTGCGAAACCGCAGACCCACCTGGCCCGGAAAATCGTCCTCCGGCATCGGCGGACTGGCGAGATGCCATGCGGCGAGGGCGGGAATCGTCCGGGTGGCGGCAGGCGTTTGTGTTGCACCCGCCGCAAAGATCAACCGGTTACCCGGTGGGTAGATGGAGTAAAATTCGCGCTCTTTCCAGGGCGGCAGAGGGATGGTTCCATCAGCTTCGTTTAAGGAATAGACCCGCCCACCTTCCGGAAAATCCGCGCCCGTTTCCGAAACTTCATAAAACGAGAGATTCGAAAGAGATCCCTTCTTCTGCGTCAGGATCAGATCCGTTCCTCTCGCCTCCGAGGGGATGGACTTGCCAAACCACGGCCCGGTGGTCCGGAAAGGGTGCGCCTCCCCGTCGGCGGCCTGAATCAACCCCTCAAAATCACCGCTCCCGGCGATCCAGTTGGGCGCGATGGCGTCTGCAAACTCCAGCCGAAGCTCCCGGTCCACACCCTGCGTGTAGCCGTGATACATGCAGGGAAAGACTTCATCGACAAAACCGCTGACCGCCAGCCAGCCTAATGCCCGCAGGTTTTCCTTGGCTTCGAGCACGGGAGCCTGCCGCAGGAGCCGCATTTTACCGGGGGCGACACGCAGAAAAGCGGCGTCCGGCGCGTCGTTCCATCCAAGGCTGGCTAACCGAAAAGGAGGGTTGGGTTGGGTAGGCTCCGTCATCTCCCTGCGCGGCTCCTCACCCTTAAACACAGCTTTGACCCCTTGCGCCGAGAGCGCGATGTCGAAAATCCGGAGATCGCGAAGGCCCCCTTCCGGGTCGGCATGGATGTGCAGGCGATCAGCAGGAAGGGGGTTGTCCATCGTGGAACGCTGCCTTGATCTGGCGGCGGTGGATGGGAGTGGCGCTTCCCCGGGTCCCTGCCGCCACGCGACTCCGGCGGGTGCTCCGTTGAGATAGATTTTGGCACCGTGGCTTTCATCCCAGACGGCGGCCAGATGGACCCACTCCTCATCCGGCGGGAACACGCCTTTCGCCACGCATTTCACATGGGGTGTGATGACATAGACATCGCTTTTCTTTTCGTCACCTTCGAGGCCAAGCTGCCAGGGGATGACGGTCCTTGAGAGGGGATAAGGGGTCTCTCTGAGGGGATAACCTTTCAGTGAAAGCAACGGGCCGCTTCCCTTGCGAAAGATTTCTCCCTTCCGGAACCAGCCCGCCAGCGTTCCGCGCCCGAGATTCATCCCGCCCAGAACCGTGGCCGTCATGTCACTCTGCGGGACCAGCATGAAACCGCCCCGGGCATCCTTTTTGATGCTCTCCTTCAACGAAGTCCGCTTTCCGGGGTAGGCGTTGTAAGGTGGCTTGGTATAAGCAAGTCTGTTGCCGCTTCTCCATGTCCGGGTCAGCCGTTTCTCGCCGGGAGCAAGGCTCAGGGCAGGCTCACCCTCCCTGAAATCGGCCACAACGCGCGGCTGCAACACGGCTTCGCCCGCTTGAGAAAAAGAATGGCAAACGCCTGCCCCCAGTGACAAGGCCGCTACCAGAAAAAGCAGGCCGTTCGAAAAACGGGGTAGGAAAGCCGGAGATGGAAGCGAGAGGATGGTATTCAATGGTGATGAGATGGAGGATGGCTAGTTCAACTTATCCGGATGCCGCCCCCGCAGGTCTTCAACGGCAAAGGTGGCTACATGGCCGTCGAGAAACAAGCCGTTAGCCCTATGACCGTGGCGGAAATCGACGTGGGTATTGGTATCAGGTCGATTGGGAGCGCCATTGTTGAAAGGCCAGCTATTGCTTGAGATGAGGCAGGTGGAAAGCGTGGGGGTGGTGGCGTCGATCAGATAAAGGCGCTGCGCCGGAGCGGCCTCGACTCTGATATTCTGTTGCGCGACCGGTTCAGACCCACCGATCTTGTGGTTAAATCCGTAAGACTGGTGGGCCAGCTTGTAGGCTCGATTCGTATCGGCGGGGCACCAGAACACTCCCACCGTCTTTGCTGTCCGATTTCTGTCACTGGCGGGATAAGACTGCATCAAATAGGCCTTGAGTGAGTCCTGCCAATGAACGCCGGAGGGGTTCTTTTCATCCTTGTACGCGGGGTTAGCCCGGTTGGGAGGATAGCTACCGCCGTTTTCCACCATATAGAGATGCAGCGCCACACCGATCTGTCGCAGATGGCTGACGCACTCCGCAGCTCTTGCACGTTGCGAAGCCCTCGCCATCGCGCCAAGCCCAAGTGCCACGAGAAGCGCCACGACCGCCACACCCGCCAGGAGCGAGAGCAGCGTCATTCCCTGTTCTTTAGGGAAATTCATGGCACATCTCACATTCCGACGTTGCTCCGTCCTTTAAGAAGCCGATGGCCTAGAAGCAATAGGACCGCCGCTCCCATCAAGGCTACCGTCCCCGGCTCGGGAATCGTCTGGATGGAGATCGACCCAAGGGAAATCGCCGCCACAGAGGGGTTGGCTTCCGACCCACCCTTGGGAGCGACATTAAAATTCAAGTATCCCCCCACCAGATTGGTGCCTTGATAACTCAAGGGACCGGAAGTAAAATCATCCCCCAGCGTCGTCAGATTCCTGATGGTGACCACATAAGTATCAGGGGAAACATGGATGGAAAAATCGTAGACATTGTTCTGGAAAAGCTGCAACCCGGTGTCAACGGACGTCGACGAGTTTCCATCATATAGCCTCCAGTTTCCTCCGGACGTCGCTTCGATGAACCAGGAGGCATCGTTGATAGACTTCGTTGTTATGGATGCATCGAGAAACTGGACATGCGTCAGATCCGCCGGATCACTATCCAGCCGGAACTGAAACGAAACGACATGCCCGGCTCCCACATACGCGGTATCATACCGGCGATAAAACCTGCGCGAAGGGTCGGCACCTGAAACGTTTTTTTCGACGGTAAACTGCAATCGGTTTTTCCCGGGAGTCAACGAGCCGGTCTCAAGCACCACAGCAGAGGAAGGGAAACCGTTCCCTCCCTGGGCCCATGCGTTAAGCCAACCCTCTCCGGCCAGCCCCGGCCACGTATCCGCGCCGCCGCTGAAGTCGGCAGTGATCACCGCTGCGGAGGCCGGTTGAAGATAAAACAATCCAAGAAAAACGGCAAGAAGGGCTCCCAAGCTGTTAAGGATCGGGTTTGTCTGGGGTGTACGGTCGGTTTTCATGAGTTTTTCCTTTTGACGGCGGGAGCAGCGTTCCCTTGTCCACAAAGTGCGTGGGGATGAGTTCCTGCACGCTATGAAAGGGATTCCGGATGATCTCGTGCAGCCCTTCCACCAGGCGTTTTCCCAGTTTTGGAAATGGCAATACAAACCCGGAAGTCAGGGCCGATTCTTCATCGTCACAGGCCGCGCAGATCACCGAGACATCCCCCGGGACGCTCAATTCGTGATACTCAAGCTGCTTGAGGACCGGCGCGACCAGAAGCCTGCGGAGAAAAATAGCCGTCGGCGGCTCGGGCAGTGCCAGAAGATCCCCGACGGTTTCTTTCACGTCACGGACGGCTCCGTCGGGTTGCCGCTCCAGCAACCGCCAGTAGGGGTTGAGATTATAATGAATATCCGCATCGCAAAGCGCCCGGATAAAGTCGGTTTTAAAGGACTCATAAAGCCCCGCCGTATCGGTTTCGTAGGCCAGCACCGCAATGCGCCGGTGTCCGGCGGCGGCGAAACGCGCGGTCATGGAGCGCATATCGTCGGCGTGGTCGAAACTGACATAGTTCATCGCGGTGGCACCAACCGGCATATTGGCGGTAATCACCGGAAAGCCTTCCTCTTTCA
Source organism: Chthoniobacteraceae bacterium (assembly GCA_035555975.1). Classification (GTDB taxonomy): domain Bacteria; phylum Verrucomicrobiota; class Verrucomicrobiia; order Chthoniobacterales; family Chthoniobacteraceae; genus DATMFV01. The sequence goes on from DATMFV010000035.1 coordinate 45,305, forward strand.
ACTCTTTGACCTCCAACAAAGCATCCGAACCAAGAACGATCAGCCCCTTCAAACCCTGGCGCTCGCACCACTCGCGGTTGAGCGCTTCGCCCGAAGCGATCCGGGGCAGTATCACGACGGAAGCATCCATGTTGTGAGCAGCATCCAGGATACTATTCACGAGAGACGATACGTAGTCGCCTTTCCAGGAAGGAGTGCGACCGTAGACCCCAATGATGAGGTTCACTTTACCCGAACCAGGCGTCGCTCCCTTCTCCATCGCCGCAAAAACCCCCTGTCGGGGGAGCACCGTCACCAGTCCTTCCCGCTCCAGACTCTTGATCGCCAGCGCCACGGTGCGGGGAGAGACCTGATACTCCTGCGACAAAGCCGTTACGGGAGGAAGTGCCACCTCCGCCTGCCATTCTCCCCCCCGAAGCCGCTGGCCGAGGTTTTCGATGATCCGGGCGGTTTTGGTACCCTTGGTCGGTAGAGTCGTTGAAGTCATTATTCAGGTGAAGTATTCAGTTTATGATTCACAACGTCAAGCCTGAATTCTTTTCAAAACATAAAAAACAGATTTCGTCCGAACGGAACGAATCAGCCCATTGACAAATGGCGGTCGAATGACCGCCGCAGGGGAAAAACAGGGTGGTTCTACAACCGGACTCTTCTCCGGAGAGACCACCCTCTTTCGCGGCGTTCCGCGATGGCGCGGTTGACGCATTCGCCGATCACCAGTTTCTGGACCTTCACCCGCGTTTCGAGGGCGAACTCGCTCGGCGTTTCGATGGTGAACGTCCGCCGCGAGTGGTGGAGGTGGAGGTGAAGCGCCTCGGGGGTCAAAGGAATGGAGGCGGCCTTGAACCGGCGCTGCACCAGCCCGGTGCGCGAGACCCGGCGACCGTCGATGGTCCGGCGGGTCTCGATCGGCATGAGCGGTTCGACCAGCCGCAGCAGGTCGTCGCCCCAGGTCGGCGCGGCGCTCTTGATCTCGTAGAGGTAAAAACCGTGGCCGTCGTAATCCTCGTGCAACATCAGCGCGAGCGAGAAACGGTAGGGGCGGACCAGCGCCTTGAGCGCCCTGACCTGCCCGTTTTCGTCGTGGTGAAACGCCCGGTTGAGGTCGTTCTGCCGCCGGTCAAACCGGCTGTTGTTGGCGAGGCCCCACGGGTTGAGGCACGGGAAGATCAGGCACCCGAGTTGGCGAAGCTGCGCGACGTTCTCTTCCGCCCAGCCGATGAGCCCCTCCGTCCCCGCCGCCTCGTCGCCATGAATCCCGGCGGAAAGATAAATCCCCCCGTCGGGGGTGCGGTCGCGCGAACGGAGGTAAAAGACCTCGTACCCGTCGGCCTCGGCCAGCACCTCCATCTCCAGACGCGCCGCCCGGGCCACCCTGCGCCAGCGACGTTCCAGGCGCACCGGGTCGTGACAGGCATACAGGAAAGGGTTCACGTCAGTGCCGGAGCGGCTCCTTTCTCCAACGCAGCCAGCAGGCGGGCATGAATCCCGTCAAACCCGCCGTTGCTGAAGACGACGATGACATCGCCTTCGGCCGCCAGCGGCGTGAGCCGTTCGATGATCCGCTCCACATCGGGCTCGTAAAAGGCGACCTTGCCGTGGGCGGTCAGGTCGGCGATCACCTTTTGCGGGTTGAGCCGTTCGGCTTCGGGGATCTGCTCCAGCCGGGCGACCTGCGAAAAAAGCACACCGTCGGCATCGGCAAAAGCGAGCGGGAGCTGGTCCTGAAAGACGGCGCGCCGGGTGGTGTTGGAACGCGGTTCAAAGATCGCCCAGAGCCGCGCCCCGGCGTACTGCCGACGCAGCCCGGCCAGCGCCTGCCGGATCGCCGTCGGGTGGTGGCCGAAGTCGTCGATCACCTTGATCCCCCGCGCTTCACCGCGCACTTCCTGCCGCCGGCGGATGCCCTGGAACGACGCCACGGCGCGCGCGATCGCCTCCATCGGGACGCCGTAGAAATGGGCGGCGGAAATGGCCATCGCCGCGTTGCGGACATTGTACTCGCCCGACATCGGCAGCGTAAACCGGTTCCCGAGCAGCGTAAAGCGGCTCTCCCCGGCTTCGTACCCGATTTCGGTGATCCGCCGGTCGCTCGCCTCGCTCAAGCCAACCTTGAGCACCGGCGCGGGACAGGTCGAGGCGACATCGAGACTGTTGGCATCGTCGGCATTGACCAGCACCACCCCGTTGCCGGGGACGATGTTGAGCAGCCGCCGGAAACTGAGCTTGATCTCGTCGAGATGGTTGAAGATGTCGGCGTGATCAAACTCGATGTTGTTGACGATCACCAGTTCGGGCAGGTAGTGGACGAACTTGGAGCGTTTGTCAAAAAAGGCGGTGTCGTACTCGTCCCCTTCAAGGATGACATGCTGCGAATCGCGAAAACGCGCCCCCTGCCCGAGGTTTTTGGGCAGGCCGCCGATCAGGTAGCTCGGCTCCAGCCCGGCGGATTCGAAGATCCAGGTCAAAAGCGAGGTGGTGGTCGTCTTCCCGTGCGTGCCGGTGACGACGAGGTTGCGCTTGCCCCGCAGGAAGAATTCCTTGAGCGTTTCGGGAAGCGAAAGGTAGTAGCGCTTCGAATTGAGGACCGCCTCGACCTCCGGGTTGCCCCGCTTGATGGCGTTGCCGACGACGACCAGTTGCGCCTCCTGCGGCAGGTTTTCCGCGGCGTAGCCGGAATGGAGGGCGATGCCCCGTTCCTCCAGGAAGGTCGACATCGGCGGATAGACGTTTTCATCGGAGCCGGTGATGGTGTAGCCGCGTTCGCGCAGGGCGGCGGCGACGGCTCCCATGGCGGTGCCGCAGATGCCGAGGAAATGGATGTGTTCGATCGGACGGTTGCCTTCTTTCATGAAAAAACAGCTTCAAAGTATCCGGCCCTTCTCACGGGATGCAAAAGAAAAAGTGTCCAACACTGCGGACGGCACGGAGGTCGCTCCAGTGGCACCAGGTCAACGGCATGGCTCTCAAACCCGCCCCGGCACCTTCGGCACGGTGCAGGTGACGACGGTCCCCCCCTGCGGGCGGCGATCGATCACCAGATGGGCGCCGATCGCCCGGCTCCGGTAGTGCATGATGTGGAGCCCGAGCCCGGAACCGGCGTCGCTGGGAACCGGGCGCGACCCGGAAAAGCCGATCCCGTTGTCCTTCACGCTCAGGACGATGGCGCGCTGGTTGTTGGCGAGCGAAATCTGCAACTGCGACGCTGCGGCATGCTTGATGGCGTTGTGTACCGCCTCCTGCGCGATCCGGAAAAGGTGAACCTCCACCGAGGGGTCCGCAAAATTGACCCGGCGCGGCAGGCGCAGCGAACAGCGAATCCGCCCGATGGCGCGGGCCTGCTCGGCGAGATCGCGCAAGGCGTCGTTGAGCCCTTCGTCCTGCTCCAGCGGCAAAGTCGAGAGCCCCTTGACCAGCGAGCGGACTTCCGTGATCGCCTCCTTGACCAGCGAGGTGATCTGCCGCGCGTCGTCGGCCTGTTTAAGCCCGAGGCGCAGCAGTTCCTCAAAGAGGACGTTGCCGAGCAGCGAGATGCCGACGAGGTATTGGCAAAGGTTCTCGTGAAGCTCCTGCCCGAGGCGCTGCTTTTCCTTGTCGCTGGTGTCGATGATCTCGCGCTCCATCGCCCGCACGCCCGAGACATCGCGCACGATCCCGAAGACCCCCTTGAGCCTTCCGGCGGAGGTCCGGTGCAACCCCTTGGTGACGAGCACCGTCCGCATCCCGCGTCCGGTCACGACATTGGTCTCAAAAGTGAGAGTCGAAGCAGAAGTGATCACCTCGTCGTTGCGATCGAGCAGGAGCCGAGCGATCGGTTCGGGAAGGGTGCCGACGATTTTTTTGCCGATCACCTCCCGACCGGGAAGCTCCAGCCACGGCTCCATCGCCGGGTTGGCGAGGAGGAGGCGTCCCGTCGGGCTGCAAAGAAAGACGCCATCGCCGGTTTCGGCAAGGAGATCCTTGAGAAAGGTCCGCCCCTGGTAGAGCGGTCGCGCACGCGGGGGCGGCGGCTCCTCGACGTGGTGCGCCAGCACGGCTCCCCCGGTATCCGAAGGGAGCGCGTTGGCATCGACCCAGAGTCGCGCCGGGGCGCTCTTGCGCGGTCCGTCCTGCCCGCAGGCGAGGGTCTGTTCAAAGGAACAACGGGAGATCTCGCCCTGGAAGACCTCCTCCAGCAGATGGCGCGTCACCGCGACATCGGCTCGCCCGGGGGGTGTGGCGGACACCCGGTTCTGGAAGGTGTCGAGGTAATTCATGCCGACTCCGTAAGGAGCAGGATCGACACCAGACTTCACCAGCCAGCTCCGCCAGGCGTCGTTGGCGAAAAGAATCTCGCCCACGCGGTCGACGATCACAATCGGGTGGGGAAACGCCCGGGAACCGCGACGTTCTTCGCCGGTTGCTCTCTGACCCTCCGCATCGTCCTTTCCCATATTCAAGGTGCGGGGGTTTGACTTCAAAGCCCCGCGGTATTCAAAACAAGACCCCTGGCACCTGCTCCCCCGGGGTAAGATTCCGAAGGGGAGCCTGCCGTCTTTGCCTCCTTTATGCAGGCGATTCCGTGAGCCCATGGGGATAATCAGGGCTGATCGTCGCGCCCTTGTCCCGGTCGGGCAGGGGAGGCGGTTCCTTTTCCGCTTCACCGTTGTTGCTGCCGGGAGGCGGCGGCGGGTTTTTCATATGCCCGTGCTGGATGATTTCGCGGATCTGGTCGCCGTCGAGAGTTTCGTATTCGAGAAGCGCCTTGGCGATCAAGGTCAGCGTTTCGCGGTTTTCCTCAAGGATCTTGGTCGCCCGCGCGTACGCTTCGTCGCAGAGACGGCGGACTTCGCGGTCGATCTCCTGCGCGGTCGCTTCGGAGTAGTCGCGCGATTTGTTGAGATCGCGCCCGAGGAAGACATAATCTTCGTGCTCCCCGTACTCGACCATCCCCATCTTTTCGCTCATCCCCCACTCGCACACCATCTTGCGGGCGAGCCCGGTCGCCATCTTGATGTCGCCGCGCGCGCCGCTGGTCACGTCGCCGAAAACGATCTCCTCCGCCACCCGGCCGCCCATGTCGACGACCAGCTTGTCGAGCAGTTCGTTCTTGCGCATCGTGTACTTGTCCTCCTGCGGCAGCCACATGGTGGAGCCGAGCGAGGGGCCGCGCGGGATGATCGTCACCTTGTGCAGCGGCTCGGTGTGTTCGAGCATTTCGAGCAGCAGGGCGTGTCCCGCTTCGTGGTAGGCGGTGTTTTCCTTCTCCTTTTCGCTGATCGCGAGGCTGCGGCGTTCGCGGCCCCAGCGGACCTTGTCGCGCGCATCCTCCAGATCGGAGAGGGAGATCGCCTTCTTGCCACGCCGGGCGGCCATCAGCGCCGCTTCGTTCATCACGTTGGCCAGTTCCGCACCGGAATAGCCGGGGGTGCCGCGCGCGATGACGGCGAGATCGACCCCTTCCTCCACCTTCACCCGCTTGGAGTGAACCTTGAGGATCTCCTCGCGCCCCTTCACGTCGGGGAGGTTGACGGTGATCTGCCGGTCAAAACGCCCGGGCCGGAGCAGCGCGGGGTCGAGCACGTCGGGCCGGTTGGTGGCGGCGATGATGATCACCCCCTCCTGCGTGTCAAACCCGTCCATCTCGACGAGCAGGGCATTGAGGGTCTGTTCGCGTTCGTCGTGCCCGCCACCGAGCCCATGCCCGCGGTGACGCCCGACGGCGTCGATTTCGTCGATAAAAATCAGACACGGGGCGCTCTTCTTGCCCTGTTCGAACATGTCGCGTACGCGGCTCGCGCCGACGCCGACAAACATTTCCACAAAGTCCGACCCGCTGATGGAGAAAAACGGCACATCGGCCTCGCCGGCGATCGCCCGGGCCAGCAGCGTCTTCCCGGTCCCGGGAGGGCCGACCAGCAGCACCCCCTTGGGGATGCGCCCGCCGAGCTTCTGGAACCGCTTCGGGTCCTTGAGGAATTCGACGATTTCGCTCACCTCGTCCTTCGCCTCCTCCACCCCGGCGACATCGCGGAAGGTGATCTTGTTGCGCTCGCGCGACATCATCTTCGCCTTGCTCTTGCCGAAGTTGAGCGCTCCCTTGCCCGCCATTTTAAGCTGCTGGCGGAAGAAGAAGTAGAGGATCAACAGGAAAAGGGCGATCGGCACAAACGCCAGCAGCGTGTTCATCACCGCGCTGGTGTCGTAGACAAAGGTGTACTTGAGCCCCGCCGCTTCGATCCGTTCGACGAGGTTGGACTCCGAACGGGGATCGACCACGACGCGGAACTCCGCCATCTCCTTGGTCTCCTTGTTGGTGTAGCGGAAGCCGCGGATCGTGTTGACCGCCTTCTGGTCTTCGACGACGATCGTCAGCGGTCGATCCTTCACGATCGAGCCGTCCTTGAGCATTTCCGTGAACTGGTACCACGGCACCGGCTCGGAACTGGCCATCGGGTTGACGAAAAAGGAGATCCCGATCAGCGCGATGAGCGCGAGGAAAAGGATGACCCCGCGCCAGTTGAAGTTCGGATCGGTGCCGTTGGGGCGGGGTGGACGCTCCTTGGGTGGGCGTGTATCTAGCTGGGCCATGTTAAAGAAGAAAAAAGTGCTGGTCGCAGCTCGGCAACAACCAGCCTGCCCGGCTGCGTCGGTTCGGACACCGAACACAACCACCGTCTTTTAGAGAAGGAAAGTTGGTCGCCTGGAGCGCTCTTGTTGAAAATAAATTTGGAGTCTTTGCTCCCACAAGTTAGGCATTCTTTGGCTTTGGTCAACCACGTTGTCGCCAAAAACTCCGCCCGCCCCGCGGCATGCAAACCGCTCGTGGTTTGCGAAGATCCTTTTTAGAAATGCCCTCCCATCCCCAGGAACTCGTCACCCCCGACCGCCTGCGCCTCTACCTTGAGGAAAGCACGCCGGACGCCCCGCCCCCCGATGGCGGCACGGTGGTGATCACCCACGGGCTGGGGGAGCACTCCGGGCGTTACCCGCATGTCGTCGCCGCGCTGCGCGAAGCCGGGTTTACCGTGATCACGCACGACCTGCGCGGCCACGGGCGTTCCGGCGGCCGCCGGGGCGACGCCCCCCGCTTCGCGGCGTTTCTCGACGATCTCGACCTGATCTTACGTCAGCTCCGCCCGCCCGCGCCGGTTTTCCTCTACGGGCACAGCCTCGGCGGCCTGATCGCCCTGCGCTACCTCCAGACCCGGCCCGCCGCGATCGCAGGCGCGGTCGTTGCCTCGCCCTGGATTCGCCTCGCCTTCACCCCGCCGTGGTGGAAGCTCGCACTCGGGCAGGTGGCGCGGATCGTCTTTCCCCGGCTGCGCCAGTTTACCGGGATGAACGAAGGCCGCCTCTCCCGCGACCCGGCTTTTCTCGCCACCCTGCCGGATCTTCACCTCTCGCACCACCACCTCTCCGCGCGCCTCTTTTTCGATATCCTCAAGGCATGCCGCGCCGCGCAGCACGATGCCCCGCTGACCCTGCGCCCCCTCTTCCTGCTCCACGGGCAGGCGGACCCGGTCACCTCCTGGCATGCCACCCGCGAGCTTTACGAAGCGTGCCGGAGCGAGGCAAAGCTGCTGCGGCTCTACCCCGAAGCGCTTCACGAGACCCACAACGACCTCGACCGCGTCGCCGTGGTCGCTGAAATCGTGGCGTGGCTGGTCCGCCAGCGCGCAGCCGCTACCACCGACCGTGGCGGCTCTTGTTGAGCGCCGCGAGCAACACGCCCGTCACGAGCATCCCCGCGAGCATCGCCCCGCCCATCAGCAGGTAGGAGGCGGTGTCGCGCCGCTTGAAAGAACGGATCGCCCGGCGCTCCAGCGATTGCAGGGTCTTCGCTCCCTGTCGCAATCCCCTGCGTGCTTCGCGGGCTGCCTTGGCGGCTTGGTCGCGCACCGTCCCGACGGTCGTGTCGGTCCATTCGCCCGCCTGCTCCTGCAAGCGGTCCATGGTCGTATCAAAGCGGCGGCGCTGGCTGAAAAGTCGGCTTCGTTTCATAATCAAAAAGGTATCGCCTCCCCGGCGGCTTCCGGCTGTCCGCTTGCCAACGCCCCCCAAGAGGAGTAGAAGGGGCTTCTCTTTATGACGACGACTCCCAAGATCTACGACACCACACTGCGCGACGGCACGCAGGGCACCGGCATCTCGTACAGTGTTTTGGACAAGATTCGCATTGCCGAGAAGCTCGACCAGTTTGGGGTCCACTATATTGAGGGGGGCTGGCCCGGTTCCAACCCGAAGGATGTCGAGTTTTTCAGGGAAGCGCGGCAGCGCACCTGGAAGCACGCCAGGATCGCCGCCTTCGGGAGCACCCGCCGGGGCGACATCGCCGTGGAGGAAGACCCCCAACTCCGCACCCTGCTCGAAGCGGAGACGCCGGTCGTCACCATCGTCGGCAAAAGCTGGCTGCTGCATGTCCAGGAGATCCTCAAGGTCTCGCCGGACGAAAACCGGGCGATGATCCGCGAAAGCATCGCCCACCTCAAAAGCCACGGGCGCGAGGTCTTTTACGACGCGGAACATTTTTTCGACGGCTACAAGGACAACCCCGAGTACGCGGTCAGCACGATCCGGGGCGCGGTCGAAGCTGGGGTTGATCTCCCGATCCTCTGCGACACCAACGGCGGGACGCTCCCCGAGGAGATTGAAGCGATCGTCCGCGACGTGATCGCGAAGATCGGCACGCCGGTCGGCATTCATACGCACAACGATACCGGGCTGGGCGTCGCCAACGCGCTCGCCGCCGTCCGCGCCGGGGCGGTGCAGGTGCAGGGGACCATCAACGGCTACGGCGAACGGACCGGCAACTGCAACCTGACCAGCGTCATGCCGACCCTCGTGCTCAAAATGGGGCGGCCGGTCGTCCCGGACATTTCCCGCTTAAGGGAGCTTTCGCTCTTTGTCGATGAAGTCGCCAATCACCCGCACGACATCCATGCGCCCTACGTCGGCACCACCGCCTTTGCGCACAAGGGGGGCATCCACGTCAACGCCGTCCAGAAGCTCGCCCGCAGCTACGAACACATCCGCCCCGAAGAGGTCGGCAACCGGCAGGTGATCCTCGTTTCCGAGCTTTCCGGCCAGAGCAACATCCTGCTCAAGGCCCAGGCGCTCGGCTTCACGCTGGAGAAAGGATCGCCCGAAGTCGCCAAAATCCTCAAACGGATCAAGGAACAGGAGGCGATCGGGTACGAATACGAGGCGGCCGACGGATCGCTTGATCTCCTGATCCGCCGCACGCTCGGCATCGGGCGGGCGCCGTTTGAACTCCTGGAATACCACACCACCTTCCGCCAGTCCGGCGGCGATGCGTGCAACACCTGCGAAGCGACGGTGAAACTGCTCGTCGACGGCAGGAAGGAATACACGGTCGAGGAGGGCAATGGCCCGGTCGATGCGCTCGCCGCCGCCCTGCGCAAGGCGTTGCGGACCGTCCACCCGTGCGTCGACCGCTTCCGGCTGGAGGATTACAAGGTGCGCATCGTCGACGGAAAGCAGGGGACCGCCGCCCGGACGCGGGTGCTGATCGACTCCACCGACGGCTCCACCACCTGGAGCACCGTCGGCGTCTCCGACAACATCATCAAGGCAAGCTGGCTCGCGCTCGTCGACGCCATCGAATACCGGCTGCGCGGGCGGGATTAGGGCTTTGTTCCTTAAAAGGATGCCAACGGCATCCCAGCAGGGCAGCCGGGGGTAAGCGCAGAGCGCGCCACCCCCGGGAAATCGGATAGAAGGAGCCATCGACCCTGACGGGGTCGCAGAACCGCAGGAAGACACCTCCCGTCAAAAAAAGTAAAACATCCGTTTGCGCCATCGGGAAAACCCCTGCATATTTCGTGGCCCTGTTAAAAAGGAACCGGAAGCTCCCGAAGCCGACGGTTTTCGAAGCCGCGCGTCCCCCCGTTTTCCGATCTTCACCTTCAACGCAGCCGACGCGAAGCACAAGGGCGCTTTTTTCAAGCGATGCCCAGGCTTTTACTATCCTCAATCCTCTTTTTCGTGCTCACTGCGGTGATGCATGCCGGTGAATGGAAGCTCCATCGTGCCGAAGGGCGCGACTATGTTTCCCTCGACAACATCTCCGAATTCTACGGGCTTTCGATCCCGGCGCGGACCTCCGCCGAGGGGATCATGCCCGCGTCGTACTCGACCCAGCTCGCCACCGGCTCGGGCCATGGCGAGATCAGCGTGCGGGTCAACTCCCGCGAGGCGGTGATCAACGGCGTCAAGCAGTGGCTCTCCTTCCCGGTCCGCGAACAGGACGGGGTGGTGCTCATCTCGCGCGTCGACCTCGCCAAGACGATCGAACCGATGCTGCGCCCGCAGCGGATCGCCAACCTCAAGCCGGTGGAAACCGTCGTCCTCGACGCAGGCCACGGCGGCCACGACCGGGGGGCGACCAACAAGCTCGGTCGCGAGAAGGATTACACGCTCGATGTTTGCCGCCGGATCAAGGCGATCCTCGAAAAGCAGGGGATCAAGGTCGTCATGACGCGCGACTCCGACGTCTTCGTCCCGCTGGAACGCCGCCCGAAGGTCGCCAACGCGATCCCCAACTCAATCTTCGTCTCCGTCCATTTCAACTCCGCACGGACCAACGCCAGCGGCTTCGAGGTTTTTGCGCTCACCCCGCGCGGCGCGCCCTCCACCGGCGACGCGACGCTCACCCCGCGCCATTTCCGCAACGAGCCGGGCAACTCCGTCGATGTCCCGAGCGCCGCGCTCGCCTCGAGCGTCTACCACGCCATGCTCGGGCATTTCACCGAGTTTGACCGCGGCCTGAAACGGGCGCGCTTCGCCGTCATCCGGCTCGCAACGGTCCCCTCCATCCTTGTCGAAGGCGGCTTTGTCTCCAATTCCGCGGAAGCGAAGCGGATTCATGAGCCGGAGTGGCGCGAAAAACTCGCCGCCTCCATCGCCACCGGCATCGTCGGCTACAAGGGGCTCTCCGAACTCAAGCGCCCGCCCGAACTGATGGCCGACTACCGCCGCCAGCAGGAAGCGACGAAGGATCAGGCGGTCAATGAAGAGAAGCCGACCACGCCGCCGGAGAGCTAACCGTTTGCTCGTTGCATCACGATTCATCCGCACAAAATCTTGAAGTCGAAGCCATGAAGAAGATGAACCGTTACCTCACCCGCATCTATTGGAGCGACGAAGACGAAGCCTACATGGCGGAAATTCCCGCCCTTCCGGGCTGCATGTCCCACGGCGACACACTGGCGGAAGCCGCCGCCAATATTGAGGAGGCCGCCGAGCTTTGGCTTGAAATGGCAGAGAAATACAACGACCCAATCCCGGAGCCGGACCTCGCCCGCGAAGAGATCGAGCGTTTCGCGCCGGTCTTGAGCGTGGCGAAGCTGGCCCGCCGGGCAGGGATCAACCAGCACACACTCGCCAGCAAACTGCGTCGGAAAAGCCGTTTCACCAACGAAGAAGCCGCCGCCATTTTGCGTGCCTTATCGCAGTAGAACGCTCATGAATAATGCAGGTTCATGGGGTGAAAAGACGATGAACGGTTGCGCAGTATCTTTACTTCCTCTCCTGGGGAATATAGTCCAGTTTCGTCATTTCGGAAGGTTGCTTACCCAACAGTTCGGCAACACCGCGGTGGTAATGACGGCTGTTGGAGTCAATGTAGTGTGCGTAGAGCCCTTCATCGAGCACGAAGCCGTTGCGGGCCCGGTTGAGCAGTTCGATGCGTCGTTGGCCTAGCTCCCATGCCCGCTCAAGCGCCTGCTTCCTTTCCTCGAAGCTCAAAGGCTTCCGGGTTTCATCGCGAAGCACGCCCATTTCCAGTTGGGTATAGAGAGCGTAAAGCTCGCCCACCACGGTTGAAAATTCGCAGCCGAGCTTCAGGTCGGCGATCCGCGCCTCCAAGGCGGCATCTCCCCTGGCCCGCCGCGCGGCTTCCTCAAGGTGGGCCGCCGCCCGGGCCATCACTTCCGGGTTGAACGTCCGACCATAGATGGAGGCATTCTTTCTCCAACTGGAACCGGGGTTCTCTTCGCGCCAGACCTCGGCCACGCGTTTTTCGAGCAGATCGAAATAGGCACGCACCGCCTCCTTTGCCGGACCAAAACAGTCATAGAACTCTGCAAGGATCTCTTCCACCTCCGCCTCCGGGTTCCACATCATGTTCGTCAGGACGTAATAGTTCAACGCCTGGGTGCCCCAGTTCTTGCCGCCCTCGCCATAGGCTCCGTAAAGCCCCGCCTGCCGGGCGATGCGAATGCCGTCGGCGATCTCGTGCGGATAGAGGATCGGGAGATCCTGCCAGTAATGCATTCCCCAATATTCCCGCATCATGATCCCCGTGCCCTTGGATTTCCATGCCTGAAGAAATTGCAGGAAGTCCGCCTTGGCCTCCGGGTTGGCGTGGCTGCACGAATAGGTGGTCATCGAGATAAGCAGATTGTCGGGCAGTTTTTCGATCCGCTGCGGCGGCTGGCGAAAAAAGGTATAGGCAAAGGTTCCGATTCCGTTCTGCGGGTGCTCCTTTTTCATCCGGGTCGCCATATCGGCGGCAAACTCCCAGTAAAGCTCTCCCAACGGCCCCGCTTTTTGGCACGCTTCACATTCACAGAAGCCGGCGCCGTCGTTGGGCGAGATCGACACGATATTGTTCCCCGAGAGGCGGCGGGTCAGGCGCTGATAAAAGGCATCGCGCATCGCTACATTGGTCAGGCAAAGTTGCCAGTTCATCGCCTCGCGGGTCGGCGCTCTGCGCTCGCCGTCCACCATGGCAAACCATTCGGGGTGTTCCTGAAAATCCTTCAGCTTGAAAAGACCGGCCCAGGCATGGGCAAAGCTGGCCCGCACCTGATCGCCCAGAAACGAATTTCTCTTCCAGCGCCCGAAGGCCTCCACTACTTCCGGTTTCCAGTAGATCTTAAAATAGAAGTCGATCCTGCGGCGCTTGAGCACGGGTGCGCCCTGTTCATCAAGCTCTCCGAAAGCCAGCTTCGGCTGTCGAGGCGTTATTTCCCCCGTCTCCCCCGGCCAGATCCAGCGGACATGGCAATGTTTTTTAAGGAAATGCGGCACCGCGTGGTAAAAAGTATAGTTTGGAAACGGCCCTTCGTCGTTGCCGCCCAAAAGAATGCCTTCCTTGACGCTTTTGACCATCCAGCCTTCCCGGGGAAGCGCGGCCATGGCGGCGTCGGCCTCCGCGATTACCCCCGGCCCCACGACAAAGGAGAGGGTGCCGTCGTCCGGGACGGCGTGCGTGATCGGCAACTCCCTTCCCGCTACTTTCCGAAGATAGTATTGCAAGTCTTCGGCAGCCTGAGCGACCACGGGGCCAGCCTTTTCGGAAACCACGATGGAGCGGTATTGATCGAGCGTCGTGGCGGAAAAAACTGCGGAAGAACCAAGGAGAAGACTGGAGATCCAGGTGCAGAGGGTTTTTTTCATCATCAATAGGGCGTTTGGCTTTTGCGACGGCGCGCGACCCGTGTACCGGCGGCCAGCAACCCGGCCCCGAGGCATAACATGAAGGCGGAAGGCTCCGGGATGGCCTCGATTTGCAGGTAGAGTTCATGCCCGTTGTCGAGCGTGACGACGCGAAATGCCAAAGCCGGGAGATCGCCATCCCATCCATCGCTACCATTGGCAGGCGCCAGATTCAGGCTGAAGTAGTCGCTGTAATCGGTATGTGCCGCCAGTTCCAGGGCGTTGAGCACGATGCGGTCGGCTTCGGCGAACTTCCAGGTATGAGTCTGGCTCAAGGAGAAGCCTGCCAGTTCGCCGCTGGTTGCCGGGTCGGAAAGGGTCGACAAATTCAGGTTCAGGCGCCGGGTCGAGGTGTCCACGCCGGAGAGCAGCAAGTCGCCTTCGACGGAGAGGAGATCCCAGCCGTTGAGCGTCCCGGCGAGGCTCTGGTCGCCTGCGTCGGGATTGATGGAGGCCACCTGCCAGTTGTAATGGCTGCCGCCTTCCAGCGTGGCGTTGCCGGAAACATTCAACACCCCCGGCGAACTGCCCGGCGTCACCGTGCCGCCGGTTTTCACCAGCAACCCGCCCAGCGTGCCGTTGCCCCCCACGGTTGCGCTGGCTTCCACCTCCGTCGTGCCGCCCAGTGCCTGGGAAACCAGCAGCGTTCCGGCGGCAACGGCAGTGGTTCCCGTCCGCGCCGAGCCGTCCCCGGAAAGCAGCAGCGTGCCATCGCCCTGTTTGGTCAGGACGCCGCCCCCGAGCACCTCCCCGGAAAACTCCACCGTGGCCGTTTCCTGTATGATGGCGATGCGGCTGCTGCCTTCCACGGTAAAGCCGCGCCCGGAACCGGCGCTCAAGCCGGTGTAACGCAGCTCGCCGCCTTTGAGAAGCAGGTTGGAGGCGGCATTGCCGGAAACGCCGAGCTGGGCGAGATTGCCGAGGGCGATCGCGCCGCCCGAGATCGTGGTCGCCCCGCTATAGCTATTGACCACGGTTGAAGCATAGGTCAGCGTGCCGGCGCCCGACTTGATGAAAGAGGCTTCACCGGTCGTGGTGGTCGTGGAAGCCTGGTTGCGGATGCCGCTGCCATTCTGAGTGAAGTCGATATTGGAAAGGGCCTCCAGTTCCAGGGTTCCGGTGCTGCCCGCCGAAGCCAGCCCCCAGTGAACGTTGGTCACAGCCGTCTGCCCGCCGGTGTCGATGGTCAGTTTCCACCCGGGGTTGAACTGCACGTAGGAACTGCCGGTGATGCTCAACCCGCCATGGGCGGTGATGGTTCCATTACGCTGAAGGGTGATGCGGCTGAGCGTCGTGCCAAGGCCCTGATAGGTAATGCTTCCCGAATCGCCGCGAAAGAGCAGGTTTCGCCCGATGCCCACCCCCTGCGCGCTCGCTCCCGCTTTGTTGACGATGACGCTCCCGCCGTTGATCGAAGTCGTCCCGGTGATGGCATTGGCGGCGGTGCCGGAGATGGTGAGCGTCTCGCCGACTTTGGCGATGTCGAGATTGGCGGCGGTGATCTTTCCCTCCACCGTCATGGTGCCGTACAGATTGCCGTTGGCATTGGCCGCCCCGTTCTTGAACTCCACATCGGCAAGGATCGACAACGGACCGGCGCTTGCCGTGATCGTACCCGCTTCGCCCAGTTCCAGAGTCCCGTTGCCAAGGGTATAGGCATTGGCAGAAGTAAAGCCGAGGTTTCCCACCGGTTTGCGACCGCCCCCGAGGTCGATGGCATACCGGGCGGCGTCGCCAAAGGTGATCGGCTGGAAAGCGCCCGGCAGCGTGTCGCCCTGCCAGTTTTCCTGTTGATCCCAGAGATCATTGCCGCCCTGCCCCGTCCAGATACCCTGGGCGTGGGAGGAGGGTGCGTTTGCCAGGAGGGCCAAAAGCGTCAAGGTAGCGAAAGTCGGTTTCATGCTCGGGCAAGGTGAGGGGGGGTCAGGGATTTCGCCCCTGCCAGAAAGGCGACGGGGCCGTGGAGGGGATGGAAGCCATCGGGATGCTGCGGACGCTTCCGTCCGCGTAGGCCACGTTGAGATGTCCGCCGTGGCGCTGCTTGAGCTTCGCCTTGCGAGCGTTGTCCTGCAGCTTGAGATGATCCGCCATATAGTGGTCGGTAAAGTCGATATAGAGCATCAGTTGGGAAGGCTGTTCGACGAGTTGTCGGCGTTCCCCGGCCCGGGAGAGAGGGGTGGCGACCTGCAGGCTGGCGTTTTGCGCATAGCTAAGCCCATACCTCAAGGGGGCATAGACGCCCCGGTAAACCCAGTTCGTATCGGGACGCTCCGGGCGATCCAATGGACAGATGAACGGGCTCTCCATAAAATCCGATGCGGGCCGACGAGGCACCGGGCCCAGATAAGGAAGCAGGGCTTCCGAAAAGACGCGGTTGTTGCCGTCGGGGCTGACTTCATTGGGCGGCCATTTGCCGTTGTGGTCCGTACCGTACAGGGCGGAGGCCACCGAAAGACCCTTGAGATTGCGCACGCAGTGAAGCTCTTTGACCCGTCGCCCGCTCAAAAACCCCGCCGGAAGAAGCAGGCTCGCCAGGAGCACGATCACCCCTGCCGCCACCACAAATTCCACGAGGGTCACTCCCGCCAAACGCGCAGAACGCCGTCTGGCGCTCAGTGCAGAAGGGCAGGCATTTGGGAGGAGGTTCATGGATATTCAGGATTATTAAGCGCTTAATTTCCTGAGGTCAATTCTTTTTTAACAAAAGCCGTACGACCGCCCGGAAAGATAACCGCTTAATTTTCCGATCGGGCGGAATTGACGGGGAGCCGCCGTGCGCCTTAGAGTGAGCGTTTCTGAATATGCAGGTCTCCCTTAAAACCATTGCCAGGATCGCCGGCGTCACCGAAGCGACCGTCTCCATGGCGCTCCGGCATACCGGCACGGTCTCAGCCAGGCGCCGGGAGCAGATCCTGGAGATCGCGCGTCGGCTCAATTACACCCCGAACTTTGCCGCGCGGGGGTTGAGCACCGGGCGCTCGCAGTTGATCGGCGTCGTGGCCGCCACATTTTACACCGAGATTTCCTCCCTGCTCCTGAGCCACTTTGAAAAGGAGATCCGCACGCAGAACTACCACCTGCTCGGGGCGTTCCATCAAGGCAATGCGCAACTGGAGGAACAGGTGCTGCGCGACATGATTGGCCGCAAGGTGGATGGCGTGGTCGGTTTCCCCGTGGTGCAAACCCGCTGCCGCGCCTGGCAACTGCTGCACGAGGCGAAAATCCCCTTTGTCATCTTCAACGAAACCGCTCCCTTTGCCCACCACGAGGTCGGCATTGATTTCGAGCACGGGGCGCGGCTGATGGTCGATCACCTCGTCTCCCTCGGGCGGCGCCATCTCGCGTTTGTCTGCACCGGCTCGCGCTCCCCTTCGGTCAAGGCCCGGCAGCGCGGATGGCGGGCGGCGTGCAAGGCGCACGGGATCAAATGGACCCCCGACCGCTGCTTTTTCACCGAAAAACATGGCCACCCGGAGCTGCTTCAGGAGATCGCCGGGCGGGTCGTCGCCAGCCCGCTCCGGCCCGATGGCCTTTGCGCCGCCAACGACCAGATCGCCACCGCCCTGCTTCAGGCGCTCCACCGGCAGGGGCGGACCGTGCCCGACGAAGTCGCCGTCGTCGGCTTTGACGACACCGAGTTCTCCCGGCTCCTCCCGCAGCCGCTCACCACCGTCCGCCAGCCGATCGCAGAATTTGCTAAACGCGCCGCCGCGATCGTCCTCCAACAGATCGACCAGCCCGATACCGATTACCAGCGGGTGCTGCTCCCGCCCGAACTGGTGGTGCGGGAGACCACGGTCAAACCGCCGGGCGATCCAATGACGGACGCCGGTTGAGGAGACGCCCCATAGCGAAACACCTTGTACCGGGGAATGAGGCTACCCTTCGATTAAATAAACCGCTTGCTGAACACTCGGCGCGGTGACTTCGAAGGTTTGCCCGTCGATCTCGCGGAATCCCTGCCGGTGCCGGGGCAGCCTGCCACGGGAGACGAGCTGCAAACGGAGAGTGACCGGTTTTTCCACCATGAACGGAGGGATCTCCGCGCATCGTTTCACCGCCTCTCTGGTCTTCTCCTGAATCACTCTCCGCGCTTCTCCGGGGGAAAGGAAGATGGCCCCTTCGATACCAATGCCTTGCTTGACCTCCGCCTTGACCGCGTGGGGTAGAAAAGCTTCGGTTTCCGCCACGGTCTTGTCATCTCCGCTGACCATGATCACCGGCACTCCATGATCTCCCGCAATGCCCGCATCGACGGCAATCTCCCCCGCTTTCACGCCATTGAGCCAGAAATTCTGCCACAGCAGCGAGTTCGCCGTATGTTCCAGAACCCCGAAGGGGGTGCCCGCCATCGCATGGTAGCCAAGGAGAATCAAACCATCAAACTGCCTGATACCGGGCATTCTGCCCATCTGGCTCTCTCCCATGATATAGCGTGCCCCGGGATGGAGCTGGTCGAAAACAAGATTGAAGCAGGTTCCATGGACATCCCTCACGACCACTTCCGTCGCACCTGCTTCCAGACAGGCTTCCACGCAGGCATTCACCTCCCGGGTCATCTGGAGGCGACCTTCAGGGTAGTGAAGCTCCCCCACACGAACCTGGGATGCCCGGCAGATTCCGCTGATCCCCTCCATATCCACCAGAATATAGATTTTCTTCTGCTGCTTCATATAAAACTCCCGGCTTGAAAAGAGGCGTTTGGGGTCATCTTCTATTTTACCCGGCGGAAGGCTCCTCCGGTCTTCCATAGCTGATAGACGGAACCGATCGCCAGCGGCTCCGTGCGAAATTTCTCGCGATGCCAGTCCAGCAGCTTCTGATGGGCTTCCACTGGATCTTCGCTTTCCGCAGTGGCCCGATAGATCTCCGCATAATCAAGCCCGGTCCTTAGCAGGGCAATTCTGGCTTTGATCTTCTCATCACCGGCCGCTTCTTCATCGGCCTGCCGCAGGAGTCCGCGCAGCGAAGCCATGGTTTCGGGATCGAACGCCTCAAAGTAGGAAGCCTGAAACGCCGTCCTGCCCCTGGCTTTCTTGGATGACGCTTTGGCCTCCGGGTCGCGCTCTTCCTCGCGCAATTGCTCCTCAATCCTGGAAGGTACAGACCGGGCCATCTGATCGGTGGCCTCTTCCAGCTTTGCAAAATAGAGAACCATCGGCTCGGCGGCCGGTCCAAAACCGGCCCGGCAGTAGTCGTTGATGATCGCAGTGACATCCGCGGAGGGGTCCCAGAGGAGTTTCGTGAGCAGATAGTAGTTAAGACCATCGGTCGCCCAGTGTCCGAAAAGAGCGGAGAAATCCCCGGCCGTCATCCCGGTTTGGTAGCAATGCTTGAGATCCTCGCTGAGCCGTCGGGCAAAAACGCGCGGCAGACCGTCTCCGGAAACAAAGGTATTCGGGCGCAGGATGATCCGGGAAGCCTGGTGGCACCATCCGTCCCAACGCTCCCGATCCAGAGCCCGCAGGTTTTCATCCTCATATTTAAAACCGACAAAGGCAATGGTGATGGCCGGGTGCACCTTGATGCCCAGCGGCGCGTCGCGATAAGCACTATAGCCATAAGCGCCAACTCTGGCATTGGGGATCGTTCTGGTCACCTCTTCGGCGATGCGGTTGTAGAAAGTCACCACCCGATTGGTCAGAGAGGGATAATCCACGGTGAAGCGTTGATTGTCCCGCGAAAAAAGCAGGGAGACGCGATGGGCGTTTTCCGGATCAAGCTTCCGGCATTCCTCACACATGCAAAACCAGTTTTTGGTGCCGCCATCGTTGGGAGAAATGGAGGCGCAGTCAAGGTCCGGATTTTCCTGATAAGCCTGGAGGACCTGTTTGGCCGCCTGAAGGGCCACTTCGGGGTTGGACTGGCACAGGCGGACTCTTTCAGGAGACTGCACGCGCGATCCGTTGGGCTGCAAGGCAAACCAATCGGGGTGTTCCTTGCCAAACCGCTCATACCAATTGCCGTAGGCATGCCGATATTGCAAATTGACACTGGAGCCGATTTTGTGTCGGTTGAGCCATTGTGCCCTTTCCTGAACCAAAGCTTCATAATCCGCAGGATCGACACCCAGCAGTTGAATGCCTTTTTCGGCGCGATCATTAAGGGATGAATTGCGGAACGTGCGTTGAGCCATGGCCGGTTCGTCCTGTTCGTGGATCGGTGCGAGCACGATACGGTCTGATTTTGGAAGGATGGTCCCGAGTTCTCCCGGCCAGAGCCAGCGAACGCCGAAATGGTTTTCAAGAAGGCTAGCCGTACCGAAATAGGTGCCCTTTACCTCCATTCGGCCCGGGCTGCGATCATTTCCGAGAATAAACAACCATGGGCCGCGCGTGATCAACCGATAGCCTTCGGGTCGTAAGCCGTCCGGCCCGAGGCCGCTTTTCCTGGCCTGCGCGGTCCCGCCGATCCAGATGGCATGAGGCCAGGAGCGACCCGCCGAATCGTTGACGCGGAAAGATCCCTTGCCATCCTCCTCAACCCGCAATTCCTTTTCCGGAAGGACAAGGAAGCTACCCCCGGTCATTCCCTCCAGCGTGGTTTTCAGAAGCTCCGCAGCCTCCCTTTCAACCTCGGTGGGAGCGGCGGGAATCACCAGAATCGTCCGCGATTGGCCGCTTTCAAAAAGGATCGCCTCTTCACCTTCGGCCGGAAGTTTTTGAAAACGGCTTTCCAGTTTTTGCCGAATCGGGGGCGATCCACTTTCGGTTCGGGCAACCGGCTTGCCCAGCGGCACCGTCCCCCATTGGTCGGAGGCACCGGCAAACGGGGCGATTGCAACCGAAAACAGCAGCGACAAGGCGATCCCACCGGGAAGCCAAGCGCCTTTCTTCTTCAAGGCGACGGACTCCGCAAGAAGGGAGGGGAAGCAGGATTGGGGAAGGTCTGGTTTTTTGTTCATTGAAGGAAACGGTGCCATCATTTATTATTACGTAAGTTTTTTCGTGATGACTGTCAACGCTTTTTGAATTTTTCAGAAAATGGCGATGTGTCTGATAAAAATCAGCCCATTAAAGGGAAAAATCCGATCCGGAATGCTCCGAAATCTTCCGTTTTCAAAAATAGCATTGACAAGTCCCCACATAAAAACTTACGTAAGTCTTCCATGAAACAGATCCTGTCCCCCCTTCTCGCCCTTGTTCTGATCATTGCAGGCGCTTCCTTGCTGCACGGGGCATCCGTGATTCTTGACGATACCTTTTCCTCCGCTTCCGGCACGCCGGCCGCCATGGGATACCATACCTCTTCAAATGACGCCGGCCTGACCTTTACTGATCCCGATGCAAGCGATAACACGATGCGCTTTGCCGTCGTGAACAATACAGGGAACCAAGGCGTCTTTAAGCAGTTCCCGACGGTCAACCTGTCCGATGGTGAAACCTTGCGCCTCTCCTTGAAGATCACGGCTCTTTCAGTGGCCGCAATCGTCAACCAGCTTCAGATCGCTCTGGTTCATTCCCCCGTCACGTATACCTCCAACCAGGCGGTCGAGATCTGGAGCTATACATCCGGTTACGCCTTTTACTTCGACACAGGCTCGGGCAATACAGGCGTCAACGTCCGCTCGAAATCTTCCGAGGCAACCGCCCGCAGTATCTTTTATTCAAGCTTGCGCGGAACGGGAAGCGGGACCCTGCTGGATGGAAACAGCTATTCCCTGACGCTTGAAATTGAACGCGTTGATAGCGCCACCTCCCTGCTGAAGGCGGATATTGATGGCGTTTCGGTATTTACCAGCCCCATTGAGCATACGGGCACGCCTTATGTCAGCTTTAACACGATTGCCATTGGTCTTCGGGTGGGGTCAAATATGACGGTTCGCTCTCTGGAATTCGAACAGGTTCTGTTGAGCGTGGTTGCCGTGCCGGAACCGGATATGAGGATGATGGGGGTGCTCGGCATTGCCGGAATGGTTTTGACCCGGGCCTTGCGAGACAGGCGCAGCCGGCAGCTTCTTTTTCAGTCATCTGCCAACAGAAATGAAACAAGCTCTGCTTCATGCAAAAACTGACACCAAAAAGGCATTCGGGATTCAGCCTGATGGAGATCATTGTCTCCGTGGTGATCCTGCTGGTTCTGGCGGTCGTTCTGTGGTCTGTGATGAGATCGGCTTCGGCCAAAGCAAAGGGGATAAAATGTTCCGGGAATCTTAAAAACATTTACGTGGCGTCCATGGCCTATGCCGTCGAACACAACGGCTACCTTCCCAGATACCGCGCCTCGGGCAATGGTCCCTTCTGGCAAAGCCGCATCAAGCCGTATCTGGATGGAAGTGTGTTCGGGGATTCATCTCCCTACACCATTCGCTGCCCCAGCCAGCCGGGATGGTACTCATCCTTTCACTATGCCATGAACGCCGGGATCTCCTCTTCCGAAACGCCGGACGGAAGCTGGAAGTTTCAGTCGATAGCCGTCCCCTCGGAAGGTTTTTTTGTAACCGACACACCGTTGGAGAAAAACGTCTCCTGGCGCGTCACTTATGCCAATATTGATCCCGCACAGAGCGATTGCCTCATAGGGTACAATCATGGGGAAAAGGCCAATCTCCTCTTTTTGGACGGTCATGTTGAGGCGCGTGCTCCCCAACAAATACCGCAGCCTGAGCAGCGCCCCGGCAATCACCCCCGTCATCTTGAGTGGCAACGTTTCTGGCGTCCGGATCTTTAGAGCGGTTTACGGGCTCCGCAGGATTCGCGAACCTCCAACGTGCAAGGGGAGAGCACGATACGATCTTCCGATGAGAGGGGTTGCTCCTTTAAAGCTCTTGTCAGGTAATCCAGTGCGCCGGATGCAATGTTTTCGTAAGGAAGTGAAGCTGTGGTCAGGCGGGGGAAAAGGTAATTGCCAAGGCGTTGATTTTCATAGCCGATCACCGCGACATCATCGGGAATGCGGATGCCATGTCGCTGGCAATAGCCATACACGCCAAGCGCCCAACCGTCATCATAGCATAGCACGGCATCCGGGCGTCCTCCGCTTTCCCAGACTTCGGCAAAAGCCTGCTCTCCCGCGCCATAGGAGAAGAGTCCTGACTGATCGCTGGGCGGCTTGATATAGGGAATCGCCTGCTCAAAAGAAAGCCCGTGATCCCGGGCGGCCTGCTGAAAGCCCTCTACAGCGGCAAACGCGGTATTCTGCACCAGATCTGTCAATCCACTGGCCCACCGATGGAGGTAAATCAGCTTCCTGCGTCCCTGAAGGATCGCGTGCCGCGTGAGTTGATACATGGCCTGACATCTGTCGGCTCCAAAGAACGGAATGCCCGGCAGTTTGATGCCGGTGATACTGACAATGGGGATATGCACCTCCTGAAAGCGCTTGAGCTGCGCGAGGTCAAAATCGTCCGCAAAGCCCGATAGGACCAGTCCTTCGATGTTGGCATCCAGCATGACCGTACACGCTGAGATTTCATCATTTCGGGACAGTCGCATGACCTGATCCGCCATCGGCATCGCCAGCGGCTGGTAGCCCTTGGCATGGATCGCTTGGATGATCTGATAGAGCCGCCGACTCTCCACATCTTTATCCCGCCCGAAGTGGAATACACCGATCAGGCCGCTGCGAACCCCTCTCAACGCCCGCGCCGATGCAGAAGGCCGGTAGCCGAGCTTGCGGGCGGCGGCGATGACCTTTTCGCGCATTTCGGGGGCAAACTTGTCATTGCGTTTGTTCGATAATATTGAGGAAACCGTCGTTTGGTGAATCCCGAGGTTTCGGGCGATCTCTGCCTGTGTTACATTTCGGGTCGGTGAAACTCCCATAGTTCTTTCGTAATGATGCCAAATGAAAGGCCACTTGCAAGAGAAGATTGAATTACGTAATAACGAAAATCATCGGGGAAGGCCGCCTCGTAGAGTGAGACTCTTGGGAAAATGCCGGTTTCGGCGGCGGCGCGTAGCGAAACTCCTTGTGCCGCACCTTGCCCCCGGCGCGGGAGATCCAGCCCCCGGCGACGATCGCGCCCAGCGCCAGGAAAAAAGTCAGCCAGAAGAGCGGCCTTCGGCTTCGTGGCCACCGCAGCGGCACGAAGAGGGCCGCCGCCGCCGCCGCCACCACCACGTAAAAGAGAGGAAGGACGGTTTCGGCGCGATCACGGTGGATCTCCAGCCAGGCGCGGCCATCGTCATCGGCGATGACCGAGATCTGCTCGTAACCCCGGTGGCCAAACTCCGCCACCGGCCAGGCGGCCAGCGCGCCGATCGCCACCAGCGTCAGCGCGACCACCTCCCCCCGGCGATGCCGAACCAGCGTGGCCATCACCATCGCCAGCCACCCGAACCCGAGGCCGTAGACGACCACCGGGTGGAGCAGCGCATGCCAATATTCCGGCTGCCGCAGCGCGATATCAAGGCTTTCGCGGAAGGTGAGAGGTTCCATGGCCGCCTTGAACGATCAACCGCCGCTTTTCCCGAGCTTCACCACCGTATCAAACGCTTCCTTTTCAAACGGCATCACCGAAAGGCGCGACTGGCGGACCAACGGCGTCTCCGCCAGCACCGGATCGGCCTTGATCGCCTCGAGCGTGACCGGATGCGCCAGCGCCTTGAGCGGCTTGAGATCAACGCAGACCCAGTCGCCCTTGGTGGCGGTCGGGTCCGGGTAGGCTTCCCTGATCACCTGCGCCACGCCGACGATCTCCTTGCCAACTACGCTATGGTAATAAAGCACGCGATCCCCCTTGCGCATCGCCTTGAGGTTGTTGCGCGCCTGAAAATTGCGAACGCCGGTCCACGCCGTCGAGCCGTCCGCCACAAAAGTATCCCAGGCATAAGCCGTCGGTTCCTGCTTCACGAGCCAGTAGTTCATGGGATCGCATGTTGCGTTGAAACACCCACAAAAGCAACCCCGCGCTCCAGGGCATTTTTTCCGCTGCGGGCTGGCATTGCAACGATTGCAATGAAAAGGGCTTGTTTGAGCTGAAAGGGAGCCGGATGATCCCGGCATGCTTTCTCCCTCCCTACCCGCGAGGCTCCCTGCCGGGCGCGGCTTCACCGTGACAGAACTGCTGGTGAGCATTGCCTGCCTGGCGACGCTGATCCTGCTGGTAGCCACGGTCTCCGCTCCCGTACTAAGGAACGCCCGGGAGGTCAAATGCATCACCCACCTGCGGCATCTCCACCGCGCCTGCATGGCTTATGTCGCCGACAAGAACGGTTACTTCCCAAGCTACCGCCCCGACCACTCCTCCTCCCACGCCATCAACCCCGGCATTGCAGATTATCTCGGCCTCAAAGGGGTGCAATACCTCTCCGCCGATGACTATAGGGAAACCGTCTTTACCTGTCCGGAGATCCAGACCACCAGCTACCGTTCCGGGCGTCCCTACCTGATGAACCTCGTCATCAATACCCGGACCACCATCGGGCACGGGATGAGCGACCCCCTGTTGATCAAAAAGCCGTCGCTGGTGGAAAACCCGGCGCGCCTGATGCTCTTTACCGAAGGGGCTTACAACCCCACTCCCGGGAGCACGGTGACACCGCCCGCCTATAACTACCATACCCACGTCAACTGGGCGATGATGGAGCGGATGGCCGCTCCCCACCGCGGCAAACAGAACGTCATTCATCTCGACGGCCATGTCGCCGCCTACACGCTGGCCGAAATCCCCACGGTTCGCGACACCCCGTTCTGGTCCGGCAAGTAACATTTTTCCCCTTTATGATCCACTGGAACGCCCTCCTGGCCACAGCCGCTCTTTTGATCCTCAACGTCGCAGCTTCCGGCGAAACAGCCATGCCATGGCCGGGCGCGGAGACCCAAAAGGAACTCGGGCTGCCCGCCGCGGCTCCCCGCGCATGGGAACCGGTCTGGTCGGAAAAAGCCGCCGACAAGGCCACCCGGCTCGAAGCGATCAGCGGCCTCCACGTCGGAGGGGAGCGCCTGCTCCTGCGCCTCGCCTTCCACGGCACGCCCGATTTCAGCAACGAGCGGCTGATCGTCAACTTCGACCTCGACCAACAGGCCGACACCGGCGAAAAAGTCAACAGCCGCGCCGGGACCGATCTCTACCTCACCCTCCGCGATCAGCAATGGAGCGCCCGCTTTTTTCCACCCCTCTGTACGGAGGAAAACAGCAAGGTTCGCGCCCTTCAGGAAGGGGATGTCGTCTATGTGATGATCGACACCCCGGTCATCGCGGCGACCGGCGGCCTCAAGATCCATGCCCGCCTGAGCCGTCCGGGCGAGCCGGACCAGTACGTCTCCGCCGCGCCATATCTGCCGATGCCGGTCGAAGCCGTCCCGCCAGTGCTGGAGGAACTCCGCTTCCGTTTCATCGCCCCGTTTTCCTCCTTCCGGTTCATCTCACCGACAGCCGGGCCAATCGATCCCTCCGTCTCCATGAGCGGTCGCAAGAAAGGGCTCGCGCTGGAGAAACTCAGCAACAAGGGACTCGACGGAGCAGCCGTCCGGGGAGATGCCGAAGATCCCTTTGGCCGCCCCCGCCCCCGCCCGCTTTTCCGCTCCGGTCCCGCGACCGCTGACGAATCAAAAGAAGCGGCCGGGCGCGTGGAAGTCGCCGTCCGTGAAGAAGCGGGTGTCGCCCGAACCCGTGGCGAAGTCTCCTTCGGCTTTCCGTTGCCCGCTGGAACGCTTTACGACCCGGGCCATGTGAGCGTCGAGGAAAACGGACGCTCCATTCCGGCCACGGTCCAGACGACCGTCCTCTGGCCCGACGGAAGCATCCGCTGGGTGCTGATCGCCTTTCATGACCGCTTCGAACCGCGTGAAAACAAGGTCTATACCGTCGCCTACGGGGAAAAACCGGCGCAGCCGGAAACGCCGCCGCTGCTCCGGGAAGAACGGGAACGGTTCGTCGTGGAGACCGGGCGGCTCCATGCGGTCGTTTCCAAACAGCGGGGAAGCCTGCTTGAAGAGATCGCCATCGACGGCGTCCCGACAGGGATCACCCTTCCTGAAGGGGTCTTCTTCGAAGATGAGCACGGCCAGCGTTATTCCACGCGCCAGGCCCGTCTGCTCCGCGCCGGTGTCGAAGAACATGGCAGAGATAAGGTGACGCTCCGGCTGGAAGGAGAGTACGCCACCTCCAAGGGGGAGGGGAAGCTGCGGTTTGTCTCCCGCCTGACCTTTTACCGGGGCGGGGCGCGGGTGCTCCTGACCCACACCCATCTCAACACCCACCTGGAGAACGAGTTTTTCGATCTTCGCCGCCTCAGCCTGCCGCTGGAGATGCCCCGGGCGGCCGCCACCGTTTCAACGCTCGCGGGGAATGCCGAGACGCCGGCCGACGCCAAGCGGATCGACGCGCAGGGCAGCCTTCTCTTTCGACAAGAAACCGAAGACCGCTCCACCCTCCGCACCGAAAAGGAGACGATCACCTCCAAACGCTCCAGCGGCGTCTTCGCCATCGAAGGGGAACGCCTCCGGTTCAGCGGAGGCATCGTCGACAGTTGGCAGCGATGGCCGAAAGGCTTTTCCGTCGAGGGGAAAGAGCTTCGGATCGACCTGCTCCCCCCCTACGAAAAAGCGTTTGAGGAGACGCTTCCCCCGCACCTTCGCTACCCCTTCTGCGAAGGCTTCTACCGGATGAAATGGGGAATGTCGTTCACCGAACGCGTGTGGCTCGATTTCTCCGGCGAAACCTCGTTAAGCGAACTGGCGGGCGCCGTGCAAAAGCCGCTCGTCGCCGTCCTCCCGGCGGGGTGGTATGTCCAAACGCGCGCCTTTGGCGACATCGCCGTGGGTAGCGATGAACGCCACCGGCAATGGGACGCCTTTTTTGAGAAAAGCTTCCGCGCCCATCTCGCCCGCCGCGAAGCCCAGCGCGAATACGGCTTCCTCAACTACGGCGACTGGTTCGGCGAACGGGCGCGGAACTGGGGCAACAACGAGTACGACACCGCCCACGCCTTTTTCAGCCAGTTCTGCCGCACCGGCGAGACCGACTACTTCCGCGCGGCGCTCGCTGCGGCGCGGCACCAGGCGGATGTCGATCTCGTCCATGCCTACCCCGACCCTGCCACCGTCGGCGCGCAGGTCATCCACGGCGTCGGGCACACCGGCAGCAGTTCGCACCGGGTCGACTACGGCACCTGGAGCAACCCGATGCGCCTGAGCGCCGTCGCCACCAACGGGCATACCTGGGCCGAAGGGTTGATTGAAGCCTGGTATCTCACCGGCGACGCCCCGGTCATGGAAGCGGCGCTCACGCTCGGTGAACATATCGCCTGGGTCGCCGCTCCCCGGTTCCGGATGGCGGCCCACGCCCCGCGCTACGGCGGCTGGGCGCTGCGGGCGATCATGGCGATCCAACAGGCGACGCTCGACCCGCTCTACCTCGAAGCCGCCACGAAGCTCGCCCGGGAATCGACCAGAGAGCAACACCCCGGCGGCGGCTGGTTCTGGCAGAGGCCGACCGAGCCCGGCGTCTACCACAGGGATGCCGCGGAAGAGGCGAAAGCCCCGGGGATGACCGTCTTCCAGTCGGGCATCCTGCTCGGAGGGTGGAAAGAATACCACCGCGTGACCCATGACCCCGAGGTGGAGCCTGCGATGAAAGCCGCCGCCGGGCTCCTTTTCCGAAGCTGGAAGCTCAACGACGGCTGGCCCTACATCATCACACCGGAAGGAAAGGGGCACCCGAACAAGCCGTTCATTTCTTCCGCCACCAACATCTATTCCGCCGACGGCTTCCTCTATGTCGGGCTCGAACTGCTTGAAGACCCGGCTTATCAGGAAGTGGCGCTCGAGGCGTTTGATCGCCAGTTGAAGGAACACGAAATCGTCGCGATCGGCCAGCGCATTGGCTACACCCTGCGCGGCGGCAACAACCTGCTGGGCCAGCTCCCTCCCGTGAAACCGGCCGCCCTTCCGGAATCGCCATGAAACCGCTCTTTTCCCTCCTTCTGCTTTTCATGATCACCTCTCAAACCGCCGCCATTGCCGATCTCCTGAAACCGATCCGCCCCGAAGCCGTGGAAACCGTTCCCGGCCCCCGGGCAGGGTTGACCGGCTACCGCAGCGCCACCGACACCGCCGCTTCACTCCGGCTTTCCGAACCGCTCGGCGACCGCGGCTCCGTCGCCTTCTGGTTCAAACTGGAACGCGACCATGCCTCGCAACCCGGGGCGGAACAGGTCGCCCGACGTCTGCTGGAATGCCCCGGCGTCTTTCACGTGGAGTTCAAGGCTCGTTCCTCCCATGTGGAACTCCTCTGGAAATGGGAAGACAAAACCCTCCTGATCAACCAGCTTCGCCCGATCCTTCCCTCCCTTCCCGGCGACCAGTGGATTCACTTCGCCGTCAGTTGGGACGCGAAAGCAGGTCTCTTCAACGGCTGGCTCAACGGCACACCCCTGCGCGAAGAGGGCACGAAAGTGATCCCGTGGGAACCGTCGCAGCCGATCGCCGCCCTCCGGGTCCACTTCGGCCCGGTGGCCCTCGCCGGGCTGGAAACGAGCGCCACCCTGCCCGACGAAAAGCAACGGGCGCAAACCGTCGGCGACGCCCTGGGAACCCTCGACGCGCTGCTCGGGGCCGGTGAACGGACTCCGGTTGACTGGAAGGAAAAGAAAGGCGCGCTTTTCTATTCCAACGACTTTGCGAGGCCGGGCGATCTCGACGACTGGGTGGCCGAAGGGCCGATGCAGACCACGTTTGAACACGGGTGGATGCAGATGCAATCGACCCTGCCCGAAGACCTCCCCCGCGGTCACGTCGTCCTCTGGCTCAAAAAAGAGCTGCCCGAAAACTTCCTGGCGGAGTGGGAGATGAAACCGGTCAACGACCGCGGCTTGTGCATCGCCTTTTTCAGCGCCCGGGGGCGCAACGGGGAGAGCATCTTCAGCGAAACCCTCCGGAAACGGAACGGGGAGTTCCCCCTTTACCATAGCGGCGACATCGATTGCTACCATATCTCCTACTACGCCAACACGCCGGAGACCCCCGGCAGGCTCACCAGCAACCTGCGCAAGAACCACGGCTTTTACCTGATCTCCAACGGGCCTCCCGGCATCTCGGCCCATTCCCGGGAATGGAACCGGGTCCAACTGCTCAAGGTTGGCGACCATATTCAACTCGCCGTCAACGGACGCCGCATCATTGACCATACCGACGACGGAAAACGCCACGGCCCGGTCCTCGGCGGCGGCGCTTTCGGCCTGCGGCAGATGGTCTGGACCGTCGGCGGCTACCGGAACTTCCGCGTCCACCACACCGGCCCGTAACCGGGCCACTCCACCCGCATTCACCACCCACCCCCAAGTCATGACGATCAAACCCTTCCTCCTCCTCGCCTTTGCCGCCCTTGCCGGGCACTCCACGCTCCATGCCGCTCCCCTCATCGAAGAAACCTGGGCGGGCTACAACCTCGGCGCGGCCGGTTCCCAGTTTGCCGCCCAGGGGGACATCTGGAGCCTCGAAAGCGGGGCCGCCAACTACATCAGTATCGTCAACTACGCCGACTCCGACAGCGGCAAAGGGTTGCAGGTCTTTCCCAACGGCGGCAGTTGGGTCCGCATCACCACCAAAAACGGCTATACCGCCTCGGAAGGGGTACGGTTTGATCTCCAGTTCCGCCGTCTCAACGATCTTCAATCCTTCACCCGGGTTCGGATTCAGAATGCCTATTCCGTCAGTTCGCCGACCGGTTATTTCCTGAACGTCACCGCCACCGCGCTGAACCTTTCCTCCTTTTATGGAGCCAACCCGTCGGAGGCCATCGCTTCATGGGAGTTTAAAGAGGGAGATTTCGCCGCCGACACCACCTACCGCCTCAGCCTGGAGGTGATCGCAAAAAGCGGCGGCAACCTGGTCAACGTCTACTTCGACGACCAGCGCGTCATCTCCGTCACCGACTCCGGCACGGGTCGGTTGAACCTCGCCGTCGACTCGCTCTATTTTGGTTTTGACAGTCGCCATCAGGAGACCGCCAGCGCCAGGGCGCTCTACGGCAACCTGACCGTCACCCCCGTTCCGGAGCCCTCCTCCGCGCTGCTCGGGATCGCCGCGCTCGGGGCCGTGGCGGCGGGCCTGCGGTGGCGGCGGGGACGGAGCCGCTGACCTTGCACCCGAACCGCCTCCTTGCCGTGCGCCGCTATCCGGTCTACGATCCCGGCGGCATGAGTTCCGGGTGGATCACGTTGCAACAGATCGCGGACAAGGCCGGGGTTTCCCGGTCGACCGCCTCCCGCGCGTTGCGCCGTATCCCCGGGACCGCCGCCGCCACCGTCAGCCAGGTGGAAGCCGCCGCCCGGGCGCTCGGTTACGCGCCGGACCCGCAGCTCTCCGAACTGACGATCCACCTCCGCCGCCGTAAAACCGTCTCCGACCGGCCGATCATCGCCTGCGTCCACACCCTCCCCGGGGCTCTCTTTGAAAAGTACAGCACCAAGGCGCTGGAGGGGACCAACGTCTACATCGGGGCCGAGGCGCAGGCTTACAAACTCGGTTTTTCCTTCGAACCGTTCGCCGTCGATCCTGCAAAAATGAAGGAAAGCCGGTTGAGCAGCATCCTCCGCAGCCGCGGCATCCGGCTGGTGGTGATCGCCCCCGCCTTCCGGGCCTTCACGCCGATCGACCTCCGCTGGGAATGGTTTACCTCCGTGGCGATCGGCCACTCCACGAAACTTCCCCCCTTTCACCGCGTCGCCCCGCACCAGTACCAGGGGATGATCGACATCGTCCAGCGGCTCTTTGATCTCGGCTACCGTCGGCTCGGGTTTGTCATGGTGCCCGCGACCGATCTCCGCACCCAGGGCAACTACCGGGCCGCCTACCTGATGTTGCGCAGCATTCACGGGCCGGAACGATTTGCGCCGATCCTGGTCAGCGAAGGGGACGACCGCGATACCTTCGAGCGGTGGCTCAACGAACACCGGCTCGACGCGGTGATCAAAGCGGGACAGGCGATCCCCCTCCTCGAATGGCTCGACGCCCTCCGCCGCCGCGTGCCGCAGGAGATCGGCTACGCCGACACGCACCTGCTGCGACACGAGCGGACCATCAGCGGCATCTACCAGAATCCGTCCGATGTCGGGGCCGCTGCGGTCGATCTGGTCGTCTCCCTCGCGCACGACAACCAGAAAGGGCTCCCCAAGGTGCCCAAAAACGTGCAGGTCTCCGGGGAGTGGGTCGAAGGCGAAACCACCCGCCGCGTCGGCAAGGCGTGCGGAAGCATCTGGGCGGGACCGGAGAGCGCGCCCCGGCGCAGATTGAGGAGCGTACGAATCTGACCCGGGCGGATGCCAAAAGCTTTCCGCAAAGCGCAATTCAACGGTTAAAGTAAATTGCGGATTGAAAAAACCAGCGGAAAAAACCGATGCTTCGGAGACGGCCAAAGACCGGTTGGCCACGTCTTTTCCTCCGATGAAACCCTTTCCTCTCTCGCTTCTCCTGCTTTGTATGATCCCTTTTGCGAACACCACCATCGTTGCCGGGCTGCTCGAAACGGTCCGCCCCGCAGCGGTCGAAACGATCCCCGGCCCCCGGGAAGAGGTGCCCGGTTATCGCAGCGCCGCTGAAGCACCCGCCTCGCTCCGGCTTCCCGAACCGCTTGGCGAACGCGGTTCGATCTCCTTCTGGTTTCAACTGGAGCGCGACCATGCGGCAGCGCCGGGAGCGGAAACCGTGGTCCACCGCCTGCTGGAGTGCCCCGGCGTCTTTCATGTCGACTTCAGCGCCCGCCCTTCCGGTGTGGAACTCCTCTGGAAATGGAACGACCGCAAGCGCACCGTCAGCGCGCTTCGCCCGATCCTTCCGGCGCTGCCCGGCAGGCAGTGGATTCATTTCTCCGTCCATTGGGATGCGAAGGCGGGGATTTTCGACGGCTCCCTCAACGGAACGCCATTGCGCGAGGCGGGCACCACGATCGTCCCGTGGGAGCCGCCCGCCCCGATCACCACGCTCCAGGTCCATTTCGGCCCGGTCGCCCTCGCCGGGCTGGAGGTCGCCGCCGCCCCGCCGGACGAAAAAACACTCCGCCGGACCGTCGGCAACGCCTTTGGAACCCTCGACACCCTGCTCGGCGCTTACCCGCCGGTTTCCGTCGATTGGAAGGAGCAGCGCGGCAAACTCCTGTATGCGAATGACTTTTCACAACCGGGCGATCTCGACGACTGGGTGGCCGAAGGGCCGGTGCAGGCCACCTTTGAACAGGGGTGGATGCAGATGCAATCCGCCCTGCCCGACGACCGGCAGAAGGGTCATCTGGTCCTCTGGCTCAAAAAGGAACTGCCCGAAAGTTTTCTGGCCGAGTGGGAGATGAAGCCGATGAGCGATCGCGGCCTGGGCATCGTCTTTTTCAGCGCACGGGGAAGGCACGGGGAGGGGATCTTCAGCGAAAACCTCCAGAAACGCGCCGGGGAGTTTGCCCTTTACCATAGCGGCGATCTCGATTGCTACCATATCTCCTACTACGCCAATACGCTGGCAGACCCCGGCAGGCTGACCAGCAACCTCCGCAAAAACCACGGCTTTTACCTGGTTGCCAACGGTCCCGCAGGCATCCCGGCGCATTCCCGGGAATGGAACCGGGTCCAGTTGCTCAAGTCCGGCGGGCAGATCCAGCTCGCCGTCAACGGACGCCGGATCATCGACTTTACCGACGACGGCAAGAGCCACGGCCCGATCCTCGGCGCCGGCTCCTTCGGCCTGCGGCAGATGGTCTGGACCGTCGGCGGCTACCGGAATCTCCGCGTCTACGATCTCCCCGCCATGCCGTCCGGACCTGCGCATTGACAAAGCCCCGGGGCTGCCAACATGATCGGCCCCATCCATGAACCTCCCCGTTTTTCGTCCGCTGCGCCGTGAAGAACTCGACACCGTCCTTGGCTGGGCGCAGGCGGAGGGGTGGAACCCGGGGCTGCGCGATGCCGACGCGTTCTGGAGCGCCGATCCCGACGGCTTCCACGCCATGGAATACGAGGGGGAACTGATCGGCAGCGCCTCGACCGTGGTCTATGCAGGCCGCCTCGGCTTTGTCGGCCTTTTCATCGTCCGGCCCGAATGGCGGGGGCGCGGGTTGGGAAGCGCCTTCTGGAACGGGTTCATCGACCGGATGCGCGAACGCCTCGGAGCCGGTGGCGGCGCGGCGCTCGACGGCGTGTTTACCATGCAGCCGTACTACGCCAAAAGCGGCTTCCGTTTTTCCCACCGCAACCTGCGGATGGAAGGGGTGGGGGAGGAGCACCCCGGCGCTCCCGACGACCCGCACCTGATTGAAGCCGGTTCGCTCGACTTTGAAACCGTGCTCGATTTTGACCGCCGCCATTTCGGCGCGGAGCGGCGCGATTTCCTGCGGCGCTGGATCGCTCCCGATAATGGGGTCGCGCTCGCGTGGAAGGAAGGGGCGCTGCTGCGCGGGTACGGCGTCCTCCGCCCCTGCTCACGCGGGTTCAAGATCGGGCCGCTCTTTGCCGACACCCCCGAAGTCGCCGAAGCGCTTTACACCGGCCTTTCCCGCCGGGCTGCCGGAGAGTCGCTCTTTCTCGACATCCCCGAAAACAACCCCGATGCCGTGGCGCTCGCAGCGCGGCACGGGTTACGCGAAGGGTTCGGCTGCGCCCGGATGACCCTCGGCGCGTTTCCCGAACTGCCGTGGGGGCGGATCTACGGCGTCACGACCTTCGAACTCGGGTAAACGCAATGTTTCCCCCTGGCGCGAAAGTCCCGCAACTACGGGGCCCCGAACCCATGCCCGCGGTCAACCCGCTCGCTCTCCGCATGGTTTTCCAGGGTTTCCGGAGGTTCCGGCTCTCCGAAAGGAAGCTCATCCTCCTCCATCGGATGAGGGGCGGGCGCGGACGCCTTGCCGGGAATGAAACAGAACTTCCCTTTGAAATGCCCCCCCTTTTCGACGTTGAGCGCCCGGGCGACCACGTCGCCTTCGAGCCAGCCGCGCCGGGTGACGGTCACCGTGCCGTCGATCTCCAGATTGGCCACCACGCGGCCTGAAATCTCCACCGCGCGCGCCTTGATCGGCCGCACCATCTCGACATCGCAACGCCGCTCCACAATGAGGTGGTTCACGTCGAGCCCGCCCGGGAACTTCCCCTTGAACCGGAGACGCGTCTCCCCCGAGCTTAACAGATTGCCCCGGATGATCCCCTCCACATAGGCGTCGCAACAGATCACGCGGGGGCTGGTGATCTCCCCCTTGGCCGTGACGTGGACGTTGCCCTGTGTTTCGATCCTCCGGCTGCTGACCGACTTGATCTTGATGTCGGTCAGGTCGATGTACCCGCTGCAAAAAGGGCAAAGGGTCGACTTGGCCGACCCCGAAACGGTATGCTTGCCCTTGCAGTTAAAACAGGTGACATCGCGATCCTTCTGATTGGAAAACAGCCCTCCGAATCTGGCGAAAAGAGACTCGCTCTTCTCGCCAGATTCTGCAGCCTGGGGTTTACCGAGTTCAAAATGCTCCCCGCAACGACGGCAGAACGTGCTCTTCGCATAAGGCGATTCGAGCTGCTCAAAGTCGCAATGAGGGCAATGAACGGTAACTCTCCCGGTGGGAGGTGGACGCTTTCCCATCACGTGAGGGATTTATTTTATCGCCCGGTGTTGATGGCGGCTTTGTGCAGTTCGTTGGGACGGACGATTTCGGGCTGCTTCATGGCGACGCGGTTGGGGGTCACTTCGGACTTGCCGACAAACGTGGCGCCTTCTTCGATGACGAGGCGGGCGGCCTTCAGGTCGCCGATCAACTGCGCGCGGCCTTTGAGTTCGCACCGTTCCTCGACGGTGATGTTCCCTTGGACCTTGCCATGAACCGTGACCGACTTGGTCTTGATCTCGCCGCGTACTTCGGCGTTTTCACCGACGATGAGAACGCCGGGGGAGAGGATTTCGCCTTCCACCTTCCCGTCAATGGTCAGGTCGTTGGAAAACTTGATGGAACCTTTGATCTCGACGTCGGAAGAAAGGGTGTTCTTGGTGTGGGTAGTATTGATTTCAGCCATAATCTCTTGCTAGTTGTGGAAGGGTGAGGCGCGGTC
Organism: Chthoniobacteraceae bacterium; assembly: GCA_035555975.1. Taxonomy (GTDB): domain Bacteria; phylum Verrucomicrobiota; class Verrucomicrobiia; order Chthoniobacterales; family Chthoniobacteraceae; genus DATMFV01. The sequence goes on from DATMFV010000035.1 coordinate 80,707, forward strand.
AGAGGCGGCATCGCGGGCCGCCTCCCGTGCGGTTGGGTTCAGGGTGATAATTGCTCTCTAAAAAGACGTTGTTCCAACGATTCCGGTCCCGGAAAGACGGTGGTTTTCCAGGGGGTGGAAAGATCAACAAGCGAGACTATCCGCACTTCAAAAACCGATGTCAACCGGCTTTCCCCCGACGCGGCGAAAAAGTGGCGCAGCAGTGGATTTCCCGATGTTTTCAAGCGGCTTTCACAACAAAACATGGCGAAAGCCGCTTTTTACAAGGGGAATATCAACGACATAACCGCCCGAGCCTACGCCAGTTCTTCGGCAGGGTAGGTCCAGATCTCGCTCAACGTCGGGTGATAATGGGGAATCGCAGCCAGGTCCGCCGCCGTGGCGCGAAAACGCATCGCCACCGCCACTTCATGAATCAGTTCCGAAGCGTGCGCGCCGACCACCGCCGCGCCGACGATCTCGCCGCTCTCTTCGGAGACAAGCAGCTTCACAAAGCCTTCCTCCTCCCCGGCGACCATCGCCTTGCCGTGATCGGCAAACAGATACGACGCCACGCGGTACGGGATCGAGGCAATGCTCAGTTCCCGTTCCGTCAACCCGGCGACGGCCACTTCCGGATGCCCGAACACCACCGAAAGCCGCACCCGGTAGTCGATCTCCTCAAGCCGGTCGGCATCGGGCGTCCGGTCGTCGCGCCCGGCCTTGACCCAGCGCGCGGCATTGCGGACGGCGACTTCCGCCTGCTGGATGGCGATATGGACGATCTCGTACGGCCCGGCGACATCTCCGGCGGCGAAAATATGCGGGACGGAGGTCTGCTGGGTCGGCAGCACCTGCAAATGCCCCCGCATCATGGCGACCCCCGCCTTTTCCAGTGCGAGCCCGCCGGTGTTCGGCTCGCGCCCGAGCGCGGCAAAGATCGCCTCCGCCTCGACCGTGATCGTCTGGTCGACCTGCCGGAAGGTGACCCGTTTGCCGTTCTTCCCCGTTTCGATCTTGAGCAGTTCCGTATGGGTGTAGACGCGGATGCCCCGCTTGCGAAAGCTTGCTTCGACACACTCCGCCACGTCGCGGTCGACCGATTTGAGCAACTGCCGCCCGCGCTGGATCAAGGTCACCTCCACGCCCATCACCGCATAAAACCAGGCAAACTCGACCGCCGTCGCCCCGCCGCCCAGGATGATGAGCGACGCGGGCAGTTCCCCCCTGAAGTCGAGCACGTCGTCGCTGTTGAGCGCCCCGCACTCGTCAAGCCCGGGGAGGTCGATCTTCTGGTGATCCGAACCGGTCGCCAGCAGGAAGGTCCGCGCGGTCAGTCGCGAACGGGAGCCGTCGGGGGCGGTCAGTTCCACCGTGTGCGGGTCGACAAACGCGGCGCGCGCCCGGTGAAAATCAAAACGACCGCTCTGGAGCTGCCTGGCGCGGTAGTCGGCAAACTCGGCCACCAGCCGCTCCTTGCGCTCGCGGATCGTCTCCCGGCAAAAGCCGATCTCCCCCGCGCTCAGCCCGAACTCCCCGGCCCGGCGCAGGGTGTCGTAGCGGTGGGCGGACTCCAGCAGCGTCTTGCTCGGCATGCAGCCGCGCAGGATACAGAGGCCGCCGAGGTCCGGCCCGGCTTCCACCAGCCCGACGCGCAGCCCGAGACCCGAAGCGGTCGAAGCCCCGTTGTAACCGGCGCTGCCGCCGCCAAGGATCAGAAGGTCGTAGTCCATCCGGAGAGGCTACACCCCTTCGAGGAAGTTCTGCAACAGGCGCTTGCCGTGTTCGGTCAGAATCGACTCGGGATGGAACTGCACCCCCTGGATCGGGTAATGGCGGTGCCGCAGGCCCATGATCTCCCCCTCGGCGGTCTCGGCGGTGATCTCCAGCGCGCTCTCGGGGAAACCATCGCGCCGCACCAGCAGCGAATGGTAGCGGGTCGCCTCGAACGGATTGGGGATGCCGGAAAAGACCCCCTCCCCGTTGTGGAGGATGGGGGAGGTCTTCCCGTGCATCAGGCGGTCGGCGCGGACGACTTCGCCGCCGTAGACCTGCCCGATGCTCTGGTGCCCGAGACAGACCCCCAACAGCGGGATCTCCGGCCCGAAACGGCGGATGACCTCGCAGCTCATGCCGGCTTCGTTCGGGGTACACGGCCCGGGCGAGATCACGATCTGCGACGGGCGCAGCGAAGCGACCTCCTCGAGCGTGATCTCGTCGTTGCGCCGCACCAGCAGCTCGGCCCCGAGTTCGCCGAAATACTGGACGAGGTTGTAGGTAAAGGAATCGTAGTTATCAATGACCAGTAACATGGCAAAAACCCCTCTTTTAATGATGGTGGCAGCGCGGCGCGGCGGCCGAAGCGTGTTCAATGGCGCGGATGACGGCCTTCGCCTTGTTGACCGACTCCTGGTACTCCCCTTCGGGCGAGGAATCGGCCACGACGCCGCCCCCCGCCTGCACGTACGCCTTGCCGTCTTTAAGCAGGGCGGAGCGGAGCGTGATGCATGAGTCGTGGTTCCCGTCGAACCCGAAGTAGCCGACCGCCCCGGCATAAGCGCCCCGGCGGCTTTTTTCGCATTCGCTGATGATCTGCATCGCGCGGATCTTCGGCGACCCGGAGACGGTTCCCGCCGGAAAGGTGGCCCGCATCACGTCGTACGAACTGTTTCCCTCGCGCAGGCGGCCCGTCACGTTGGAGACAATGTGCATGACGTGGCTGTAACGCTCGATCGTCATGAAATCGGTCACCTTCACGCTCCCGTACTCGGCGATCCGGCCAACGTCGTTGCGCGCCAGGTCGACCAGCATCAGGTGCTCGGCCCGTTCCTTTGCGTCGGCCAGCAGTTCCACGGCGTTTGCCTCGTCCTCCTCCGGCGTCTCCCCGCGGCGACGGGTTCCGGCGATCGGGCGGATGGTGATCTCGCCGCCGATCGCCCGGACATGGACCTCGGGCGAGCTGCCGACCAGCGAAAACTGCCCGCCGAATTTCAGGCAGAAAAGATAGGGCGAAGGATTGATGTAACGCAACGCCCGGTAGAGGTGGAGCGCGTCGCCGTCGTAGTCGACCTCGAAGCGTTGCGAGGGGACGGTCTGGAAGACATCGCCCGCGTGGATGTATTCCTGCACCTTTTCGACCATCCGGTGGTACTCCTCGCGCGTCGTATTGCTCCCGGGCGGGTTGGCGGTCGTTTCCTGCGCGGTGTTGACCTGCGGCAGGAGCGCGGGCCGGGCGAGCCGTTCCAGCAGCGCCTCGATCTTTTCGCACGCGATGTCGTAGGCGGTATCGGGGTCGGTCCCTTCCAGGTAGGCGTTGGCGAGGATGCGGATCTGCCGCAGCTTGTGGTCAAAGATGAGCAGCGTGTCGGTGATCAGGAAGATCATGTCGGGCACGCCGAGCACGTCGGGCGGCAATTCGCCCACGCTCGGCTCGAAGAAACGAACCGCGTCGTAGGAAATAAAGCCGACCGCGCCGCCGACAAAGCGGGGCAGTTACGGCAGCCGCACCGGGCGGTAGCGGGCCATCAGTTTTTCGAGGTCGCGGAGCGGGTCGCTTTCGCCCGAGCTAAAGCGGGTCGTCTCCCCGTTCTCGGTCACCTCGATCTCCCTCCCCCGGGCCTGAAAAAGGGTGCGGGGCCGGTGGCCGACGATGGAATAGCGCCCCCCTTCCTCGCTGTTTTCGGCGGATTCGAGGAGGAACGAATACCCCCCTTCCTCGTCGAGCTTGCGAAAGGCCGAGACCGGCGTCTCCACGTCGGAGATGAGCACCGTGCTGACGGGGATCAGGTTGCCCGAGGCGGCGAGCGTACGGAACGCTTCGCGCTCAGGCTGGATCAAATGCGTGGTCATTGAGAAAAGAAAAAGTGTTTTCACGACCGGGCGGCCAAGACGCCGCTGGCGGTCATTGGGAATAAGTTTTGGAAGGGTCAAAGACCCGCTCTTCCTCCGTCGCTTCGGGAGCGCCGTTTTTGTCGAGCGGGCGGTAGAAACAGGACGAGTAGCCGGTGTGGCAGGCCCCTCCTTCCTGGTCGACTTCAAAGAGAAGGGTGTCGGCGTCGCAGTCGACATACCATCGGATCACGCGCTGGGTGTGCCCGCTGGTTTCGCCCTTGAGCCAGAGCTTCTGCCGCGACCGGCTCCAGTAGTGCATGAAGCCGGTTTCGAGGGTCTTTTCGAGCGCGAGCGGGTTCATCCAGGCCATCATCAGGACGCGCCCGGCGTCCGGTTTGTCGTTCTGGGTCTGCTGGACGATCGCGGGGATCAGGCCATCGGCGTTGTATTTGAAGTTCATTTGGAAAAAGTCTTGGAAAAAAGAGTCAAAAAAAGCCCGACGATTCGAAGGACTGAATCATCGGGCAAAACGTACGACGCATCGGTGCGACGACTGCGACTGGTTATCTACCAGGACGCAAGCCCGTCTGCTAATGCCACCAATGCAAAAAGAATTTCACTGGAAAGCAGCTTTACACACTGCTGTGGGGTGACGCAAGCGGGAAAAAAGCGTTTTTTAATCCCGAAACACAATCGAGCGGCCCTTGTGCACCAGCACCCGCTCGCCGACGTGGTAACGCACCCCCCGCGCCAGCGCGAGCCGTTCGCAGTCGCGCCCCATCCGCAGGAGATCGTCGGGCGTATGGAAATGCTCCACGCGGATCACCTCCTGGTCGATGATCGGCCCCTGGTCGAGGTCGGCCGTGGCGTAGTGACAGGTCGCCCCGATCAGTTTCACCCCCCGTTCGTAGGCGCGGCGGTATGGGTTCGCCCCGGCGAAAGAGGGGAGGAAGGAGTGATGAATGTTGATGATCCGGTTTTTCCACGTCTGGCAAAGCTCCGGCGGGATGATCTGCATATAGCGGGCGAGGACGATCAGGTCGGCCCGCAGCTCCTCAAACCGGGCGTTCATCGCCTCAAACGCCGCCGCCTTGTTCTCCGGGGTGACCGGGACGTACTCGAAAGGAATCCCCTCGCGCTCCACCAGTGGCCGAAGCTGTTCGTGGTTGCCGATCACCGCCGCGATGTCGATCGGCAGTTCCCCGTTGCGCCACCGCCCGAGCAGGTCCATCAGGCAATGGCCCGCCTTGGAGACTATGATGACCACCCGGCTGCGCTGGCTGGCATCGTGCAGGAGCCAGCGGGCCTCGATCGACTCGGCGACCGGCGCAAACTCCGCCCGCAACGCGGCGAGGTCGAGCGGCAGGGTGTCGGAGTCGATCGCCAGCCGCGCAAAGAACCACCGGTTGAGCGGATCGGTGAATTGATGCACCTCCAGCAGGTTCCCGCCCTGGCAGGCGATAAACTGCGTCAGCCGCGACAAAAGCCCCACCTGGTCGGGACACGAGATTTTCAGAAGCGTTTGAGCCATAAGCGAAGAACTCCGTTGTAAGGCGGCGGGAAAAAAAGCGCAATACCCGGCGGGGTGATTGAAAGTGACGTTGGTTTTACTGAATCTTCAACTGAAGGTCTTCATACCCGGCGGCGATGATTTCCAGATGAAAGCGGATGAAAGGGGCGAGATCATGGTTTCCCGTGTGCCAGCCTTGGGAAGAGGCTTTGAGCGCGGCGTAATATTGGGTGTCGCGGTTCTGGATGATTTCTTCCAGAGAGACCAGTTTGGGCATTTGAAGCCCGAGTTCCAGCAGGGCGGCGGTGGAGAGCAATCGGGAGACCCGGCCGTTTCCGTCGGCGAACGGGTGAATGCAGGTGAAATCAAATGCCAGAGCGGCGACGCAGATTTGAGGCGGGGCGGCTTCCTTGTTGATCGCTTCGTTGTAAGAAAGGCAGAGGCTTTCAATGGCCGCCTCGGTCTCTCTGGCCGGGGTGGGAGTGAATCGAAGCCGGTCCCCCCGGTCGGTGCGCTCAATGATCGCGTTGTCGCGCGTTTTGAATTGGCCCGCATGGCCGCTGCCCGCCATGGCGTACCGGTGAAGGGTGCGCAAAAGTTCGGGCGTCGGTTGGAGGGTGGCGGGGTCGGTCTGAAAAAGGTAGTCGAGGGCGGCCTTATAGTTGAGGACTTCGCGTTCTTCACGCCGGGTCGGAGGGATTCCCTGGTCGGCAAGATAGGCAATCTGCTGCTCGGGAACGTGAATGCCTTCGATGGCGCAGGAAGCCACCGCAGAAGTAATGATGGAGCTTTTTTTGAGTCTTTCCACAAAAGCGGTTTCCAGCCGCTTGAGTTCGCCTTCCCTCCCTTCCTCCCGTGCGGTGCGGACCAGCAGGGCGGCCAGCCCGTTGGAGAGGGAAAAACTCTCAAGTTTTCGATTCAGGAACGAGTGCATGTTTTTTGGAAGGACAAACCGGACAGCCATGGTAAAGCGGCGGGGAAAAAAGCGCAACGTTCGCCGCAAGACATTTGGACTGGCCGTAATGCAAAAGTTGACATTACCCTTCTGCCACCGAAGAAAAATGGCGTCCCTTCCCCTTTCCACCTCCCGCCGTCTTCTGGCGACCCTGATCATGGCCGGCCCGACCTTCGGTCTGCTGGCGATGGGCTGGGGCTTCCTTGATTCGTACCGGTCCCAACGCGCCTGGGAAAAACACCGTGCGGCAGCCGTGGCGCGCGGGGTGGAATACGATTTCACCCGTTTCGCGCCGGCCCCCGTCCCCGACGAAAAAAACTTCGCCGCCACGCCCTTTTTCCGGGAACTCCTCTCCGCCGACGAAGCCGCCCAAAAGGAGATGGCCGAACGCCTGAAACTGCACCCCGCCGATGAAGCGACAACGCTTCCTTCCGACCGGCTCAAAGCCGTTCGCCGTTACGACGCTCTGCTGGATGAAATCAGCCGCGCCGCCAAACGGCCCGCTGCGGTTTTCCCGCTCCGGTACGACCAGCTTGGACTCCTTTCCCTGCCTCATGCCCTTCCGCTGATCCGGCTGGCGCAACTTTACCAGTTCCGCAGCAAAGCCTTGCTTGCCAACGGCCTTCCCGAAGAGGCGGCCGCTGATCTGCTGACCCTTTTTCGCCTTGCCAAACATGGCGGCGCCCACGACCCGATCGTGATCATGAATCTCGTCGAAACGACGCTCTTTTCCTATGCGATGGAGATTTACTGGGAAGGCCTGATCTCCCGTCAATGGCCGGACGCGACACTCCTTCAGGTTCAGGCCCGGCTGCAAGACTTCGACTTTCTTCTCAACGGCCAAAAGGCTTACCAGGGCGCACGCGCCGACTATGTCAGCCAGGTGGAACTGATCCTCCGCTCCCCTTCCGAGGCCAAGATCAAAGCCCAGCCGCTTTATGACGAGGCGTATCAAAAAATCGCCCGAGCCAAACCTTTCAAAGGTTGGGTTTATCAAAACCTCATGCATGGCGACCACCTCTTTGAAAAACATCTGATCGCTTCGCTGGACCCGGCGGCGCGACGCGTGGCACCGAAAGAAGAAAAGATCATCCAACGCTGGTTCGAACGCGCCACCCGGACATCGGATGCTTCCCGGCTCCTCGCCGCCTCCGTTTCGATCCCGCTTCAGGGCAGCGCACGTCGTTTTGCCTATGCGCAAACCGTGGCCGACCTCGGAGTCGTCGCCACCGCACTGGAGCGTTACCACCGTCGCGGGAATAGCTACCCTGAAACCTTGGCAGCCCTCGTCCCGACCTTTCTTGAGGCCCTGCCGCACGACCTCGTCACCGGCGAACCACTACACTACCGTCGCACCGAAAACGGGCGGTTTCTTCTCTACAGCGTCGGTTGGAATGGCACCGACGACGGCGGCAGGACCTTTTTCTCAAAACAAAAACGCCGGTTTTTTACCCTTCCAAAAGGCGACTGGATCTGGCCGTTACCCGACGAATCCAGCGAACTTTGAACCTGAAGAAACCATGGCTTTCTTTCAAAAACCTGTCCGCGTGCTGCTGCTTTTCCCCGGCGCGGTGGTGCTGCTGGCGGCGATCCTGGTCAGCGCGGCCCGGTACGATGCCCACCGAAACCGGCGCGCCTGGGAAAAACACCGTGCGGCCGCCGTGGCGCGCGGGGTGGAATACGATTTCACCCGTTTCGCACCGGCCCCCGTCCCCGACGGGGAAAACTTCGCCGCCACGCCCTTTTTCCGGGAACTTTTTGCCGCCGACGAAGCGACGCAGAAAAAGATAACCAAACGCCTGAAACTGCACCCCGCCGATGAAGCGGCAACGCTTCCTTCCGACCGGCTCAAAGCCGTTCGCCCTCACGACGCTCTGCTGGATGAAATCAGCCGTGCCGCGGAACGGCCCGCTGCGGTTTTCCCGCTCCGGTACGACCGGCTTGGTGCCGTTTCCCTTCCCCATGCCCTGCCGCTGATGCGACTGGCCAAACTCTACCGGTTGCGGGGTAAGGCCTTTCTCGAAGCCGGGCTTCCCGACAAGGCGTTCGCCGATTTACAGACCCTCTTTCGCCTCACACGGCACAGCGGCAACCGTGATCCGATCCTGATCATGCGCCTTGTTCAGGCGACACTTTTTTCCTTCACAATGGACGTTTACCGGGAGGGACTGGGCTCCCGTCAATGGTCCGACCGGGACCTCCTTCAGATTCAGGCCGAACTCCAGAGCTTCGATTTCCTGTCAACCGGTCAACAGGCGTACCAGGCCGAACGCGCGGCTTATATCAGCCAGGTGGAACTGCTGATCCATGCCCCGCCCGAGGCAAAAATCAAGGCCCCGGATTTTTACAAAATCTATCACGACGTTTCAGGCGACCTTCCGGTCGGGGAATGGCTCTATTCAAGCCTGTTTCAGGCTGACCGCTTTTTTGAAGCATCCCTCCAGACCCTTCTCAATCCCGCGGCAGGACGTGTCGACGCGGAACAGGCAGAACGCATCAGGCAGGCGTGGGAATCGTTCAGCCGGAAGCCCGAAGCAAGCCGCCTTTTCATCCTCCTGGGCTTTCGTTCCCTGCTCGGCACGACGGCGCGTTTTGCGCATTCGCAAACGCTGGCGGATCTCGGCACGGTCGCGGCAGCATTGGAACGCTACCACCGCCAGCATGATGGCTACCCCGCGACCCTTTCCGCGCTGATTCCTTCCCACCTCGAAAAACTGCCGCACGACCTCGTGACCGGCGGACCGCTGCACTACTGCCGCACCGACGACGGGCGGTTCCTGCTTTACAGCGTCGGCTGGAACGGCACCGATGAGGGCGGAACCAGCGCAAAAGACAAAACCGAAGGCGACTGGGTCTGGCCGTTGCTCAACGAATAGAATCTCCCAGCTAAAACTTTGACTATCGTCGTTCCTGCCACCACTCCGCAAAATTCTTGCATCAAGACCCAAATTAGGTACACTTTTACCACGATAAATCAAATTTTTTAATATCCAGTAGCAGCTAAAAGGCCTCCTGAAACCTGAGAAATTTCCACGGCCTACTTCAACCGATTTGCTGCCGCGCCCCAATCGGGCGCGGTCAGGTCGCGTTTTGAAGTGGGCTTCTCAGGGCCTCAGGAGGAACGCGTGGGCCGCGCTCCTTTTTTTGCCCCTCGGCCAAAAAACTTGCAGGAAATCCTTGCCCTGAACCTCCCTAATTCTTTCGAAATGACTCAACAAACTAAAAGTTGGTATATTTTTAATCCTTCAGAAACACAGAAAGGCCCGATTTCCGAAGAACTTCTGATATTCATGCAAAAAGAGGGGTCGATTGACCAGTCAACGTTGATATGGACGGAAGGAATGGCACAATGGTTACCATTCTCGCAAGTTTTTGAGCCTTCTCTTCAAAATATTCATTCTAAACTAGGAGAAGCTAATCTTTCAAAAAACAACGACGAATTTTTGGGGAAAAATCTTTCGAAATGGAGCACGCAACCTCTATTGCTTTCAATTAGATGGATTAGTTTCCTGCCATTTGGATTATTACTTCATCATATTTGGCTAACCCTGTTTGTCTTGGTTTATATTTGGTCCACGTCGAATACCCTGAAATTATTACTTGCCTACTTATTACTCGCAGGCACTCCAATCTTGGCATTAATGATATCAGGGGCATTCGCCTATATTATTTCAATTTGGACAACGATGATCTGCCCTCTTCCTCGCATCGGAGCCGTTATTTATCTCTTTTTCTATGCTGTTTATATGATGAACCAAGGTGCATTCTATCTTCTCCATAAAAAATTGAATCCGTGGATATCAGGATTGGTTTTCTTGTCTCAGATTATTGGTGGTTTGATCCCTTTAATTCGGATCGGTTTTAAAACAGATTTAAACAAACGATGAAAAGACTTGGCCTCTGATAGAAAATCCTCCGTCCTTCAAGCATATACACCCTAATACACAACTACGATCAAAAGATGAATCAATATCCAGAACATGCAGGAAATCTAAAAAATACTCCATTTCAAAACCTTTCCGAATTAAACGATGCTATATTAAATGGATTTGCAAAGATCAGCATCGACACAAATATTGCTTTGAAATGGGTGCAAGGCGGGATATATTTGCCGTCAAAAACCCGAACACAAGCTTTGCTGTATATGTTATTGCCGTATGCAACGATAGCAGGTTTTATTATCTATACAATAGCAACAAGCAGTTGGCTTTTGCTTTTGACCTTACCAATTTTAATTTTTAGTTTCCTTTTATCTCATCCAAGGTCCACAAAAGCTTTCGGCTCTACAAAAAACTGGCTGATCGGTTTGATAGTGTTTGGTCTTGGATTAGGCTTAAGTGAAAAGATTGACTGGTTGTTTGCCTTTCTTTTAACTTTTACACTTATCTGGTATGGCTTGCACTCTCTTTATCGAACTGCGATAAACGGGCTGATTCAAGCTGCCTTGGAACATGAGGATTTATTTTACCTACTTTGGAATAGACGTGTATTAGGCATTCAACTTAACAACGGTCACCATTATTGGTCAGACTAGAAATAAAAATTTCTTATTGTAGAGAAGTCAAACTGTATTGATGCTTCGGACGGTGAAATTGCAATAAACTTCCCCAGCCATTACCGGAAATATGAAGGATTTTGCCTACATTAATTGGCGCCTTTTCGGCGTTTGGCTTCTGCAAGGATTTTCTGGGCATCCAACAGGACGAAATCCGAATCCGGAGCCGTCATCAGGAACTTTAGCTCGTGATATAAGGCATCCCATCGTTTCTTTTCCGTATGTCCATCATGACGCACGACAAAATCACGTATAAACCCGCTAGCAGAATTGTAAAGCCCCTCAGTCATAAAAGATGCTCTTTTCCACACGCTATCCGTTTGTCCCACAAAGGCAAGCTTGTGGGACACCGGATAATCGAATCATCCGCCAACGCCGCCCAGGAGAAAAAGAACGCGGCTTGCCTCTCGGGAGGAAATTCGGCTAAAAAAGGCCCCATGGCACGCACCGCTTCCACCATGCTCGCGCTCGGGACTCCGCTCCCGGCGTTCACCCTTCCCGATGTCACCACCGGCCAGCCGGTTTCGAGCGAAACGCTTGGGCAGGGCAAGGCGTTGCTGGTGGCGTTTCTCTGCAACCATTGCCCGTATGTGATCCATGTGCGCGAACAACTGGCGGCGATCGCGCGGGATTATGCGGACCAACCGGTCGCTTTTGTCGGGATCACCTCCAACGATGTTGAAAACTATCCCGACGACAGCCCTGAGGCGACCCGCGAACTCGCGGCCCTGCTCGGCTTCCCCATCCTCTACGATGAATCGCAGGAGGTCGCCAAGACGTACACCGCCGCCTGCACGCCGGACTTTTTCCTCTTCAATGCCGACCACCGGCTCGCCTACCGGGGCCAGCTCGACAGCACCCGCCCCCGCCGCGACACCCCTCCGACCGGCAACGATCTGCGCGCCGCGCTCGACGAAATGCTGGCCGGAAAACCGGTCACCGTCGAGCAGAAGCCCAGCGTCGGCTGCAACATCAAGTGGAAGCCGGGGAACGAGCCGGGCTATTTTGCCTCAGCGTAGCGTCTGGTTCCAGAGATTGTAGGTCGGGATGTCGAGTTCCCTGGCCAGAGAGACGGCGGTGGCCGTGCCGCCCTTGACCTTGCCGCCCTCTTCGGGCGCCCAGAAGAGGACAAACCCGACCGGATCGTCGAGACGGAGCCCGCAGACCTGCTGACAGTTGCGGGCGTGGAGCTTTCTCGCGGCAGGGGTGCAGGAGGCCCAGTTGGGATGCATGAAGGAGGCCAGAACTTCCGCCTGCCTCGGCGGGCAGAAATAAGGCGAGGGATGTCCGTTGAACTCCTTCCAGGGAAGAAAAATCTCCTTCTTTCCATGAGCCCGGTCGCACCCGCGTTCAAAGGCCGCATCGGCCCCCGGCGCTCCCCCGCTGCGCAAGGTCAACCCCCGCCCGGCGAGATGGGCCGCCGTATGTTCCATCAACGTCAGAACGGCGGCGGGAGCGGCCCGCGAACCGATCCCTGCATAGCAGTTGGACCGGGAGAAGAGGGATTGAAGGGAAGAGGGGAGGGATGAGTCCGTAAAGTGCATCTTTTTTGCCCGGGGTGGCGCGAGCAAAAAAAGGAGCGCGACCTCACGCATCCGGGTCTGAGGCTCTGGTAAGCCTTCTCTCGAAAATGCAACAAGGCCGCGCCCGATTGGGCGCGGTAGTACAGTTTCGAGAGACACGGAAATTTACCAGATTTCAGACCCGCCTCTTATTACTTACGCTGAATTTTTAAAAAATAGATTCTGTCGTATTGAAAATCTAGCCGATCCGGGCCTTTCAGGCAAGATCGTTTCCCGACTTCGTGGACCCGGCTTCCCCGCTGTAAGCCCTCCGGGCTATTCCCTTGCTGATACCACTTTTAATCACACCCTCCGGGGGGGAGGCCGCGCTTAAAAATTGACCTTGCGCTGCGGGTTGCCTAGTCTCATGCCCCTCTTCATGAAATCGCCCGTCGCCGCCACTCCCTTTTCCGAGGAGCAGCTCGCCCTGCTGGCCCGGATGAATTTTGATGAGGCGAAAGTCCCCCCCTACCGGCTTCCCGAGGCGCTCGTCTGCAACGACGGGCAGCGGGTCGATTCGCCGGAACTCTGGCGCGAAAAACGCCGCCCGGAACTGCTCCGGCTCTTTGAAACGCACGTCTACGGGCGGATGTTCCCGAAAGTGCCGATCGAGGCCCGGACGGTGGAGGAATCAGCGCAGGCCCTCGGCGGCAGGGCAACCCGCCGACAGGTGGAGATCCGCTTTCCCGGCACGCCGGGGCCGGTGCTCCATCTGGTGATCTATTTTCCCAACGCCGCCGCACAACCCGCCCCGTGCTTCCTCGGGCTCAACTTCAACGGCAACCACGCCGCGTTTGACGATCCCGCCATCCCGCTCTCTTCGGCGTGGATGCGCACGGAAGCGCCCGGCGTCGTCGAAAATCGCGCGACCGAAGCTTCGCGGGCGACACAGACCTCCCGCTGGCCGGTGGAGACGATCATCGGCCGCGGCTACGCACTGGCGACCCTCTGCTACGGCGATCTCGACCCCGACTACGACGACGGCTTCCAAAATGGCGTCCACCCGATGTTCTTCACCCCCGGGGCCGCCCGTTGCGGCGACGATGCCGGGGCGATCACCGCCTGGGCGTGGGGGCTTTCGCGCGTGATGGACTACCTCGAAACCGTGGAGCGGATCGACCCGGCACGGGTCTGCGTGACCGGGCATTCCCGGCTCGGGAAAACCGCGCTCTGGGCGGGCGCGTGCGACGAACGCTTCGCGCTGGTCGTCTCCAACAACTCGGGCTGCGGCGGCGCGTCGCTCAACCGGCGCAATTTTGGCGAAACCTTGCACATCCTGAGCAACGTCCGCCCCCACTGGTTTAACGAAAACTGCCGCAACCGGTCGCTCGACGCCGAAGCGGTGCCGGTTGACCAGCACCAGCTCATCGGGCTGATCGCCCCCCGGCCGGTCTTTGTTTCCAGCGCCGAGGACGACCCCGGGGCCGATCCCAAAGGGGAATTTACGAGCGCCTTCCATGCCGACGATGTTTACCGGCTTCTTGGCACCGACGGGATGGCGGCGGAGGCGATGCCGCCCGTCAACCAGCCGGTCCTTTCCCGCATCGGCTACTACGTCCGCTCCGGAAAGCACGACATCAACCTTCAGGACTGGACGACACACCTCGATTTCGCCGACGCCCATCTCGGCAGGAACGGTTGACCCTTTTTTTTACCCGCCATGACCCAACGCCTCGTCTGTTTCGGAGACTCCATCACCGCCGGAAAAAGTTTTCCGGACACCCAACGCTGGACGAGCCTGCTCCAGTGCGACCTCGACACCCTTTGGCCCGGCCGGTACGCGGTCTACCAGCGGGGCATCGGCGGAAATACGACCTATGACGGATTGATGCGGTTTGCCACCGATGTCGCGCCGTTTCTTCCTGCGGTGGTGTTGATTGAGTTCGGCTTCAATGACGCGAGCGTGCCGGTGCCGCTCCAGATCAACCGATGCGTGCTCCCCGCCTTCAGGCTCCACCTGGCGGAAATCGTCCGGCTGGTCCGTGCCGGGGGAGGCGAGCCGATCCTGATCGCCAACCACCCCATTCACGAAAGAGCGGTGCCCAATCAGGGCGGCGGATGCCGCTACATCGACAACTTTGCTCCCTACCAACCGGCGATCCGCGAATGCGCGGCCACCTGCGGGGTGCCGTTGATCGACCTGGAGAAACAAATGCGCGCCGGAGGCGTTGACCTCGGGGAACTCCTTGCCGACGACGGTCTCCACCTCGCCCTGACGGGCAACCGCATCTACGCCGACTTTCTTTTTACCGCCCTCCAGCCGATTCTCGAGAGCCTGGACGCGAAAAAGTGACCCCGGCCGCGATCTTGCCGGTTGACTTCGCACCAGCTTGGGGCGTTGATCAGGGGCGTGCATCCCTCCTACAACGCCCTGCTCCTTTTCGACGTTTTTGCGTGGGTCGTCGGTGCGATGGTCGGCTCGTTTCTCAATGTGGTCATCTACCGCCTGCCGATCGGCAAAAGCGTCAACGAACCGCGCCGTTCGTTTTGCCCGCACTGTAAAAAGCAGATCCCGTTTTACCACAACATCCCGCTCCTCTCGTGGCTCCTGCTGCGGGGCAAATGCGCGGAGTGCGGGGGAAAAATTCCGTTCCGCTACTTCTTTGTCGAACTGCTGACAGCGGGCCTCTTTTTCGCCGTCTGGAAGCGGAGCATGGCGATCGACAACTTCGCCATCCTCCTCCCGCTCTGGATTCTGGTCGGCCTGCTCGTCGCGGCGACGTTCATCGATTTTGACCACTTCATCATCCCGGATGAGATCACCAAGGGGGGGACCGTCGTCGGGATCATTTGCAGCTTTCTGGTCCCGTCGCTCATGGGGGAGACGAGCCACGGGCTCGGGCTGCTCTGGTCGCTCTTTGGCGCGGCGCTCGGGTATGGGCTCCTCTGGGGGGTGGTCGAGATCGGCAAGCTCGCGTTCGGAAAAAAGAAGCTCGTCTTCGACCCTCCCGAGCCGTTCACCTGGAAGCGCGAAACCGACGATGCCACCTTCTCCGTCGGCAAGGATGATTCGATGCTCTGGAGCGACATTTTCTCCCGGGAAAGCGACCTGCTCATCATGGAAGTCAAGGGGGCGCGCATCGACAACCGCCCCGCCGACGAAACCACGCTGCGCTTCCACTACAACCGGCTCCTGCTGACCGGTCGCGAAGTCGCCCTGGAAACGATCCAGACCATTTCCGGCAAGGTGAGCCGCATCGTCGTCCCGCGCGAGGCGATGGGGTTTGGCGATGTCAAGTTCATCGCCTGCATCGGCGCGTTCCTGGGGTGGAAGGCGGTCCTTTTCACCATTGTCGCCGCCTCGGTGGTCGGCTCGATCGTCGGCGTCGGGCTGGTGCTGGCACGGCGGCGCGACGCCTCGGGCCGCATCCCGTTCGGTCCGTACCTGGCGCTCGGCGCGCTCATCTGGCTCTTTGCCGGACCGGCGATCATCGACTGGTACTACGGCTTCCTCCTCCCGCCGGGACCGGGGGGCTTTTAGGCTCCCCCGAAAAGTTACGCCAAAGCGCGTATATACGGATTTCCCCCGTTTCCGCTAAACTTCCCCAAACGCAGGAAAGGTTTCCCACTTTTTTGGGAAATTCACCCTTGCCGGATCGTCGCGTCCGCGATCCTTCACCTTTTTTTCGACCGACCCACCTTGCTGCTTTCGGACCAGAGGCACCAGAACCAGAAAACCATCCCTACGCATGAAAAAAGCGCCGCGATCCCAACAAATCTCTGCCACCTCTTTCAAAAAGCGCAACCGGATCGCCCGCCGCGCAGGAAGCGCCCTCCTCGCCGCCACCTTCCTCTCGGCGTTCTCCGCCCATGGCGCGAACTACGCCACCACCGATGCCGATCCCGTGTTCAATGTCGGCTACGGCACAGCGGGAAATCTGACACTCCTGACCGGAGACACTCTCACGCTCGCTCCTGAAGAGACCAACCATAGCCTGAACGTGGGCCGAAACGATGGCGGCGGCAACGGCGGCAACGGAACCCTCCTTCTGCAAGGGGGTTTGATAGAAATCGACGACAGCGGAGCCGACGCCGGCGTCTACGGGGTCATCAATATCGGACGCGGCCATGCCACCACCGGCAACGTTTTTCATCAGGGCGGAGAGGTCCTCGTCAGCAACGGAGCCTTCCAGATCGGCGTGGAGGGCGGCATGGGGCTCTATGAGTTTGAGAGCGGCTCTGTCGAACTGGGCTCGAAAGCCACCGTTTACATCGGGGACGGCTCTTACGAAGACGACGGGCTCGTCCGCGGCGATGGGACCCTCGCCATCAGCGGAACCGCCAGCTTTACCCGGGGGACGGTGGGAGCCCCGGTCACCGGCGGCTTCTTTATCGGCACCGAACAAGGCACGGGCCGGATCACCCAGGATGGCGCGGATTCCACCGTTTCCCTCGTGGGCGGGAATCTCCAGTTTGGCGTCGACTCGGATTCGACCGGTTCCTACGAGTTGAGCGCAGGCAGCCTCACGATGCAGGGGAGCGGCGTGGGCGTCGTCTTCGGCAAGGAGGGCACCGGCGTCTTCGACATCGAGGGAGGCACGGCCACCGTGCATGGGAAGATCCTGCTTGCCGACGGAGCGGACTCGACGGGCACGATCCATCTCACCGGAACCGGCGTGCTCGAAATCGGTGGAACCGACGCGATCAGCGCCGGGGAGGGAACCGCGAGCTTCCACTTCGGCGGCGGCACGCTCAAGGCGATCAACAGCGACCTTGGCGTCTCCATCGCCCCCGAACTGGAGGAAGGCACCACCTCCACCTTCGATTCCAACGGCAGCAACATCATTCTCACCGACGGCTTTACCGGCGGCGGCGGGTTTGTGAAAACCGGCGCGGGCGCTCTCGTCTTGGGCGACAGCAGCGAACTGGCCGGAAGCTCCTCCGTGGAGCAGGGCGACCTCGTCGTCGGCGGGCCGGGCGCAGCTACGGGCGAACTGACCCTTGCCACCGACCTGACGGTGGAAGGCGGCAGCAACCTCGTCGTCGGCAGGGGCGTCGGCCACTCGGGCACCCTCCACGTCGGAGCCGGGGCCGCCGTCACCCTCGACAACACCAACGGCTCGACCAACAATTTCGATGTCGGCGACAACGGCGGCACCGGCGTCGTGAACATGACCGGGGGCGCGGTCGACCTCAAAACCACGGGCGGCAGCGGCTACAACCGCCTGCGCATCGGCAGCGGAAACGGCTCAACCGGCGCTTTCAATCAAAGCGGCGGCGTGGTCGATACCGATGTCGGCTCCTTCAGCATCGGCCTTGAAGGCGGCACCGGGGCCTATAACCTTTCCAACGATGCCCAGCTCCGCTCGGGCAATGTTGTCCACGTCGGGCGCGGGCTGCGCACCACCGGCACCCCCACCACCACCGGTACGCTGACGCTCACCGGAAATTCCAGTTTCGAGCTGATTCAGAAAGAGGGGCTCACCGAATCGTGGCTCTACCTGGGCCGCTGGTACAGCGAGGGAACGGTTCACCAGCAGGACAACTCGGAAGTGACGCTGGAGGTCGCGGGGTTGATCCTCGGCACCAATAACGGCGGCACCGGCACGGGAACCGCCGAAGGCCATTACCTTCTGGAGGACGGAACCTTGACGGTGAACGCCTCCTATGTCCGCCTGGGCGAGACCGCCGGCACCACCGGCACCTTCACCCAGAGCGACGGCACCTCCTCCTTCGACAGCTTCCCCGGGAGCACTCAAAAAAATGCCGTCGTGGTCGGCGATGGCGGCGTGGGAACCTTCACCGTCGAGGGCGGTAAATCCACCCTTCACAACGGAATGGTGCTCGCCAATGCCGCCGGTTCCACCGGCACCCTGAACCTGCGCGGCAACGGCATCCTTGAAGTCGGCGGAACGGACGGCCTCCGCAAAGGCGCCGGCACGGCGCAGGTCAACCTCGAAGGCGGCACCCTGAGCGCGGTCGGCGGCGACCTGACCTCTTCGCTCGACATGACGCTCAAAGAGGAGACCACCACCACGATCCGGACCGATGAAGCGGACGCTTCGCTTTCCGGCATCCTCAGCGGCGCGGGCAACCTGAAGAAAGAGGGCGAAGGCGCGCTGACCCTCGCGGGCGTCAATACCTACACCGGCACCACCGACATCACCGCCGGAACCTTGATCGTCGCCGGCACCGGCACCACCGGCTCGGGCGCGGTCACCATCGGGGCCGATGCCACCCTCGCGGGAACCGGCCTGGTCAAGGGCGCGGCCACCGTTCACGGTGCGCTCAACCCCGGAAACTCGCCGGGCAACCTCGCCTTCGCGCAGGGGTTGACCCTTGCCGCCGGCTCGGTCACCACTCTGGAAATCGCAGGCAGCGGCGCGGGCCAGTACGACACCCTTTCCGTGGAAAGCGGCGTATTCACGCTCGGCGGCATCCTGAAGCTCGAGCTGACGCAAAGCTTCAATGACGCCTTCAACGCCAACCTCTTCCTGCTGGATGACGCCACCTTCGCGGGCAATTTCTCCGAAGTGCTCCTCACCGGCGTTTATGGCGACAACAACAGCTTCGATCAGGACGGCACCCTCTGGACGCTCGATCTCGGCGGCCGCGCCTTCACGTTTGACGCCTCCACCGGTGCGTTTGATGTCGCCGCCATCCCCGAGCCGAGCGCCTGGGCGCTCCTGATCTCGGGCGCAGCGGGGCTCTGGATGCTCCGCCGCCGCAGGATCGCGGTTTGAAATGGAGAAAGCGTGAGCTGGAAAACGGTGGTGCTTTGTCTTGCCTCATGCGTCGCAGGGAGGTAGGGAGCAAGGGGTGAAACTTCAATCCCAGGATCAGGAGGCGATCGAAGCGACGGTCGCGCGGGCGCTTGCCGAAGATGTCGGCCCGGGCGATGTGACGTGCGCCTACTTCGTCACCGCGGACCAGCGCTGCCGCGCCACCATCGTCGCGAGGGAAAAAGGCGTCGCCGCAGGGGTGGAAGTCGCCGAAACGACCTTCCGGCAGGTCGATCCCACGCTCGAAATCACCCTCCAGCGACATTCCGGCGATCCCTTCTCGCCCGGCGACCCGATCCTGACCGTCAGCGGCCGAGTGGCGACGATCCTGACCGCGGAACGGGTGGCGCTCAATTTTCTGCAACGGCTTTCGGGGGTCGCCACGCTGACCCGGCGGTTTGTCGATCTCGCCGCGCCCTTTGGGGCCAAAGTGCTCGACACCCGCAAGACCACCCCCGGCCTGCGGCTGCTGGAAAAACGGGCCGTCGCGGCAGGCGGCGGCGTCAACCACCGGTTCGGGCTCTACGACATGGTAATGGTCAAAGACAACCACCTCGCGGCGGAAAGCGACCTCGCGTTTCTTCAAGCCGCCATCGACCGGCTGCGCGCCGAGCGACCGGGCGTCCGGGTGGAACTGGAGACCGACACGCTGGCGCAGGTGCGCGATTTTCTTACCCTGCGCGGGGTCGATGTCATCCTGCTCGACAACATGACCAATGCCGAGATGCGCGAAGCGGTCGCCCTCGGCAAGAAGCGGGTCCTTTTCGAAGCGAGCGGCGGCGTCAACCTCGCCACCATCGGCGGGATTGCCGCGACCGGCGTCGACTACATCTCCGTCGGCGCGCTGACCCACTCGGCGAGGGCGATCGACTTCTCCCTCGAACTGACCCGGTAAAGGACGCCAGTGAAAACGGCGGACGCCACGATCCTCCATCTCCTGCGCAGCGCCTCCCAGCCGCTCCCGCTCCCCGAACTGGCGCAGGCGGCGGGGCTTTCCCCGGCGGAACTGGCGGGCCGGATGGCGGGCCTCGAGCAGGCCGGGTTCGGGATCGAACTGATCCCCCACCTCGGCTACCGCCTGCGCGAAACGCCCGACCGGCTCATCGCCGACGACCTCGCGGCGCTGCTGGGGCCGGGAGACCGGCGGATCGGGCGCGAAATCGTGGTCTTTGAAGAGACCGGCTCGACCAACGATGTCGTCGCCCGGATGGCGCGCGACGGGGCGGGGGAGGGGCTGGTCGTTTTTGCCGAACGGCAGACCGGCGGGCGGGGGCGGCTCGGGCGGGCGTGGGCTTCCGCAGCCCATCTGGGGCTTTGGTTTTCCGTGCTGCTGCGACCCCGCTTTCCGCTGACCCAGTGGCCCCGGCTCACCACCTGGGCGGCCGTCGCGATCGCCCGCGCGATCGAAAAAGCGTTGCCCGGAAGCCGCGCCGCCATCAAATGGCCCAACGACATTTACCTGCGCGGGCGCAAGGCCGTCGGCATCCTGATCGAAGGGAGCGGAGCGGGGGACGAACGCTTCGCCATCGTCGGCATCGGCGTGAACGTCAACCATCTGGAGGACGATTTCCCGCCGGAAGTGGCCGCGCGCGCCGGTTCACTGCGCACCAGCCTGCGGGGTAACGCCCCCCCGGACGAGCCACTCCCGCCGCTCGACCGTCCCGCAATCGCCGCCACGCTCCTCGACGAACTCGACCGGCTCTACCCCTCTCTGGAAGAGCGCTTCCCCGAAATCCTCGCGGAAGCCGAACAACGCAGCCTGCTCCTCGGAAAATGGGTACGGGCCACCACCCCGGGCGGCATGGTCGAAGGGATCGCCGAAGGGCTGGAGAGCGACGGACGCCTCCGCCTGCGAGGCCGGGAGGGACAGACGCTCGTTTTTTCCGGCGGCGAGGAAGTCACGCTTTCGTAGGGGTTTTTAGAGGACAAAAAAAAGCTTGTCCGATTTTCAAAGTTATATATAGGATATAAGAATGTTGAACCAAAAAGGGGCCTCATCCTCCCGTCCGATCACGAAACGGCGCTACATTTACGAAGTGCTTCGTGAAAAAATCCGTTCGGGCGCTCTGGCTCCCGATTCCCGGGTCGAGACCACGGAGGTCCTCGCCAGGGAATTCGGCGTCTCCTATCTCACCGTCCATGCCGCCCTTCGCGATCTGGTTCAGGACGGTTTCCTCGTGCGGCATCAGGGGAAGGGGACTTTCGTCGCCCCGGCCCCTGAGGAGAAGCGTTCCAGTTCTTCGATTGTGGCCGTGACGCCGATTGAGAATGACGTCATCGCCTCCAACAACAGCGCCCAGGTCTTGAGCATGCTGCGCGGCTGCTCCCTTGAGGCACAACAAAATGCCGCGACGCTTGGCATACTTTCGCTGCCGACCCGTCTCGCACCCGGTGATCTGGACCGTTGCCTCCCCCAAATCCGTCAATACGGTGGCGCTGTCTTTACCGGCTGCCAGTATGCCGACCTGATGCAACGCCTGAGCGAGGAACACTTCCCGGCCTGCGTGATCGAAGCGGCGCTTCCTCCGCCGATCAGCCATATCACGTTTGACCGTCCCCAGGCCATTGTCACGGCGATCGGACATCTTGTGGCGCAGGGGCACCGCCGCATCGGCTATTTCGGGGCCGTCAACAGCCACGGAGGCATCAAGAAAAAAGCCTATGCCAAGACGCTCCAGCGGGCCGGGCTCGCGTTTGAGCCGGGCTGGGTGGTCGATCGCAAGAGCGAAGCCAATACCTACCAGCTCATCAAAAACTATCTCACCAGCCAGTCGCTGGAGGCGGTCTTCATTGACAATTATAACGATGCCCGGTTTTTCGCCACCGTTGCCAGGGGATGTGGCCTCCATATTCCTGGGGATCTGGCGATCCTCGCCTATGGGATCGCCTCCTCAACCCCTTACGAAGCGGGGATCCTCTCCCACCTCGCCGTTCCCTATGAAGCGATGGGCCGCGAGGCCGTTGCCGTGATCGGACAAATCGTGCGGGGCGAAGTCCGTCCGCCCGTGACCAGACAACTGGCGACTTCACTCCAGATCCACCGCTCCTGCGGCCCCACCTCAAAAACCAAAGTCGTATGACAAACCATCGTTCTTCCCCTCTTCATCGCCTGCTGATCGCCGCCGCGCTGGCCGTCACTCCGTGGGTCGCAAAGGCACAAACCACCACTTTTTACAGCGATATCGACACCGCCAACTGGGCCGCCCAGACCTGGACACCGGATACGGTGCCCGGCACGACCGACGGGAGCCCTTCCACCGATCAGGTCGCCATTGATAAAACCACGTCCACGGCTGGAGAACTGAGACTGACCGAAAATCGCAATATCGCCAGCCTGACGCGCTTCCGTGCGCTTAAGGATTCATTGGGCAGTGCCATTCGTCTCGTCAACAACAACGGAAACAACAGCGTCAAGCTGACGATTCAGGATTTGCTTTCCGTCGAGAGCGGGTATCTCTACCTTCGGGCTCATCATAGCTACCTTTCGGCGCGCTTCACCGTCGAAACCGACCGGATGGAGATTGGCAGCACGGAATGGAACGGCGCGGTTCCCGAGTCGGTAAGTATCGGTACTGTCTATTTCTCGGGGCACTCCGGCACCAATGACTATTCACGGGTAACCCTGAAGGTCAACAAGACGCTCACCGTGATCGGCAACGGCCGGTTTATCTACGATGGAACCGCCACCGGCGAGGCCGAGATCGACTTCGGGGATGTCATTTTCCGCGACAACGTATCGGGCGGCAACCCGCTGACCCCCACCTTCTCGCTCGGCTCCGCCGCATCGCCGGAGGTGGATCACCGCGTCAAAATCCGTTCCCTCCAAAGCGAGGCGGCCCATTCCTCCGGGGTGAGCATTACGGGCGGGGCCACTCTTGAACTCTACGGTAACGCACCGACGGAGCCAGCGGATTACCGGTTTTACGGAGAGATCCAGGAAACGACGCGACTCGAAAAAACCGGGGATAACACACAGATTCTGTCCCGAAGCGCGGGAAATAGCTATAGCGGAGGCACACGGATCTCAGCAGGGACCCTTGTCGTGGAGAATACCACCGGCAGCGGTCTTGGAAGTGGAGCCGTCACGATTGAAGGAAGCGGAGCGGTTGGCGGAAACGGGCGGATCGCCCTCGCGCAGGAGGAAGTGATCACCGTCAAAGCCGGCGGGAGGCTGGCCCCCGGCAAGGACGGCGGGCTTTTCAACACGCTTCGGATCGTCACCCCCACCGGCTCCTCCCAGCCGACGCTCTCCATGGAAGAAGACTCGCACTTCAGCTTCACCCTCGGCGCGAACAATGCCAGCGATACGATTGAATTCCTCAACTACACCCCCGGAGCGCTGGCCCTCGCTCCCGGCGGGATCGGGATCACCCTCGAAGGCCCGCTCTCCGAAGGGGTCTATCAGCTCTTCGTTTTTCGCGAAGGCGGCGAAGGGTCCGCGCTGGTTTCCAGCGGTTTTACCGACGGGCTTTATGTGAACCACCTTTCCGATGACTTCCATATCACCCTGCATTACAACGACGCGGCGTTTGGAGGAGCGGGGGTGATTGCGATGGAGATCGCCGCGATCCCCGAACCCTCTTCCGTGGCGCTCCTCGTCAGTGGGGCCGGTTTCCTCGGTCTGTGGATGGCCCGCCGCCGCCTGCGGAGCGCTGCTTGAAACGTCCATGCAAATCAAGACCTCAACGTCCATGCAAACCAAGCCGTTCCGTTTTCTGCGGCTCCTGCTGCTGTTATTACTGGTTTTCCAGAAAACCGAAGCCGCCCCGGAAACGAAGCCGGTGCGTTCGGCACACGATTCCACCCAACTCCTCCATGTCAGCCCGGATGGCTCGGATCAGGAAGGTGATGGAACCGCAACGGCTCCCTTGGCGACGGTCGCGCAGGCCCTGACGCAGATCAAGCCAAACCAACCGGCCACGATCCGTCTCCTGCCGGGGGTTTACCGCGAACAGATCACCGTGCTTCCATTCAAAGAAGAGGGAGCTTCCGCCCCGGCTTTGACCATCGAGGGTAGCGATGACGGCGAAGTTATCTTTGAAGGGGGAAAACCGGTCACGGAGTGGACCGCTCTTCCGCCACCCACCGCCGGGGTTTTCCGCATCAGGAATGCGACCAGCCAGAAGGTTCGGGCCAGTGAAGGAGCCTACTACGAGATATGGGATTCGAAAGCGCGCGTTCGCTATCGCAAGCAGGCTGATCTCGCCGGGGTTGCCGCCTGGCCCGCCTCCGTCGCGGTGGAAGAAGGAGGCAGCCTGCTCCTTCACACGAAAGACGGAAAAGAGCCGCGACACCTTTGGCGCAGCAGCCTGGCCTTTGCCATGATCATTGAGCGCGACAGGGTAACCTTGCGAAACATCACCTTCCGCAATTATACCGGGGGAGGATTGGCCCACGCCGTCGCGATGGATCGCAAGGTGCGCGAGGCAACCATCGAACACTGCCGGTTTGAAAACATCACCTGCGCCATTCTCAATAACGGTTCGCACACCCGGATTGCCAACCTTCAGATGCGGGAAGTCAGCCGTGGCGTGGAAAGCACGGGAGATGAAGTCGTCGTGGAAGATTGCCTCATCGAAGCGGCCACGGGGCGCTTTACCTTCAGTGATAACAACCAGCACCGGCGCAACGGCATTCGCATCTACTACCCGTCGCGGGGCGGCGCCATCCGGCGAAATGTGACTGCCGGTTTCTGGGCGGGACTCTACATCAAAACAGCTTCCTCACAGGAGGATGCGCTTGCGATTCTCGTCGAGAACAACACGTTTGTCGATGGCATCAATTTTGGCCCAAAAAAGCACCTCAGGACGTTTCTTCGAAAAAATCTTATCGGACCGATCATGGAAGACGGCGGTATTCGGCGCTTGATGGGCATCGGGGTAACCTTTGAGGGCAACTACTTCTTTTCGCCTGAATTTCAGCAGACTTCGCCGGTGGGGGGCGATGCGAACTTTACCGGACCGGTGCCGTTTGCCAATCTGCTTAAAGGGGATCTGACGATCACTGATTCGCGAATGACGGAGCTGAAGATGGGGGCTCCCGTGGTGCATCATGAATGGATTCCCGCAGTCCGGCGTCAACTGCCACGGCAGACACCCGAAGAAGCGCCTCCTCCCCTTCGCCTTCTCTCCCCGCTGGAGAAAGTCTCCTCCCGGCAGGGGGCCTTGCTTTTCGCTACTTTGAACACCCCGGCGGAAGAGGTTTTCCTGAAGGTTCGCCGTAACGGGGAGGAGCCTTGGACAAAGGTGCCCGGGCAGATGAACCGACTGGTGCAGCCGGCCATTCTCACGACCCCGGCTCCTGTAGAACCGCCAAAGCCTTCTTCCGCCACTCCCTATCTTTTCGATCTGACCCGCGGCCAGCTTGCCCCGGAGGGCGCTTACGAAGCGGTCCTCGTAGCCCGTCAGGAAAATGGGAAACCCGTGGAATCCGATCTCGTTTCCTTTCGAACGGCGGGTGATCCCAAGGTGATTCATGTCGATCCCAAAGCCCCGGCATCCAATGCCGACGGCACCTCGCAGCACCCGTGGCCGCAACTCCAGCAAGCGCTGGATCGCGCCCTGCCGGGAGATACCGTCGAGCTGGCACAAGGAGTCCATACCCAACCGGCCCTTCTGCTCCATGGCGGCACCCCGGAGCACCCGATCCTGATCAAAGGCCAGTCGAAGGAGACGACCCTTTTCGATGGAGGCAAGGAATTCCCGATCCTGTTGAAACTTGAAAACGCGCCTCATGTTGCCGTCGCCGACCTGACGTTGCGCTGGTTTGGCGATCATGGCCTCATGGCATCCGCCAGCCCCTTCCTGAACGTCGAACGTTGTCATTTCCAGAACAGCCTGACTCGCAGGGGAGCCAACGGCAGGGCGGGCCTTTACCTGCTCGACTCACCCCATGCACGCGTCGCCTTCAATACCTTCACGACAGCGGAGAACGGAGCGCGGCTGGAGAACTCCCCGGCATTTACCTTCAAGAATAATACAGCGTTCGGGAATCTGTACGCAGGGCTCCAGGTCATCCATTCAAGCCGGGATTCCGTGCTCACGCATAACGCGTTTACTTTTACCGGAAACGCTTCTGTCGATATTCTCGAAAAGGATCGCGCCGCGTGGGACAGCATCGACTGCAATTTCAATAACTACGGTAACCGGCTGAACAACGGCCATGCCCCCGAACGCCCTGAAAACGACTTCCACCCCGCGTCTCATTATGGAAAAATTTCCGGCAAGGCGATCCTGCGCAGTTGGATCGCGCCGCCCGAAGGGACCGGAGAGGTGGCGGGTCAAAGCTTCTACTCCATGAAAGCGTGGCGCGAGTTTTCCGGAAAAGATCACGATTCCATCTTTGCCGATCCCGACTATCTTGATCCGCTCAACAACAACTTCCACGTCCAGCCCAAAAGCCCGCACTTTCTCGCCGATGGAACGCTGATCGGCGCGGAAGGCCGCCTGCTTCCACCTTCTTCCGCTGCAAAGCCATGAGCGCCTTTTCGCCCCCCGCATTTCCCGCTGTTCGACCCTGTCGGAAGCCCGCCGCTTTTTCTCTTCTGGAAACGGTGGTGGCGCTTCTCGTGATCGCGGTCGTTCTTGTGATCAGCGGTGCGACCATCTCCAAAATGCGGGCATCTGCCGGAACCGTTCGCTGTATCGCCAACTTGCGCCAGCTTGGCGGTGCGATCGCGGCGTATGCCGCCGAGCATAACGGCATCATCCCCCCGGGAAGGGATTACACGAATGGTTTCAAGTACTGGTTCATGGATCCTGAAATGTGGGCATTTAAATATATCGGCTACGATCGCGAAGCCGCGGCACGTCACTTCCGTTGCCCGTTGGATACCTATGTTTCCACCCATAAAAATTACTATAGCTATACGTGGAATGTTGATTTCCTTCAGGATTGGCCGCTGAAGGTAAGCACCCGAAATCCCAACGCCGCCAAAATTTACCTTCGCGAGGCTTTCGGCAAGGTCTTGATGGCCGACGGAGCCAGCAACGCAGAACGCCCCCCCGACCAACCCTTCAACGGCTCGATGGGCGCTCCTGGTCCTCTCAACCCGGCTTCGTCCAAGACGGCCCTGAGCCTAAGCAAACGCCACAACGGTGGCGCGAACTGTCTCATGGGCGACGGTAGCGTCCAATGGTATCTGTACGACGAGATTCTGACCCCCGCCCTTTCGAGTCACTGGTAGTCAGGGCGGGGGGGAGTGACCAACGCGGTCAAACCGCGACGATGTTCACCAGCTTACCCGGGACCACGATCACTTTCTTCACCGTCTTGCCCGCGATCGCTTCCTGCACCTTCGGGTTGGCGAGCGCACCGGCTTCAATCTCCTCGCGCGTCGCCGCGATCCCGACGACCTGTTTGTCGCGGATCTTGCCGTTGATCTGGAGGACGATCTCCACCTCGTCCTCGACGAGCAGCGCCGGGTCGTAGGTCGGCCACGGCTGGTCCTCGAGTTCGCCGGCGGGACCGGGGAAGTTCCGGTTGAGCGTCTCCCAAAGCTCCCGCGTGATGTGCGGCGCAAACGGGTTGAGCAACACCAGCAGCGTGCGGATGGCGCTGACCGGCCGGGTCTCCTTGCCGGTAAAGGCGTTGACGTAGACCATCATCTGCGCGATCGCGGTGTTGAAACAGAGTGCCTCGATATCTTCGGTCACTTTCTTGATCGAGGCATGGATCACCCGCAGGTGCGCCTTGTCGGGTTCCACCTGATCGCTCACCTTCCCGAGCACCCATTCCCCGGCCTGATTTTCCTCCATCACCAGCCGCCAGACGCGGGCGAGGAAGCGCGAAACCCCTTCGACCCCGTTGGTGTTCCACGGTTTCATCTGTTCAAGCGGTCCCATGAACATCTCGTAAAGCCGGAACGCGTCGGCCCCGTAGTCGTGGATCACGTCGTCCGGGTTGACCACGTTGCCCCGGCTCTTGGACATCTTCTGGCCGTCTTCACCAAGAATGATCCCCTGGTTGACCAGCCGCTGGAACGGCTCCGGCGTGGAGATTTCGCCCAGGTCGTAGAGCACCTTGTGCCAGAAACGGGCGTAAAGGAGGTGGAGCACGGCGTGTTCGGTCCCGCCGACGTAGAGATCGACCCCGCCCGGCTTGCCGCCTCCCATCCAGTAGCGTTCCGCTTCCTTGCCGACAAAGCGCCCGGTGTTCGACGGGTCGCAATACCGCAGGTAATACCAGCACGAACCAGCCCATTGCGGCATCGTGTTGAGTTCGCGCGTGGCGGTTGCCGAGTACCGGACCCACTCGGGCGCTTTGGAGAGCGGCGGCTCGGCGGTGCCGGTCGGCTTGAAGTCCGAAAGGGGAGGGGGGGTGAGCGGCAGTTCGCTCTCCGGCAGCGGACGATGACGCCCCTCTTCCCAGAGGATCGGGAACGGCTCGCCCCAGTAACGCTGGCGGGAAAAAAGCCAGTCGCGCAGCTTGAAATTGATGGAACGCTGGCCGACCCCCTCTTTTTCGAGCCAGTCGGTGATGACCCGCTTCGCCTCCGGCGTCGGCAGGCCGTCGATCAGCGGCGAATGGATCGCCACCCCGTCGCCGGTGAATCCGATCGACTCCGCTTCCGGAACGCCGGGAGCCTGCACGACCACTTTGACCGGGAGGTCAAACTTCTGCGCGAACTCCAGATCGCGCGCATCGTGCGCCGGGACGGCCATGATCGCCCCGGTGCCGTAGCCGAGCAGCACGTAGTCGGCGATCCAGACCGGGACGCGTTCGCCATTGACCGGGTTGATCGCGTACGCCCCGGTGAAAACGCCGCTTTTTTCCTTGGCAAGCTCGGTCCGTTCCAGATCGCTCTTGCGCGCGGTTTTTTCGCGGTACTCGCGGACAGCGGGCCACGCTTCTTCGGTCGTGATTTCGTCCACCAGCCGGTGTTCCGGCGCGAGGACCATGTAGGTCGCCCCGAAAAGGGTATCGGGCCGGGTGGTAAAGACGGTGATCGAGCGCTCGCCGCCGCTGGCCGGGTCGGCGATTTCGAAACGGACCTGCGCCCCTTCGCTCCGTCCGATCCAGTTGCGCTGGAGGAGCTTGATCCCCTCCGGCCAGTCGAGGCCGTCGAGTTCATCAATCAGACGTTGCGCATAGGCGGTGATCCGGAGCATCCATTGGCGCATCGGGCGGCGTTCCACGGGGAATCCGCCGACTTCGCTTTTGCCGTCGATCACCTCTTCATTGGCGAGCACGGTGCCGAGTTGCGGGCACCAGTTGACCGGCGCTTCGCTCACGTAGGCGAGGCGGACGCTGTCCGGGTCGTCCCCCCGGTAGGTCGCGATCGGCTCAGCCCGGCGCGTCTCCGGATTGAACCATGAATGGTAAAGCTTCAGGAAGATCGCCTGCGTCCACCGGTAGTAGGCGGGATCGCTCGTGGCGATCTCGCGCGACCAGTCGTAGCCGAAGCCGATCGCCTTGAGCTGTTTCTTGAAGTGGGCGATGTTCTGCGCCGTGGTGATCTCCGGGTGCTGGCCGGTCTTGATCGCGTACTGCTCGGCGGGAAGGCCGAAGGAGTCCCACCCCATCGGGTGGAGCACGTTATGGCCGCACATCCGCTTGTAACGCCCGATGATGTCGGTCGCCGTGTACCCCTCCGGGTGCCCGACATGCAGCCCCGCCCCGCTCGGGTACGGGAACATGTCGAGGACGTAATACTTCGGCCGGGAGGCGTCAAACCCCGGCTCCCCCGGGTTGCGGACGCGAAAAGTCTCGTGCTCATCCCAGTAGGCCTGCCAACGGGGTTCGAAACGATCAAACGGGTACGGTTTGCGACGGTCGCTGCTCATGAGAAAGGAGGGAAGCTTAAGCCACCCGCGCCGGAGGGAAAGGCTAAAACGCAGAAGCTGTTTTCCCCGTCGCTTCCAGCCGCGACCGGCACTGTTATCCCAGGCCTTTGGTCCAACACGGCGGCTTTACGCCACCTTCGCAAGCGGGCGCACTTCCTTCTCGACAGCTTTCCAGTCCGCGACGGCGAGATCGTAGAGCGATTGCAGGCCGAGCCAGAACTCCGGGGCGTTCCCGTAGAATCGGGCCAGCCGGAGGGCGGTATCGGTCGTGACGCTACGCCGCCCCTTGATGATTTCCGTCAAACGACTGTGGGGAATGTTCAACGCCTTTGCCAGCGCGTACTGCGTCAAGCCGTAGTCTTCGAGGAAATCCTCCTTGATCACCTCCCCAGGATGCCATGGCTGAAGTTGATGAGTCATAACGTAACCCACACAGGATTCATCTTGCCTTCGTTACCCGGGGCGAACAGATAGCCCCCTGAAAAATTCCTACACGCGAAAAAATGGTGCGCGGTGCAGGTTTCGAACCTGCGACCCCTGCCGTGTGAAGGCAATGCTCTACCACTGAGCTAACCGCGCCCTGAAAGAAGCGTCTCTCCGACGAGCGATGAGGCGTCTCTCCAACGCCGCTATCATTACGCGGGAACGGCTTGGGCGGCAATGGTTTTTTTTCACAAGGTCGCCTGGAGCACGCGCACCCGGAAGCGGTCGGGTTTGCGGAAACGGGCGGCGACGGCGGCTTCGTTGCCCGGGTCAAAGGCATCGTCGAGCGGCGGATTCCATTCGGGAACGAGTTCAAAGGTGATCCGCAGGCGCGCCGTCGCCCGCACCCGTTTCCCGCCGCCCGGCGTCTCCACGATCGCCTGCCCGATGGCGTAGACCGAGAAGACGCTGCCCCGGGTGGTCACCAGTTCCGCGATCCGCCGGAAAAGCTCCTCGCGCCCCCGGTCGTAAAGCGATTGCGGCGCGGCGGTGCCGACAAAGCCGGGCCGGAAGGCGAGCGCCTGCGAAAGTTCGCCGCGTTCCAGAAAAGGGCCCTCCTGCAACCGGTCGCTGATCCCCGCCACGATCGTCTCCACCGTGCTCCGTGGCAGGGGTTGACCGGCCAGCGCCGGATCGGCCTGCGGGCCGTGCGTCAGCTCCAGCCCGTGCAGGAGCGCCCGGAACGCCGTGCCGCCGTCGCGATGCACGCCGTTGACATTGATCCGCGCGGGCAGTTCCATCGCCGCATCGGTCGAAAAAATATCGCACAAACGCCAGGCGGCCCATTGGCGGCTGAGGCTGGCCGGGTCGCCGTCCCACAATGGATCGGGCTGGCCGATCGCGAGCGTCCGCCCGCCGCCCCGGCTGTAGGTGATCTCCTTCGACGGCCCCAGCCCCCGCGCCGGGTCGTAAAGGTGCCCCAGTTCGCCGATCGAATGCATCGGCCCGTCGGCCACGACCATCGGCGTATTGGCTCCGGTGAGCGACATCGGAAAGGGGTCGGGCCATGAGGTCGGGTCGACATATTCGGCATTGAACGCGCCGAGGGAACTCTTGGCGGGCACCTGCCGGTTGCCGAGCTTGCTCTGGTAGAAACGGGTCTGCTCATCGTCGCCTTCCGGAGCATAAAAGCGCAGATAAAGCTGCTCGTAGCTGGAACGGGGATCGCCCGTCTGCGACTGGTCGAGATTTCCATGCAGACTGCCGCCGCGAATGAAAAACTCGCCATGGTTCAGGATGGTATCCTTCTCCGGATCGCCTTCGTCGTCGTTGTGAAGCGAAAGCGCATTGTTGCCGGAGGAATCGCCCCGGACCAGCGGCAGCGCGGCGAATGATTCCAGGATGCCGAACTGATTGCCCAGGACGACCTGCGTCCCGTAGTCGGTGGTGTTGGTGTGACGGGGGATGAGATTCACCCGGAAATGGCCCGATGTCACCTTGTTCCTGGTCGTCCCCGTATAGCGTCGCGCCGACTCCTCCACCGGCAGGGTGATCAGCCACGGAGATTCCTGCGGCGTTTCATCCTCCGCCGGTGAAAGGGATGGCCCCCGCGAAAGCAGCGCCGGGGGTGGCGAAGGGTCGGTGGTCAGGACCGTGGCGCGTCCGGCGGGGAAGACCAGGTCGGAAGGAAGCGGGATCTCGATCGGCCGGCCCTCCGGGATTTCCGTCCCGCCGCCGGTGTCAAACGCCGGTTGATGGGCGATCCGCAGGAACGGCTCCGGGCCGAGATCGGCCATCGTAATATCCCGGGCGCTCAGGTTCCAGAACTCGAAGTAATAGTCGAGGTGGAAGTCAAACTCCGAGGAAGTCACCTTTTGGGGCCCTTTCACCGGACTGAACTTGTTGAGCTTCACCCGGCAGACAAACTCCTGAAGGTAGGGGACGTTTTCCTTGCCGATCGCCAGCACCGGATTTTCGCCGCCGTGCTCCTCCCCCTGCTGCGGCGGCCCTTCCAGGGCGATCGCCTCCGTCGGCTTGACGCCGAGGGCGACGGAACGGTCCGCCCGGATGATCGTCGGCTGCGAGTCGCCATCAATGTAATCCCGCAGATTGGCCGCCAGCTTTTCCAGATAGATCGACTGGTGCGACGCCGCCACCTCCCGCGCGTTGAGGTCGGCTCCCAGCCGGTAGAAACGTTCCCCGAAGAACGGCAACTGGTGGCGGATCGCTGCGATGATCCGGTCAAGCTCCGTGCGGATCGTCGCCGGGTCCAGTGAGTCGCTCACCGCCGCATTGAGGTTGAGACGGGCCGCGCCGCTGCGCGAAAGGTTGAGCGCGCCGGAATAAAGCGTCGTGTAAAAGCGGGTCCGCTCCGCCAGCGGGCGCTGCCCGTCGAGGTGGTTGAGGCTGCGCGGATCAAGCAGACGCCCGCCCGGAAAACGGTCGCGCCAGGCCAGCCACGCCGCCGCCGTGGCGTCGGGGGTCTCCTCTCCGAGCGCCTCAAGCAAGGCCTGGAGGGGGATTTCCGATGGCCGGCGGCCCTCGCCCTGCCGACGCCGTACGCTCCCGACCTCGTTGAGATGGTAGCGAAAACTCTCGTCCTCGATCCAGAAGGCGTACCGCGCCGTCACCCGGTCGGGCCGGGCCGGGTCGCTCATCTCCACCCACGGCGCGCGGATCACCTTGCGCTCGTCCTGCGTTGGCGACCCGATCCAGCCGATCCCGTCCCCGGGAAAACGGGGCCGGTTCAGGTCGACGCTGTTGTCCGGGGCTTCGAAGGGAGCCTCCGGGTCGACGAGTTGAACCGCGTCGGCCAGCATCGCCGCAGGCTGGCCCGAAGCGCCGGAAAAGAGCGGATGGTGACGCCCGGTCGCGGCATCGTAGAGAAAGGTCCCCTCGGTCAGAAGCGCTCCATCCGCATCCGGCAGCGCACCCCAGAGGGTGACCGAATCGGGACATGCCTCGAAAAACCCGCGCATCGTCGCCATTGCCATCTGCACCCCGGCATCCGCCGCAAACTCGGCCCGGTTCAGGTTAAGATACGCCCGCGTCGTCGCCTGTTCACTGCGGACGCTGGAGAAAAACGCCACCACGATGATTGAAAGCATCGTGATCATCGCCAGCGTCACGATCAGGGCAAATCCTTTCCCGCCCCGGGAAAAGGCAACCCGGTGCGATGCCACACGCGGTTGAGGATCGCAACCCGCCGGAGCGTTCGGGAATTCAGGTTTCGAGATCACACCGCAACATCAACCCGGCAATGGCTGAACTCCGGCCTGGAGAGGAGCGCTTCTTTTGAGGATGACGTTCATGTTCAGAGAACCAGGTTCGTACGCGGCGAGCATCGCAAACACGCTGCCTCAAGACAAGTCCGCATTCGTCCCCTCGGAAAATCGCGTCTTTCACGCCTCAAAGTAAAAATAGGCGAAAAAAGAGCTTGCCTGAAACGGGTCCGGATGATTACACCTGTTATCAGCAACGATAACACGCTTAATCACCCCATGATCACACTTCAGGATATTGCCAAACGGGTCGGCGTCTCACATGCGGTGGTTTCCAGCGTCCTCAACCGCCGGACGGGGACCGTCCGCGTCAGTGAAGCCAAGCGGCTCAAGATTCTGGAAGTCGCAGCGGAACTCGGCTACGTCCCCAACCGCTCCGCGCGCACGCTGGCCACGCGGCGCAACCGGGCCCTGGGGCTGATCGTCAACTACCCCCGCCTTGGACAGATGACGACGCACGGCAGCGCGTATGTCATGGGCATCCTCAACGGCATCCATCAGGTGTGTGATCCGCTCGATTACCGGTGTGTCTATGCGCTGGCGGACATGCAGAGCCCGGCCGCCTTCACCCTGCCGAGGTTTGTCAGCGAACAGAGCGTGGATGGCGTGGTCCTCGCAGGCTACGTCCACCGGCAGGTCGAAGAAGCGCTGCTCGCCACCGGCATTCCGATGATGCACGTCGGCACCAACGTCGATGAAGACTCCCGGCTCGACTCGGTCTATGCCGACATGGAAGGGGCGGTGTGCCAACTGCTCGACGCTGCGGCGGCAGAAGGGATCACCCGCGTGCATCTCCACCTTCCCAATGGCCCCGGGCCGAGAAAGATCACCGCCGCCTTTGCCGGATACGCCCGCAAACACCACCCCCGGCTGGAAGCCACCGTGGCCCATTCCCCCGGCAGCGCGACCACTTTTGAAGAAAGCTGCGCCCACGGAGCCCAACTGGCGCGCCTGCCCCGGCCTCCGCAACTCCTCATCGCCAACATGGATGCGGGACAGGTCTTCCTCTCCGAATTTCAGAAACAGAACATTTCCTGCCCCGGCGGGATCGAACTCGTCGCCTTCGCTTCGGAAGGCTACCACGAACAGCGGTGGGGGAATCAATACCTTCGCGTCTCCCAGATCGTCCTTCCCTTTTCAGAAGTCAGCCGCCGTATTGCCCGGGGCCTGATCGGCAGGCTCGACAAAACGACCGGCGCAATCGCCTCCCTGGTTCCCTGCGAGTTTCTTGCGGGCGAGACAGCCCCCTCTCTTTCGGCCAGGAAATGGCCCGAATCGGCACCGCTTCCCCTCATCTGATCCCTCAACCCGCTCTTCAGATCATGAACCACCACCCCCTCCGTCTTACCTCCCTTTGCCTCCTCCTCTTCACCCTCGCGCTGGCAATCCCCGGCCAAAGCGCCACCCTGCTTTACGACGACTTTCAATCCTATACACCCGGCTCGACGCCGACCCGTCCCAATGACGGCAACCTCAACAACTGGTATTTCAACTCCACCTATACGGCGGCGACGGTTGCGGGTTCTTCGCCGGGAGGCGCTCCGCCCAACAACCAGATACTTCATGTCAGCAAGCCTGACACGGGTGGATACAGTTCTTTTGGCCGCTCCTTTGAGGCGCAAACCAAAGACATTTTAAAGGTGACCCTCAATCTCCAATTCCATTCCTTTGATGATTCCGCCTACCTGATCCAACTGACCAACTCCGCCACGCCCATTTCCAGCACCAATACCTCCCCCGCCGCCGTCGTCAGCCTGCGGTTCAGCAGCAACAATCTGGGCGTTCAGGGTGGAACGACCGGCGCAGGCGCCGGTGTCACAACCTACTGGAATCCACAGGGAGGAGTCCTTAAACTGGAGAACTGGTATCGGTTTGAAATCGTAGTCGATTTCAGCCAACAGAAATTTCGCCTCACCGTCACCAACCTGACCGATCCCAGCCAAGGCGGGTCCACGCCGGACTACTACTTTATTTCCAACAGCAGTTCCATCAACGGCCTCCTGTTCCGCACCCTTGCAACCAACGTGAGCCCGACAAACCGTGCCCTGGACTGGTCGCTCAACGATGTTCACGTCCAGACCATCCCCGAACCTGCCGCCGCCTCGCTGCTCCTTGGCGCGCTTCTCCTGCTAAGCGCCAAAAAGCTTCGCCCGCGTCGTTCCCTAGACTAACACCATGCTTCCCCCCTCCCGTCGTCACCAGCCGCTCCATGCGGGGCTTACCGTGATGGAAATGCTGCTGGTGGTAGTCGTCATCGCTTTTCTGGCGTTATTAGCCATCCCGGTCGTCAACAACGTCCAGACCAAGGGAAAGGAAGTCTCCTGTGCCTCGCGCATGAGAACAATTGGGCAGGCAATCCGGCTTTATCAGGCGGACCATCACGGCTTTCTGCCCCCAAACAAAACCGACCCTCCCGGTATTACCGCCGATAACACGTGGGTCTATGCGATCCATCCCTATCTGAATGTCCCCACCGGTTCCACTGCATCGGTCGGCCCGAAAATGCAACCCTATCTCACCTGTCCCTCCAACACCGAACTCTTTTCAACCTGGGCGTGGTGGTATAGCAACTATGCGGTCAACGCCTCGGATACCACCGTCTTCGGTTTCAATGGCCAAAGCTGCCGCCCGCACCTCCGGGAACCTTCCAAAACCATGATGCTCACGGAAACCAAAGGTTTCGGGCGCGCCATCCGCCCCACGGCAAACGGGCTTCTGTTACTCGATTTCCGGCATCAGGCGCGGGCGAATGTTCTTTTCTTTGACGGTCATCTGGAAGCCCGCGACCGGAAAGCCATCTCCACCTCCCCCCTCGATCCGTTCTGGACCGGAAAATAAACCGCCCTCTTCTTTTCATGCTACATTTTTTTAAATTCGCCCTTCCGCTGCTGGCGGCCCAGAGCCTCTTCACCGGCGGGATGATCGCCTCGCCCGATGCCGATTTCACCGGCGACGTTCCGGCCGATGTCGGGATCGCTACCCAGGCCAACACCTGGGGCGGCGTCACCTCCCTCTGGACCAGGGAGTACCGGTATGGCAACGCTCCCTCGCTCAAGCTGACCTTCCCCGAACGGCAGGGCGGCGTCTGGTTTACGCCGCAGGAGACCGACTGGTCCGCCTATGGCGAACTGGTCTTCACGCTCTACAACCCGTGGAACGAAACGCGCACCCGCACCCTCGCTCTGCGCGAAAGCGGAGGGGACAAGGCGAACCGGCTTCCCGAAAACATCTCCATTCCCGGCGGACGTCTGACCGTTCCCCGGGAAACGAGGGTCACCTTTCGCCTCGACCTGACCTCCCCGGAACTTCTCAGGACGATCGACATCGGCGCGATCACCGGAATCCACATCGGGGCGGGAAGCCCGGAAACCACCTTCTATCTGGATGGCTTCCAGCTACGCACCCATGAAGAAGTTGCCTCCGAAAAAAAGGAAGCTTTAAGCAAGACCGTTGCCTCGGTGCGAGCCCGCCTCCTCAAGCAGCAGGCAACCTCGCCGAAAGCCTACCGCAAGCCGATCCAGGCCGCTCTCGCTTCCATGGAGGAACTTCTCGAGCCGCAAACCCCTCCGGCGGAAACGATCTGGCGTCCCCTCATCAACCGGGCCGGGGAACTGGCGACGGT
The DNA here is from genome assembly GCA_035555975.1 of Chthoniobacteraceae bacterium. GTDB lineage: Bacteria > Verrucomicrobiota > Verrucomicrobiia > Chthoniobacterales > Chthoniobacteraceae > DATMFV01. Next base: position 117,931 of record DATMFV010000035.1, read on the forward strand.
GCTGGAAGCGCTCGCCCTTCAAGGGAAATCGGCGCGCGCGCTGGAGATCTACCCCGTCTCCTCCATGGAGAAAGTGTTCCGCGACCAACCCCCGGCAGCGGACCGGAGCGCGCTCCAACTGGAAGCAGCCGGTCACGAACGGGTCAGCTTTCAGGCGGTCGTCGTTCCCCGCCAGCCGTTGCGCGGTGTCCGGATCACGCCATCCCCCCTAGCGTTGGCGGACGATCCCTCCGTCGAAATTGCCGCCTCCGAAATCGATGTCCGTACCGTGGCCTATGTCGAAGTCACCGATTCGTTTTACTTCGAGAGCAGCCGCGTCGGCTGGTGGCCCGATCCCCTTCCTCCCGCCGGGCCGGTCGATGTGACCGGGCGCATCCAGCCTTTCTGGATCACGATTCATGTTCCCCCGGGCCAAAAGGCGGGCCTTTACCATGGACAACTGCGGGTCACTGCGGAGGATGGGGTGGAGTCGACCCTTGCCTACCAACTGCACGTCTGGGATTTTTCGCTCCCCGTGCAGGGAGAACTTCAGACGCTCATCAGCTTTACCTATACGGCAAAGGAGGAAGCGATCCGCCGCGCCTGCTATGCCACGCTGCTCGATCACCGGATCAGCCCGGTCAACATCTACGTCAACGGGTCGGTGCAGTTTGGCTACCAACCGGAGAGGAGCGACCTGAAGTTCTGTCTCGACCGGGGAATGAACACGCTGGTGCTCTGGAATCCGTACAACAACCAGGCCGATTTTCCCTACGACTTCGACGATGCCTATATTAAAAAAATGGTCGGTTTCCTTCGCGACTACGAGCCGGAACTCAAGAAAGAGGGCGCGTGGAAGATATCGATGGTGCTGGGATTCGACGAAATCACCCACAAGGGGAAGGAGTTTGCCGATCGCGCGTCGAAAGGGGCCGGGCACCTGCTCGGCGTGCTGCGAAAGGAGTTCCCCGGCCTGCGCATGGCCAACATCGGCGGTCCGCCGATCCCTTCCACCCTGACCGGTCCCGGCAATATCTGGATTCCCCAGACCTCCATTGTGGAACCGCGCTGGAAGGCATCCTTCGAAGCCATGCGCCAACAGAAGGGTAGCGAATATTTCTTTTACTGGGTCTATGGCGATCCGTCGTTCATGCTCGACCTCCCGGGGATCGCGCCGCGCTGGCTCTCCTGGATCGCCTTCAAGTATGGAGCCCGGGGCATCGGCTACTATTCCTCCATCCGGAATGCCCGTTTCGACGACGCCCCCGAGGGGGTCGACTGGTCGCGCAAAAGCTATAACATCGAGGCCACCAACCGGATCGGCCGCAATGGAGACGGCGTCCTGGTCTATCCTGCGCGCGACGGCTCCATCATCCCCTCCATCCGGCTGGCCAACACGCGCGACGGGATTGAAGATTACGAGTACCTGGCGATCCTGCGCAAGCTTGTCGAACAAACCGGCGACCGCGACGCAGCCCGGCTGCTGACCTTTCCCGACACCTTTCTGACTCACCAGATCTATTCGCGCGATCCCCAAGATCTCCTCTCCTTCCGCAGGGAAGTGGCGCAGGCGATCGAACGCCTTCAGAAAGGAAGGCCGCCGCAACCATGACGCCCCGACGCATCCGTTCCGCCCGAACCCTTTGATCATGAACCCGAATCAACGACTTCGCATCGGACTGGTGGGCGCAGGAACCCACGGTCGAAACGCCGTCATCCCCTCCTTTGTCCACTCGACCCGTTGCACCCTCGCGGCCGTCGCCGACCGCTCGGCGGCTCATCTCGCCGCGATTGCGCACTGGAACGGTCCGAAATATCTCTCCGTGGATGAGATGCTCGACCAGGCGGCGCTCGACGCCCTCTACATCGCCACCCTTCCCGGCACGCATTGCCGGTTCGCGCTCGCCGCATTGGAACGGGGGCTTCACGTCATCTGCGAAAAGCCGATGGCCGCTGATCTGCAGGAGGCCCGCCGGATGACGGAAGCGGCGCAAAAGGCTGGGCGCGAACTGATCGTGATGTTCGAAAACCGCATCCACCCGGCGTACCACCGGGTCCGGGAATGGATTGATCTCGGCCATCTCGGGCGCGTGGAAGCGATCCACCTCCAGAGCTTTGGAAAACACCCGGTCGCGCAACCGCGCCGGACGGATCTGCTCAACGCGGCGGGCTCGCTCGATTGCGGCATCCATCAGCTCGATCTCGCCCGCTACTGGACCCGCGCCGGAGGGTGGGAAACGATCCACGCGCTCGGGACGTGGCTGGAGGAAGCGGTCTTCAACCCGCCTCACATCGGCATCCTCGCCCGGCTCGATTCGCAGGTGATGGTCACCTTTGAAGATAGCTTCAGCTATGGCTACCGCCTCCAATCCGTCCCATGGAACTTCTCCAAACAGGGACTGGTCATCGTCGGGACCGAAGGGGTGATCACCGATGTTCGCGACCGGGAGGGGGTCGCCTTCAGGCTCTATAGCGACGAGGTCAACGAACAGGTCGCCTTCAGCCCGCTGCCGCACGAAGAAGAGATTCCGAGGGTGCTCGACCACTTCGCCGCCGTTCTGGCGGGAGACGAGGAAGACCGAGGCTGGCTGGCGCGCGGCGAAGATGGGCTCCAGGCGCAACGGATCGTCGACGAAGTCAACCGCCAATGCCGCGACCACGCGCCGCGCTTCCCGGCGGCGATCCATTCACGCTAGCAACCTTCCGGCGGACGCCGGGGTCCGCCCGGGGGAGCCAACTCCCTACCGCGCCGAAGCGCCGTCCGCCTCGTCCAGCGACGGCGCGGAGGCTTTCTTTCCGCGGTTTTCGGCCTTGGACGACTGAAGCTTCTGGCGGACCAGCACGACGGCGACAAAGAGCAGTTCCGCAGCCACATAGGTCGCCACATAGCCGACCCCGCCGGTGCCGAAACCATAGCTATGCAATCCTTCGCCGAGGACGAAGTTGACGCCGTACCATGCCATGATGACCGACTGAAAAGCGACGACGGAGCCGATCGCCAGGCCGAAGCCTTTCCACCACCCGGCGATCCGCCCGTGAAGCAGGGCAAGGTAGCCAAGCAGCGCGATCAGCGCCCAGGTTTCCTTCGGGTCCCAGTCCCAGAAACGGCCCCAGGAATAGTTGGCCCAGACCGCCCCGAGCAGGGTGCCGATGGCGAGCAGGAGGACGCCGATCTGCAACGACCGGTAAAGGTAGTTATACAGGGCGGGGGAAATCTTCCGCCCGCCGAGCACCTTGAAGAGAATGATATGGCCGACCCCGAGCGCCAGCGCAAAAGCGGCGTAGCTCAGGGTGATGCTGGTCACATGCGTCGAAAGCCAGAAATTGTCGCGAAGCACGGCCGCGATCGGGTCGAGCTGCGGTCGCAGGACGGTCGGCTGCGTGTCGGCGAGGATCAGGGCGACCACGGCGACCGGCGTCGCCCCCAGGAAGATGATCCGCGCCCGGTAGATCGCCTCCAGGATCATCGCAAAAAAGATGACCCCGAATGCCACCCAGATGACCGACTCGTACATGTTGGTCACCGGAGCGCGCCCGGCGATGATGACCCGCGCCACAAAACCGAAAAGCTGAAGGGCGGCCCCGATCGCGACAAATCCCCACGCCAGCCGGTAGCCCGTCCCGCGCGCGGCGAGCGTCGTCAGCCAGAGGGTGATCGCCGCGAGCGCGTAGGCGATCCAGGCCCACCGGAACGGGTGAAACTTCTGGTAAAACGTCTCCAGTTCCATCACCGAAGAGGCGTGCGTGTAACCGGGTACAACGGCTTCCAGTTGCCCGAGCGCGCCGGAAAGCGCTTCGCCCTGGGCGGCAAACGCGGTCCAGTCCTTCGCGGCGAACGCCTGAAGGAGCTTCTGGGTGGAACCGGCGATCGCTTCGCCGACACCGCCGGGATAGGCGGTCGCGGCCTGCGCCGGGGTCAGCCACCGGGAACCGCCCTTGTCGGCGGGATCGGGCACGAGGCGAAAGGCCGCCCCGCTCAAAAGACCGTGCGCGATGGCGAGGCGCTGGTTGATGTCGCGCACCTCGGTTTCCGCGTTGGTGAGCTTCGGCTTGGCCGGGTCGGCCTGTTTCTGGGCGACTTCCGCCGCCTTGGCCTGGAAAGCGGCGCTATCGAGCAACTCCTTGATGGAGAAGAGCTTGCGGCCTTCGTCCAGGCCGACTTCACGCCGCAGCGGCTTGTAGTTGACCAGGATGAACGGCCGTTCGCGCCACGCCTCGGGCCGGGTCCAGAGTTCGAATACCATCTCCATGGCGGAGTAACTGGTGTCGCCGTCGCGGTAGGTCGCCCGCCCGGTGACGCTCTGCATCGTCTCGACGGCAAAGGTGTAGAACGGCTTGCGCCGCCCCCCTTCCTGCACCGGGAGGCTCTCCAGCGGGGCAAACGGGTTCTCTTCGGCCTGCGCCAGCGCGCCCGGGAGGGCGAACAACGCCAGAAGAACGATGGAAAAATAGCGTCGCAGGAGAGATGAGGTCGTCATGAGGTCTTGGCCGTTTTCCGGTTGGACGCCGGAGCGCCCGCCCGTTGCTGCGGTTTCGGTTTGAGGTAAAACATGATGGCAATGCCAACGCAGATCAGCAGCGAACCGATCCATTTGAGCGGCCAGCCGGGATCATGCAACACCTGCAGGGTGGTTTCGTCCGGGTCTTCCGGGTTCCAGTGGGCCTGGGAAAACTTGTAGTTCTGCCCGAGGACGACCCGCCAGAGCCCGTCGGGATAGCTCGCGGGATGGTTCATGTGGATCAACGCTTCAAGCGTTCTATTTCGCACGGGATCGTTGAACCGGACGGTGCTGCGGAAATCAGCCGGGGAATCGGTCCCTTCATCGCGCGGGACTTCGAACTTCAACAACTCGAGCGTGAACGGAAGGTTGTGCACCTCCAGCCCGAAGCCGAGAAAGACGGGCCGATCCTTCCATTGAAGCGTGACCCCCCGCCCGGACGGCACCCAGACCGGCTCGCCGGTTTTTTCCGCGGGAGCCGCCGCCGGGTTGAGCAGCCGGGCGCGAATCCCGGAAATCACCTTGCCCGTTGCGCTGGAACCGGCGGCGAGCGCCGAGTCGGCATTCTCGTCGAGCGGCACCATCCGGCTGGAAATCATCGCGTTGGGCAAGGCCTGCGCGACTTCCACCTTCCAGTCGGCCCAGCCGGTTTCAAACGATCCGCCGACCGCCGCCTTCCCCGAATGCTGCACCACGCCGCCGCGGCTGGTCTGGTAGAGAATCCCCCCCTCGGCCGCGTAGGCGACCTCCAGCAGCGGCTTGGCTCCGGCGGCCGCCCCTTCGTTGGTCAGCGTGACCAGAATCGCCGGGTTGTTCGGTTGATCCGACTTGCTGACCGGCTTGCCCTCCTGCATCTCCATGTCGGGCCAGTAATCGCGGATGACGATCTGCGTAGTCTCCCCGTGGAGGGCGATCGGCTTGCCCAGAATCGCCTGGAGTTCGTACATCTCCCGGTGTCCGGTGGGCGACTCGATCAACGCCATCGGCTGCGCCCCTTCCAGGGTGAGGGCGATCCGGTAGCCGCTCGGTTTGCCGGAGTGGCTGGTGACGATCGGCTCAAATTTCGCGAAGACCATCTGGGTCTCGTGGTAGGCATCTTCGGGCGGCTTCGCGTCGGAGCGGTCGGGCAGGGCGTCGACGAGTTCAATCTGCGCCCGGCTGAAAAAATCGCTGACGGCGGCGGTCGGCGGGGTCTTGGCGAGGTTGACCGGGACGGTCTGGGCCATCATGGAGGAGGAGAACGCAAGCGCGACCCCCGCGCCGCTCTCGGGAATCGGCGAGGCGGTGACTTCGGTGACTTCCGCGAGCTGTTCGGAGTAACGGTCGATCAGGAGCTTCAGGTCGCTGTGCGGGATCGGGACCGTCTTCGGCTTCGCTTCCGTCGGCGGGGTGACGTTGACGGGAAACGGGATCTTGTAGGCGATGCGGTCCATCCCGCTCTCGACCTGGAGAATCGTCCGGTTGATGACCAGTTGGCGGGTCGCCTCCGCACCGGCGTGGAGGGTTACCGAAGCCTCAAAACCGAACTTCTGGCCGACCACCCCGCCCGCCAGCAGGATGATGATCCCGTAGTGCGTGATGACAAACCCCCAATGCTTGCGCCGCCACGGCCAGCGGGTCAGCGTGACGCAGAAAAGGTTCACGCAAAGCACCAGAAGCCAGAAAAGGAACCACGGCGCCTTGTAGACATACGCCTGGGCGACATGGGTGTCGAACTTCGACTCGTAGACCGTCGCAATGGCGCAGGCGATCGGGATCGTCAGGAGCAGGATCATCGCCAGCCGCAGCGATCCCAGAAAGTGAATGAACTGCCAGACCTCGGAGTTCTTCCGACGGTTTTCGATATGATCGCGCCATTCTTTCTCAGTCATGAGGCAGGAGCAGGGTGGACGGGGGGAACCATTGGTAAAGCATCAGGTAGACGAGCACTCCGGTCACGGAGACATAAAGCCAGACCGGCATGGTCCAGCGCCCGATGCGGCGGTGAAAGGCAAACCGCCCCCGCACCGCCGGGATGACAGTGGTCAACACCAGCGGCAGGACGGTAAAGGCGAGGAGGATGTGGCTCGCCAGGATCACGTAATAGACCAGGCGGATCGGGCCGGTCGCCTCGAACTCGGTGGGGGGGACGTTGGCATGGTAGACGACGTAGCCCGCAAGAAAGAAGGTCGAGCTGATCAGCGCGCCGATCATCATGGCGATATGCCGGCGCTTCTGCTCGCGGCGGATGAACCACCACCCGAGGCAGATGAAACAGGTGCTTACGAAGTTGAAGGAGGCGTTGATCCCCGGCAGGTCGCGCAGGGTCAGGGCGGCGAGCCAGTCGATCATGGCCGGCCCCCTTCCTCAAGGAGCGTTTTCACGTCGGCCACGATCTTCGCGCTTTCATCCCGGGAAACCCCTTCGTAAAAGCGGCGGACGATGCCGTTCTGATCAACCAGCGCGATCTTGCTGCTGTGGGAGACATCGGCGGGTGCCATCCCTTCTTCATTGGAGAAAGCCATCAGGAAACCTTCCATCGCGATCTTCTGGAGTTGCGCCTTGTCGCCGGTCATGAAGAGCCACCGCGGGTCGGCCCCCAGGTGGTCCGCATACCCGCGCAGGACTTCCGGCGTGTCGTTGGCGGGGTCGACCGAGAAGGAGACAATCGCCACGTTTTCGCCGCTCGCAAGGAGTTCCTTCTGGATGCCGACGATCCGGCTGTTGAGCAGCGGGCAGATGTCGGGGCAGTTGGTAAAGACAAAATCGGCGATCCAGACCTTGCCGCGCATCGAATCGAGCGTCACCTGTTGGCCGCTGCGTTCCAGGAGCGAAAACGACGGCACCTTGCTGTAACGGGTGAACTTTCCGTCCGGATCGACCCCTTGAGTCTGGAGCGGCCCGCTATGGACCTGCGTGGCAACCGGCGATGATTGCGACTTTTTCCGGATCAGAAAAAGCTGGAGGGAGACTCCGAGAATCCCGATGAAAAGAAAAATCAGGCAGATGGTTTTTTTCATCGTCTTCGTACGCTCACCCCTTGATCAGGAGCATCATCAGGCCGAGCTGAACCGGCAGGTAAAGGATGGAGGCGATAAACAAGGTCCGGGCGGAACGGACCGACCGGCTTTTCATGAACAGGATGGCGCAAAGGACCATCGGCAGGTTGCAGACGATCGCGCCGATCAGGTACCCGAGCCCCGCCTTTCCGGCGAAGTATGGGATGAAGGTGATCGCCGCAAGCGCAAAGGTATAGAGGAGCGACTGGAAGGCCGCCCAGAGGCCGCGGGTGTCCGAACGGGTCAGCATGACGAAGCCGGCCTGCGAATACTGCTCGCGGTAAACCCAGGCGAGCGCCAGGAAATGGGGCATCTGCCAGGCGAAAAGGATGCCGAAAAGAACCCACGCCCCGAGCCCGAGCGAGCCGTTCGCGGCGGTCCACCCGATGACGGGAGGGATCGCGCCGGAAATCGCCCCGACCGTCACGCAGAGCGAAGTGCGCCGTTTCATCGGCGTGTAAAAGGCGAGGTAAATGAGCAGCGTCGCCGCCGCGAGGTAGGCGGCCACCAGCGTGGTGGTCTCCGCGAGGATCGTCAACCCGAGCGCCGCCATGCTGCACCCCAGGAAAAATCCGGTCATGCGGGTCATCCGGCCCGAGGGGAGGGGACGCCCGCGGGTGCGGCCCATGAGGCGGTCGACGTGGACTTCGATCACCTGATTGAGCGCCCCGGCGGCCCCGGCGACCAGCCCGGTCCCGATCAAGGTATAAAACATCACCGGCCACGGCAGCGCCATCCCGCCCGCCATGACAAAGCCGACAAAGGTCGTCACGACGACCAGCATGCTCAGACGCGCCTTGGTCAGCAGCAGGAAATCGGCGATCCAGCCGACCCCTTCGGTACGGATGGCGCATTCGGCGCTGATGGCGGTTGAGGCAATGGGAGTCGATTCGTTCATGGTGAAATCCGGTGCGGTTCGTGACGGGAACGCGAGACAAAGTACGAAGACCGAATGGCCAGCGCAAAGCTCAAAGCGAGAATAAGGGCACCGTTTAGCACGTGAAGACTCGTCGGGATCGGCGCACGCGCCAACCAGATGATCGATGCTCCAAAAAGGATCTGAATGCCGACCAAGAGCAAGAGCCAAAGCGAGGGTGCGACAAATTGCCACACCGCGCGGGTCGGCCCGCGCAACACCTTGGCGGCGACGACGATCACGAGGATCGCCACGGCGATCGCCCAGAGCCGGTGGGTCAGGTGGAGGTCAACCAGCGGGTTGTGGATGACCGGGAAAAAACTGCCGTAAGGGGGAAAGGTGGCGATCGCCAGTCCCGCCTTGAGGTGGCGCATGATCGCCCCGAGCAGAAGCTGGAGGAAGACCGAACCGGTCAGAATCCACGCCCAGCGCCGGACGTTGACGAGCCGCTGGAGCGGCACTTCGACGGCGGGGCGGGTCCACCCCTTGCCGAGCGCGAGGGCGATCCAGACCAGCAGGCAGAGAAAAAGCTGCGCGAGGCAGCCGTGGACGATCGCCAGCACGCGGGAGTCTGCCGTCACCCGGAAACCGCCCATCAACCCCTGGATGACCACCAGCACAAACGCGGCAACGCCGAGGGTGCGCAGCCAGCGCCGCGAGTCGCCCAGCCAGATCCAGACGGCGAGGATCGTCGTCAACACTCCGAGAATCGAGGCGACCACCCGGTGGCTGTGTTCCCAGAAGACCAGCCCGACCCAGCGCGAGACCGGAAAGGCGAACATGTTGTAGCCGAACGTGGTCGGCCAGTCGGGGACGGTCATCCCGGCGTCGAGGCTCGTCACCATCCCCCCGATAAAGATCAGCGCCAGCGTAAAGACGACGACGAACGAGGCAAAGCGCGAAAGCCAGGGATGAGCCGGTTGCATTCGGGTGGAGTGGTGAAAAAGCTGGCCTTAAAAAACGTAAAAAGCTCCGCCCGGCGTTATCTCCAAACGGGCGACCGGTATCGACCCGGCTGGGCGGCTTTGGGAACGACGGCGGGGCCGGTGCCGACAGGGCGAGCCACGAAGCATGGCACAAACCGGCGACGATTTCACCCTTTTATCTTGCCGCACCCTCAGAAAGCTTCCAGGGCCGCTCCACGGCGACCGTCGCCGGGAAGCCTCCGGGCGGGCGACCGCCTTTCGGGCCACAAGCGCCCGGCGGAGGCGACTTCGTTTGAGCCTCCCGGCATCGGTCTCTTCCCCGGAGCCGCCAATGCGGCCCCCGCAGGATTCAGACCCGACCTCGGTCATCGGAAGGGGTTACCGCCCCGCCGCAAGGTCGGCGGTCGCTGCGGTCGCGGCGTCGGTTTTGGCGGGCGCGGCGGCGGTGGGAGGCGGGGCCTTGAGGGCCTGCATTTCCTTCTCCCATTCCTGGTAGTCTTCGTCGGTATCGACGACGACAAAGCCGCGCATGGCGTAATGGCTCGTGCCGCAGAGCTGGCCGCAGACCAGTTCAAACGAACCGGTCTTGATCGGCTTGAACCAGACCGGCGTCGCCATTCCCGGGATCGCATCCTGGCCGACGCGCATATGCTTGAGGGCGAAGCTGTGGATGACGTCCTTGGAACTGATGTCGATGATGACGTTCTTGTTGAGCGGGATGTGCGCTTCGTTGATGACGACGAGGTCGTCCTGCGCCGTCGGGTCGCTCAGGTCGAGCCCGAGCGGGTTGGTGGCCGAGACGAGCGAGACTTTCTGCGGGCCGAAAATGCCGTCCGGACCGGGGTAATGGAAGTTCCAGAGGAACTGCTGGGCGATCACCCGGATGCGCATGTAGTCGCTGTCGGGCGGAACGCCGTTGACCCGCTTGGCCCAGATCGGAATCCCGAACCCGAGCAGGAAGATCGACTCGACGAGCACGACCATCAGCTCGATGTGCGTGGAAGCCTTCGACTTGACGCCGTGGTAGTCGGCCTTCGGGTTGCGCGACTTGCGGAACTTGAAGATGGTGATGAGGAAGAAGATCGACCACCCGACAAAGAGAATCCCCATCACCCAGTGGACGAATTCCATCATCTGGTCGATCTGGAACCCGTGCTCGGAGGCGTTCTCTATGAGGCCAAAATATTTATGAAGCATAACAGCGGCAGTGACGTTATTGGTGGGGCGAGGAGGTCGCCTCGAGCCCAAGGTTGGGGTCCTCGTCGAGCGGCAGACCGTCGCGTTTGGCGAGGAAATAAACGAAATAGACAAACAGGCAGGCGACCGCGAAAACCAGCGTCAGCAACAACCCCATCGACGCCGTCATCGCCGCACCGGTCTTTCCGTCCGCCTTCCCCATGCAACTGGCGCAGGCAAACGCGGGTTGAGCCATCAACAGGGCGAGCACCGGAGTCAGACTGAGAATTTTGGCCATCTTTTTCATAGGAGCAACCGTCGGGATTTTCTGAAAAACCAGACCCCGTAGCCTGTCAGGGTCGCACCGACCAACGCGAAGGCGGCGGCCAGCGCCCCATCGAGCACCCCGCCGCTCCTCTGGAAGAAGACGTATTCGTAATACGCCAGCCCGAGAGTGAGGATCACCGAGATGATGATGAAGACGATATGGAAGCCCCTCAGCGTCATGGAAAAATCAGAATTTGATGTGGTCGACCAGCGCGAGCGCACAAATCAGGAAGAGCCCGGCGACGATGATGGTCGTCGGAATCATGAACTGGTAAATCGATCCCTTCTCCTCCTTCATGTGCATGAAAAAGAGGATCACCAGCGACGCCTTGATGGCCGCCACCAGCAGGCCGACGGCGATGTTCATCGCTTCACTGCCGAAATGGATCTGGGTGACGATGACGGTCACGACCGTCCCGAGCAGCAGGGCCGCACCGACGCCGAGGTAAAGCTTGACGTGGGCGTGGAAGTGCTCGGCGTCGTGAGGCACGCTCACGGGGTGTTCCTTCTCGGCGGCTGACAGGTCGCTGGGTTGATGGGCGTCGCTCATGGTTTAGAAGAGGTAAAAAATCGGGAAGGCAAAGATCCAGACGAGATCGACAAAGTGCCAGAAGAGCCCGACGACTTCAATCCGGTTGGCCATGTGTTCGGGGTCGCGCTCGTAAAGCCGCTTGCTGACCGGCAGCATAAAGTAGCCAAAGACGATCAACCCGGCGAGGACGTGAATCCCGTGCAACCCGGTGATGGTGTAGTAGACGGCGAAGTAGGAGCTGTGCCTGGGGACAAAAAAGCTTCCCCAGCGGACATCCTCCTTCTGGATCGTCACGACCTTGTCGCTCTGCGGACGCGGGAAGATGTGCGGCAGGTAGTTGTCGGGATTGGTCGGCTCGGCGTTGACGGCGTCGAGGCGGAGGCGGAACTCCTTGGCTTCCGGGTTTTCCCACGCCTCGTGGTCTTCGTGCGTCGGGAAGGTGCCGGTGATCTCGGTGCGGCGTCGGCCTTCGCCTTCCTCGGCGAGGAATTCGTTGCCGAGGTAGGCTTCGTATTTGTAAAGCGCGTCGTCGTTGATGTAAGCGCCGAAGTGGTGGAACTTGGCGGGCCATTCATAGCCGAGCTTGATCCCGAGGAAGATCGCCCCGCAAAGGATCGTCAATCCCATGAACACCTGATAGCGCCGGAAGTTGCGCATCTTCAATGCCGCCCAGGCGAAGACGACGCTGACCGAGGAGGCGATCAGGATCGCGGTGTTGAGCGTCCCGACCGGGATGTTCAGCAGACCGTGGGGCCAGGTCCCCGGAACCGCGCCAAAGCGAAGGAAGACGTACGCTGAAAAGAGACCGCCGAAAAGCATCACTTCGGATGCCAGGAAGAGCCAGATGCCGATCTTGGCATTCCAGAGGCCGGTGTCGGGCCTCGGCTTGACTGTATAAGGTATTTCCATGGATGGGATTTAAGTCGGGTTATACTTCAGGATCAGCCTGCGGCGAGAAATCCTTCTTGGAGCCGGGCACGCTGTATTCATACGGTCCGCGGTAGACCTTGATCGGCCGGGTGAAGTTGCCGTGCGGAGGCGGCGTCGGGGTCTGCCACTCCAGCGTGGTGGAATCCCACGGGTTGTCGCCGACCTTGCGCCCCTTGCGGATGCTCCAGACGAGGTTGAAGATGAAGATCAACTGGAAGAGGCCGAGCACCCAGGCACCCCACGACATCACCGCATTCCAGTGCAACACCGGGGCGATGATCTGTTCGTAGGTCACGCCGCCGTCGTACCAGCGCCGGTGAACCCCCGCCATCCCCTGGATGAGCATCGGGAAGAAGATGACGTTCATGCAGACGAGCGAACCCCAGAAGTGGACCTTGCCGAGCTTGTCGCTCATCGTGCGGCCGGTCATCTTCGGGAACCAGTAGTAAATCCCCGCAAAGACGGCGAAGATCGTACCGGGCGCCACGATGTAGTGGAAGTGACCGATGATGTAGTAGGTGTCGTGCAGGTGAAGGTCGAGGGCGTTGAACGCGAGCGGCAGCCCGGTCAATCCGCCGATGCCGAACATCGGGATGAACGCCGTGGCAAAAAGCATCGGCGTGTTGAAGCGGATCGAACCGCCCCAGAGCGAAATAAGCAGGACGGTGATGATGATCACCGAGGGGACCGAGACCATGACGGTCGTCGTCTGGAAGAAGGCCGATACCTTGGTTCCCATCCCGGTCAGGAACATATGGTGCGCCCAGACGAACATGGAGAGGAAGCCGAGCACGACGACCGAGAAGACCATCGCCTTGTAGGCCCAGATCGGCTTGCGGGTGTTGTTGGTGATGACTTCGGTGACGATCCCGATGGCGGGAAGGATGAGCACGTAGACTTCCGGGTGGGCGAGGAACCAGAAGAGGTGCTGCCAGAGCAGGGGACTCCCCCCGCCCGATACGGCGGCGGCCTGACCGGCGACGATCAACCCGTCGGGGTTGAAGAAACTGGTGCCCGCGAGGCGGTCCATCGTCTGCATGACCCCGGCGGCCTGAAGCGGCGGGAAGGCGAGCAGCAGCAGGTAGGCGGTGATCAACTGCGCCCAGCAGAAAAAGGGAAGACGCATCCAGGTCAGCCCCGGAGCGCGCAACTGGACGACGGTGGTGATGAAGTTGACCGAACCGAGGAGCGACGAGAAGATCAGGATCACCATCGCCAGGAGCCAGAGGGTCTGCCCGTTGAAGAACGGATGGAACCCGGGCCCGATGTCGGAGATGTTTGCCAGCGGAGGGTATGAGGTCCAGCCGCTCTTGGCCGCGCCGCCGGGAACGAAAAAGCTGGCGAGCATCGACACGCCGCCGACGAAGTAAAGCCAGTAGCTCAACATGTTGAGCTTGGGGAAGGCCATGTCGGGCGCCCCGATCTGCAACGGCATGACATAGTTGCCAAACGCGCCGAAGGAGAGCGGCACGATCCCCAGGAAGATCATGATCGTCCCGTGCATCGCCCCGAGGGAGTTGTAAAAGTCGGGCGTCATGACGCCGCCCGGCATCTGGTTGGGGAAGGCGGACCCCAGGATCTTTCCGAGCACCGGCATCGTCTGACCGGGATACGCCAACTGCCAGCGCATCATCATCATCAGGATGAAGCCGAAGAGAAGAAAGGAGAGCGCGGTCAGGCCGTACTGGATGCCGATCATCTTGTGATCGGTCGAAAAAACGTACTTGCTCCAGAAACCGAGTTCATGATGGTCATCATGCTCGTGCCCCGCGGGAGCAGGCTGGGTTTGGGGTTGGGTTGCCATGGCTGATATTTTCTTTGGCTAAAAGAGAACTTGAACTCTAAAAAGGGAGACCATTCTTAACGGGCCCTTCGGGAAGCATCAAACATCTATTCACGTACTGATTTCAGGTTTAGTCCCGGGTGTGCAGAGCGGTCCCGCACCCGGCACGACGCTCCGGGTCGGGCGTCTTCCGAAGGGAGCAAAGGTGCTTCTTCGCGGTGGCAAAGCATTCGTACAGGCAAGAACTCTATAACAACCGCTTATTTTGGCAAGAATCCTGTTGGAGCTTCTCTCAAAAAATCGTGGACCTTTCGTCACGGTGCGGCGGCGGCCTCGATGTCGCCGTTGATCTCCTTGAGCTCGTCTTCGCTGAACGGCTCCGAGCGGCTGGCGAATTCCGCCCGCACGGCGGCCACCTGTTCCGGCGTCACTTCCCCGGCCGAGTTGCCCCAGGCCGAGCGGACGTAGCTGAGCGCGGCGGCGATTCGCTTGTCGTTGAGCGTGGCACCCCAGGCCGCCATCGTGTTGTTGTAGGTCTTCCCGTGAAGCGGGCCGTGGAGTCCCTTGAGGACGATCATCGTCACCCGCTTGCTTCCGCCGTTGATCCAGGCCGAACCGGCCAGCGGAGGCGCCATCCCGGCAGCGCCTTCACCGCTCGCCTGGTGGCACGAGGCACAGTTGCTGTTGAAAATCTTCAGCCCCTGTTCGGCAAGGGATTCGACCACGACGGGCGCAGCGCCTTCCGCGCCCCCTGCGGCGTCTGCGCCGGAAGCGGCGAGCCCTTCGCGCTCGTTAAAAACCTCTCCGCTGAAACCGCCGTTGTACTGGCCGAAATAAAACGCGGCTCCAAAGGTGACAAAAAGCACCAGCGAAAATAACCACAGCGGGACCGGAATGGTTCCGGCCTCGGGTTCCCGGTGCTCGCGCTTGACCGCACCGTGAACTTCGGTGACATCAGCGGTCTCGCGGTAATCGACTTCGTCTGCTCCTGGTTGCATGGGTTTAAAGGGACTCACTTGGCATCGCCTGCGGCGGCTGCGGGTGCGGCGGCGGGAGCCTTTGACGCTCCGGCGGCCTCGTTAATGGGATGGCTCCTGTCCAGCGACCGGAGGTAGGCGACCAGCGCCTTGGCCTTCTCCGTCGGCACGACCTCGTAGTCGGCCCCCGGGGCATCCGCGCCATGGAGGTCGAGCGCGTCGGCGGAGCGCTGGCCTACGATCTTGCGTTTCTCGAACAGAAAGCGGTAGGGAGGCATGTTGGAGGACTCGACCAGCGAACGCGGGTTGTAAAGATGCTGGTAAAGCCACTGCGGGCTGGAGAGATGCCTGCGCGGCGAATCCTCCTCCTGCTCCGCCCCGGCGTTGGCGAGGTCGGGCCCCATCCGGAATGCGCCCAGCACGGCTCCCCCCTGGTAGAGGTAGTCGAGCGCGACGGTGCGGCGGCTGCCCCACTTGCGGGCGATGTCGCGACCATGGAAGGAGTCGCGCACCATCTGCGTGTGGCACTGGTTGCACCCGAGCGAGAGGTAGGCCTGGCGGCCCTGCTCGGTGATCCCCGAAATGTTGCGCGGGTAGACGGTTTCGTTCTCTTCGTCGACTTCAGGCTGGAGTCGGCTGATTTGGGTTTGAGCCGCAACGATCAAGCCAAACCAGGCGGCGGCAAACGAAGCGAAGACTCCGGTAATGAGAAAAGGCGATGGCTTCACGGCTTGGTTCCTTCTTGGATAGGTTCAAAAAGCGTCGGTTGCGCTCCGCTCGGACGCCCCAGACGAAGGAGCATCAGCAGGAAGTGGAAGGCAAAGACCACCTGGCCGATCAGAAGAAGGGCCTGGGCAAGAAAGTGACCCCTGAAAAACGGCAGGTAGGCGAAGACCGAGAGCATGAAGTCGGCATGGACGTTGGCCGGGTCGGTCTGGGAAATCTGCGCCTGCATGTACCCCTGGGAGTACCCGGCCAGCAGCAGCATGACGATGCCGAGCCCGAAACCGTAGGCGGTTCCCCAGAAGTGGAGCTTGATGAATCCGGCGGAGAGCCATTCGCAACCGACCAGGCGCGGGACGATGTAGTAGATCGCGCCAAACATCACCATGGTGAAGAAGGCGAAGACGAAGAACTGGTCGACCCCGGCGGTGAACCAGGTCCCGGCGGTCAGGTCGCCGACGGTCCGAAACGAACTGATCATGTAAATGATGTTCGCCAGGGTGTAGGCGATGGCCCCGAAGAAGACAAAGCGGATGGTCGGGCTGTGGTAGACGAGATTGTACTTGCCGCGCATCGTCAGAAAGTAATTGGCCGTGACCAGCGCCACCGGGATGAGCATCAGGATGGCGGCGACGATGCCGATGGTGATGATCCAGGCGGGAACCGGGCCGCCGTTGAGGCGCTGGGTTCCGGCCCAGACGGCAAAGACGGCAAAGGTCCAGAAGCCGACCGAGGCGAAGTGGTAGCTGTGGATCGGGCGGCCGACCACTTTCGGTACGAGGTAGTAGATCGCGCCGAGGCCGATGGCGGTCAGCCAGAGGTTGATCAGCGCCTGGGCGAACCAGGCGGCGGCGATGGCGTCAAAAACGCCGTTGCCGGTGGAGCCGATCAACAGGTTGGCCCCGGCGATCAACCACGGGAACCAGAAGAGCGCCGCGACCAGGTACCAGGCGGAGATGTAGACATGCCCGGGACGGCGACCGGCAAAGAGCAGGACGCCCCAGACGGCAATGATGACGTAGGCGATGAAGAGGATCGCAAAGACGTGAGCGGGAAACTCCAGGAAGAGGAAGCCGCGGCTGTTTCCGGCGAGCAGTTCCAGCAGCCCGATCGCCAGCCCGACGTTCCAGAGGGCGATGCCGCCGACCAGGGTGGCGGGGCGGGGAAGCTGAACCTTGCAGATCCGCGCCAGAATCCAGATGCACGCACCCAGGCCCGCCATGCTGGCCCAGCCGTACATCATGAAGGCGTTGCGGGCGGAGAAAACGTTGCCGTAGGTCAGCCAGGAGCAATTCGCGAGGAACTCCGGATTGAGCACCTTGTAGGAGGTGATGATTCCCAGGACGGTCTGCACCAGAAGCCAGAAGATGGCGGAACTAAAGAAGACGAGCACCGGGAAGCGGGCCGAGGCGTCGATCAACGCCCGGTCGACCGCCTCGTCGTCCTCGCGACGGTGAGTTGGATTCTGAATCTCTGTGGAAGTGACGCTCATTGAAGAAAAAAACTAAGGTTCAATCCGCGGATGGGGTTTGCGCCGCATCGGGAGTGCCCTCCCCGGTGGCAGCCGGTTGCGAAGGAGCCGCCGCCTCGGGTGCGGCCGGTTCTGCTGATGGCGAGGGTGAAGCCGCCGGGGCCTCGTCCGCTGCGGGAGCCGGGGTCGCCGCCGGGGTTTCGGCGGGCGGAGCTGCTTCCGGGGTCGTTTCCGCGGCTGGTTCCGGGGTGGTTGATTCCGTGGCCGCCGAGGCCGGGGCCGCTTCGGTCTGCGGTTCTGCCGCGCCTTCAGCAGCCGGTGCTTCCGCTGCCGGTGCGGCTGCCTTCAGGTAAGGCGGTACGATCATCGAACCGGTGGAGACGGCCTTGACTTCAGACGGGCCGACGGTGCGGTCTTTGAGTTCGCCGACGGTCAGTTCCATGGCCCGTTCGATCGGGAGGCCGACGACTTTCTTTTCCTGATCGACCCAGCGGTAGCCCGCAAGCTTCTCTTCAGCCGCTTTCTTGACTTCTTCGAGGGTGGCCAGCCGGTCCTCCCGGACCTTCCGGTCGTAGGCTTCCGTCCCGGGAGCCCAACGGATCACCAAGGCCAGGATGCCGACCAGACAGAATCCGGCAACGGCCCAGAGATAGGGAAATCCTCCGCGTGCTTTTTTAGGTTGTGGCATGGGTCAGTTCGAAAAATGAGTGGAGTGTTCGATCCGCGGGTCTTTCACCGGGAAGAGGCTGCTTTTGGGAAGAATCCAGAAGAAGGCCGCCGCCACGATGCCGCCGACGGCGAGCAGGTTGGTGAGGTCGAGCCAGGCGAGGTTCGCACCGGTCTGGTGCAGCATCGGAAGGATCAGGACGTAGAGGTCGAGCGCCTGCATGGCGATCATCCAGCCGGCCACGATGCAGAGCCATTTCGGGTTCTTCTTGGTGGCCTGGAAGAGCAGGATCGGGAAGGGGAGGAAGAAGCGCCCGATCACCAGCGCCAAGGTGAAGTACCACCAGCTTTCGGTGTTGCGGCGGATGAAGAACGAGGTCTCTTCGGGGATGTTCGCGTACCAGATCAGCATGTACTGGCTGAAGCCGATGTAGGCCCAGAAGATGCAGAAGGTGAGCATGAACTTGCCCATGACGTGGTAGTGCTCGATGTTCACCATTTTCAGATGGCCCGCCTTTTTGAGTGCGGTGACGATCAATACCAGCAGGGCCATCGCGGCTCCGACGCCCCCGGCGAAGATGTAGACCCCCCACATGGTGGAGAACCAGGTGTACTCGAGCGCCATGATCCAGTCGACCGCCGCAAAGGTGAGCGAGAGGGCGAGGATTGGAATCCCGGCAAATGAAAGGACGCGGCTGCGGACGGTATGGATGCTGGCTCCGGTTTCGTCCTGGCGCACCGAGTGGCGGCGGATGAGGAAAGCCAGCCCACTCAGGCCGACGAAGTAGAGGATCGCCCGGACGTAAAACCCGGTGTGGTTGAGGTAGAGCGACTTGTGGTCGAGCAACTCATCGCTTCCCGGGGCCATCGTCCACCACGAGTAGAGAAGCGGCGCGAAGCAAATGATCCCTGCAAAGAAGAAGAGGCCGACCAGCGGGGTGAGCACCGCCACGTTTTCAAGCTGGCGGCGTACCACGACCGTCCATTCCGCGTCGGTGGCGTGATGGACCAGCACCCAGAAGAGGGAGCCGACCGTCAGCGAAAAGAAGTAGAGAACGGCGAAGAGCCATGAATAGGCAAACTGCTTCTGACCCTCTTCCCCGCCCATCCAGGCGAGGAGGAAGGAAGCGATCAACCCAACGATGCCGACCGCCAGCGAGAGAAAGGCAAACTTGCCGGTCTTCTGCGGGCTGATCGTGTCCGCGGTAAGTTCCTGATGAAGGGTGGGGTGACTCATTGCTTTTCCAATTCGGTACGATGCTCTGCCGGTACGTCAGCGAGGGTGGCGTTCTGGCTGCGCTGAAGCGCGCGGACATAGGCGATGATCGCCCAGCGGTCTTCAACGGTGATGTTGGGTCCGTGGGGAGCCATGTTGCCCTTGCCGTGGGTGATGGTGTCGAAGATCGCGCCGTCGGGAAGGGCCCGCAGGCGGGAATCATGGAAGTTGGCGATCCCGCCAAGGCCGTATTTGGAAACGATCCCCTGGCCGTCTCCCGCCACACCGTGACAGATGGAGCAGTTGATCGTGAAACGTTCCTTGCCGCGTGCGAGCAGCTCGGGGTTGACCTCCATCGGGATGCCGTTGCCCCAGACTTCGCCGATGATGCCGGTGTTGAGGTAGTCGGTGCCGCTGCTGAAGCCGGCGGGGCCGGTCAGGTGGCGGGCGTTGTTCCCCTGGTTGGCGTTGTAGACGCCGGGGTTGACGAAGCTGCGCGCCACGGTGCCGCCCACCTGCTCGCGCGCCGCGCGGCTGTCGGCGAAGAAGTCGCTCTTGTGCTGCGGATCAAAGCGCGGCTGGCGGTCCATGTCGGGAAAGATCTCCAAGGGGGCCTTGGGACTCTTGGCCCCGCGGAACCCGGCGATCGCGACAACGGCGACCACCACTACGATTAGGCCTGTGAAAAAATATCTGAGCATCGGTTTTAGTCGTGGACCACGGTGATGTGCGCCCCGCCGAGTTCATCCAGGAACTGGCGTGTTTTGGTCTCTGAGAATTTGGGATCGCGCGCTTCGATCGCCAGGTAGAAGCCGTTGTCGGTCACCCGGCTGAACCGCTCCCAGTTGAACATGGGGTGGTACCACTTGGGCAACTGCGTCAAAAGGATCAGTGCGCCGACGCACGCGAAGGCGGAGAGCAGGATCGTCAGCTCGAACATGATCGGGAAAAACGCCGGGACCGTCATCAAACCGGTCGGCTTCCCGTGAACGATGAGCGGGTAGAGGTAGGAAGAGGTGAAGAACTGCAACACGATGGCAGTGGTCAACCCGGTGACGCCCCCGACGAAGACGAAGGCGCTCAACCACGACTTGCCGAGCCCCATCGCGGCGTCCATCCCGTGAACCGGGAAAGGCGTAAAAACATCCCACCGCTTGAACCCGGCGTCGCGCACCTGCTCGGCCGCCCGCATCAGGTCGGCTGCGCTTCGGAACTCCGCGCCGATGGCGTAGACTTTGCGTTCTTCAGACATTAGTGATGAGCCTCCTTTGCTTCTCCCTGACCCGAAGGCGGGAGGTGTGGATCGGTTTCAGGCAAGAGGGTCTTGATTTCAAACATCGCGATCATCGGGACGAACCTCATAAAGACGAGGAAGAGAGTCAGGAAGATGCCGAAGGTGCCGACAAAGAGACCGATTTCCGCCCAGGTCGGGTGGAACATCCCCCATGAGGAGGGGAGGAAATCGCGGTGGAGCGAGGTGACGATGATGACGAAACGCTCAAACCACATCCCGGCGTTGACCAGGTTGACGATGATGAAGACGACCCAGAGGTTGTGGCGCATCCGCTTGAACCAGAAGACCTGCGGCGCCATGACGTTGCAGAAGATCATCGACCAGTAGGCCCACCAGTAGGGAGCGGGAGGCACGTCGAAGATCTTGCTGAAGATGAACGGATCAGCCACGCGGTTACGCAGGAAGACCCAGATTTCGTACGGGCTGCCGGAGTACCACGCCATGAAGAACTCCATCGCGTAGGCGTAACCGACCATCGACCCGGTCAGGAGGATGATCTTGCACATCTTGTCGATGTGCTGGGCGGTGATCATGTCCTTGAGCTTGGGATAGAGCAGGCGGGCGGGGATGAGGATGGTGAGCACCATCGCAAAACCGCCGAAAATCGCCCCGGCGACAAAGTACGGCGGGAAGATGGTGGCGTGCCACCCGGGAAGGACGGAGGTCGCAAAGTCGAACGAAACGACGGAGTGCACCGAAAGCACCAGCGGGGTGGAGATCCCGGCCAGGACGAGGTAGGCCATTTCGTAGTGACGCCAGTGGCGGTTGGCCCCGCGCCAGCCGAGCGCGAAGACGCCGTAGATGAAGCGGCCGATCTTCGACTTGGAGCGGTCGCGCATCGTCGCCAGGTCAGGCACCATGCCGATGTACCAGAAGATCAGCGAGACGGTGAAGTAGGTCGAGACCGCGAAAACGTCCCAGAGCAGCGGGCTGCGGAAGTTCTGCCAGATGGCGTTGGAGTTGGGAATGGGGAAAAGGTACCAGGCGAACCAGACGCGCCCGACGTGGATGGCCGGGAAAATCCCGGCGCAGATGACGGCGAAGATGGTCATCGCCTCCGCCGCGCGGTTGATCGACGTACGCCATTTCTGCCGTGTCAGGAAGAGAATGGCGGAGATGAGCGTCCCGGCGTGCCCGATCCCGATCCAGAAAACGAAGTTGGTGATGTCCCAAGCCCAGCCGACGGGATGGTTTTCCCCCCAGACCCCGACCCCGGTGGAAATCTGGTAGGCGAGGCAGAAGAGACCGAAGGCGGCGACCGGGGTGGTGATCAGGATGGCGATCCACCACCAGATCGGCGTGCGGCTCTCGGCGATGTCGGAGACGTGCTGCGTGATCCATTGAACACTCCGGTCGTTGGTCACGAGCGGCTTGCGCCGGACCTGATCGTCGTATTCCTGTGTCGCCGAAAGCGTTTGCGAAGAAGTAGTGCCGTTGGACATTGAGGAAAAAAAGGAGCCTTGCGTTTAAGCCTTCGCTGCGTTGCGCCGGGCGTCGGGCATCTTCGGGTTGGGGTTGCGGAGGCGAGCCAGGTAACTGACCCGTGTGCGGACGTTGAGGTATTCCAGCAGACGGTAGTTCTTCTGCTGCGCCTTGAGCTTCGAAACCCGGCTTTCGGGGTCGCTGATGTCGCCGAACACGATGGAGCCGGAGGCACAGGCCTGGGCGCAGGCGGTGGTGAAGCTGTCGGTGGGAATCCGAACGTCATCGGAAGCGCCCGCCTTGACCTTCGTGGCGATCCGCGCGGTCTGAATCCGCTGGACGCAGAAGGTGCACTTTTCCATCACCCCGCGCATGCGGACGGTGACGTTCGGGTTCTTCTGCATCTTGAGCGTCTCGGCCATCCCCTTCTTGGTCAGCGGACCGAGCTTGAGGCCGTTGACTTCGCCCAGGAGCGGAACTTCGACCGGGGTGATCGGGCGCTGGTTGTAATCAAAGAAGTTGAACCGGCGGACCTTGAAGGGACAGTTGTTGGCGCAGTACCGGGTGCCGATGCAGCGGTTGTAGGCCATGACGTTGAGGCCGTCTTCGCTGTGGACGGTGGCGTTGACCGGGCAGACGGTTTCGCACGGCGCGTTTTCGCAGTGCTGACACATCATCGGCTGGATGACCATGTCCGGGTCGGTGGCGTACTCGTAGTTGTCCTGCGATTCGTTGCCGTCGCTGACGAAGTAGCGGTCGTTGCGCAGCCAGTGCATGGAACGGCCGTTGATGACCTGCTCCTTGCCGACGATCGGGACGTTGTTTTCCGCCTGGCAGGCGATGACGCACGCGGTGCAGCCGACGCAGGTGTTGAGGTCGATCGCCATCCCCCACTGGTTGGGAGCGTCGAGCTTCGGGTGCGTGTAAAGGCTCTGGTAACCGGCGGGCGGCATGTGGCTGTCGCCCCCCATCTGGCCGATGGCATCGGGGTGTTCCGCGTACTCGGTCACCGTCGCTTCGCGGACCAGTTCGCGGCCTTCCATGGTGAAGTGCTCCTGCGTGCTGGCGACCGGGAAGGTCTCATCGAGGTTGGTGATCTTGAGGCCGACCGCAAAGTACGGGGCCGCCGTCGTGGCGAACGTGTAGGCATTGACCCCGGTGCCGCGACCGACGCGACCGACGACGCGCCGTCCCCACCCGAGCGAGAGGGAGATCGAGTTGTCGGCGTGGCCCGGGACGATGTACGCCGGGACCCGCAGCTTGCGGCCGTCGAGTTCGAGTTCGATCAACTGGTGGTCGTTGTCAAAGGGTGGGTGCTTGATGCCGAACCGCTTGGCGGTGTTCGGGCTGATCCAGGCGACGTTGTCCCAGGTGGTGCGGGTGACCGGGTCGGGGCATTCCTGCATCCAGCCGTTGTTGTTGAAACGGCCATCGTCCATCTTGGTGTCCGCCGGAAAGACGATTTCAATGGCGTCGCCGGTGACCGGCTTGGGGAAACCGTCGGAAGGGACGGTGCCCCGGAAGGCGATCGGCGCGGGGGTGATTTCCTCCTGCGCACGGCCGTCGTGGAGAAGACGGTCCCAGGCGGTGACGAAATCGGCCGGATTGAACCGGCTGCGATAGGTTTCCTGCACCAGTTCGGACCCGGTCGGCTTCGGTCGTCCTGCAAAACGGGCGAGCAGGTCGTACTCCGACCAGCCGTCGTAAAGCGGCAGGATCATCGGCTGCTGCGGGGTGTAGCTCCCGTCGGCGGCGATGCCGTCGCCCCAGGTTTCGAGGTAATGAGCCGCCGGAACCTGCCAGAGAGCGCCCTGCGAGGATTCATCCTCCCAGAGGCCGAGGCGGATGACGTTCGGGATCTTCTGCTGTTTGGCTTCCCAGTCGAGATTGGAAGGAGCGGTGTAGGCGGGGTTGCCGCCGAGGATGACGAGGGTTTTGACCGAATCGACCTGTGCGGCCAGTTCGGCCAGGGTCAGGCCCGGTTCGGGAAGGAGGTTCGCGGGCTGGCCGACGATCGTGTTGCCGAAGCTGCCGAGCGCCTGGTTGATCGCGGCGACGAGAATCTGAACGGCAACCGGCTGGCGCGAGCCAACGAGAACGAGGCTCTTGCCGTGGTGCGCCTTGAGGTCGGCGGCGAGTTCGCGAACCCAGCCGTCGGGGAAGGTAACGCCCTTGTCGCGGACGGCACCCCCGGTGGAGACGCCGAGTTCTTCGGCGAGCGCGAGGGCAAAGGTGCCCACCTGGCTCGCCGGAAGGCGGAGGCGGTGATCGGCCATGCCGCCGGTGACGGTGAAGCGGTTTTCGACGACGTAGAGGCGGTTCATCGAATCGCCCGGTTTCTCGACGTTGCGGCGCGCGGAGAAAGCGCGGACATCGCTCAGCGCCCGTTCGTCGGTGCCGAGGAAGTCGCAGTCGAGCGAGAGAAGGATGTCGGCCTTTTCAATGACCGGAACCGGTACGACCTCCGGCCCGAACGAAGCGGCGGCGGCGGCGCGCCACGTTTCGTTGCCGAGCGGGTCGTGGATGACCCAGCGCGCCTTCGGGAAACGGCGGGCGATCTCGCCGCGGAGCCGTTCGCGGGTCGGCGAGGGATAGTCGTCAACCAGGAAGACCAGCCCGGAGCCGTCCCCGGCTTCGGCGATTTCCTTTTCCAGGAATGCTTCAAAGGCGACGACATCGGAACGTTCCCCCTTGTGGAGGAAGAACCGCGAACGGTCGGGATCGTAGAGATCAAGGACCGAAGCCTGCGAGGCGGCGTCGGTCGCGCCATTGCTGACCGGGTGCTGCGGGTTGCCTTCGATCTTGGTCGGGCGGCCGTCGTGCGTGGTGACCAGCAGCGGCTGCGCGCCGTTGCGGCGCGGCATGGAGGTCGCGAAAAAGAGCGACTTGCCGGGGATCGACCACTCGGAGCTTTTGGTGAACGGGACGAGGCTCTTGGGGTGGCGGCACGCGGCGAGGCCGAGGCCGGCCAGCGCGGTCGACGCCCCCATCAGCTTCAGGAAGTTGCGGCGCGTAACTTGGTCGAGCTTGAGTTCTGCGGCTCCCGCAGGAAATTCGCGTTCGAGTTTTTCGCGGAATTCGGGCGTGTCGGCAAGTTCGCCGAGGCTCCGCCAGTATTTCCGGCCCGTCAAATTTTCAGGAGGATGATGGAAAATGTGTTTCATCGATGGCAGCCAGCGCAGTTCTCAGGCGGGTTCACGTTCCACTCATGCTTCAACTCCAGACCGATCTGCCGCTGAGTCGTCCCGGCAGGCGGAGTCCAGTCGAGGTTGAAGACCTCGCCCGGCGGACGGAGGTGGTTTTCCGGAGCACGGTGGCATTCAAGGCACCACGCCATGCTCATCGGTTCATGGTGGTAGACGACCTCCATCTTGTTCACGTTGCCGTGGCAGCTATAGCAGCTGATGCCCCGGTTGACGTGGACGGAGTGGTCGAAGTAGACGTAGTCGGGCGTTTTGTGAATCTGCACCCACTCGATCGGCAGGCCGGTTTCCCAGGAGTCGTGGACCGGCTTGAGCTTCGGGTTGTCCTTCTGCACCGTCGTGTGACAGTTCATGCAGGTCTGGGTGTTGGGGACGTTGGAGTGGGCGGCCACTTCCACGAAACTGTGGCAGTAACGGCAGTCGAGCCCGAGCTGCGTGACGTGGATGTCATGCGAAAACGGCACCGGCTGCACCGGCATGTAGCCGACGCGACTGTACTTCGGGGTCAGGTAATACCAGCAACCCGCCATCAGCAAAAGGCCGACGACAGATGCGCAGACGACCAGCTTGATCGGTAAAAGGTTGCTCGAACGTGGGAAAATATTCGCCATGGGGTCGCGTTACGAGAGGGTCAAAGTGAAAAATGCGCCGGGGCTGCGGAGACCGATGGCCGGGCTCTCGGGAGCTGAAGTGAAAGAGTGGTTGCGCATGTCAAAGGTGGTCTTCAAACAAGTTCACATCCGCATTCGTGCTCGAAAACGAAAAATCTGTCAATCATTTGAGTTACTGATTTTGGCCAGGTTTTATTTTGGACGTGAAGTCGGGCGGGGCGTTGTCTCGCTTTCGGCGTCGAGTTTCAAGAGGAAAAATGGTTTTTTTCCCTCCTGATGGAGCGGGAGCGCCGAAATGGGATGGCCCCGTCTCTCTTCGAGCCATCTCCACTCGCGTTCCCGCACGAGCGCGAACCGGGCGTCCGGGGGCACTTCCTTGACCGACGAAACAAAACGCAGGGGCCGGTCGATGTAGAATAGCGAAGCTTCGTAGCCGGGATCAATCACGGAAATGAACTGATTTGCCGGCACCTCGGCGGCGACTTTCCGGCCGACGGGGCGGAGGTGGTCGCGGAGGCTGATCCGCTCAATGACGACCAGCGAAAAGGGGATCATCGCCGCCACGATGCAGAGCGCCGTCCCGAGCGCGAGGCGGACCGGCCCCTCCTCCGGTCTGCGCCATTCGCGAATGAGCGCCGCCAAGAGCCCTCCCCAGACGAGCGCCACCGCCAGCCAGGCCCACCACGCCGGCGCGGCCGGGCGCACGACCCACGGGAGCAGGGGAATCGCCAGCAGCAGGAGCAGGCCGACCCCCCGGTTGAACCGGCGCCAGCCGTTTTTCCACGCCGCCGGGGCATGCAGCGCCGCGAGCGCGAGCAACAGCGCCATGACCGGGTAGAGCGGCAGGGTGTAGCGGGGCAGCATGCCGGGGATCACCATCAACCCGGCAAAGGCGATCACCAGCGGCCAGCGGGTGGTGCGGACCAGGAGCGCCAGCCGCCCGTTGCGGGCGCTGATGGCGTCCATCACGCGCCGGTTCCAGAGGAGCGGATAGAAGACGATCCACGGCAGCCCGTTGGCAAGCGCCCGGGGGATGTTGACCAGTTCCAGCCGCCCCCCGCCGACCCGTTCCTTGAGCTGGTCGAGCATCACCGTCGTCGCCCCGAGCGAGCGGGTGGAAAAATAATACGGAAGCCACCAGGCGCAGACCAGCGCCAGCGCCAGCAGCAGCGCCCCGGCGTGGGCCCAGCTCAGGAAAAGCCGTTTCTCCTTCGCCGCCGCGAGCACCAGAAAGAGCAGGCCGTAAAAAAAGAGAAGGTGCGGAAAAGGCCCCTTGGCCAGAATGCCCAACCCGAGCGCCAACATCGGTACGAGCCAGAGCCGCCAGCCGGTTTCCCGCCCCATCCAGGCCGCGAGCCAGAGGGCAAAGGCGATCGCGGTCAGGCTGACGTAGATCGCCTCGATCTCGATCAGCCGCCCCTTTTCCAGCATGGCGAGGTGGGTCAGGAAAAAAAGCCCGGCCAGAAAGCCGCCCTTCTGCCCGATCCAGCGGCCGCCGCTCCAGGCGAGGACCAGCGTCGCCGCCAGCACGGCGAGCACCGAAGGGAGCCGCACGCTCCACTCCGTCCGCTGCCCGGTGACCACCGTGGCCCCGGCGACCGCCCAGTTGATCAGCGGCGGTTTGCGCAGGTACGGCTCGCCGTTGAGGTGGGGGACGATCCAGTCGCCATCGGCGAGCATCTCCAGCCCCGGGAGAATCCGGCGGCCTTCCTCCCCTTTGAGTTCTCCGCCGCCCAGCCCGGGCAGGTAGAGCAGCCCCCAGAGGCAGCACAGAAGCAACAGGGAAAGGGAACGGGTCATAGACGGACGGTTTTTTCATAAAGCAAGCCTCTTGGGAAGCCGCGAATGGCGCGCCCACTTTCCCTGCGAAACGGGATTGCCTCCACCCCACCGGATGCTGCACGGTCAATCCGCCGATTGAAAAGCGCGGTCTTTTTGTCCATGATACCGGTTGCCAACCGCCGTGCGGTCATTTTGGGGGAACGACGCCTTCCGCTCCTCCCGCGTGCCGCCGCCCGGCCGGCCCCTGCACCTTGAAAGCAATCGTTGCCAAGATACTCTTCCGCCTGTTCCTGCTGGCCCTGCTCGGCGCGGGGCTCTGGCTCTGGTTTGCCTTGAGCCCCGTCCGCCATGCCCCGGGGGTGTTGGTCGTGAGCCCGCCGATCCGGACCGCGCCGGGAAGCACGGCGGCGCGCCCCTCCCTCCAGCTCAAGCCGGTCGAAAACTATACCCTGCGCGATGTCGGCGGGCTGCGGCTGGCCGGAAGGGTGCTGGCGGCCAAACGCTACCGCGATGCCCAGGCCCGGCTTGCGCCGCTCGATGTGCTGATCGGCTGGGGACCGATGTCGGACTCGACCTTCGTGCGGCAACTGACCATCGAACAGGGGGAGCGGACCTCCACGGTGCAATGGAAAGGGGAGGAGCCGCCGCTTCCGCCCGGGGAGATCGCGGCTTCGAGCCTTCACCTCCACCTGATCCCGGCCGACCGGGAGATCGCCACCTTTCTGGGAGAACTGAAGGTCGGGACGCTGGTCGACTTTCGCGGCACGATCGTCGAAGCCGAAAAGGGGGACTTTCACTGGCGCTCCACCCCGGGGGACGACCGGAACGCCGCACGGGAACTCTTCCTTCTGCAAAGGGCGGGGGTTTTTGACGGCAACCAGAACCTCGCCGAAAAGGAGGCGCGCGACCAGCTTGCCGACGCGCGCGACAATCTCAACCGGTGGTACCAATGCCTGGCCGAGCAACGGGCCAAGCTCGACCCCAACGACGCCGAAGCCGTCCACGCCTTCAACCGCGAAGCGCAACGCTACATGGAGGCGGCCCACCCGGAGGCCGCCGACGCCCCATGATCTCGCGACTGCCACGCTGGGTCTGGGGTGGCGCGGGCGTGCTCGCCTTCATCGCCGGGATGATCAACGTCGTCGGGTTCCTCGGCATGGAACACCAGGGGATCACCCATCTTACCGGCACCGCGAGCATGTTCGGGGTCGCCCTCTCGGAATTGCGGCCCGACCGGAGCTTTCACTTTCTCGGCATTTTGAGCGCCTTTGTCGCAGGGGCCGTCCTGAGCGGGTTCCTTCTGGCCGACAGCACGCTGCGCCTCGGTCGCCGTTACGGGGCGGCGCTTTTTCTGGAGACGATCCTGCTCGTGCTCGCCGTCCCCCTGCTTTCCAGCCACCACCTGGCGGGCGATTACCTCGCCTCGTGCGCCGCCGGGTTGCAGAACGCCATGGCGAGCACCTATAGCGGCTCGGTCGTCCGGACGACCCACCTCACCGGAATGTTCACCGACATCGGGATCGCGCTCGGCCAGTTTTTCCGGGGCATCCGGACCGACCGGCTGCGCCTGTTGCTTTACGGGATCATCGTCGGCTCGTTCATCGCGGGCGGCGCTGCCGGGGCGGTGATCTTCCGCCATTTCGGCTACCGCACGCTTCTGGTCCCCGCTGCGCTGACGGGGCTGGCCGCGCTCGGCTACACCGTTTACCAGTGGCGGGAGCGGTAATCAGGCCCGTCCCGTTGATCTGCCATGAAACCTCCTGCTTTTGCGCCGGCAGGGATTGCTTACCCGACCGGTGCCGCAAGCTTGGTCGACGGCCATTCCAGTTCGCACGGCAACAACCCCGCCAGCGCGCAATACGCCGCCGCCTTTCCGGCGGCTTCCCCCATCGGGACCGCGTTCCCGGTGACGCGATAACTGGAATGCGCCAGAAAATCACCGCTGATGCACCGGCCGGCCATCAGGAGGGCATCCACTCCCGCAGCCACCAGCGCCCCGTAGGGGATGTCGTAGGGACGCACCGGTTGGCGTTGCGAGAAATCAAAGGCGCGGCTCGCATCGGGGTTGGGAGAGTGGACATCCATGCCAAATCTCGCGCGACAGACGCCATCTTCACGAAGGCGACCGGCGACGAGATCGCCGACGGTGACCGCATCGCGCCCGTGCAACCGGCGTCCTTCGCGGACCCCGATCTGTGCCGCGGTCGAAATGAGCCGCAGGTTGGCCCAGACGCCCCCCAGCGACCGCAGGGCGCGGACCCCGTCGTCAATCTCGCGCCGGGCCCGCAGGGTGGCGTCGGTGATCGCCTGTGCGTCGGCATGGCTGACGGCGTAGACATGGTTGGCCATCAAGGCAAAAAGATCGTCGCGAATATAGAAAAGACTCGGGGCGGTGTAGCTGGGGAAATGGTTGGCCCGGTGAAATTCCGCCAGGAATTCCTCCCGCCGCGACCGGTTGGCAGGGCGGTGGAAACGGTCCATCGCCTCCGGATCAAGACCGGCGACGAGCGCCATCAGCGACATCGGCTGCGTCTCGCCGCTTTCGCCGCGCCCGACGTCATAGCGGACGCCGGCCAGCGCGCCGAGATCGCCATCGCCCGTGGCATCAATGAAAACGGAGGCTTTCCAGGCCTGCCGGCCGGTTTTGGACTCCGTCACGACCGACTCCAGCCGACCCGAAGGCGATTTTGCCGCAGCAACGACGCGGGTATGAAGCTGGATCGCCACCCCTTCCTCCTGGCACATGGCTTCGAGCACCAGTTTCATCTGTTCGGGATCGTAGACGAAATTCGCGCCGCTGCGTTGCCGGTAGGCGGAGCGGGCCTTGAGACGGGCGACGATCTCCGGGAGAAGCCCGGTCGGTTTGTCGGCGTCGATGACGTAGGTCAGCAGCCCGGCGGTCCAGATGCCGCCCAGACATCCGTGGACTTCGAGGAGTCGGGTCCGCGCACCGCCACGTGCGGCGGCGATCGCCGCAGCAACTCCGGCCGGACCGGCTCCGCAAACGACGACATCGGTTTCTTCAGCCACGGGCGTCTCCCGTGCAGGTTCATGGAGCAGGTGTTTCATGGATAAGAACGGGAGGTGACGGGAAGGGTCAAGGCAGCCTTCCCGGGAAAGCCCCAGCCGGGGTGAAAGCGCATTTTCACGCCTGATGCGTCGACCGAGAATCCCGGATCGTGTTCGAGCAGGAGGTGGGTTTCGCCGCCCTTTCGCCGGATTTCAGCGATGCGGTACGACCAGACGATCTTCCCGCCCAGGTCAACCCGGACCATCGCCCCCGCGAGCGAGCCGTCGTCCGGAAGCGACGCCGGAGTGACGAGCGCATCCCACGGGTCGCCCCCTTCCCGGGAAAGCGTCCGGGCAACCACGGCGTGCAACGCGGCGTGCGGAGAGGAAACGATCTCTCTGCCGTTGAGGGAAAGTTTCGTCCCGTCCCAAAGGGTGGCGGCAGGGGCTTGCCCCTTCTCCTTTTTAAGATAAGCGAGGCGTCCCTTCAGGCTCACCGCCCTCCCGTCGGAAGTGGTCGCCGAAACGCTCTCCCCCTCGGAAAGCGTGCTCAGGATCACGTCGGTCCGCTCGCCCAGGCAGACTTCGACGGCCACCTGCGTGTCGCCCGGGCGGGTCAGCAAGCGTGCGGAGGTGATCCGTCCCCCTTTCCTGCGGAGTTCGTGAACCACGACAAACGTGCTTTCCCCGGCCTCCCTGACCTCATGGCGAAGGTTGACCCACGGCGCCGTGCCGATGCGGTTGATCGCCGGAGCTTCTCCAACAAAAAAGATGGCTCCCGCAGGGGCAAGCACGATCGAGCGTGATGAAGCGCCGTCGCCGGTCGTCAAGGTCCACTCCCATGGCAGCGTGGCCGGAGCGCGATGGCGGAGTTGGATGAACCGGTGAAGCCCGCCCTCTGCCGGTTCCAGAGGCGCGGCGGCTGAAACCGTGTACGGTTCGGCCAGCGGCCCGTGCAAAAGGTAGTCATGCACCTTGCCGCCTTTGACCCGGAACAGATCGACGATGTAGCCTTCCCCCGCTTCCAGCGCCACTTTGACCAGCGTGCGCCGGTAGCGCTCCGGAGCCGGGGAGTACGCTTTGCTTCCTTCCACCTCCACCACCTGGACCGCCTCCTGCCTTCCATCGAAAAGCAGAAGATCGCCCAGATGGTTGCTGCCGTTGTGATGACCGCGATAGGGCCGCGACGCGAGCTTCCCCGCGGCATCTTCCCTGCCGGGCATCCGCCCGTCCACAAAGCGCCGGGCCTGGTCGGTTTCGTCGATGACCACGGTATTGTGCGCCGCCGTGCTCATCGACCATTCGCGGCTGGAGCCGGAACCGGGCAGCGGGCGGTAGCGCGTTTCGTCAAACCAGCGGCGGCCAAGGGCAAACGCGTGGAACCCGTTCACGTCGAGGTGTTCATGCCCGAAGGTTCCCTTGTAGTTCAGGAAAAGCTGCTGCTGGTCCTCCCCGTTGCCCGAGCCGAGAATGGCATAACCGGAAGTCCCGAGCAGTTCCGGGCCGGAGACCGTTTTGGCCGGGCCGATGTAGCGGTCGGGATCGGCATCGTTGACGGCGGCAACTTTTCCGTTGGGAAGGGTCAGCTTTCGCCAGGCGCTCTCCGTGCGCTCCTGGTGGAGCGCCAGTTCGCGCTGGAGATGCAGATCATCAAAACGTTCCCCGGTCGCCGGATGCGTCCATCCCGGAGGATCGCCATACCCGTCCAGACGGCGGGCGATCGCGTTGATCCGTCCCGCGACCTGCTGGTGATAGGCCGGGGTGCCTTCGTGCCAGAAGCCATCGGGCGAAAAACCGAGCAGGCGCAGTTCCCGCAGATAGTCGACGGCTTCGTGGACCCACTCCGGGCGTCCAAGTGCGAGACCGAAGTGCACCAGTCCGTCGATCCGGTAGACGATCGTGTTGTAAATGCCCGGTTTCCAACGGCTGATGAAAGCGACCTGCCTGTCGAAAATGCCGCTGACGATCCGTTGCCGCTCTTCTTTGGAGAGCTGCGGCGCGAGGGCCGTGTAAGCGTGCAGGAGCGGGTAGCCTTCCATCAGGTCGAGATGAATCCAGCGGTTCCAGAGCCCGGCGGAATCCTTTTCAGCCAGCCCGGGCGTATCCTGCGGCACCCAGCGCTGCCCCGTACGTTGCATCAACACGGGCCAGGAACCCATTTTCTGTGAGAACGCGAGGAGGAGCGCCCTGGCTCGCAGGAAGTCTTCGTGATCGCCGGTGATCTGATGGCGCAAGGCGTAAGCCCAGGTGGCGTCCCGCAGCAGGAGGTTGCCGGGCTGCCTGCCCCCTTCCTCCGTCACCTCCAGCCCTGCGGGAAGCGTCGCCAGCAAAACATCCAGAAGCGCCCTGGCATCGGCCCGGCAGACCTCGCGATCCCCGGTTTCCGGCAACCCGGCCAACTGGCGAAAGGAGGCGGCGGCTTCGAGGAGTTCGCCGGAGCATCTTCTCTGTGCCTTTTCCCCCTGGGCGGCCGCCAACCTTTGGGAAGCCGCGGCCGCAGTTGCCTCCGGGGTCGGCCCTTTCCAGCTTTCGATCCGTTGCAACAACCGTTCCCGATCACCCAGGCGGGTTTCCCAGCGTACGAGCGGCGATATCTTTTCGGGAGCCGGGTCCGGCGCAGTGGATGACGACGATTCGCCGCAGGCCGCAAGAGCCGCGCACAGGCAGGCGACAGCAAGAGAAGGTAGGAAGGGATGTCGCGGAAGCATTAATAAAGAGGTTGAAGGGGATCGTTGACGTCGATCATCGGCCGCAGCTCGTCGTCCGACCCGTTGAACGGTTCGACATGGCCGTCAAAGAAAAGAAGGTTCAGACCGTTCTGGTGGTAGCGACGCAGGCGCTGGCCGGATACAGAGGGGGAACCGGGAGGTGCGCTCCGGGCCGATTCCAGCGCCAGCGTGCCGCCGCGCCCTTCGGTAACGAATACTTTGGACCAGGCATTTTTCATCCGGGCGATGCGATAGCGCGTCGGGTCGCTGGTTCCAAGAAAACGCATGACGTAGCTGATGGCCGGAGCGTCGGCCTTGGCCCATTTTTCATCTGGCCCGTCCTTGAAACGGGCGGGGCAGTTGAAAATCTCCGCTTCCTCCTGCGAAAGCCGCCCTTTGCTGTCGGTCCGCCGGTTGAAATCATTGAGGGCATAACGCGCCAGGTAGGATTGTTGCCACCAGTATTGGTTGATGCGGAAACGGAAGTCGACCTGCTCCATGTTCTTGCTGCCGAGCGCCGGAGGGAGCTTGCCGTCGTGGTCATTGGCGAACGCCATCGTCGCCAGATAAATCGTCCGCAGGTTCGCGGTACACCGGACGCGCAGGCCCGCTTCCCGCGCGCTGTTGACGGCGGGGAGAAGCAGCGCGGCGAGGATTCCCAGAAGCGCCACCACGAGCAGGAGCTGCAACAGGCTCATGCCTCCCTCTCTCCGGTGGGTGACGGTGGTGGCTTTCATAAATGCGGGGGGGGGAGCTTGCCTCCGGGTTCAGGCCCCTTTACGGCTGCGCAAACAGAGGACGATCGCTCCCAGCCCGGCGCAAAGCAACCCCAGCCCGGCGACCGATGGCTCCGGAATGGTGGTCACGGTGAGGTCACGGAAATAAGCGGTGCGGTTGCTGGTGAAACGTCCGCCGCGCAGGGCAAAGTACCCGTCCGTACGGGCGACATCGCGCAGGTCCGTATAGGAAAGGGTGGCAATGGGCGTGCCGAGGATCGCACCGCTTTCGTCAAGAGTCCACGAAGCATAAAGGGAAGCGTCGATCCGGTTGCTGACGGCGGAAAAAGAGAGAAGGTATGAGTTTCCGTCGTCGAGGCTGCCGGGGGCGGTTTCAAACGCGTCGAACGCCAGCCGGTTCGCCGGGGCAAGCGAATTGTTTCCGATGCCCCAATAGAGGCCGAGGCCCTCGCTGCTCATGGCAAGGTAATAGGCGTCATCACCGCCAAAACTGGAGCGGCGCGAGCGCAGGACGACGCCCACCCCATCCGCCGCAGCCCAGGTGTCGGCCGCGAGGACGACCCGGCCGGTGAAGTCGGCGAGTTGGTTGGCCGGATCGACTTTGGGGAGTCCGTTGTCGCTGTAGGAGCCTGCGGTGTAGACCAGTTGCGCGCCGGAGAGCCCGCTGGTGCGTTCGACCGTCAGCCACGAGCGACCGTCCACGTTCGCCGTACCCACTGTCGGTGAGCCATACTCGAAGAGATACCATTGATTGGAGGGCGGCCACTCCGTGGGCGGCATCAACGTCAGGGTCGCCGCCGGGAGCGAAACGCCCAGACCCAGAAGCGCCGCTATTTTCACGATGAACCGAAGTCCGGGGGACAACAAAGGGAAGATCATGAACCGATCGTCGGCTCATTTTCCCTTTTGCGATAGAACAGGGGCAACCAAAATACGGTATCGGTTTAACTTTTGCCGCGAAAAGGGATGAGGGGCCATCACACCGCATCCTTCCGGGTCTGGAGATATTCCGCAGGCGTCTGGCCGGTTGCCTGTTTGAAGGTCCGGCAAAAGTGGCTCGAATCGGCGTAGCCGACTTCATACGCGACGCGGGTGACGTTCATGTCGCGGGTGTGGAGCAGGCGTTTGGCGTGCGCGATGCGGACCCGGTGAACAAAGGCCGCAAAATTGGTGCCGACATCGCCCTTGAAAGTCCGGCTCAGGTGGACGGGATGGCACCCCAGCGCCCTGGCCGCCTGGTTGAGAGTGCATTCTCCGGAGAAGTGCTGCTCAATGAACGCGATCGCCTTGCGGACCAGGGCGCGGTAACGCCGTCCGGTGCGAGCCTGACTGGCCGTCCGGTGCAGCGCATAGGCCTGGAGCGGCGGGGCGAGTTGGTCGACCAGGCGCGTCAGGAGCCCGACGGTCCGGAGAAAAAGGAGCCGTTGTTCGTTCCACGTCGCTTCGTCGAGATGGGGCATGGCCCGGTAGCGTTCCAGGTAGGCAACGGCGTCCATCCGGTGCCGTCGGCAATGTTTTTCGATTCGCTCCCGCCCTTCCGCCTCGGTCCCTTGGAGCACGATCGTGCCAAAGTAGAAAATACCGAGGATTTTTCCCTGTACGGTCAGCGGCTCCACCGCTTCGGTCAAGCCGAGATGGCACATCCCCGAAAAACCGCTCTCCCGGTTCAGGACGAGACGGTTGCAAATCCGCTTGTTGGTAAAGCAGGCGCGGCTCGGTCCGGCCTTGGCGGCAACGCAAAAGGCGGAATCATGCTGGCGGAAGCGGAGGTCGAGCGCAAACTCCCGCGCGTCAAAGGTAAACCCGGTCAGATCTTCGAACGCGACCTTCACACCGGTGCGCGCCACCAGCAGTTCCAGGACATCCTGAAAAATGGACCCCTCGGCGCTCGGTATCAGGGGGGCTTTCATGGAAGTGATCTGGAAAGCATGGCCCCTTTCCCGTGCTCAAGCGTCGGATGGAACGGCGGCAGCAAGCACGGCCCGGGTGCGGAGGCTCATTCCGGCGCGAGCCCCCCGCCAGCGACCGGAAGCCCCGGGTTTGAAGCCTACTCTTCCCACTGGTGCTTGCGCGAAAGGGTGGAGGGGTTGATGTATTCGCCCACTTCCGTCCCGTTTTCGTCGAAAAGCTTCACCCAGAGGCCGACCAGGCTGTCCTGCGTCTTGACGCGGCCGCCGTCGGTGTAGATCCATTTGCCGGTCAGCGATTGCGTGCGCAGCTTGACCAGTTCGGTGTTAAAGCTCTCCGAAGCGCGCGGGGTCAATGCCTTCACCGGAGCCTCCCCGGTCACCCGGTCGTAGGTCTCCAGCCCGGCTTTTTTGCCGATTTCCTGCCGCTCGACGACGATCAGGTAGGAAGCCTTCACCGGCGCGGTATCCTTGAAGGCGGTACTGGCTACCTTGACTTCATAAAAGACCTCTTCGGTCGCCGTCGTCCGCTCGCCTGACTTGACCGGTTTGGCACGGACCGCGCTTTCCTTCTTCTTGGTCGCCGAAATCTTGAAATCGCCCGCCTGCGCCAGGAACGGGCAGAGAAAAAGGGCCATCAATACCCATCGTGTCGCCTTCATACCCTCTTTTTGCGCTATTTAACCCCCGGGCGTCAATCCATTCGTCCTGACGCGGGTCGTCCGACCTCGCGATCCCTTACCGGTGAGAGAGGCTTAAACTCCTCGGCATGGAACGGTTTAAGAAATTTTGTTATGACGTCACAACAAAGGAGTTGACTCTGTTCCGGACTTGTTTTAACGTCCTAACACTCTCTTTTATGGCCAAAGTCACCCAAACCGATATTGCCCAGGCCCTGGGTTTGAGCCCCGCCACGGTCGGCCTTGTGGTCGGCGACAGCAAATCGCCGCTCCGCCAGCGCCTGAGCAAGGAGACCGTCCGCCGCGTGCAGGAAAAGGCGGAGGAGATGGGCTACCTTCCCAACCGCGCCGCGCAGACAATGCGCAAGGGCCGGACCAACCTCATCGTGCTTCTCAACATGAGCGGGCATTCCGAAATCGGCGGAAAACGCTCCTACGAGATCGGCAAACGGGTGCAGGAAGCCGGGTTCGACTATCAGATCGTCGAAGCCTATTTCTGGCCCGGCGACGGCAAGCGGATCATCGAGCAGGTGATCGCGCTGCGCCCGGAAGGGATCATCGCCACCGGATCCATTCAGACGACGATGGATTTTGGCCGCATCCATCGCGCCCGGATTCCGATGGTGGCCGTCGACATGGAAATCCCGGGATGCCCTCACGTCCGGCATGATGTCCGCAGCGCCGTCCGCGAGCTGACCCTCGGCTGCCTGAGCACCGGCAAGCGCCACCTCGTCCAGCTCCTGAGAAAAAGCCCGCTGGAGCAGGATACCTGGCAGCTCCGTGAACGCATGAAAGGGTTTACCGAAGCTCTGGAAGCCTCCGGGTGGGAGCCGCCCCGGAAATTGCGGTTGGGTGAACCTCTCCGGAAAACCGCCGCGGAATCCGCCGTGATCGTTCTCAACGAACGGAAGAGCACGCGGTTTGAACCCTTCGAAGCGGGCACCCTCTGCGCAGGACAGATCGGGACCCTCCCCGACGCCCTCCTTTGCGCCAACGACGACTATGCCATCGGCGCTTTGACCTACTACCAGCGGGCGGGCATTGCCGTGCCCCGGGAGGTCGCCCTGAGCGGCTTTGACAATCTCTCTTATACCACGCAAGGAAGCATCCCGATCACTACCGTGGAACAACCCATCGCCGAAGTCTGCCGGGCCGCCGTGGAGATGCTTGAAGCAAAAATCCGAAGGAACGACCAGCGGTATGAGGAACTGATCTTCCCGTGTCGCGTCATCTGGCGGGCCTCGATGCCCAACCCCCGCCAGACCATCGTCCCGCCCCTCCCTTCCAATCCACCCCTCCCATGAAAATGAAAAAAATCCGCCAACTTGTCGCCTGCACACTGTTTGCCACCGGCCCCCTGCACGCGGCAACCCTCATCGAGTATCATTTCGACAGTCCGGAAAGCTATCTTTTCAATGGCAGCACCCCGGCCACCCGTTATGATGATCAAAGCGGCCATCACCATGCCGTGGAGTTTAATCGCGTCACGACACGCCTGTCCGATTACCCGTTTGCCACTTCCCGGCCCGATCTCAACGGTCTGGATTACAGCGCCAGGACAAAATACGGCGCGGCGGAAACCGTGGGAAGGGTCCAAGGCCTGGAGTCGATCAATCTCAATGCCACCAACTCCTTCACCATGGAAGGGTGGATTTATCTGGAAGAGGCCAGCGCGGGCACCCTGTGGGATATCCGGGCTTCCGTCAACAATAGCGGAGGCGCTGCCAACAGCGTTTTCAACTTGAAATACACTGCGGACGGCACGCTGACGGCCGTATTCAATGCCCAGGGCAAGGCGGCTCCGGCCCTTCAGGCCACCTCCACGCTTCAGCTCAATGCCTGGACTCATATTGCCTATATCAAGTCAGACTCCACCATCAAAATCTACATCAACGGCGAGGAGGCCGGTTCGCTGACTCATGGCGATATTGCCAGAAAATTACCGATCACCCTGTCCGCCATCACCCTGGCCGGCAACATTCAGGGCCGGTTTGATGATTTCCGCCTCTCGGATACCGCACTGACGCCCGAGGAACTCGGCTACCACGCTCCATTTACTCCCGTCCCCGAACCCTCCACGACAGCCCTCCTGCTTTTAAGCGTCGCGGCGGGAGGCTGGCGGATGGTGCGCCGGAGCAGGAACGCCGCACCGCAACCTTCCACCGCATCATGAAACGCCCGATTCCATTACGAAGCCCATCGGCGGGATTTTCCCTGATGGAGCTGCTGGTGGTGATCGCGGTCGTGATTCTTCTTGTGGCGCTCGCCTTTCCGGTGGTCAACCGGGTCGCGAAAAGGAGCGACCTTGTCCGATGCACGGCCAACTTCCATCAACTCGGGATCGCTTTGGGAGGCTATGCCGGAGATCACAACGGCGAATCGCCGTGGCCGATTGACGAGCGCGACCGCCCGCCGGGGGATCTGGGAGGCTGGCTTGCCCGCACCCTGAAAACGACCGACGGGTCCAAATGGTCGGGCATCGGCAAACTCTTTCCCTATGTGCGGGACCGGCGCATCTATATCTGCCCCGCGAACAAGGTGAGAATGGAGCGCGTTTACCAGGCCGGCAACTTTACCAGCGAAGACGACACCCCGCAGACCAGCTATGTGACGCGGGGCTACAATCAAAGCTACCATCCCAAAAAGCCTTTTTTCCTCAAACTGGCCACCATGGGCAGGCGAAGCATCGCTGCCTGCAACTTTGCCTATGCCGCTTCGAACCCGCTGAATTTTCCCCTTTCCTGGCATGAAGGGACTTACCCGGTTCTTTTCTCCGACGGCAGCGTCCAACAGATCCGCCTGCCCATCAGCGAAGCCCAGCGGAAAAACCCGCCCAGCATCAACGACAGCAACACCATGCAAATGCGCATCTGGGATTACTTCGATGGCGCCACCACGACCCTCACCCTGTAACATGCTGCGTCCCGACCGTCTCCTTTTCCCTGTTCTTGGCCTTTTTCCGGGCCTTGCCTGCTCCCTGTTCGCCGGTGAGATCGTTCTTCAAAACGGCCTGAATGACTACCAGGGCGCGTCCGATGCCGCCCTTTATGGCCAGCACGAAGTACAGCAAAGCCGCAACTACGGCCAGGCGGCGACGCTGAAAGTCGCCGGAGTGGCCCACGGCGGCATGAAAAACCTCGCGTTGATCCGCTTTGGCGACCTGACCGCTCCCGGGGCTCTCCCCGCCGGAGCGCAGGTCCGGCAGGCGACCCTGAGGCTCTACAAGGTCGGCGAACCCGAAGACCGGGGGCAATACGAAAAGGCCGCACCGGGCCAGCGGGTCATCCGTGCCACCCGCCTGCTGACGCCCTGGGTCGCCGGAACCAAAAACGGCGAGCCCGAAGAAGGGAGCGTCACCTTTGCCTGCCGCGCCTTCCAGGAGGAGATCCCGACCTTCTGGGGCAAGGCCAACCGGGTCGAAAACGGCCCGGTCAAAGGGATTGATTTTGAGGAGGAGAGCGCCGTCTCGTGCCGCCTGACCCCGGGAGAGGAGTCGGTCTGGATGGAGTGGGATATTACCGCTTTTGTCCGCGAATGGGTGGCCGATCCCGCAACCAATCACGGGCTGCTGCTCTCGGCCCGGAGTTTTTATATCGGGAGCTATTTTGCTTCCTGTGAAGCCGAAGAGGCCTTCCGGCCCCAACTGGAGATTTCGTTCAACTGATCATGTGGAAACCGCTCCTTGCCGCGCTCGTCTTTTTCTCCTGGGCGGGTGCCCGGGTCATGGCACAAGAGGAAAGATGGCCTCTTGAAAAGGGTGCCTTCGTCATCCTTCTTTCCGATGCGCCGTCTCCTTCCGAAGCGTTTGCGGCGGAAGAACTGCAAACCTATTTTCAGAAAATGAGCGGGGCAGGGATCGCGATCCGCAAGGGCGAGCCTTCCGAAGGGGAGCGTGCGATCATCGTCGGTCGCCATCCCGTCAATGGCGATCTCCTGAACGGGCTGGACGATCCCGATCACTACCGCATTGAAAGCACGCCGGAGCGCATTGGAATCGTCGGCGGTTACCGGCCCCCCGTCGTCAACGCCAAGGGGCAGGAGTTTGTCTCCGACTGGGGCATTCTTTATGGCGTCTACCAGCTTCTCGAGGAACAGGGCATCCGCTGGTACCGACCGGAGCCGGATGGCGAAGTCGTCCCGAAAAGCGGCGCTTTGCGGGTCATCACCGGAAAGCGCGACTTCCAACCGGCTTTTTCGCTCCGCTGGGGCGTGGCGCTCTATGCGACCTCGCGATACAAAGCCGCCACGCCGGAGCAGACCGAAATGGCAAGAATCTGGGCGCTGCGCAACCGCTGCAACGTCACCGGCCTGGCCGATCCCAAATACGGCGGCTCGCTGCGGATCGGCGGCGGGGGGCACTCGTACGATGCCCTGGTCCCGCGCAAACTTTTCGACGAACACCCCGACTTTTTCCCGTTGATCGACGGAAAACGGACGCCGAAAGGGCAGATCTGCCACGGCAATCCCGAGCTTCAGGAGTTCTTTGCCCAACAGGTCATCGCCCGGGCGGGCGAAAACCCGCAATGGTTCATGACCTCCATTGATCCGAACGATGGCGGCGGCTGGTGCGAGTGCGAACGGTGCGCCGCCATGGATGATCCCAAGGTCCCGAGCGGCCGCGGCGGCGG
Source organism: Chthoniobacteraceae bacterium (assembly GCA_035555975.1). GTDB lineage: Bacteria > Verrucomicrobiota > Verrucomicrobiia > Chthoniobacterales > Chthoniobacteraceae > DATMFV01. The sequence goes on from DATMFV010000035.1 coordinate 159,071, forward strand.
GCTTTCGATGGCTTCCCGGCTTGCGCTCTTCAACAATATCATCGCCGAAAAGGTCGGCGAAAAATTTCCCGACCTCCTCCTCTACTGCCTCGCCTACGCCCAATATACCGAAGCGCCGACGCGGGTCGACCACCTCGAAAAGAACCTCCTCATCGGGCTCGCCCCCTTTGCAGGAGCCTACAGCGATTATTCCCGGGCGTTGAGCGATCCGCAAAGCCTCCCCAACAGCCGCTTTCTCAAAAGCATGCGGGATTACGCCGGCCTCGGCGTCAGGATGTATGCCCGCGAATACCTCTCCTACTATGCGTGGCCGGGGCCGCTGCCGCTCCTTTGGGTCATGCAGGACCGCTTCAGGGAATACCGCAAATACGGCTTCATCGGGGCTTATAGCGAGACCCACCCAAGCTGGGGACCGCAGGGGATGATCCTCTACATGTACCTGCGGCTGCTCTGGAACCCCGATCTCGACCTCCAGGCCGAACTCGAGAGCTACTGCCACGCGTTCTACGGACCGGCGGCCGGGCCGATGCTCCGCTACCATCAACTCATCGAGGAACGGGGCAAAAACGGCCCCTACTTCGGGAGCGGCGGCAGCCATGCCGAAAACCTCTTTACCGACGCGTTCCTCGCCGCGCTGGCCCCGCACGTCAAGGCGGCGGCGCAAAGCGTCAAGGGGCAGGCCCCGTATGAATGGCGGGTGGAAGCGGTGCTCGCCGGTTACGAGTTCGCCCGGCTTTACCGGAGCGCCGCCAATGCGATCGCGGGCGGCCGGTTCGAGCAGGCGAGGGAGCGGCTCGACGCGCTCGACTTCTTCTACAGCGAAAAATATCCCGAGGGCGATGTCTTCAACAAAGGCGATGGACGGCACAGGAAGGCGGACGGCACCTTTGTGCGTCCCGGTTTCCTGCGGACCCTGTATGCCGAGCTGGAAAAGGCCGATTCCATCGAAAAACGCTTCAGGAACCCCCGGAGGCTCCAGGCGCTCGACAAGGCGTGGAAATTCCGGGTCGATCCCGACGAGCAGGGGATCGCGCACGGCTGGCAGCAACCTTCCCTCGACGACGCGGGGTGGGACCGGATCAACAGCGGCTCGCCGTGGCAACACCAGGGTCATTCCAACTTCCGCGGAACCGCCTGGTACCGCCGCAACTTCCCGACGCCGGGGGTGGAGGGCGGACGGCGGGTGGTCCTCGTCTTTGAAGCGGTCGATGGCGATGCCACCGTCTGGCTCAACGGAAAGGAAGTCGGCAGGCATGAACTGATCGACCCGCTGGAGGGGACCAACCGGTGGAATGATCCGTTCACTTTCGACGTGACCGGCTTCCTGAACCGCGGGCCGCTCAACTCGCTGGTGGTGCGCGTCCGGAAAACCGACGGCAATGGCGGGATTCACCGCACGGTCAAGCTGCTGGAAGTCGACGCCGAGTAGCGGGGCGGGGCAAAACGGCTTCTCCACGGGGGGGCGGCGACGTCATGCATCCCCCGCAAGGCGTTTTCCGTGCCCCGCCTGCGGAAAAAGGGGGCTCCACTACGTTGACACCGGGAGCCGGTCTGCTTAGTGTCGACCTCCTTCTCATGAAAAAAGTGATTGCCACTGCCGAGGCTCCCGCCGCCGTCGGGCCGTATTCGCAAGCCGTCGCCGTCGGGTCGACGCTTTATTGTGCGGGGCAGATCCCGCTCGACCCCGCGACCGGAGCGTCGGTCGGCGAGGGGATCGAAGCGCAGACGCGCCAGGTGCTCAAAAACCTCGGGGCCGTGCTGCGCGCCAACGGGATGGATTTTTCCAACGTGGTCAAGACGACCATTTTCCTGACCGACCTTGCCGATTTCGCCGCCGTCAACGCGATTTACGCCGAGACGTTCCAGGCTCCCTTCCCGGCCCGATCAACCGTCGAGGTTGCGCGCCTGCCAAAAGAGGCGAAGGTAGAGATCGAAGCCATCGCCACCGCCTGAACCTTCCCGCCCTTTGTTCTTTGCCAGCCCGCACCTGCCGATCCATGGATAACGATACCCTTCTCGACCTCTTTCGCCGGACCGAAGCCTTGCTTGAAGGGCATTTCGTGCTCCGTTCGGGGTTGCACAGCCGGCAGTTTTTTCAGTGTGCGCTGCTCCTTTCCCACACCGACGTGGCCGAAAAAGTCTGCGCGGCGCTGGCCGACCGGCTCCGTGCCACGGAAGCCGACAGCGTGATCTCGCCCGCCCTGGGCGGCCTGATCGTCGGGCATGAAGTGGCGCGCAGCCTGGGCAAACGCCACATCTTCGCCGAAAAGGAGAATGACCGCCTCGTGCTGCGGCGCGGCTTCTCCATCCGCCCCGGCGAACGCTTCCTGGTGCTGGAGGATGTCGTGACCCGCGGGGGCCGCGTCCTGGAAACCGTGGAGATCGTCCGCGCCCGCGGCGGGGTCGTGGTCGGGGTCGGCGCGCTCGTCGACCGGAGCGGCGGCAACGCGCCTGATTTTGGCGCTCCCTTCACCAGCCTGGTACAACTCAACGTCGAAACCTTCGAACCCGGGGCGCTCCCGCCCGACCTCGCGGCCCTTCCCGCAGTCAAACCCGGCAGCCGGTAAACCCCCGGGGGAAAACCTGTAAACTGATATGGTCAACTGGATCTTAAAGAAAATCGTCGGATCGAAAAACCAGCGGGAACTCCGCCGCATCAAACCGATCGTCGCCAGGATCAACGCGCTGGAGCAAGAGTACCAGTCTCTCTCCGATGATGCCCTGCGCGAAAAGACCGCCAAATGGAAGGAAGCGCTTTCCAAGATCGAGGAATTCGAAGAGCAGCAGAACTACCTCACCGAGATCTTGCCCGAGGCGTTTGCGCTCGTCAAGGCGACCGCCCGGCGGCTCTGCGGCCAGGAAGTGATCGTCTGCGACCAGCCGATGACCTGGAACATGGTCCACTTCGACACGCAGTTGATCGGCGGGATCGTCCTTCACGAAGGAAAGATCGCCGAAATGGCGACCGGTGAGGGGAAAACGCTCGTCGCGACGCTTCCGCTCTTTCTCAACGCCCTGACCGGCCGGGGAGCCCACCTCGTCACGGTGAACGATTACCTCGCCCGCCGCGACTCCGACTGGATGGGCACCCTTTTCCGCTTTCTCGGGCTGACCTGCGGCTGCATCCAGCACGACCAGCCGCCCGATATCCGCCGCCAGCAGTACTACTGCGACATCACCTACGGCACCAACGCGGAGTTCGGCTTCGACTACCTGCGCGACAACGGCATGGCCTCCTCGCGCGAGCAGCAGGTCCAGCGCGGTTACGCCTACGCGATCGTCGACGAAGTCGACTCGATCCTGATCGACGAAGCGCGCACGCCGCTCATCATTTCCGGCCCGTCGACCATCTCGACCCACCAGTACGACCGCTACAAGCCGCTCGTCGAGCAACTGGTCAAAAAGCAGTCGATCCTCTGCAACCGGGTCGCCTCCGAAGCCGAAGAGGCGTTTGCGCGGGGCGACAACGAAGAGGCCGCGATGCTTTTCTACAAGGTCAAACTCGGCCAGCCGCGCCACAAGGGGCTTCTGCGGGCGATGGAAGAACCCGAACGCCGTCGTTTCATCGACAAGGCGGAGCTTTCGCTCCACGGCGACACGCAGAAGACCGAGCTTTTCAAACTCAAGGAGAGCCTCTACTTCACCATCGACGAACGGGCTCACGACGCCGATCTGAGCGAAATGGGGCGCGAATTCCTCAATCCCGGCGATCCCGACGCGTTCGTATTGCCCGACCTGATCACCCAGTATGCCGAGATCGATACCAACGCGAGCCTGAACGACGCGGAGAAGATCGAAGCCAAGGCCGAAAAACAGAAGGCGTGCGACAAACAGGCCGAGCGGCTCCACAACATCTCGCAGTTGCTGCGCGCCTACTGTCTCTTCGAGCGCGACGTGCAGTACGTCATCGAGGAGAACAAGGTCGTTATCGTCGACGAATACACCGGCCGCAAGATGCCGGGCCGCCGCTGGAGCGACGGGTTGCACCAGGCGGTCGAGGCAAAGGAAGGGGTGCAGATTGACCGCGAAACGCAGACGCTGGCGACGATCACCATCCAGAACTACTTCCGCCTCTACGCCAAGCTGGCCGGGATGACCGGGACGGCCGAGACGGAAGCCAACGAGTTCCACGACATTTACAAGCTCGACGTGGTGGTCATCCCGACCAACCGCCCGTGCATCCGCGAGGATCTCAACGACCAGATCTTCAAAACCCGGCGCGAGAAGTACAATGCGGTGATCGCCGAGATCAAGCGTGCCCACGGGCGCAACCAGCCGGTGCTGGTCGGGACCGTCAGCGTGGAGGCTTCCGAGCTTTTGAGCCGGATGCTCAAGCGTGAAAAGATCCCGCACTCCGTCCTCAACGCCAAGTACCACATGCAGGAGGCCGAGATCGTCGCCCGCGCGGGCTCGCCCGGGTCGGTCACCATCTCGACCAACATGGCGGGCCGCGGCACCGACATCAAACTCGGGCCGGGGGTCACGGAAGTCGGCGGCCTTTACGTCATCGGGACCGAACGCCACCAGTCGCGCCGGGTCGACCGCCAGCTCCGCGGCCGTTGTTCGCGCCAGGGCGACCCCGGGATGTCGCGCTTCTACGTCTCCTTTGAAGACGACCTGATGCGCAACTTCGGGGCGTCCGAACGGATGACCAAGATCATGGAACGCTTCGGGATGAAGGAGGGCGAGGAACTCGAACACCCGTGGCTCAACAAGTCGGTCGAAACCGCACAGAAGCGGGTCGAACAGCGCGATTACCAGATGCGCCGCCGCACGCTCGAGTTTGACGACGTGATGAACAAGCAGCGCGAGGTGGTCTACGGCCTGCGCAACGAGGCGATCGACACCGACGATCCGCGGCGGCTGATCTACGAGATCATCGACGAGGCGATCCCGCAGAAGGTGCTCGACCTGCTCACACCGGCGCAGGATCACGAGCTTCCCGACTACGACGGCCTGCTCAACTGGATCAACACCACCTTCCCGATGGGGCTGACCCGCGAGGCGGCCCCGTTTGAAAAGGTGCCGCCGGAGGAAGCGGCCGACTGGGTGCTGGAGAAGGTCAAGAGCACCTACCAGCTCAAGGTCGAGCACGAGGAACCCTCCGCCGTCAAGGAACTGGAGCGCTACATCATCCTCAACGCGATCGACCGGCTCTGGCAGGAGCATCTCTTCGCCATGGATTCGCTGCGCGAAGCGGTCTACCTGCGCGCCTACGGGCAGAAGGACCCGCTCGTGGAATACAAGACGGAAGCGTACGACATCTTCGTGGAGCTGATGCGCAGCATCCGGGGCGAAGTGGTCCACAATCTCTTCCGGAGCACCTCCAACCTTCAGGCGTTCGAGACCTTCCTGGCCAATCTGCCGCAACACCTCCTGCAACCGCAGGAGGCATCGGGCGGCGACCAGCCAGCGGGCGCTCTTTCCTACAGCACTTCCTCCGGCAGCGGGGAAGGGGAGAGCGAAGCCGGCGGCGTGACCGTCCGCCGCGAGGTGGTGAAAGTCGGCCGCAACGATCCCTGCCCCTGCGGCAGCGGCAAGAAATACAAGAGCTGCTGCGGCCGACAGGCGTAAACACCAACGGTTGACAGGCCCGCAAAATAACGCTTGTTTCCCCGGGATTCCCGGTCTAAAGGTAACGTGTTGTCGGGTTTGCCGTTTTTCGGAAGCCCCGTAGCCGAGGAACGTTGCCCAAAAAGGGGAAGGTTCCGGGGGAATGTGCCAAAGGAAAGTGGTCAAAAGAAGGTGGTCTTAAACCAGAGGTCAGCTCTCTTCATCGCGACTTTGTTTGAACGACAGCCACTCTCTGCCGGAATCTTCCGTTAAAAACCCTGGAACCGGGTTTGAAAAAAGGTGGCTTTTTCCGCGGCTTTTGAGGCTTCGGGAACGACTTCCGGTGACACTGCCAATCGGGCGGTGGGCTTCAATCCGGGGAGAAAAAAAGATCCTGCGGATGACCACCACCGGCCTTGGGACCGCCGCGCCGGGTCCGGGAGAGGGGGGAGCACTTTTTCCTTTTCCGCCACGCGCTCCGCTTCCCAACAAGAAAAAAATCAACCGACGTTCGATGAACCGCGACGCGTGAGAGCCTTTGGAAAAAAACGGCTCCGCCTCAAGGTTTTATCCACCCGTTCCAACATTCCAAACCGACGTATCCCTATACGTTTTTTCTGTTATTCCAATGAGATCCGATACTCCATCAACCGGTCGCCGGCCCCGTGGCGGGCAGCGTCGCCCACGCGGTTCGCGCAATGGCGGCGGCAGTTCGCGCAGGACCCCGCGCGAGGGCGAATCCCGGGGGACCCGTCCCGCCCAGGCGTCCAGAACGCCGGCCGACACGGTCAGAACCGCTTCCAAACCGGCTGCGAAACCCGGTTTTTTCCAACGCATCATCTCCCTTTTCCGGGGCAAACCCGAAGAACCGGGCAAGGCTTACGGTCGCGTCATCACCGAAGCCGATGATCCTTCGACCTCCAACGGCTCCGGCCGCAACGGGGGACGCCACTCCAGCCGCCCGGAACGGGCTTCGACCCCGGCGGCTCCCCGCGAAGCCGCGGAAACCGCCCCGGCGGCGGAAGCGCCCAGGCCGAAACCGGCGCGCAAGCCGGAACTGGTCGAAGTGACTTCGCCGAAGCTCTATGTCGGCAACCTCTCCTTTGACGCCGCCGAAAGCGACCTTTCCGAACTCTTCGCCGGGGCCGGTTCGGTGCAGAACTCCGAAATTATCTGCCATCGCGAGACGCAGAAGTCCAAAGGGTTCGGTTTTGTGACGATGACGACCGTGGAAGAAGCGGTCCGCGCCGTGGCCGAGCTTCACGACAAGGAATTCATGGGCCGCCGCCTGGTGGTCAGCGGCGCCAAGACGCCCGACGTCCGGTAATTCTTTTAGCCCTTTTCTTATTTAAAAAGCTCACCTTCCTCTTGCAGGGGAGGTGAGCTTTTTTGTGGGCGTTCAATCCGGCACGGCTGCCGGGGAGTTCCGGGTGATCGCCACGATCGCCAGGTCGTCGTCAAACGCTTCGGTGGCGGCGTACGCCAGGGCGCGGTTGATGGATTCCGCAATCACCTGTTGCGCCGGACGGGGAGCGACCCCTTCCATCATCGCGAGAAACTGAGGGAAGGGGAGGTGGACCCCTTCGGCGTCGGTGACGCTGTAAAGGCCGTCGGAATAAAGAAGCACGGTGTCGCCGGGAGCGAGTTCGGTCTCAACCTGATCCGGGAGGCCGTCTTCCAGAACGAGCCCGATCGGCGGCGCGCTTGAAGGGAGGGTGCCGAGCGACCCGTCCCGGCGCAGCAGGAGGAGCGGGGGATGACCCGCCCCGGCCGAAGAAATCCGCCCGGTGCGGGAGTCGAGCAGCAGGCAGGCCGCCGTCATGAAAAGGTTCCCCTTGAAGATGGCGCGAAACTCGCGGTTGACCCGGCGCAGCACTTCGCCTGGCTCCTGCGTTTCCGCGACGGCGTAGCGAAAAAGGAGTTTGATGAACGTGGTCAGAAGCGCGGCGGAAGCGCCATGCCCGGTGGCGTCGGCCATCCAGACGATGCACCGCCCGCCCGCGAGCGGCAGCCAGTCGTAAACATCGCCGCCGACCTGGATGAGCGACTGGTGATGCGCGGCAAAGCTCCACCCCTCCCACTGCGGCATTTTCTGCGGGATGATGGCGCGCTGCACCAGCCGCGCGGCTTCGAGGTCGCGCTCGTGCAGGGAACGCCATTCCTCGGCCTGCCGGTTCTGCTCCACCAGTTCCGAACGGAGGTAGGCGAGGCGCAGGTGCGTTTCGATCCGCGCACGCAAGACGGGAAGGTTGACCGGCTTGGTCACAAAATCGTCCGCACCGGCTTTGAGACATTCGATTTCGGGCCCTTCGCCGATGTGCCCGGTCAGCAGGATGATCGGCGCCTGCGCGACTTCCGGGTCGGGATGGGTGCGGATGATCTCGCAGACCTGCGCGCCGTTGAACTTCGGCATTTCATAGTCGAGGACAAGGAGCGCGCGCCCCTGGAGCGCTTCGAGCGCGCTGAATGCCTCCACGCCGTCGGCGCATTCCTGCACTTCGTAGCCGAGACGGACCAGCGCCTTGGCGAGCATGGTCCGCATCGTGGCATCGTCGTCGACGACCAGCAGGGTAGGTTGCGCCTTCATTTCAAGAGACTTCCGGGTTGGTTTTTGGGCAGGTTGCCTACTTTACGGTCGATTCCTGCCGGTGCGAGCGAAGAATCATCGCTTCTTGAGAGCGTCTCAAGCCGATTTTTCTTTACTAAGAGATTGTTTTTTCCCTGATCATCGGTCAAAATAACGCTGGTGGCCCAAAAGTAGCTAAAACAGTGCGACTCTGCGGCTTCCGTTCCTCGTCTGACTGACTCTTTTCCGACTTCCCTCGGCCATGTTGTCGAATCCACGTTTAACGTTCCGACATAGCATCGCTCTCGATGTGGGGACGGCCTGGACCCGCGCCGCCAACCCCAAGGGCGGACGCTTTTCCATCGAGTCGCAACACAGTGAAGCGCCGGCGCTCACGATCCATGCAAAGACTTCCTCGAAGATCATCGGCGGGTTGCTCAAGGCGCTGCGGCCCCATTATTTCTGGCGGCCCGGCGTGGTTGCGGCGATTTCCACCTGTGCCAGCGTACAGGAGCGCGATCTTTTTACCGATACGCTCTATCGGAGCGGTGCGGGAAGGGTGACGCTGGTGCCCCAAGCCTTTGCCGCCGCCGTGGGAGCCGGGCTCGACCCGAGCAACGACCATGCGCAGATGATGATCGACATCGGCGAAGGGTTTACCGAACTGGCGCTGGTCCGTTCGGGAAAGGTAACGCAGTCGCACTCGATGCAGTTCGGCTGCGGCACGCTGAAAAAGGTGATCGCCGAACATTTTCCCGCCGCGTCCCGCCGCAAGCCGGGGCCTGAAAACGTGCTCCACTGGCTCGGGCACCATTCCCTGGGCGAAGCGACCCGGCGTCGGCTCATCGGCGAAGAGCCGGCCGCCGAACTCCGTCGGCAGATGGCGACCGTCGCCGACGAATCGCTCCGGTTTTTCCGAAGCCTGCCTGATCAGCACGCGTGCGAGGTGATCGAAAACGGCATCACGCTCATCGGCGGCGGAGCGATGATCCTCGACCTCCGCTCCCAGATCGCCATGCGCACGGGGATCACGATCCACGTTCCGGCCAATCCGTTGACCTCGCTTATTGAAGGGGTCGCCAAGGTGATGCCGTATGCGCTGATGAACGCCTGAAGGCGTTTCCAAAGGCCGTTTCCGCGAAATGGACCTTTAACCCGGGTCCGAGTCGTCCCTCGACGGGCTCCCGGGCTCCCCGTCCCCCGCCTGCCGTAACGGTCGGCGCCAACCCGGGGTCTTTCGACGCCGGGTTGTCGATTTAAATAAATAATTTTATTGCATATCCTGTTTAGTAATGTTTTTTTAGTAAATATGGTGACGATGAAAGATATTGCAGCGCATGTCGGCCTTTCGACTTCCACGGTTTCGCTGGCGTTGCGCGATCATCGCTCCATCAGCCTCGAGACGAAACGCCGGGTCTGGGAAGCCCAGGAGCGGCTCGGCTATCGCGCCCCGTTGCAGGCTCCCACGTCGGCTGCGCCCAAACGGTCGAAAAACCAGAAGCCGCTTCGCGATATTGTGTTCCTGCTGGTCAATCGCCAGTTTGAAAACAGCAGCTACGGGCCGGAATTCCAGAAAATTGCCGACCTCGCCGCCGAACGCGGCTGGCGTTCCTCCTACCTCTCGGCTTCGCTTGACGATCTTCACGAAGGCCGGATTCCGCCGCTGCTCAAAAACCACCGGGCTGACGGGATCATCGTCTCGGGCGCGTACGACGCCAGAGCGCACCAGCAGGTCCGCAAACTTGGCATCCCGGTGGTGGTCCTCGGGCGTTACCAGCTCGGCCCGGAACCGTGGATGGCGTGCGAGCCGGACTTTGCCCATGGCATCGAGCTTTTTCTCGACCGGATGTCGGCGCTTGGCCATACGCGCTTTGGCGTCGTTTTCAAAGATCCGCATTCACCCTACACCCGCAATATCCTGCGGGAACTGGAAGCCCGCGAGGTGTCCTGGTGCGAGGCCGCGCTTCAGACCAAGGAGCCCGAAAAGGGCGCGCCGCTGATCGAAGCGCTTCTCGACCGGAAACCGACGGCGATTTTCCTGGTGACCGAATCGCTCGCGCCGCTGACCTATGAGGTCTGCGCCCGCCGGGGGCTTGTCATCCCGCGCGACATCAGCATTGTCAATTTCGACGGGACGGGACGCTATATCATGCAGCCGTCGCTGGCACGGATCTCCTCCGCCAAAGGGATGCAGGCTTCCCTCATCGACAAGCTGGAGCGTCTCATGGACGATCCCGACACGGTTCCCACCCGCGAGCTTTTTCCCAAACGGTTCGTCCCCGGAAACTCGATCGGGCCGTGTCCGCCGACGGCGACGTGACGATCGCTACCCTCCCCCCATGCCTCTCTCAAAGAAAACAACTCCGGGCGCGACCGTGATCGAGCTGCTGGCGGCGGCGTTGGTCCTGGTCATTCTCATCGCCCTGTTGCTGCCGATCACGACCGCGGTGACCCACCGAAACAACGCCATCCGGTGCATGGGAAACCTCCGGCACATGCATTCGGGGATGATCGCCTATATCAACGACCACAATGGCTCCGTTCCACCCTATCGCGAATTCTGGCCCCAGGAAAACGGCGCCCCCCTGCGGGGAGACTTCTGGACTGCCAAGATCAAACCGTATCTTGCGCAGGATCGGGCTCAAAAATACAACCAATGCCCAGCGGAAAAGGTGCTCCCCGACAACCACTACGGGATGAGCACCAGCATTTCCGCTGATGGCGTGCTTCACCCTGAAAAACTGGCCGATACCCAGCTTCCGGGGAAACGCTACCTCTTTGCCGACGCCTCGCAGAAACCCCGCATCACAACCACCGCCTTCCCGACCGAAGCGGCGTTCCGGCATCATGAACGCCGGATCAACCTTGTCTACTTCGATGGCCATGTCGAGAGCCACACGCTTGAAGAGCTGCCCTTGCCTGCCAATGGATTCAAGCAGACCGATGCCGAATACAAGGCCTTCTTCAAGGGAACCCGCTGATTTCACACTGTTATGATACTCAAACTGACTTCCTTCACCCTCGCGCTGGCCGTAACTTCCCTCTCTGCATCCGCCAACTGGGGAACCCAACCGCTGGGAAAAGCGGTCGACCGGCCGGCCGGGCCTCCGCGGCCGGAGATCCGCCGCCAACTGGAAAGTCGCTACCGCGCCGAAAAGCTCGACGGGGGATCGACCCTCTTCTTCAAGGACGGAAAGGCGCAATGCGCCCTCGTCCTCCCGGCGACGGCGGATGGCGGGGAAAAGGAAGCCGCCCGGTTCCTGCAATCGACGCTCAAGGCAATGACCGGCGCGACGTTTCCGATCTACCCTGAAACGACGGTGAAACAGGAAGGGGATGGAACGCTGGCCGCCCGCGATGGAACGACATGGAGCGGAGCGATCTGGATCGGCAAAACCCAACAAGCCAAAACCGAGGGGATCACGGCCGATCATCTCCGCCCGGAAGGTTTCCTGCGCGTCAAGCGGCCTTCGGGACTCTTCATCGTCGCCGCAGACCGCAACCCGAACGGCTCCTCCAACGAAGGGCTTCACTATGCGGTGGCCGACCTTGTCGAGCGCCACTTCGGCGTTCGCTGGCTCTGGCCGGGCGAACTGGGCACGATCATCCCGGAAGTCGCGGAGCTTTCGCTACCCGCGCTCCGGGAACAGGATGAACCGGCGCTGCCGCAGCGGATCATCCGCAACGGCGCGCTTGGAGAACGGGCTGCGATCGGGCTGCGCCTGCTCAAGGCCCCGGAAAGCGACTATGCCGCAGCACTGCAACGAAATGCCCGATGGCTGGCCCACCAGAAGACCGGCAGCAGCGTCAATCTGAACTACCGCCATGCCTTCAGCCATTGGTATGAACAATATGGCGCCAAACATCCGGAGTGGTTTGCCATGCAGGCCAACGGCTCGCGCCAACAGTTCTCCAACCGGCCGCGCCTCTGCAAGGGCAATCCCGAAGTGGCGATGCAGAAGGCTCGCGAAGTCATCCAGGCTTATGATGAGAACCCGAAGCTCGACTCCGCCTCCATCTCGCCCAATGACGGCGGCGGCCGCGACTATTTCTGCATGTGCGAAATCTGCCGGAAACTTGACCCGCCCAATGCCAACCCGGTCCGGATCGGCTACTGGAAGGACGGCAAGCGGGAGGTGATCCCTTCCTACCCGTCGCTCTCCGACCGCGTGGTGACCTTCTACAACCGGATCGCTGCCGAGGTGGTCAGGAAACACCCCGAAGCGAGGCTGGGGGCATATGCCTATAGCAACTACCGCGATGTGCCGATCGGCGTATCGGTCCACCCGGCGATCATCATCGGGTTTGTGGGGCTGGATTATACCAACGAAAGCCTCCGCGCGGAGGATCTCAAGCGGTGGGACGGCTGGAGCGTCAAGGCGCGCGACATGATCCTGCGTCCCAACGCGCTTCACGGCGGAGCCGCCCTGCCGCTTCTCTACCCGCGGCGGCTGGCGGCGGATGTCCGGCATTGCTACCAGACCGGGATGCTGGCGGCGGACTTCGATTCGCTGACAGGGCATTGGTCAACGCAGGGGCTTAATTTCTATATCCTCGCCAAGCTGCTCTGGGACCCGGGTGCCGATGTGGAAGCGTTGATCGCCGACTATTGCCAAAGCGGCTTTGGAAAAGCGGCCGCCCCGATTGCGCAATATTTCTCGCTTCTTGAAGAGACCAGCGAAATCATGGCGGGAAAGGGGCGCACGCAGATCGAGGACGAACTGCGCGAAGAAGAGAACAACGAAATCGTGGTCGACCGCCGGTCGATCGAACACAATCTCTTTGAACGGGCCTACTTCCAGTCATTCTCCAGCGAAGTGATGGCAAAGCTTCGCTCGCAACTGGAGGCCGCCCGCGAGCTGGCCAAGGATGATCCCGCGGTCCTGGAACGGATCGCCTTTCTCGGCGCCGGCCTTGACTACTCCGATCGCTACCGCAGCGTTTCGCAAGATGCCGATGACAAGGCCGCAAAGGAACAACTGCTGGAGTGGTATCGAAAAACCTTCAAAAAGAACCCCCACATCCTCAATGCGCCGACGCGCCTCTGGCGCACCGGCCGGCTCTTCCGCGGCCTGTAACCCCCCGCCCCCAAGACTATGAAACCATCCCCGACTCGTCGATTGCTCCGCACCGGCCTCTGTACGGCCCTGGCTCTTGCTCCGGTCTCATCCCATGCCCAATATCTCTGGAACCAGCATACGGCCGACCAGGAGTATCTCTGGTCCAACGATGCCAACTGGCTCCACGATGCGACAGCCGAGGCTCCCGGCAACCCTGAGTCGGAGGAAATCCAGTTCGTCCGCAGCATAGCGGCGGGACAGACCAGCTATACCGTGGTCATGGATCAGGGGGACCAGGTTGTCACCGGGGGCGTTCTCTTTTCACAGGGGACCAGTTCCGCCGGTACCCTCACGCTCGATCTCAATGAACATCGGCTGACGGTCGGCTCCGGCCGGATGTTTTTCAACCCCGGCAGCGGCGGCGACCGGACGGTTGCCCTCTTCCGCAACGGAACCCTCCAGTTCGGCCAGGGCAGCCAGCAGGCCGATCTGATCCTGGGCGGGAACTCCGCCGCCGGAAACGCCGCCAATGTCATCACCGTGGCATCCGGGAATTCGCTAACCTTTGACAGCACCGGGCTCAACCATCTGTTGATCGCATCGCCTTCAGGTTACGACAACAATAACAATCTCAAGCTCGACTTCTCCACGGCCAGCTTCGTCTCAGGCGGGCAATCTGATACGCTCACCCTCGCCGGCACCCTTTCGCTCGGGCGCGCGGACGGAGCCTCCGCCCCGATCACCGGCGCACGCCACCGAAAGGGAGAACTCGATCTCGGGGTGCTCGCCACCCTTTCCATCGGAGAGGATCTGGTTCTTGGCGAAAGCAATCGAACCAGCAGCAACATCAATGCCGATTCGGTCGGCATCCTTCGCTTTTCAACCGCTCCGGAACAGGGAAGCCTCACGATGACGGTCGGTCGGGATCTCCGCATCGGCGTCGGCGTCAACACCACGGGTAGCGTTCTGGACGTTCCCGATGAGCTTCATCTTAAAATTGGCTCGGCGGAGCAACGGGCGCGAAGGGTCCTGATCGGCTATAAACCGGCTGCCGAAGCCAATGCGAGAGGCAACGCCGCCGGTTCGCTCACGGCCGGGTCCGGGACGTTGGAAGCCTACCTTGAGGAATTTCGCGTCGGCCAGAACAACCATGCCCAGGACCAGGCCACGGGATCGTTTGACTTTCGCGACGCCACCCTTTCCGTGCTCGATATCAGCGGCGACGCGGTGATCGGCTCGGGAGCCAATGCGGTCGGAAAAGTCTGGCTCCACGGGGGAGAAGCATCGTCCCTCCATCTCACGGTGGGCGATACCGCAGTGGGCGACCCGGCCGACCGGAGTCTCCTTCACCTCGAACAGACCGCCTGGAGTGTCACCAGCTCGCTGACGGTGGGGTCCAATGGCGATCTGCAAATCGTGCTCGGCGAGGATGGAAACGGCGGCCTCGATCTTTTGTTCGATGATCCGGCGTCGCTGACCATTGCCGACGGCGGCATCATTTCCATCGACTTCGGCGGGCTTCCCCAGGGTAGCAATGTCTGGGGCCTGCGAATGGCCGGAGACCAGGTCTCCGCGCTGAAACTGCTCCTCGGCAGCCGGATCGTCGGCCTCGGCGCGCATGGCGAAGAAGCCGCGCTCTTTACCGATGGCAGCCATACCTACTACGGGTTTGCCGTCATTCCCGAACCCCGCGCCTGGAGCCTGGCGCTCTCCTCCCTGGCGCTTCTGGTGATGTTCCTGCGGCGCAAACCGACCACCTTATGACCTCCGTTTCCGACCTTTCTTTGATCCTTTCCCATCCTCCCACGCGTCTCCCGGTTTTTTCCCGGTCTCCTGATTTTCCCGAAGGGCCGTTTTACTGCGTTGATCCGCTCAACGGCGACGACCGCGCTTCGGGCACGGAAGCCGCCCCCTGGAAGAGCATCAACGCTTCGCTAGAGAAGCTGCGACCGGGCGACACCCTGCTGCTCCGCGAAGGGATCTACTTCGAGGCGGTCTATTGCAGTATCGTCGGGAAACCGGGCCTGCCGATCACCCTTCGAAGCTACCCGGGTGAGAGAGCCATTCTCGACGGCAGCCTTCCGGAGTTTCAGGTTGACCCGGCGGGCGCCTGGGAACCGGCGCAGGGGAAGGGGGAGTACCGGTCGACGCGGGAGTATCGCAACATCCGGGATGTCCTGGGGCTGTTCGCGGATTCCCACCTCGGCCTGCAAACTTATTGGCACCGCGACCATCTTCTCGCGGAGAATGAACTGGCGGGGATCAACCCGGCCACCGGATCGGAAGAACCGTACTACTGCGGGCCCGGCCTCTTCTATGACAAGACCACGGGGCGCATTCATGCCCGCCTCGCGCCGACGCGGCAGAACTCGCCCTTTTTTGACGACTACAACGGCCCGGCTGATCCCCGCGAGCTGCCGCTGGTCGTCACCCCCTTCCGGCGCTCACCTCTGTTTCTTGACCAGGCGATGCACCTCCGGTTTCGCGACCTGATTGTGCGCGGTGGCGGCTACAACACGCTCCTGATGCACTTTGCCGTTGATGTCGAGTTCGAGTATGTGACCGTTTATGGGGGGACTTACTGTATCCGCTCCAAGAACAGCGGGCCCGTCAAGCTGCGGCATTGCGGTGTCTACGGGCAGATTCCTCCCTGGGGGTACCGGACGGAAAACTGCCTGATGACCTTTGATCATCTCTATTACGATCCGTTTACGCAACCGCCGACGCCGAGAAGCGAAAAAAACATCGCCCGCCTGCCTACCCATGCCGTGCTGGTGATGGAAGGCGGGGAGGAGTCGGACGTTTTCTACTTCCCGGCCAATCATCATTGGGAAGTCAGCCACTGTGAGTTTGCCGACAGCCACGACGGGCTTTACTTCAATGGCCGCCATCTCCATCTGCACCATTGCTGGATGCACGACATGCAGGATGATGTCATCTACCTGAGCAACCCGACGCCGACGCGGGTCTGTGACGATGTCCACATCAGCCGGAACTATCTTTCCCATTGCATGCTACCCTTTGGCGGCCATACCCGGGGATGCTCGAGCGGCCAGCTTCATATCTATGGAAACGTCGTCGACATGCGGGAGCCGACCCGCTTTGATCGCCCGACCTTTGAGCAACCCGAAGGGCGGATGCAGTTTCCCAACCGGATCGGCTCTTTTTTCCTGATCCACGGCCTCACCGGCCTGCTCGGAATGGAAAATCTCGGTTTCTATCACAACACGGTGTTGATCACCTCCCACTATGCAGGCAGCACCCTTTCGTGGCTCTTTCCGGAGACGACCCGCTCGGTTTACAATAACATCTTTGTCTATTACAGGGGATGGCCGGAGCTGGAGAAAATACCGGCGACCAAGGGGCCGATCCGGCTGGATGGTAATCTTCATTGGTCGCCCGTGGCGAATGGCGAAACCTCCTGGCTGGATGCCGTCCGGGCCTCGCCGCAGGCCGCTGCTCATGCCGCCTGTTGGAATGGAGAGACGTGGGATCGCCATTCCCTGGAAGGCAATCCATGTTTTTACCGGTTCAGTCGTGATACGTCCGACTTCGACGGGCGGCTCCAGGAGGGAAGCCCGGCGCGCGGTCTCGCGGTGGATTTTCCCCAACGCGCCCTCCTGCACGGCGGGGCGGCGGGACCGCACGCCGGGGCTTACCAGAACGACGAACCGTTGAGGGTAGGGATCGATGGCCGGGTTGAGGCGGGTTTCCCGCTTTAAGAGGCTGTGAAAAAATGATTTTAATGGCCTCGGAGTGCCTATTTTTAGCCTATAACGAAATTCCGACGACCGCCTGTATTCAGGGAATACAGAAGGAAGGAGGAATGCAGGTTAGAGGCAAAAAGAGGTACTCCATGGCCGTTGAAGGGCTTTTTTCAAAGCCTCTAAGAGTCTTCTTTGAACCGTTCCAGCCGCTTGCGCAGGGTGGCGCGGGTGATGCCTAGCAACCGGGCCGAGCGGACCTGGTTGCCGCCGGTCATTTTCATGGCGTGGAGGGTGAACTCCCGTTCCAGCCATGGGAGCAGCGGCAGGTCGCGCTCCACTTCCGCCAGCCGGAAGAGCGCTTCAACCAGTTTTTCACGGCTGAAGGCTTCCAGCCGCCCGCCCGGGTCGGGCATCGCCGCCTGCGCAACCCGGCCCAGCGGCAGGTCCTTGGGCAGGAGGACTTCCGCCGTGGTCATGGCGGTGGCGCGCTGGATGGTGTTCTCCAGTTCGCGGACATTTCCCGGCCATGGGTAGGCTTCCATGGCCTGCACGGCCTCCTCGCTCAAGCGAAGCCGGGGCAGGTGCCGCTGGTCGGCCACTTTTTTAAGGAAATACTCCGCCAGCAGCCGGATGTCTTCCGGGCGCTCGCGCAGCGGCGGCAGGGCGATCCGGACGACGTTCAACCGGTAAAACAAGTCTTCCCGGAAGTTCTTGTGAGCCACCTCGCGTTCGAGATCCCTGTTGGTCGCCGCGATGATGCGGGCATCCGCGCGGAGGATTTCAGGGCTGCCGACGCGCGAAAACTCCCCCTCCTGAAGCACGCGCAGGATCTTGCTCTGAAGCGCCAGCGGCATGTCGCCGATTTCATCGAGAAAGAGGGTGCCGCCGTGGCATTGCTCAAAACGGCCGATGCGCTGCGACACCGCGCCGGTGAAGGCCCCTTTTTCGTGCCCGAAAAGCTCGCTTTCGAGCAACGACTCGGGGATCGCCGCGCAGTTGACGGCGACAAAGTTTTTCTCGCTCCGGCGGCTGTGGTGGTGGACCGCGCGGGCGACCAGTTCCTTGCCCGAACCGCTCTCGCCGGTGATCATCACCGGCGCGTCGGCGTGCGCCACCCGCCCGATCACCTTAAAAACCTGCTGCATCGCCGGGGATTGGCCCACCAGGCTCTCGCGCGTCTGCTCCACCGTCAGTTGCGGCTTGGAGGGGAGGGCGAGCCGCATCTGCTGCTGCTCCTCAAGCGCGGCGTCGACCACCGGCTTGAGCTTGAAAAGAAGCTGCTCCTTGGGCAGGAACTCGAACGCGCCGAGTTTCATCGACTCGATGGCGGCGCGGGTCGTGGACGAGGCGCTGACAATGATCACCATCGCGTTGGGGTCGCGCTGGCGCACCCTGGCGAGCAGTTCCAGCCCGCTGAACGGCTCCAGCCGGGTGTCGGCGATCAGGAGATCGGGCGTCTCCCGCCGGTAGATCACGTCGGCTTCGTCCGCCCGCTCCGTGGTCAAGACCCGGGTGTTGTGGGTCTCCAGTTGCTTGCGCGCCCAGGCGAGAAAATCGCTTTCGGTATCGGCAACAAGGATGGTCTGGAGTGGCAGGCTCATGATCTTTTCCGAACCAAACTTGGTCACATTACCGCAGCCGCGTAAAGCTTTTGCTTGCCCTCTTACTAAAAAAACGACCCGCTCCCCTCCTTTCGGAGCAGGAGCGGGTCGCGGGTACCGCCATGACCCACCACACACTTTAAGGGTAGCTAACTTTCCAAACCATCACACCGCCTTGTCGCCCGTCTCTCCGGTACGGATCCGGATCGCTTCCTCAATGGGAAGGATGAACAGCTTGCCGTCGCCGATCTTGCCTGTCTTGGCTGCGGCCATGATCGCGTCGCAGGCTCCCTTGACCTGCGCATCCTCCAGCACGATCTCCATCTTGATCTTGGGCAGGAAATCGACGGTGTATTCGCTACCCCTGTAGATTTCCGTATGGCCCTTCTGACGGCCGAAGCCCCGCGCTTCGGTGACGGTCATTCCTTCGATGCCGAGTTCGGCGAGCGCCTCCTTGACTTCCTCGAGTTTGAACGGTTTGATGATGGCTTCAATCTTTTTCATCTTCTTTCTGGTTTCTGTTTTTGGTTATAATAGCTACCCTTTCCTTTCCGGAAAATATAGCTAGATGTTGTAGCCTTCCTCCCCGTGTTCGACGAGGTCAAGGCCGGTGGTTTCGCCCTCCGGCGTCGGCCGGAGGTTCATCAAGGCTTTCAGGACAAGGGTGATGACCGCCGTTGCGGCGACCACCAGGACGATCGTAAAGACAATCGCCTTGAGCTGTTCGATCCAGAGCGTCCGCCCGACCACTCCTTCCAGGTGGGCGGCGAGGTTTCCGTTGACATCGATCCGGGCAAAGATGCCGGTCAGGAAAGCGCCGACGGTTCCGCCGACGGCGTGGACGCCAAAGGTGTCGAGCGCGTCGTCATAGCCGATCCACCCTTTGAGCTTCACGACCGCCAGGTAGCAGACCGGCGTCCCCAGAAGCCCCATCAGGACGGCTCCGGTCGCGTTGACGAACCCGGCGGCGGGGGTGATGATGACCAACCCCCCGACGACCCCCGAGCAGAAGCCGAGCACGCTCGCCTTGCCCCGGTGCAGGAACTCCAGGATGCCCCAGCATCCGCACGCCGCCGCCGTCGCCAGCGTGGTGGTCATGAAGGCGTTGGCGGCAACCCCGTCGGCAGCCAGCGCGCTTCCCGCGTTAAATCCGTACCAGCCGACCCAGAGCATCCCGGTGCCGACCATACAGAGCACCAGATTGTGCGGGGCGAAATTTTCCCGGCCATGGCCGAGCCGTCTTCCGAGGATCATGCAGAGCACCAGCGCGCTCCACCCCGAGGACATGTGGACCACCGTACCGCCCGCGAAATCGATCGTCCTGATCAGCGCGTTGCCATTGGCGATCCCGTTCATCAACCCGCCGTCGCCCCAGACCATGTGCGCGAGCGGGAAGTAGACGAGGAACATCCAGAGCGCCACAAAGGCAAGGATCGCACCAAAGCGCATCCGCTCCGCGATCGCCCCGACGATCAGCGCCGGAGCAATGATCGCAAACATCATCTGGAACATCGCGAAAATGTTGTGCGAGATCCACGGCGAAATGTCGGGATTGGGCGCCGGACCGACCCCTTTGAGGAAGACGTAGTCCAACCCGCCGATGATTGAGTTGCCCCCCGGCGAAAAGACCAGCGAATAGCCGACCGCCCACCAGAGGAGGGTGACCATTGAGGCGATCCCGAGGCACTGGGCCATGACCGAGAGGACGTTTTTCCGGCGCACCAGCCCCCCGTAGAAGAGGGCGAGACCCGGCAACGTCATCATCAGGACCAGCGCGGCCGAAACCATCATCCACGCATTGTGTCCCGGACCGGGAACCCCGACCGACGGCGTTTTCAACCCTTCCTGAAGCACGCCGTCGGCATCCTCCAGAGCAGCCGCCGGGTTGGTATTGTTAAGGTAGGCTTCCAGCCCTGCCACGCGTTGTTCCAGCGTCGGCGTCGCCGCCGCACGTTCCGGAACAGCCGCTGGTAGCGATACCGACAAGGCTAATGAAAACACCCCGATTTTTATCAAGCCTGATAGAAGTTGCTGCATGACTCTGGCCCTTTAGCATCCGCCATGCCAGCCTGCCGCCTCCGGCCCCGCTTTTCTTCGTCTCCCCGGGGAAATCACCCTTCATTTTTCCAAAAACCACCTTTTCCGGTGTTCCGAAAGACTCCGGCAGGTGGACAAAAAAAGACACTTTTCCGGAAGCCGCTGTTGTTTTTCGACCATTGTGCCCTCGCTATAGGAGATCCCGGTCGCGACGCAACAATGATGCCGGAGGCATCGAAGCGGAGCAGCCGGGGGGTTGAGCAATAGCGATAGCCCCGGAATCGGTGGATAGGAGCGTCATCGACCCCGGAGGCGGTCGCAGAAGCACAAGCATCTCGTTCTCTGCGACCCCTCCCGGGGTCGATTTCCCTCCTCATCTGGTTTTCCGGGGGTGGCGCGCTCCTGCGCTTACCCCCGGCTGCCTTGACTGGTAACCCTTCAGGTTGCTTGGGCCTCGGTAGCCCCGGCCCTTCCAGGCACTCGGTTTCGCCTGGTTGACTATACTGCCTTATTCAATTTTAGTGATCTGATGGGTAGATGAAAACCGGTGTTAGACATTGGTCAACACGACACCAGCTTAGCCGCCGCGCGTCAGCGCGATGGACCGCAGCGGTTTGTCAGGCAACGTTCTGTCGCACGTTGACGAGGGAAAAATAAAAGGCACTGGCCGAGAGTAAACTCATGAGGATTAAGTAAGAAATCAGAACATATCCTATAACGGGCGGGACTTGAGCTGGCCTTGGGTCCAGAACGTAAGCGACAGGATGGAGTAGATAGATCATCGACGACGACGCCCACAATGAGAGCCGAATACGCCGGGAAGAAACCAGGCCCAGGGCTATGACAGGGTAGGTACACGAGACAACAAGAAGCAAGAAACCGAGCGATGCAATGACGGAATCCCGAACTGGCCCATATCCAAATTCACCCCGAAGTATGGCAGACAAACCGTAGCAGGCAGCATAGTAGATATAGGGAATGCTCGGAACAAGCGCAAGTAATTGAAGAATCGCCATCAGGGCGAGTACCCGGCTAAGAGTTCTTTCGTATTTTGACATTGGCGGAAGCACTCCTTTCTTATCTGACAACTCAATCGTCTTCAAGTAGTGACTCCAGCCCCGGAGCAGTGGCGTCAGCTTCTCGGCGATCCGTCGCCCAAGGTTCCGACCCCGTCCGGAATATTTGCCATCTTGATTTCGACACGGGTGCGCGACAGTCACCGGCGGTGCACTCGCAACTGCAATTATAGTGGTCTGCAACCCATCACCGTCGAAACCGAAACGCATGGCGGCTGTTCGCTCGACCCGATTGTTAGCCGTCAATGTCATATACATCGCTGAAATCCCTCTCTGAGTGCTCTGCCAACCTGCTCTGGTGTGCTATCCGGTGCAATGCGAGCAATCAAGTCAGGCAGATGGGAAAACCCACGGTTCTTGCTGTTGGACGGCAAGATGGAGATCGCGTCCGGCGTCTGCGTGATGGAACAATAAACGCCCTCACTCAACTTGCTCCACGAGCGAACGCCTGCCGTGCGCAGAATCTTCTTCTGCTCTGCTTTGTGGTCGGTGGGAACAGGCGTAAGCCGTGCCTCTGCCAAAATGCGAAGCAGCGCAGTACCAAGCTCTGCATCGGATGCGCTCGCATCCATGCTCAAATAAGGATCACAGGCGAATCCGCCAATCGTGGTAAAACAATCGCCATGCAAGATGATGCGATCCGCTAGGAGATACGCGCTGGCGTGCGTCTGCTCCGGCTTCCATCTTTCTACTTTGACTGGACCGTAGGTAAGCATGGCGTGTGATGATGGCTAATGTCAAGGATCGGGCACCGGCGGAACAAACTCGGTGACTATCGGGTCAAGCCGTCTCCTAATAAAGGTCCAAGGTGTGAATTTTCGCATTTGCGGGTTGTATTTTGATTCACCTAACAACCCAATTGTCTTCAAATTTACATGGATAAGTCAAGAGCGTTACGTTTGCCCGTTTGCATTTCATGAGCGCGCTCCGTCGGGTACAAAAAAACGGTGATCCAGCTTGATAAAGCCGAATCACCGTTTTATATAGCTAATCTTTTTAAGCCAGTTCCCTGGCGGCGTTGATGACGCTTTGAGCCGTGATGCCGAGCTGTTCCATCACCGTGCCTCCCGGGGCGCTGATGCCGAAGCGGTCGATGCCGACGACCCGGCCGTCGAGACCGACCCAGCGGTACCAGAGATCGCTCACGCCGGCTTCAATAGCTACCCTTCTGCGAACCGAGGAGGGAAGCACCTCTTCACGGTAGGCTGCCGGCTGCTCCTCGAAACGCTCAAAGCTAGGCATGGAGACCACGCGCGTTCCGGCCCCGAGTTCCTTGGCGGCGGCGACGGCGTGTTGCACTTCGCTGCCTGCCGCGAGCAGGATCGTTTCCAGCGGCGCGGTTTCGCGGACCAGGATGTAGCCCCCTTTGAGCACCCCTTCGCGCCGCGCCTGAACCGAAGCGGAGTCGCCGAGGTTGGGCACCACCTGCCGGGTCAGCGCGAGGAGCGTCGGCCCGTCGGTCCGTTCCATCGCCGCCACAAACGCCCCGGCGGTTTCTTCCGGGTCGGCGGGACGGATCACGTGCAGATTCGGGATCACCCGCAGGCCGCTGACGGTTTCGACCGGCTGGTGGGTCGGGCCGTCTTCACCGACGCCGACCGAGTCGTGGGTGAAGATGTAGGTGACCGGCAGCTTCGAAAGCGCGGCGAGGCGGATCGAAGGGCGTGCGTAGTCGGCAAAGACCAGGAAGGTCGCCCCCGAAGCGCGGAAAATGCCGTCGTAGGCGATCCCGTTGAGGATGCCCGCCATGCCGTGCTCGCGGATGCCGAAGCGGATGTTGCGCCCGCCGTAGTTTTCCGGCGTCCAGTCCTTGCTCGAGTTGATGTAATTGAGCGTCGATCCGTAAAGATCGGCGGAACCGCTGATCAGGAGCGGCAACGCTTCCGCGATCGGCTGCAACACCTCGCTCCCCGCCTTGCGGGTGGCAAGCTTCGCGTCCGCCGGGAACTCGGGAATCCGGCAAAGGAGATCGGCCGGAACCGACGGGTTGAGCCCGCCGTCGAGCAGGGCCGCCTTTTGCGGATTGGCGGCGCGCCACGCCTGGTAATCGGCCTTCCACGCTTCGTACTGCGCCTTGCGTTCCTCCTTGCGGCGGGCGAAATAGGCGCGGGTCCCTTCCGAGACGTAGAAAAGCTCTTCGGGCAGGCCGAGCGCCTTGCGGGCGGCTTCCGAGAACTTGGCTCCCCCTTCGCCGTGGGCCTTCGCGGTCCCGGCGACTTCGGGAATCCCCTTGCCGATGAGGGTCCGGGCGACGATCAACTGCGGCTTGCCGGTCGCGGCGGCCGCTTTTTGGTAGACCGACAGGAAGGCTTCCATGTCGTGCCCGTCGACGGTCTGGACCTCCCAGCCGATCGATTCAAAGCGCCTGGTGACATCCTCGTTCTGCGTGGCGATCGCCATCGCGTCGAGGGTGACGTCGTTGGAATCGTAGATCAAAATCAGGTTGTCGAGCTTCGCATGTCCGGCAAAGGCGATCGCTTCCATGGCGACCCCTTCCTGCATGCAGCCGTCCCCGGCCAGCGCCACGATCCGCTGGTTGAAAATCGTATGTTCGGGGGTGTTGAAATGCGCCGCGGCCATCTTGGCGGAGACGGCGTAACCGACCGCGTTGGCGATCCCCTGGCCGAGCGGCCCGGTGGTCGCTTCGACGCCGGAGGTTTCGAACGATTCGGGGTGACCCGGCGTCCGGCTCTTGAGCTGGCGGAAATTGCGGATTTCGTCGATCGAAAGGGGATACCCGGCGAGGTGGAGCCAGGCATAAATGAACATCGAGCCGTGGCCTGCGGAGAGGATGAACCGGTCGCGGTTGAGCCATTTCGGCTCGTCGGGGTTGAAGTTCAGGGCTTGTCCGAAAAGAACGGCGCCGAGTTCGGCACACCCGAGCGGAAGCCCGAGATGCCCCGAAGCCGCCTTGTGCACCGCGTCAATGGCAAGGCCCCGGGCTTCATCGGCGGCCCGGGAAAGTAGGTCTGTTGGAAGAGTCATATACGTTTTCTAAAGAGCTGGAAGGGTAAAAGGTCGCTTGCGGAAGTCAAGGATTCGCCGCCCGCCTGCGGCCCGGTTGGGGCCCGCCGGGCGGTTGTTCGCATTCCTATGAAGAGGAGAAAATTTTTAACCCATCCATTCTTCATCATCAGCGTGTGAATAACTTTCAAAAACGGGCCAAATGGCTCTCTCCATCAAGGGTTGAGGGCAAAAAGAAGGTGTGAATTCCTTCGCGGTAAATGGAGCCGTCGTCGGAACAACTCCTGAAATGGAGCAGTTGTTGGGAGTCATTCCACAGCTTTCACGCATTGTTCCCAAAATCGTTCGCTTTAAAAGCGGCGGGAAACCCTCTGGAGGGTCGGCCTCCGCGCCGACCGGGCGTTGGACGTTGGTTCGCACCGTTTTTCGTTTCGGGCCTCAGATCCCGCGGCGGACGCAGAGATCCGCCCTCCCCGGGGCGCCTGCGCGCCGGGGTTGTTCGCAGCGTTAAGAAGAAGAGAAATTTTTAAAAAACTTACTTCTTCATCATCATCGGGCGAATAACTTCGTCCGAACGCGTTTTCCCTTGTCCCAGAGAAGGTTTACGCCCGTTTTAAGGGTGTGAACAGGGGAGGGGGAAGCGGGGAATTTTCCCCGATAAAAGGGCTCCGGGGGGAGTTATGAACGTTGTTCGGGCTCTTTTGACGAGTTGTTGACGATTTCATCCCCAGTTTCGTCGTCGGTCAGGAAGACGCTCCACTGCTCGGCTTCGAGCGCATGGATCGCCGCGTCGGACTCCGCCTCCTTCTTGCTCTTGCCGGTGCCGCGCCCGAGTTCGATCCCGTTCCAGTGGACGATCGATTCAAACCGCTTCTGGTGTTCGGGGCCGGACTGGCTGACGATCGAATAGACCGGGCTGTGGGGCGAGAGCGCCTGGAGCAATTCCTGGAGCCGCCCCTTGGGGTTGACGTGCAGCGGCTCGTGGAGAAGGTTCAGGATGTCGGGCTCGGCTTCGCGCAGGACGAACCGCTTGACGGTGTCGAGATCGCTGTCGAGGTACATCGCCCCGATCAACGCCTCGAACGCGTCGGCCAGCGCCGAGGCGCGGATGCGCCCGCCGCTCGACTCCTCCCCCTTGCCCATCATCAGGTACTCGCCCAGGCCGATGGCGATGGCGTGGACCTTGAGCCCTTCGCGCGAGACCAGGCGCGAACGCATCTTCGTCAGCTTGCCTTCCGGAAAGGTCGGAAACCGGGCGAAAAGGTGTTCGGTAAAGATGAGCTGGAGCACAGCGTCCCCCAGGAACTCCAGCCGCTGGTTGTCAAAATGATGGCGTTGGGTTTCGTGCCCGAGGCTGGGATGCGTCAGCGCCTCCGCCAGATACAGCGAGTTCCTGAATTTGTATTGAATCCGCTTTTCGAGCGGATTCATGAAGCTCGGCGGAGGGAGATCCGGCGGGGGGAGCGCTGGCTTTTCAATCATTGATGAACAGGTTCCTGAACGGCGCCGGACCGCTTTGCGTAATCCTGGAGAGCGGTCAACATGGCGCTGAAGAAGAGCGAAACGGTGGTGAAAACGGCGGCGTGCTGGGCACGGTTGAGGTAGATCCGCTCGCCCGGTTTCCACGACGCTTCGAAATCGGCGATGCGGTGCTGGCCCTCCTTTTCAGCCGGCGGCGTGATCATCTTGAGCTTGAGATCGCACTTCTCTTCGGCGCCAAGAACGCCGTTGTGGTGCAGCAGCGTGCGGGCCGCCTTGGAGAGGCTGATCATGTGCTCGTCGAGGTCGGTCGTCAGTTGATAACGTTCGCGGATTTCGCTCAAACGGGTGAAAAGGTCGGCGGGAGGCGGGACCTTGTTGAGTTCGGCGGCGAGCGCGGTGAGGTCGCCCTGGCCCGAAGCCTTGGTGGCGTTGAAAAGGACCAGCCCGCAGAGCTTGCGGATATCTTCGATGAAGACGTAGGAGAGGCCGATCACTTCGCTGACACTCTGCTTCATCCAGGCGCGCTCGGCTTCGTGCTTGGCGGTCTCAAACGAGAGGCGGTACGGCGTGTTGGGAAGACCCGCGACGCCGCGGGAAAGTTCGTCGTACGCCGTTTCATTGACGGAACGCGCACCGGCCCAGACGTAAGCGGTCAGGTCACTGAGGTGTTGCAGGGCTTTGAAATATTTCTGCCCCAGTTCGTGAAGGCTGATGGTGTGGGAAGCGTTGGATTCGGTCATGGTGAATAAGTTGTGAAAAAGTGAGGGTAAACCGATACGGCAACGTCGTGGTGGAGGTCAAGCGGCGAGCGGGCGGAAGCGGTTTATTTCAATTTTGAGGGGGAAAGCGGGGTCAACCTTCGAAGCGGAGGTGGTGCAGGCGGCTCACCATCCGCGTAAACTCTTCGTTGAGCAGGAGCAGCAGCCCCTTCGGGGAGGCGTTGCGTTTGAGGGCGTCTTCAATCCCCGCGCAAAGGTTGGAGACCCGCCGCGCGCCGAAGTTCTGGCAGGACCCCTGCAACTGCCGCCCGAGCAGGAAGGTCGATTCCTTGTTGCCGATCAGCACCGCTTCGTTGAACCGGCGCAGCAGCGGGGGCGTTTCGTTGAGGAAAAGCTCGAGAATGGCGGGAAGGGGGTTCGGTTCGTCGGGCGGGACCATGGCGCGGATCTCCTCCAGACGGTCGGGGTCGAGCAGCGGTTCGTCCCAATGGCCGATCGAGGTGGAAGGAGGGCGGTAAAAGGTCGCCACCCGCCCGACCGCCCGCTTGAGTTCCCGGGGCAGGAGCGGTTTTTTCAAAAGATCATTCATCCCCGCCGCAAAACAGCGGTGCGGGGTGTCGGCCTGGACGCGCGAGATGAGCGCGATGAGCTGCACGGGCCGGAAATCGGCATTGGAAATGGTCTCCAGGTGGCGGATTTCGGAACTGATGGCGTAGATGTCGAACCCGGCGGCATCCAGAAGCGCATCAATCAGGATGGCGTGGTATTTTCCCGGTTCGAACCCATGGACCGCTTCTTCTCCGGAGCCGACCCCGGCCGCCCGGTGGCCGAGTTGTTCGAGATCGCGGAGCGCCTTTTCCCGATCGGCGGAATTGCCGTCGATGACAAGAATCTGGAGCGTTTTCAAAATCAAGGTGGAGAGGGGGAAAAACGATCAAAAGCAGCATCTTTTATTCCAGAACCGGGCTTCTTCGGGCCTGGAACGGGAGGCTTTTTTTCAACCGGCGAGCGACGCGGGAAGTTTCAGGGTGGCGGCCCCGGGTCCGATGACGAAGAGCGGCTTCATGGATAGAAGTTCTTCGAGGATCGCGGCGTTGGTGGCGGTTGCCACATCGTCGCCCGGGTCGATTTCATTGAAGATCAGACCGGCAAAGGTCAGGCCGCGCGCCCGGATGTCGCGCACGGTCAACAACGTATGGTTGAGCGCGCCGAGCCGGTTGTGAACCACGACGGCGACCGGCAGGCCAAACTCCGCCGCGAGGTCGGCGACAAAGAAGTCGGCCTCGAGCGGGACCATCCAGCCGCCGACCCCTTCGACGATCAGCGACCGGTGGCGCTGGCGCAGCCGGGCGAAGCCGTCCCGCAACAGGGCGAGATCGACCGGGCGGTTTTCGACCATCGCCGCGGTGTAGGGAGCGGCGGGGGTGCGGTACCAGATCGGGTTGATCTCGTTGAGCGGCACCGTCCCCCCGCACGCCTCAAAGAGCTGCTCCGCGTCGGAACGTTCGCCCGCGCAGATCGGCTTCATCGCGGCGGTATCGTATCCCGCCTGGCGCAGCGCCTTGACCAGCAGCACGGTGGCGTAGGTTTTTCCCACGCCGGTGTCAGTCCCGGTAATGAAGAGGTTCACGCGCCGATTTCCTTTACGATCAAAGCAGCGAGCCGGTCGGCAAAGGTTTCGATCCCCCCCTGGTCGCGACCTTCGATCAGGAGACGGATTTTCGGTTCCGTCCCCGAATAACGAAGCAACACCCGCCCGGCTCCCTGGAGCGAGGTTTCGACTTCCCTGAGCAGGGCGAGGATTTCGGGCAGTTCCTCCAGCGGCGGCTTGCGCGTGACGCGCAGGTTTCGCTGCGCCTGCGGGTATTTTTTCAGGCAGGTCTTGAGTTCACTCAACGGACGCCCGGTGTCGGCCATGATCCGGAGGATCTGCAACGCGCTGACGATCCCGTCGCCGGTGGTCGAAAAGTCGTTGAAGATCATGTGCCCGCTCTGTTCGCCGCCGACATTGTAGCCGCCCCGCATCATCTCTTCGATGACGTAGCGGTCGCCCACCTTGGTGCGGATGACGCGGCCTCCGGCATTGGCGAGGGTTTCATCCAGCCCGAAATTACTCATGACGGTCGCCACCAGCGTGTCGTTG
This sequence comes from Chthoniobacteraceae bacterium, assembly GCA_035555975.1. Taxonomy (GTDB): domain Bacteria; phylum Verrucomicrobiota; class Verrucomicrobiia; order Chthoniobacterales; family Chthoniobacteraceae; genus DATMFV01. Next base: position 187,979 of record DATMFV010000035.1, read on the forward strand.
CGAAGCTGGCGGCGTTGCAGGAGGTCGATGGCGGCGATCGCCATGATCTCGTCGCCGTCCACAATGTCGCCGTTTTCATCGCAGAGGATGACCCGGTCGGCGTCGCCGTCGTGGCTGATGCCGATATCGGCCCCGTGTTCGCGGACAAAGGCGGAAATGACTTCCGGGTGGGTGCTCCCGCAATCGGCATTGATGTTGCGCCCGTTGGGATGGTTGTGGATCACCTGAAGCTCGGCCCCGAGTTCGCGCAAAATGCACGGGCTCGACTTGTAGGCCGCGCCGTTGGCGCAATCGAGCGCGATCCGGAAGCGGTCGAGGGTCAACCCTCGCGGAAAGCTCGATTTGGCGTATTCAATATAGCGGCCGAGCGCGTCGTCGATGCGGGTGGCCCGCCCGATGTTGTCGGCGGTCGGCCGGATCGTCTCGATCTCGCCGCTGAAGACGAGGTGCTCGATCTGTTCTTCGATCGAGTCGTCGAGCTTGTAGCCGTCGTGCCGGAAAAACTTGATGCCGTTGTCTTCGTACGGGTTGTGCGAGGCGCTCAACACGATCCCCGCATCGGCCCGCAGCGAACGGGTGATATAGGCAACCCCCGGCGTCGGAAGCGGCCCGATGAGCAGCACATCGACCCCGAGCGAGGTAATCCCCGCCACGAGCGCGTTCTCCAGCATGTAACCGGAAAGGCGCGTATCCTTGCCGAGCACGATCTTGGGCCGCGTGGCGTCGCGCCGGGTCCGCCGGCTGAGCGTGGTGATGACATGGGCGGCGGCGCGGCCGAGTTTCAGGGCGGTCTCGGCGGTGACCGGCTCAATGTTG